>DAIRGM010000052.1:0-15921 GCA_036794525.1 Methanoculleus sp.
TGGGGGCGAGGGTGAACGCGATGAGTATGAGGACGACCGTGATCACCCGGGGCGTGAAGAGGCTCTTGAGGCGCCCGATGATCCCGGTCGCCGCGAGCCCGGCGAGAAGAAGCCCCCCGAGCAGCAGCGATGCGTTTATCGCCGCAGAACCCCGATCAAAGCTCGCCAGGATGCCGACCAGGAGCACCGTCGCCGGGCCGAGGACCAGGGGGAGCCTGTGGCCGAGATACACCTGCGCGAGGAGGACCAGGCTGATGAGGAGGAAGAGTTTCTGGAGGTAGGGGACGGCTGACCCATCAGTCTGGAGGCCGGCCACCACCTTGCCGATGATGAGGATGGTAGGCACGCTCACCGCAAGCCACTGCAGGCCGAAGATGAGGAGCGATGCCGGTTCTGGCCGGTCGTCGATACCGCAGGTGAACTCCATTGCAAAGGCTCCTGGTAAAGTCGCCGTGAGTTCCGGAGAACTCACGGCGTGATAATGGAGGATCTCTTTGCAGCGAGATAGCGTTTCTCCTTGAGCCCGGGGCACGGCCATTCCGTCCTGCACATAAATCCACCCCTTTTATGTCTTTGTGAGGAGATCTCTCCCTATGTTTCCCACGAGTCATGCTGCCCGGGAGATCCGGAGAGCCCCCGGCGCCCGCCCCGCACGGTGTTGGAGGAGGCAGCGGGCGTGAGCGTCGTCGAGGTCCGCGGTCTCTCGCGGTCCTTTGATGGCCGCGAGATCCTCCGCGACGTCTCGTTCACTGTCGGGCACGGTGAGGTCTTCGGCTACCTCGGCCCGAACGGCGCCGGGAAGACCACGACAATCCGGATCCTGCTCGGCCTGCTCGCCCCCGGCGCGGGCGAGGTCAGGGTTCTCGGCCGTGACCTCGCTGTCGACGACGATGCACGGGCGCGGGTCGGGGTGCTTTTCGAGAACAACGGCCTCGTCGACCGGATGAGCGCCGCAGACAACCTGGCCTACTACGCCGGTCTCTACGGTGTCGACGATCCCGCGGAGAGGATCGACGAACTCCTCGCCCTCGTCGACCTTGCCGATCGAAAGGGCGACCCGGTCGGGACGTTCTCGACCGGGATGAAGCGGAAGCTCGGGATCGCCCGGGCCATCCTCCACCGGCCGGAGGTCCTCTTCCTCGACGAACCCTCCTCCGGCCTCGACCCCGGCGCGCAGCGGATGGTCCGCGACCTCATCCTCGAACTCTCCCGCCGGGAGGAGATGACCGTCTTCTTGAACTCCCACCACCTCGATGAAGTCCAGCGGATCTGCTCCACGGTCGCGATCCTCGCCGGCGGCAGGCTTCGTGCCTTCGACTCGGTGACGAACCTCACCATGGCCTCCGGACGCCCGGCCGTGACGGTCACCATCGCCGATGCCGGCGACCGCGCCCGCGCGTGCGAGACCGTCGGGAGGCTCCCGTTCGTCGCCGGGTGCGACGTGGACGGTGACGCCCTCCTCTGCACCCTTGCCGATCCCGGTGCGACCCCGGACCTCATCGCGGCACTCGTCGGGGCAGGGTTCCGCATCGAGGAGGTCCGCCGGTCGTCCCGGACGCTTGAGGAGATTTATCTCGAACACGTCGGCAGAGCGGAGAGCGGCCCATGAGCACGTTTCGCATCATCGCCCGCCGGGAGATGGGGCTCGCCTTCCGGAACCGGAGTATCCTCATCTCGGCGCTCGTCTTTGCCATATGGTTCCCGGTCATGTCGGCCCTCGGGATCGCCGCGGGTGCAGGAGACGACGCCACGGTCCTGGCCGGGGGTATCGCGGCGATCACCCTCCCGGTCGGGGTCTTCATGGGCTACCTCTTCTGCGCCGATGCCTTCCTCCGGGAGAAGCGGGACGGCAGCATCGAGACGCTTCTCTGCACCCCGGTCTCGCTCCGCCGCCTCTGGGAAGGGAAGGCCGCCGGAGTCGCCGTCCCGGCCTACCTGATAACCCTCGTCTCGGCCGCGGTGACCGCCGCCGCGGTCTCTACACTCACCGGGATCCCCATCGCCGCTGAACCCCTGCTCCTCATCCACCTCGCGGTCGTCGTCCCGGTCTGGATCGCCGCCGCGGCCGGGCTCATCGGAGCCGTCCAGCTCGCGCTCGGGATGCGGGAGAACCAGATCCTTGGGTTTGTCTTCATATTCGGGTTCATCTTCCTCATCGTCGCGCTCCAGGGGGTAGTACCTGGCCTCTCGTTGACGACGGAGGGTGTCTTCGCGGCTGCCGGGTTCGCGCTCCTCGCCCTCGCCCGCTTCATTGCCGGGAAGGTGACGAAGGAGCGGATCGTCAGGACAATCCCGTAAAACTATGGAACGGGCCGGCCTACTGCCCGGCCGCCGGGCCTTCCCTGAGATACCGGAGGACCGGGGCGAGGACCTCCTCATTTACCCTGCCCGCTTTTGCCGCCGAGTTGCTGTTCATGGCGATGTAGGTGTCTTTCTCGGCCCAGTAGTAGAGTATCGTGTACGAACCGTAGTACCCGCCGGTATGGCCGTAGAGGGTCAGGCCTTCCGATGCGTTCTGCTGCATGAAGTATCCGTACCCGCCTCCGACGTTCATCTCCCCGAGACCGGGCACCATCCCGATCTTCTGAGACTGCGGGGAGGTGTTCTCCATCGCCGCAAGCGATGCCGGGCCGATCAGCGCACCCGAGCGGAGTGCACGGTGGAACCTGTTGAGATCGGCCGTCGTGCTCACGATATCCCCGGCACCCCGGTCAAACTGGATGTAGAGGTCGCTGAAGTCCATGACGGTGCCGTCTTCTTCGCTCTCCTGTGCCCGCATATGCGGCCCGGGGATGTGATTGACCCGGTGGACAAACGTGTCGTTCATCCCCGCCGGGACGAGGATGTTGCGGGTGACGTAGTCCTCGTAGGGGACGCCGGCCGCCTCGTCGATGATCAGCGTGAGAAGGATGTAGTTCACGTTCGAGTAGGTGTAACCCGTTCCTGGCGGGTAGAGGGGGCCGGCCTCAAGGCTCTGCCGCATCCCTTCCTGGTAGGGAATCGGGGTATCAGGGTTCATGTACTCTTCGAGGACGATCGCGTTCTCGTCGTAGTCCGCGATCCCGCTCGTGTGGTCGAGGAGGTGGCGGACAGTGATTGTGTTGCTCTCCGGGATCGCCTCCGCCACATCCGCCGGGAGCCATCGGTCGACGGGATCGTCGAGCGAGAGTCTTCCGTCCTCGGCGAGCTGCTGAATCGCGACGCTCGTGAAGGTCTTTGTCACGCTCGCGATGATGAACCGCATCTCCGGCGTCGCCGGCATCGCGGGGGAGAGCGAGGCGTTGCCGGCTGCGTAGTTCCAGGTCCATTCCGGTGTCGAGATCTCGATCAGGGTGCCGGGGACGCCGGCATTCCGGACCCCGGCCGAGACGATCGACTCAAGGTCGGAGGCTATCGCCGGGGGCGGAGGATTTTGGTAAGTATCACCTGCTGCCTGCATGGGTCCGGTCGTCTGCATACACCCGGAGGTGAGGACGGCCGCGGCTATGGCGATGCCGATGAGAAGTAGGATATACGGCTTTGCATAGAGAAAGAGGGGCATAGACATTCTTATGCGGTTTTCAGGTTATATGGTAACTCTTTCTTCCTCCGGGATGTATGGTGCGTCTCTGCCGGCAGGCATCGGTCCCGGGCTGCTGGGCGGCACCTTTGAGGTGCATCAGGGGAAGAGGCCTTGCTTCCTGGCTGTTCTTATCAGAGGTGCCGGGGCCGGCGGGTGTTCTGCTGGCCCGTGGGTAAGGTATATGATGTCGTGCACCTTCTCCGTCCCCATGCAGGAGGAGCACGATCTCCCGAATCGGATCCTTCGTGCTCTCCGGTTTCGGCCGAAGGGCATGACCATCACCGAGGTGGCGAAGCGACTCGGCGTCACCCGGAACCCGGTCTCAAAACACCTTGAGATCCTCCAGATCGCCGGCAAAGTCGACGTCCGGCAGATCGGCAACGCGAAACTCTACTCCCTCGCCCAGCGCGTCCCGATCTCCGCCTTTCTCTGCTTCACGAAGAACCTGATCCTGATCCTCGATAACGAGCAGCGAATCGTCCAGGTCAACGACCAGTGCTTGAAGCACCTCCGGCAGTCAAAGGACGATCTCCTTGGCCGAACCGTCCGCGATGCCGCCCTCCCTGTCGTCTCCACCCCGGAGGCGCTCGCGGTGATCGAGGGCCTGGAGCGGGAACAGGTGATCGCCGACATCCGGTATGTGCGGGAGGACGGGGAGTTCTTCTACCAGATGCAGGCGATCCCGACGACCTTCGAGGACGGGGAGAAGGGCTGCACCCTCGTCCTCGAGGATATCACCGAGCGGAAGCGGTATGTCAGGAATATGGAGTTCCTCGCCCGGACGGCGATGGAACTCGTCGACCTGCCGGCGGATGCGGACATCTACCAGTACGTCGCGGATCGCATCTCCGAACTGGTGCCGGGGACCCTCATCCACGTCCTATCCTACGACGAGAGCAGTCGACAGTTCTTCATGCGCGCGATTCGCGATCGGGCTGCTCATAACGTACTGGTACAGGTTCTCAAGCGGGACCCGGTCGGCATGGTATTCCCACTTGATTACATCACCTCGCATCCCCTTGGAGGGGACCCCGTGGGCCTGCTGCACGGGGGATTCTTCAAGAGTTTTTTCAGGTCACGGAATGGAGAAACAGTAATACCGCTCTACGACATCTGCTTCGGGCAGATCCCGGAAGAGCGCTGTGAGGAGATCCTCCGGGCCCTGAACCTCGGGAAGGTCTATATCCTCTTTCTCGTCTGGGGGGAGCATCTCTACGGCAATGTCGGTATTTACCTTCCCCTGGAGAGGGAACTGGAGAATAGACGGGTGATCGAGTCCTTCGTCCGCCAGGCCTCCATCGCCATCGCCCGGCGGCAGACCGAGGAGCGGCTCCGTCGAAGCGAGCGCCGGTTCCAGGATCTCGTCGACTCCTCCCCTGTCGCGGCTGCAGTCATCGAGAGTGATGGCCGCTACACCTACATCAACCGGGCGTTCATTGATCTCTTTGGGTATACGCTCGTGGATATCCCCTCGGAAAAGGACTGGTTCCAACTCGCGTTCCCCGATCCCGCGCGCCGGCGGGAGGCGATCGCCGCCTGGAAGACCGACCAGGAACTGGCCGGGCGGGGCCGGGCACGCCCGCGGACGTTTTCTGTCCGGTGCCGGGATGGGGCTGAAAAGGTAATCCTCTTTCGGCCCGTCGAGCTCTCCGACGGGACGCAATACATCACCTACGAGGATATCACCGAGGAGCGCCGGGCGTATGGAATGCTGGTGAGCGAGATAGCAGGACTGCGAAGAAAGTAATTGTTTCCCGGCGTCCCGTGTCCGCCGAAAAAAGTATTGCGGGTCTCTCAGATCCGGAACAATCTACAGCGTCTCGCTGCCGTAAAGATACGGCCTGAGGGCCTCCGGGATCGTGACCGACCCGTCCTCGTTCTGGTAGTTCTCCAGGATTGCCCGGATCGCGCGGGAGGTCGCGATCGCGGTGCTGTTCAAAGTATGCACGTAGCGCTTCTCGGTGAACTCGGTCGGATCGCGCACCTTGATGTTCAGCCTGACCGCCTGGTAGGCTGTGCAGTTCGAGCAGGAGACCGCTTCGCGGTAACGCTCCTCGCGCGGCATCCAGACCTCGAGGTCGTACTTCTTCGCGGCGACGGTCCCGATATCCCCCGTACAGATCAGGACAATCCGGTAGGGGAGGCCGAGTTTCTGGAAGACCGCCTCGGCGTTCGCAAGCAACTCCTCGTGAAGAGGCCAGGATTGTTCAGGTGTGCAGTAGATGAACTGCTCCACCTTGTGGAACTGGTGGACGCGGAAGAGCCCTTTCGTATCGAGCCCGTGCGCCCCGATCTCGCGCCGGAAGCACGGGCTCAACCCCGCCAGCCGGAGCGGGAGATCCTTCTCCTCGAAGATCTCGCCGCTGTACATCGCGGCCATCGGGTGCTCGCTCGTCGCGATCAGGTACTCGTCCTCGCCGTCGATCTTGTACATGACGTTCTCGAAGTCGGCAAGATCGGTCACCCCCTCGTACGCGGCCCGGTTCATCATGTAGGGAGGGATGATCGGGGTGTAGCCGCGCTCGACAAGGAGATCCATTGCAAACCGCTGGAGCGCCATATCGAGCAGAGCGAGCCTGCCCTTCAGGAAGTAGAACCCGGCGCCGGAGATATTCGCCGCGCGTTCGAAGTCCGCCCAGTCGTGCTCGACAGCGAGCGCGCCGTGGTTCTTCAGGTCGAACGCCGGGATTTTGGGTTCGCCCCACCGCTTGATCTCGACGTTCTCGGTGTCGTCCTTGCCGATGGGGACGCTCTCGTGGAGGATGTTCGGGAGCCGCATCAGGCGGTATTTCACTGCCTCGCTGAGCGTATCGCGCTCTGTCTCCGCAGCCTTGACCCGTTCGGGAAGCCCCGCCGCCTCGGCGAGGAGGTCTGCGATATCTCTCCCGGCCTTCCTCGCCTGGCTGATCTCGCGGGATATGACGTTCCTCCGGTTCCGCAGGTCCCCGATCGCCACGGTGAGTTCCCGTACCCTCCGGTCCATCTCCAGCACCTCGTCGACCCAGGCCAGTTTTTCGGTGTCTCCTCTCTTTGTGAGGTCTGCCCGGACGATCTCGGGGTGTGCACGAACGAACTTCAACTCAAGCATGCTGCCTCTCTGTAATACTTTCGCGACGACGGTATATGATTCATGTTGCCCCCCTGCATAAGGGGTGCCGGGGACTCCCGGGCAGGATGAGCGGGTTCTATCATGCCGCTCCCGCATGAGGCCTACTCTTATCATTTCCGGCGAACCAACTCATTAGTATGGAAAAGAACCAGAGGATTTTCCTGGTCGTGGGCGTTCTCATCACGCTCGGGCTCTTCTTCATCGAGCCCTTCTTCGCCCTCATCGCGCTGGTCTGCGTACTGGTCCTCCTGATGAGTCTCCACATCATGGGGGACACCACCGACTACCCGCTCGTCACTGCAGACCTCTCGGAGAATGCCCGGGAGGTCATCGTCACCAATACGGGAACCACGAGGGCGCAGAAGATCCACGTTGCCCTCGTTCCGCTCAACATCGATTTCGATATCGCCTCACTCGACCCGGACGAGAAATCCCGGCTCGCTCTAGGCACTATGGTCTCTGAAGCAAAAGCGGTTATCACCTACGAAAACCCCGGCGGACAGGCGTTTACGCGCTCGTACCCGCTCTCGGCGCTCAGGGCCGGGCGCGACCCCACCGAACCGCTGTTCCCGATCTTCGGGAAACGGTGAGATGGAGACGGCGCGCGAAGTTTTCTCCCGCCAGGATCTCTTTTTGCGTGGTTCCTGATAGGCCCGGACGCAACGCCCCCTCGGGAGGGGTCCGGCGCCCCATCAGCATCCGGCGCCTCGATGGGCCTTATGAGGCGAGATACTCGATCGTTCGTGCGAGCGCGGCCGTCAGTTCCTCTTCTTTCTGTGCATACTCAAACATCGCCCGGTAGAGCATGAAGACGAGGTCGTAGCCGTAGACCTCGAACGCCTCCTCCGGCGTGAGCGGGGCAAGATAGGAGTCGATCCGGATCTCGGTGTTGGTGTACATCACCTCATAAAAGGCTCCGTCCTCGCCGAGGACGCATATCTGGGTGTCGACAGGCAGGTTCGGGTCGTCGGGACGGTACGGAAGCGGGTCGGTCTTCCCGAGAACGAGCATCTTCGTCTCGTAGAACCCCTGGTCGTAGAGTTCTCCGGACGCCTCCCTCTTTGCGCGCCGGAGCATCTCTAGGCCGATCTCGCCGACGACCGGCGCCGTATCGGCGGCCATCTTCGCAAGGAGTGCTCCTGCGCTACCCCGGAGTTCGGATGCCGAAGTTTCCTTCTTCGCCTGCAGGTCCCCGAGGGTCTCGAGGAGCCGGGCATATCCCTCTTCGATGATCGGATCCATTGCTCACCTAACTCTCGCGTGCGCCGGCATAAGCGCACCGGTTCGTCCCGCTAGTCCCTCTGCCGGAGGTGTTTGACCCCGAGGGCGCCTGCATACGCGAAGGTGCTCACCAGGATGATCGTCGCCCCCGACGGGACGTTCAGGAGGTAGGAGAGCCACATCCCCATCAGCGTGAAGACGATGCCGAGGACGACGGCGAGGAGCATCATGCTCCAGATCCGGGTGGTATAGAGGCGGCTGATCGCCGCCGGGAGGGTGAGAAGCGCGATCACCAGGATGATCCCCACCACCCGGATCAGCATCACCACCGTGAGCGCGATCAGCACGAGAAGGAGGAGGGAAAGCCGCTCGACAGGCAGGTTCATGACCGTCGCGTAGTCCGGGTCGAATGTGACCGCCTGGAGCTCCCGGTAGAGATAGGCTACGACGGCGACTATGATGACCACGAGGGCGGCCATCAGCAGGATGTCCCCCCGCGGCACGAGGAGGATGTTCCCAAAGAGGTAGGAGAAGAGATCGGGAGCAAACCCCGGTGTTAAGTAGACGAAGAGGATCCCGATGGCCATCCCGGCCGCCCAGACCGCACCGATGAGGGTATCCATCTGCTGCCTGGCGCGGATCTCGAGCGCGCCCATCCCGAGCGCCGTCGCCACGGTGAACCCGGCGGCGCCGAGGAGCGGGTCTATCCCGAGAAAGTAGCCGAGCCCGATCCCGCCGAAGGCCGCGTGGGAGATGCCGCCGCTGACCGAGACCATTCGCCGCACCACGACGTAGGTGCCGATGATACCGCAGGCAACGCTCGCGAGCGCCCCGGCGACGAGCGCGTTCCTGAAGAACTCAAACCCGAGCACCTCAAACATCGTCATCATCCCGGGAATGCTCCGGGAAGACCCGGTGCGGAACGCCGTGGGCGATGAGATCCACCGGGCAGTGGTATACGGCCTCGAGCATATCCGGCGTGATCTCGTTCGTGTCGTGCGTATAGAGATGCCTGTTTAAGCAGGCGACCCGGGTCACATGATCCGGGAGCACCCCGATATCGTGGGTCACGAGGACGATCGCCATACGGTCGCGGAGCCGGTCCAGGATCCCGTAGAACTGCGCCTCCGTCGGGGCGTCCACGTAGACCGTCGGCTCGTCGAGGAGGAGCACCTTCGGGTCGCCGACGAGCGCCCGGGCGATGATCGCCCGCTGCTGCTCCCCACCCGAGAGGTCCCGGATCTGCCGGTCGGCGAGATCGGCGATGCGCATCGTCTCGAGCGCTTCTTCGGCCCGGGCGTAGTCTTCGGCATCGTAGCGCCGCGGCCGGCGGGTGATGTGGCCGAGACGGCCGGAGAGGACCATCTCCCGCACGGTGATGGGATACTCGAAGTCGAACGTCCGGAACTGGGGGACGTAGCCGAGATTCTTTCGCATCGCCGCCTCCGTGCTGCCGAGGATCCGGACCTCGCCCGCGGCGGGGGCGAGGAGCCCCAGGATAACCCGGAGGAGCGTCGTCTTCCCGCCGCCGTTCGGCCCGATGATCGCGTAAAAATCGTCCGGATAGATGGCGAGGCTCACGCCCTCGAGCACGGTCTGACCCCGCAGCCTGACCCAGACATCATCGACATCGATCACGGGAGCGCTCATGACCTGCCGCTCCCCGCGAATACTGAGGCCACGTGTCGCATGTTCTCCAGGTAGTCTTTCGCGAGCGGGCTTACCAGCACCACGGTGCCGTCGATCTCGTCCGCGATCACCTCGGCGTTCCGGGTCGAGTGCTCGGGCGACGCAAATATCACCCTGATATGCTCCTCCTTCGCCTGCTCGATGAGGTGTTCTATCCTCTGTGGGGAGGGTTCCTTCCCCTCGTCCTCGATAGGGACCTCGGTGAAGCCGTAGTCCCGTGCAAGGTAGGCCCACGACGAGTGGTAGACCATAACCTTCTCTACCCCCGATGCGGCAAGCGCCCCGGCGATCTCCGCGTCCAGGGCATCGAGTTCCTTCAGGTATGCGTCGGCGTTCCTGCGGTAGTCGTCGGCGTTTGCCGGGTCGACTTCTGCAAGGCCCTCTCGGATGTTCTCGACCATGACCTTCGCGTTCCGGGGAGAGACCCAGATGTGCGGGTCGGTCCCGGGGTGGCCGCCTTCGCCGGTCGATATAAGGTCGATACCGCGTGAGCAGTCGACGATCCGCATCTCAGGGTTCAGGGCGGCGATCTTCTCCTTCCAGGCGAGTTCGAACTCTATACCCGATCCCACCACGGCATACATATCCGCCTCTGCGACATCGGCAAGGACTCCCGGCGGCGGTTCATAGGTGTGCGGGTCGGCCCCCGGCGGCACCAGCAGGATCACCCGGACGTGATCGCCCCCCACCCGCTCCACGAACTCCTGCTCGGGTGGTATAGTGACCGCGACAACGACTTTCCCATCATCCTGCCGCTCGGTTCCGGTGCATCCTGCCGTGGCTGCTGCCAGCAGGAGGACTACGAATACGGCTGCAGCAAGCGAGAGGGGAGCGACATTGCCGTTATCCTGTCTTCTCATGCTTCTCAATCCTGATTTGGTGTGAGTCTAAACTTACTCCCCTGCAGGGATAAAGCGTTGTGCCGTCACCTCTCGGGATCACATGAGGGGCAGCAGCAACAGTGATCGTGCTCGATCTCCCCGCAGACGCTCATCATCGGGTGCCCGAGCGACATACACATCCTGTTGGTGAGGTCCTTTGAGACGCACTGCTCGATCTTCTTCGCCTCCCTGCAGGCTTCGCCGGGCTCAAGGCCGTAACGGCTGAGCACCAGGGCGACGATCCGATGACGCCGGATCAGGAATCGGGCGTATTCGGTGCCGATGGCCGTGATCTTCACACCGTGATAGGGTGAATGCTCGATGTAACCCGCCTTTGCGATCTCTGCAAGCGCCTTTGTCGCCGTCGAGGGCGCGATAGAGAAATGGGCGGCAACATCTGTCGTCTTTACGACATGGCCCTGCATATGAATGTATTTGAGGTATTCGGCCTTCCTCGAGGAGAGTTCGTGCCCGGTGATCCCCTGCATGGCAGAAGAGTATGCTTCGCCGGAAGAAAAGTTTTCGGTAGTACCAAACTCCCGGGCTAACCCCTGTGCCCGGCACCGGACGGGACCCGTTCGCCGGTGACGTAGTGCCGCCGGGTGTTGGTGATCACCACCCTCCCCGAGAACCCGAACGGCAGATCCTCTCCGACGACGACGTTGAGGTAGCAGGGGTTGCGGCAGACGGTCGACCCGGGTGCGTTCTTCTCCGTTGCAACGACCGGTGTCTCCCGGCCCATCCAGCGCTCGTTATAACAGTCGTAGATCCGGTTCGCCTCGCGAAGTAGCGCCCGGGACCGATCTTTCCGGATCCGCTCGGGGAGGTCTTTTAAGGCAGCGGCCGGCGTTCCGGGTCGCCGGGAGTAGCGGGTTATGTTCACCTTCACAAACGCCGCCCTTCGGAGAAGGTCGAGTGTCTGCTGGAACTCCTCGTCCGTCTCCCCGGGAAACCCCGTGATGAAGTCCGACGATATCATCATATCCGGGAACGCTGCCCGGAACGTATCGACAACCCTCACGACATCGGCCGCCCGGTAGCCGCGCTGCATCCGTTCGAGGACGGCGTCGGAGCCCGACTGGACGGGAAGGTGAAGAAACTGAAAAATCTTATCGCTCTCATAGGCATCGATGAGGGGTTCGAGGATCCTAATTACTGAGGCCGGGTGCATCATCCCCGGCCGGACGGCGAACTCCCCCGGTATATCTGCGATCGCCCGCAGGAGGTCCGGGAGTGATTCGCCCCGGTCGAGCCCCCAGGCAGCCACGTCCTGTCCGGTCAACTGAATCTCGTAGGCGCCCGACGCGACAAGATGCCGGACGGCATCGAGTATAGCCTGTGCAGGTGCGCTCTTGAGCCGCCCCCGTGCGAGCCGGGTGATGCAGTAACTGCACCGGCCGACGCACCCGCTCGCCACCTGCACCACGCCGATTGCTCCTGCTCCCCGGGTGCCGACGCTGCAAGAGCGCTCGTGAATCTCGTCTGGGAGAATGACGTGCGGCGTGCAGACCGAGCGGACCCTCTCCATCTGGACAAGCGGCATGCACCCGGTCACATAGAGGTCCCGGTCGGCGAACGCTGCCAGGCGGCGGAGCATCTTGCGCTCGGTTGTGCCGATCACCGTGCAGGTGTTGATGATCACGGCGTCCGCCTCGTCCGGCCCGGTCAGCGTGCAGCCGAGACCTTCCAGTATCGCCGTGAGCCTCCGGGTGTCGGCGTGGTTGTAGGTGCACCCGTAACTCTCGATGTAGATTCGTTTTCCTCGTAAATCTTCTAGAGTGGTGGTCATCGACTCTCCTTGCGCGCGGTTGGCAGCCAGCCTGATCTCCCGGCGGTGTGATCTCCCCTTCCGGTCGGAGGATATTTTACCCCTCTTCCGGGCGATTTTGTGCAGAGCACAATACTTAACCGCTAATATTACAATTTCTTTATTCGATGATTAAAATAGGGTTGCTAGGATGCGGCAACGTCGGGCGCATCATCGCCACGCACGCCGAGAGCATCCAGGTTGTCGCAGTCTTCGATATCATCCCCGGGCGGGCGGAAGAACTGGCGGCGCTCTGCCATGCCCGGTCGTATACGGACTTTGACGCCTTCATGCAGGAAGACTTCTCGATTGTTGTGGAAGCTGCCTCCGTCGACGCTGTCAGATACTACGGGGAGGCAGTCCTCCGGTCGGGACGGGACATCATCGTCCTCTCCGGGGGGGCTCTCGCGGATGAGGAGTTCCGCGAGCGCCTCATCGAGGCTGCACGGGAGGCGGGAAAGAAGATCCGTATACCAAGCGGTGCCATCGTCGGGCTCGATAACCTCAAGATCGGCCAGGTATCGCCGCCGGAAAAACTCCTCCTCCGGACGACAAAACCTCCCGCATCACTCGGGATGACCGCCACGACCCGGACGGAGATATTTAAAGGGCTGGCGCACGACTGTATAAAGCAATACCCGAAAAATATCAACGTCGCAGTAGCGTTGGGACTTGCTGCCGGCCGGGATGCCGATGTGGAACTCTGGGTCGACCCTGCAGCAGAGAGGAACATTCACGAGATATTCGTCGAGGGCGACTTCGGGGACATCTACATAAGGGTCAGGAACGTCCCGAGCCCTGATAACCCCGCCACAAGTTATATGGCGGCCCTCTCCATCCTGACGCTCTTAAAGAACCTCGAAAACCCTCTGGTGGTGGGTACATAGCAATGGAAAAAGAGATTCGTGCGCTCAAAGCCAGGAAGAACGCAGTCATCATGGCACATAACTACCAGCCCCTGGCGATCCAGGCGCTCGCCGATGTCGTGGGCGACAGCCTCGAGCTCGCGGTGAAGGCGAAGGAAGCCAAGGCGGACCTGATTGTCATCTGCGGCGTCCGGTTTATGGCCGAGACGGCGAAGATCCTCAACCCCGAACGGAAGGTGATCATCCCGGTGGAGGATGCGGGGTGCCCCCTCGCTGACTTTCTGACCCCGGACCTGATCCGGGAGGCACGACAGCGGTATCCTGATGCAGCCGTGGTGGTCTACGTCAACAGCACAGCGGAGAGCAAGGCGCTCGCTGATATAACCTGCACATCGGCAAACGCAGTCAGGGTCGTTGGGTCGCTTTCGAACACTACGATCCTCTTCGGGCCGGATGCAAACCTTGCGGCATACGTCCAGCGGGAGCTTCCCGAGAAGACGATCATCCCTATCTCCCCCGGCGGCCACTGCTATGTCCACACCGGGTTTACTCTTGCCGACGTCGAAGCGGCCCGGAAGAAGGGCGGTATGGTCGTCTGTCACCCCGAATGCCTGCCGGAGGTCCAGGAGAAGGCGGACCTGATCGCGTCCACTGGAGGCATGGTCCGGGGTGCCGCTGATGGAGATGAGCCCTGGTCGGTCTTCACCGAGCGGGAGATGGTCTCCCGCCTGCGGGTGCTCTACCCGGGAAGAGTCTTTTACGAGAAACCGGAGGCAGTCTGCGCGGATATGAAGAAGATATCCCTTGCCGACCTCCAGCAGGCGCTCGATCGCGAGGAGCACGAGATCGTCCTCTCCCCTGAGGTCATGGACCGGGCGCGGCGGGCTATCGAGCGGATGATCGCTGTCGGGGCGTGAGTGCGTATGATCCCGGTCGAGGACCTGCTCCGGTTCATCCGGGAGGATGCGCCGTGGGGCGACGTCACCTCTGAAGCGGTCGTCCCCGACGTCGCCTGCCGGGCGGTGGTCCGGGCGAACGATCCGGGGACCGTCGCTGGTCTTGCGGAGGCTCGGGCGCTCTTTGAGCACTTCGGGGTCACGGTTCGCGAGCGTATCCCTGATGGCAGGGCGGTCGCCCCGGGGGCGATCCTCCTTGAACTCGACGGCCCTGCAAGGGCGGTCCTCCTCGTGGAGCGGACGGCGCTCAACATCATTGGGCGGATGAGCGGAATTGCGACGCGGACCCGGGAAGCGGTCGATGCTGTCCGCACGGTCTCGCCGGACGTGCGGGTCGCTGCGACCCGGAAGACGGCCCCGGGGCTCCGGGTGCTCGACAAGAAGGCGGTGATGCTCGGCGGGGGCGACCCGCACCGCTACTGCCTTTCGGATATGGTCCTGATCAAGGATAACCACCTCGTGCTGGTGCCGCTCCCGGAAGCGATCCGGAGGGCGAGGGGAGAGAGCGCCTACCGGACAGTCGAGGTGGAGGTCGAGACGGCTGAGGACGCAATCACGGCTGCAAAAGCCGGGGCGGACGTCGTCCTGCTCGACAACATGGCACCGGACGCGGTCCGGGAGACGGTTCGTGCGCTCAGCGAGCGGGGTCTCCGGGACCGCCTGATCCTCGAGGTCTCGGGAGGGGTTGGGGCCGGCGACCTTGCCGGGTATGCCGCGACAGGGATCGATATCATCAGTATGGGCGCGCTCACCCATACGGTCAGGAACTTCGACGTGAGCCTGGATATTCTGAAGGGAGCAGGCACGGTCCGGGTTCCGTGACCGGTGCCGGAAGCGTCCGGGAGAAGAAAGAGGGGATCAGGAGACTGTCGGCGTATCCTCCATCGCGAGTTCGTCGAGAAACGGCATAACCCCTTTGACGTACGGCACGGCTTTCCCCTCCCGTATCCCAAGTTCCCCGTAGGCGACGACCTCCACGACCAGCGGGAGTTCGTCCAGGCGCTGGGTGAAGAGGGGGTCCGACTCGGTGGCGAATCGGAGAAATGCGTCCAGCCTGATGAACGGGCGATCCAGGTCCGGGACGTCACCGTATTCCTGCAGGTCTTCCCGGAGCGTAGAGTCCCGGGCCAGGTCTTCCTCAAAGTAGAGGTAGATATGGAAGTTGTTGCGTTTTCCTATCGTATCGAGATCCCTGATGTCGATCTTCGCTCCCGGGACGATGCCGAGGCGTTCCAGATCCGGCGGGAACGCCGTACCCTCCGGTGTACCGGTCGGACACTCCATACTATGGTGATGGGAGCGATAGTAGAAAAATGCACCTCCCGGTGGCGCCCCCTTGCGGGGCAAAACCTTATACTCCGGTGACCCAAGGTGAGCGTGAGGTGGCCTATGGCAGGGAAGGATTCGTCAGTACCGGGAGGAGGGGCCGCAGACCTCGACAGGGAGAAGAAACTCCACAGGTATCTCTCGATGCTGGAGTCCGGGAATTCCAACGAGCGGTGGCGGGCGGCGGATGTGCTTGGGGAGATAGGCGACCGTCGTGCGGTGCAGCCGCTGATCCGGGCGCTGGATGACGAATACGTCGATGTCCGGTGGAAGGCGGCGAAAGCGCTCGGGATTATTGATGAACGCGAACCTGTGCTCCCGCTGATACGGAGCCTGGAGGACGATAATTCCTGGGTCAGGGCAGGGGCGGCATGGGCACTCGGGAACATAGGCGATCCCCGGGCCGTCGAGCCGCTGATCCGGGTTCTCGACGACGCAAAACCCCGGGTCCGGAGGATGGCGGCACGGGCGCTCGGCCGGATAGGCAACCCGCGGGCCAGGGAA
>DAIRGM010000053.1:0-15829 GCA_036794525.1 Methanoculleus sp.
CGAAACCGATCGGGTTTGGGCGGGCGGGCGAGCGGGTGGAAAAGACGCCCCTCTCCCGGGTCTCGCCCGGCGGTTTCGCGAAGAGCAGCCCGCGTTCCGCCCGGTCGAGCCAGTAGAGCACGATGAGGTGGCTGCTCCGCTCGATCCCCTCGAGCCCCGCGGCGTAGGTTTCGAGGACGTGGATCTCCGCGACGGTATCCGCGAGGCGCCCCTGCCGGGGGGCGTCGCCCCGCTCCCGGTAGGGTGACCGGACGACGCCGATGGGGATGCACTCGACTGCAGTCATGCCGCTATCGCCTCCCCCGCCTCTCCGCATCGAGCGTCTCGTTGCAGAGACGGTCTGCGACCTGGATGCAGGGGTGTTCTCGCGGGACGCTCTCGAACCTGACCTCGGCAAAGTTGCGCATCTGCTGGCGCACCTCGCCCGCGAGGTCTGCAAGGTGTTCTTTCGTGATGCGGTACCGGCCGGTGAGCTGGCGGACGACCAGTTCCGAGTCCGACCTGACATCGAGCCTGCCGCTGGTGAACGCCCGGGCGGCCTCCAGACCGTTGATGACGGCGTGGTACTCGGCCACGTTGTTGGTCGCGGTCCCGATACATTCCGAACGGCCGGCCACGACGGCGCCGTCCCGCACGATCACGTAGGCCCAGGCGGCGTCTCCGGGATTGCCCCGTGAAGCGCCGTCGGTATACAGCGTCACCGCATCCGGCCCCGTCAGCGGTGTTCCCTCCGGTCAGTCTCTCTCCCGATCATCTCGGGTTGATCATCGATCTCCCGGGAGTTATTGGTATCGTTCGGCCCGCCCACCACAACATGTTAATACCCCGGCACGGTAAGGGCGGGCACATGCTGGATGCGGGCCGGATCATTGAGGAGAGATCGATGCGGGACAGATTGAGCGTCTTTGAGGATCGGACCGACGGCGGGCGACGGCTCGCGACGACCCTCTCGTCGCTCCCGATGGCCGCCGAACCGGTGATCTGCGCAATCCCTGCCGGGGGGGTGCCTCCGGGGCTTGAGGTGGCGCGGGCCCTGAAGGCCCCGCTCCGGATGGCGGTTGTGCGGAAGGTGCAGATCCCCTGGAACCCGGAGGCCGGGTTCGGTGCCGTGACCTGGGACGGGCGGGTCTTCCTGAACCGGGGCCTCATGGCCGGGCTCCACCTCTCGGACGCCGAGGTGAGCGCCGCGATAGCGAAGGCTAAATCGAACGTGGCGGAGCGGCTGGAGAAGTTCTCCGGCGGGCGGCAGGAGCCGGGGCTTGAAGGCCGGACCGCGATCCTGATCGACGACGGCCTCGCGACCGGGTATACGATGCTCGCCGCCATCGAGGCGGCCCGGGCTGAGTCGCCCCGGAAGGTCATCGTGGCGGTCCCCACCGGCTCCCTTCACGCCGTCAACTTCATCGCCCGGAGGGCGGACCTCGTCGTCTGCTTGAACATCAGGACCAGCCCCACCTTCGCGGTGGCGCAGGCCTACGAGCGGTGGCACGACCTCACCGACCTGGAGGTGCAGGAACTGCTGGTCCAGGCCCGGGACATGGGGCTCGTCTGACATGGACAGGAACGTGACGATGGAACTGTTAACGGTAATTCTGGGCTTCGGCGTCTTCCCGCCGGAGCATACGTGCGATGGCGCGGACACCTCGCCGGCGATCACGGTCCTCGGCGCGAAAGCCCCGTACCTCGCGGTCATCATGGACGACCCGGACGCCCCGCGAGGCACGTTCACCCACTGGCTTGCCTGGAACATGCCGTCGACCCGGGGGATCCCCGCGGGCATCCCCCCGGAGCCCCGGGTCTCCCGTCCGGTCCCTGCCGTCCAGGGGACGAACAACTTCCGGCGGACCGGCTACGGCGGCCCCTGCCCGCCGAAGGGTGCGGAGCACCGCTTCTTCATCCGGGTCTGGGGCGTGGAACGGGAGATCGACCTCCCGCCGGGTGCCGGGCGGGTCGAACTCGATGCTGCGCTTACCTCCGTTGCGACCGGCTACGGCGAGACGATGGCGGTCTACAGCCGGTAAGCGACGATCCGGTTCCCGCCGGGGGGACCCGGGCACTCTCCCGCAACATATTTATCATCCTCGCGCCGAGAACTCCGGCATGGGCTCCGAAGTTGCCAGGCTGGCAGTCTCCCTCCGTTCGGCGGAGCTTCCCACCTGGAATACGTGCGACGGCCCCGATCTCTCCCCGGAACTGAGGATCCGCGGTCTAACGGATGATATGCGGTCGGTGGCGGTCTTTGCGTTGAACCCCTTCGAACCCGGGTGCTCCTTTACAACCTGGATCGCCTGGAACCTCGCGCCGTTACCCCTGATCCCGGAGGGTATCCCGCCGCAGGGTGTCGTCACGGCCCCGGTGCGTGCCGTCCAGGGGACGAACGACTATGGGAGCATCGGGTGGCGCGGCCCCTGTCCTCCCCGGGGCGAGACGCATCGCTGTCTCTTCAAGGTCTACGGGCTCGATACCCTGCTCGATCTCGCGCCCGGCGCAGGCAAGCACGACCTCATCGACGCGATGCGGGGCCACGTCCTCGGGTTCGGCGAGACCGCCGCCATGTATGCCCGGTGACCAGACGCACCATTTTAATACCATGATCCTGGAAAGTGAGTATCATAGGAGTCTGATATGGCGCAAAAACTGGTAGTGAGTCTGGACTTTGAAGAGTTCCCGCCGGAGTACACCTGCCGGGGAGCGAACCGGTCGCCCGCAATCCGGGTCGAAGGGCTCCTCCCGAACATCAAGTCACTCGCGATCCTTGCGACGACGAGCCCCGAGGAAGGGCCGTCAAAGGTGGCGTGGCTCCTCTGGAACCTCCCCGCGGTTCCGCTGATCCCAGAAGGGTTCCCGGAGGGAGAGACGGTGGAGTCGCCACTCCATGCCGTGCAGGGCACAAACGATTTCGACACCCTTGGTTACCGGGGGCCCTGCCCGGAGGCCGGGGCGGGCGAGGCCTACCTCTTCCGTGTCTACGCGCTCGACCTCGATCTTGCACTCCCCCCCGGGGCGACCTGGGAGGAGATGGTCCGGGCGATGAACGGGAAGATAAACCAGACCGGGGAGGCTGTGGTCTTCGCTATGGAGTAGGGCCCGGGCCTGCGGCAAAAAAGGGGGTGCCGGCCCCCTACATGGGCGTGGGAGCGGCTGCTTCCTGCATGGGGGGACTCTGCTTCTCGATGTTCTTTGCGATGGCGGCCATCTCTTCGCCCAGCATCCGGATGATATCGTCCATCGTGACGATCCCGATCAGTCTCCCGCCGCCGTCGACGATCGGCATCCGCCTGATGCCTTCCGAGGTCATCTTCTGGATGGCCTCGTAGACCCCCATGCTGTCCTGGAAGGTGATCAC
This sequence comes from Methanoculleus sp., assembly GCA_036794525.1. GTDB lineage: Archaea > Halobacteriota > Methanomicrobia > Methanomicrobiales > Methanoculleaceae > Methanoculleus. Next base: position 3,347 of record DAIRGM010000053.1, read on the forward strand.
GTCCCGGGTCAGGATATCCCCCGCCCGGACCTCGCCCGGGTTCTTCTCCTGAGCCATGACCCTGACCGCGAGGTCGCGGTCGGTAAGTATGCCGGCAGGCCGGTTGTCGCCGGTGACGACGACGACGCTCCCGACGTTCTTCTCTCCCATGACCTTCGCCACCTCCAGCGCCGGCGTGTCCGGCGAGACGGCGACGACCTGCTCACGGCAGCACTTCACAATACCCATATCCGTTTCCTCCGTTGACGGCGACTGACTCATGCGGGTATCCTATATGAACGTACCGCCCACCCTTCTCCATATAATGTTCAGCGGCAGATCCCGGCACCATGCCAACGGACTTGCTACCGGTTATTCTGACCGTAGCGTCCGCCGCGTGAGCGTTCGACCCCCTCCCTTGCCCGTCCCGGGGCTCGAAAAAGTTTATCCCGGCCCAGGGACGAACCATACCCCCATGACAAAGCAATCAATCGGCCCACGGACTCTCCTCTATCCCCACCCTGTCCTGATCATCGGAACCTACGGCACCGACGGCCGGCCGGATGCGATGGTCGCTGCATGGGGCGGGATCTGCTCGTCCCGTCCGCCGTCGGTGGCGGTCTCAGTGCAGAAGGCCCGGCAGACCTACGCAAACCTGGTCGAGCAGCGCGAGTTCACGATCAGCATACCCTCGGCGGACTACGTAAAGGAGGCCGACTACTTCGGGATCGCCTCCGGGCGGGATACGGACAAGTTCGCCGCGACCAATCTGACGCCGGTGAAGAGCGACCTTGTGAACGCCCCCTACGTCGGTGAGTTCCCGGTCGTCCTCGAGTGCCGCCTCCTCCAGACGGTCGAGATCGGCCTGCACACCCAGTTCATCGGGGAGATCCTGGACGTGAAGGTGGACGAGAGCGCCCTCGGGGCGGACGGCAAACCCGATATCGAGAAGATCCGGCCGTTCGCCTACGACTCGATGCGGCAGGAGTACTACGGGTTCGGAGAAGCCCTCGCGAAGGCCTTCTCGGTGGGGAAGGAACTCAAAAATTAACTTTTCAGGATCTCGACGGCCTCTGTGGCTCATCACCGTTGCGTCGGCTGTCGTGGATAACTGCAGAGCACCTTAGTGACAGATAACCCTGCATCTGCAGTCTATCTCCGGAGTCCTGTGTTTCAGCGCCGTCGTGCTATTACGACAAATTATTATAGGGTAACTCAGGTATGTTGGATCTGGAAACGTTGCAGATGGTTCAGTATTCCGTACTCTACGTCGATGACGAACCAGCCCTTCTTGAACTCGGTACGATGTTTCTCGAACGCTCGGGTGTGCTCACCATGAAGACCGCGTCCTCCGCCCGGGAGGCCCTGGCCCGACTCGGGGAGCAGCCCTGCGACGCCGTCATTGCGGACTACCAGATGCCGGAGATGGACGGCATCGAGCTCTTAAAAGAGGTACGGCAGCGCTTCGGGGATATCCCGTTCATCCTCTTTACGGGCCGCGGCCGTGAGGAGGTCGTCATCGAGGCGCTCAATTGCGGTGCTGACGGCTACATCCACAAAGGAGGCGACCCCCACTCACAGTTTGCCGAGCTTGAGCACCGGGTCGTGCAGGCGGTGGAGCGCCGGCAAGCCGTCCGGGCGTTGCAGGACTCCGAGAAACGCTACCGGGCTCTCTTCGAGGGGGCGAACGATCCGATCTTCATCTTTGAGGAAGACCGGTTCGTTGACTGCAACGAAAAGGCCCTCGACACCTTTCGGTGCACCCGGGAGTTCCTCATCGGGAAGGCGCCCTGGGAATTATCGAGCCCGGTCCAGCCGGACGGTGTCCCGGCGTTTGCGAGCGCTGTCGAGAAGATGCAGGCGGCGTATTCCGGGCAGCCGCAGTTCTTCGAGTGGCGGATCACCGCACCGAGCGGGAAGCGTTACGATACGGAGATGAGTGTGAGCCGGCTGGACGTGAAAGGCCCGCGCCAGCTTCAGGCCATCGTCCGGGACGTCACCGCGCGAAAGCAGACGGAAGCCGCGTTGATAGCCGCGAACCGGAAGATGCACCTGCTCTCCGGCATCACCCGGCACGACATCCTCAACCAGCTGACCGTCCTTCAGGGCAACCTGGAGTTCATGAGAGAGCGGATAACCGATCCGGTTCTCCTTGGTTACATGGACAGGCAGGGGCGGGCTCTCGGGTTCATCAGCCGCCAGATTGCGTTCACTCAGGACTATCAGGATCTCGGAGTCCGGGCCCCGGATTACCGGGGACTTCGGGAATGCGTGGCACATGCGGCGGCGGACCTCGACGCCCGGGATCTCACTCTCCTTACCGAAATCGGAGGATTTGAGATTTACGCCGACACGATGCTGGAGAAGGTATTCTATAATCTCTTCGAGAATTCGGTCAGGTATGCCGGGCCGGCCCCGGAGGTCAGGGTCGGGTGCCGGCGCCGGGGGGAGAGCCTTGTCATCGTTGTCGAGGACAACGGTCCCGGGATACCGGCACACGAGAAAGAGAGGATATTCATACGTGGTTTCGGCCGGAACACCGGCCTCGGCCTCTTCCTGGTGCGCGAAATCCTCTCGACCACCGGGATCGGCATTCGGGAGACCGGCGAACCCGGGAAAGGCGCCCGGTTCGAGATACTGGTGCCGGAGGGTGGCTGGCGGAGCCGGGGTGCCGATGCCGTAACCGGTGTCTGAGCAGGTGCGCATTCCGGCTGACGAGCCGTCACCGCCGCCGGTCCCGCTTCGCCTCGACCCACCGCTTTCTCTTCCCGCACCGCTCGCACCGTTGCTCCCACTCAATGACGTTCGAGGAGTACTGGTCGTATCCCCGCTTCCTGCCCCAGCGGTGGAGCCCTATCCGGCAGAGGATCTTTCCGATGGCCGTCATGGGTCCCTGCAAGTAATCTTCCTCCGGACGGATGAATGTTGGCTTCTCCCTGTGATGAATCGCGCCGATGCCCTGTTTCCCCCGGGGCGCCCGGGAAAGGCTTTTTATCGGATACTGGTGTATCTTCTACCATCGAGAACCGTAACGGATGATCCTATGGCTTTTATTTATTATGGGCAGGGTGTTTCGTCTCTTTACCGCGACTTCGTGGAACGGCTGATGTCGCAGCTCGCGCTCAGGGGCACGGAGATCACGCACCAGAGCATCGGGGATGCATCTTCAAGGATGGATGTCCGGCATACCGGCGAAGAGGGGAGCATGGAGATCACGGTCGACCGCGAGAACGTCCGGGTGAGTTACACCGTCAACCGGGAGCGAAAAGAGGTCCGGAAGGGGATAGCGGGAGCCATCACCGGGGCAGGCATCGGGGGTCTCCTCAGCGGCATACTCCGGGGCGACCAGGACGTCGGCGACGTCGTCGGCGGAGCCATCGGGGGTGCGGCGGCCGGCGGGGCGTACGGGGCCTATGACGGCTACGAGTCCTCCCGCGAGGACAGGACGGCGTTTGCGGAAGTGCTCGCGCAAGCGGTCAGGGACGTCGAGGACGAACTTCAGTCGATCATCGAGGGGCAGGAGGAGGCACGCGAGGCTCTCCGCGAGCGCGGCCGGCAGAAGCGGGAGGAAGACCTCGCCCGGACGGAGGAGTTGCGCGAACTCCTGGAGGAACTCTACGGCGATCTCCTCGCCGTCCAGGAAGAGGTCGAGCTTGCGGCCGTCGAAGGGCAGAACGTCAAAAAACCCCGGGCACGGATCGACCGGGCCGAAGTCCTCTACGGGGAGGCGGAAGCGGCCCTCGAAGAGGGCAACCACGCCGTCGTGAAGGCGAAGGTGAAGGCCGCCCGCGCCATGGTAGAGGGAGCGCAGGAACTCCTCGCGAGCCTCGGGGAGGATTGAACCTCCCCCTCGCTCACGGTATGATCTCGCAGCTGTTGTACTTCCGGTGGGCGAACTCCTCCATCCGGATCCTCCCCGCGTCGATGAGACGGCGGATCTCCGGGAGCGCCGCCGAGAGCGCCGAATGGAGGTTCTCCACCGTCCCGCAGACGACCTGCCGCCCCTCCTCGGGCCAGGGGCGGGTGATGTTCGAGTAGAGGCACCGCCCGCCGCAGAAGTCGAGGAGGCCGCATTCCGTGCAGGGACCCCCGACGGTCGTCACCGGGAGGCGGAGCGGGTCGGCGGTCGCGATATGCCCGGCGTAGTAGTCCTTCATCCCGACCATGATCGGGCAGGGGGCGATATGCCCGTCGGTCATGATGCTGTAGTTCGCGTGGCCGCACCCGCACCGGAGCATGCTTGGGCGGGAGAGCAGCATATCCTCTACCGGGTCGATGAAGGGGTACCACCGGAGCACCCGGCCCTCTCTCTGCATCGTCTCGACCCAGAACGCGACGAGCGACCTGATACCGGGGTTGTAACTCTCCTTCACCCACGCGGCGTAGTCACGGAGGCTGTAGTCGTTCCAGAAGTTCGCGTCCATCTGCCAGTGGACGGCGGGGAATGAGAACCGGTCGTTTTCTGTGAGGTAGCGGACGGCCTCTACAATATCGGTATCCTCGGTCACGGTCATCCGGGCGATCACCTCGCCGGCGAACCCACCCGCCACGAGGTTTCGGAGGTTCCCGGTGATCCGGCCAAACGTCCCCTCCCCGCGGTGGGCGTCGGTGAGGTCCTCCGGGCCGTCGATCGAGACCAGGATGGTGTCGAACCGGTTTGCGACTCCGGGTTCGAGGCGGTCGAGGAGAGTGCCGTTCGTGTGGAGAATCAGCGCCGAGACCGGGGCGTCGCGGGCGATCTCGCGGACGCGGTCGACGGCGAGGAGGGGTTCTCCCCCGTAGAAGGTCAGCACGGCGTCGGGGTCCTTTGCAAGGAACCGGTAGAGATCGGCGAGATCGATATCGAGATCCACCGGGAGGTCTTCATCGATGACGATATCGGGTTGATCCGGCGGTTCGACGGTGAATGCCTTCCCCCGGCAGTAGGTGCAGCAGAGGTTGCAGTTGTCGGTCAGGATGAGGTGGTAGTACACGGATGGTCTCTTACTATTTGGGTCGCCGGGCGAAAAAAATGTGAGGATGCAGGCCCCCTCTCCGCTGGTTTCCGGCTTACTATATCGTGATGGCGCACAACCTTGCCGACGCCCGGGGAAGAACCGGTGCTGAAGGGCTCTTCATAGATTGAGAAACTCTTCTTTTGTGAGGCGGGCTTGCTTTAGGATAGAGAGAAGCGTCCCTCTGGGGATAGGGTCGCGTCGGGGAACAATAGCAAGCAACCGGGTTCCGTCTCCCCGATCTTATAGAGGGCTACATGACTTTCCTTTCCCCGATGAGGAGCGTAATCGAATCCGGCTGCCTTCAGTTTCTCTATAACAGCATCGGAAGAGAGCAGAGGCAGTTTGTCATGCCTCGACCTCGATGATCGAGGTGAACTTATGGGGTGATCTCAGTATCGGCTCAAGGTCCTGCAATATCCCGAGTTCTTTCGCATTCTCAAGGTAGAGTTCGATCGCTTCACGGATGTTGTCCAGAGCTTCCTCCGGAGTATCGCCACAACTGGCGACCTCAAGTTCCTGGCACCTGGAGACATACACCCCTTCTTCTTCCCAGATCAGGATGGTTAACCGTACCTTTGTCAATCATGCCACCTCCAATAATTAACAGTTCATTTGCTCTTTATATGATTCTTCTCATAGAAGTTCGGGCGTCAATCTGATTCAGCAAGTTCTGTCTCCGGGTTAAATCACCGTATGCTAAATCTTCGCCGCTGGTCGCAAGACAGAATACCCAGCAGGAGAAACCGCCTCCTATGCCTGAAGCAAAGAAAGAGAACTTCGCCGAACAGGTCATCGACCCCCGCGACCTCGTCGCCTACCAGAAGGGCTCGATCGTCAGCCGGATGCTCGTCTACACGAAGTCCGGCACCATCACGGTCTTCGCCTTCGACGAGAACGAGGGCCTTTCGGAGCACACCGCGCCCTACGATGCCGTCCTCCAGGTTCTCGACGGGGAAGCGCTGATCACGATCGCGAAGAAGGAGTATCCCATGAAGGCGGGCGACCTGATCATCATGCCGGCGACGATTCCCCACGCCGTCCACGCCGTCACGCGGTTCAAGATGATGCTGACGATGATCCACGCCTGACCCGCGCCTTCAGTTTTTTATAGATTGGTGACCCGTCTCCCCCCATGCGCACTCGACGAGATCCTCGCCCGGCGGGAGGTCCGGCACCCGCCGGCTACCTGCCCATCGCAGACTACGGGATCATCGGCAACCTCGGGGCGGTGCTCGTTGCGTTGCACGATCCAGCCGCCGATCTCACAGAGATTGAACTTGAACGCCCGGAGGGCTACCGGGGCTCACGCCCGGTCCGGAAGCACCGTCCTCCAGTTCACCTGACCGGGTATGGGGTCGGGTAGACCTCCCACCGGTAGGGGAGGAAGACCTCGTTTATCCGACCGCCATCGGCGAGATCGGTCATGATGATGCTCCTCTTTGAGACGGTGTAGAGGGTCTCGTCCATGAAGAGCGATCGCTCTACCGCATCGGGCGCGTTCCAGGTGTAGGGGGATCCCTTCTCGGCGTGGGTGACCTTCCCCTCCAGGGAGAACCCGGAGGCAGGGCTCACCCGGTAGATGTAAGCCCCCTGCCAGGTCGCGGTGCTGTACGAGCCGGGGTACTTCGATGTGGGATTCTCCACCCGCACTATCTCGCTCACCGGGAGGACGAGGAGGTTCTTCTCTTTCACAAAGAGGAAGGCCTTGTGGTCGCGCAGCGCGAGAGAATCGGTCCCGGCCTCTCCGATCACGACGCTGTCGACCAGGACGGGTTTGTTCACGTCCGAGACGTCGAAGAGGGCAACCTTGAGACCCCCAACCGAGACGCCGCCCCAGCCGTTCTCTTCTGTCTCCTTCCCGACGCCGATGATATGGTCGGCGTCATAGGGGTGGAGGTAGTCGGAGTAGCCCGGGATCTTGAGTTCGCCGAGGATGCCGGGGTGCTTTGGGTCCGAGAGGTCGATGACGAAGAGGGGGTCGATTCGCTTGAACGTCACAAGATACAGCCGGTCGCCGACGAACCGGGCGGCGTAGATCCGCTCGTCCGGTGCGATGCGTTCGAGCGTCCCGATCGTCTCCATCGCCGGATCGAGGACGTAGACGTTGTTGTACTGGAAGGCATCCTCCCGCGCCCACCCCTCGACGGTCGTCGCCACCCGGAGGTTCCCTGCGTACTCGTCGAGCGAGAACTGGTTCAAGAGATGTCCGGGAACCCTGCCCATGGCCTTGTAGTCGATCTTTCCGTCGTCGATCGCGAACCGGTGAATGATGGTCTCTTCCCGGTTGCCGGAGTAGTCGGCCCCCGTGTAGCGGTAGCCGATATAGAGGTTCTCCTGCGACACATAGAGGGTGGTGTCGTAACCGAGAAGGAACGTCTCGGCGTCGGGAGTGCCCGTGCCCCTGATCGAGAAGGCGCTTGCGGTGTAGAAGACGTAGTTCTGCAGCGGAGTTTCGGGGCGGTAGACGTCGGGGAGGATGGGCTCGCCGCCGTCCGTCCGCACCTCGGGGAGGGCAATCCTGTCACGCACCCAGACCGGGGACTCCTGCGTGATGGTGTAGACGTTGTCGCCGATCATTCTGGCGTCGTAGTAGTTGCCGGTGAAGGTCACGTCTCGGACCCGCTCAGGGTCTTTTCGGTCGCTGATATCGTAGACGTATGCATGGGTCACCGTCCGCCAGACCGGGACCGGCGTTACGCTCCCTTTCACGGCGGTCATCTCCTGATCCATCGTCGTGGCAAAGACCACCAGGCGGTCGCCGGTAAGGAAGAGCGCCGTCGGGCTCCCGTCGATCCGGGTCTCGGATACGATCTTCGCATCCTCCGCCGGGAAGGCCTCCACGATGGCGAGTATCTCCCCCGATATGACGTAGATGTATTTCCCGTCGTTCTTCAGGAAGTCCGCCTCATCAACGCCCCTGACCTGCACGTTCGTCGTGGAGTAGTCGCCGGCGGAGGAGGTCGGTGCGGACGTCGCCATCGGTGCCGGGGCGTAAGCGCTTTCAGGCACGACGCCCCCGGTGGTGCGTGGGTAACCGCTGTCGTTCCATCCTCCCCGCGCGTGTTCTTTCAGGAACGCTTCTATCTCATCTTTCGACGCAAACTTCCGTAAATCCCCGTAGGATTCCGCCCCGCTCTCCTCCGACGCGAGGGCGGTCCCGATGATCGCGGCGATCACCAGGCAGCCAAGAGCGACCACCAGCACCGGCCTCCACTTCTCCATATCCGTTCACCTTCCGATAGAGAGAGATGCACCCGCCAGGGCATCAGGTTTGCGTAACCTACGAATATTTTCGAAGTCTTCCGGCGCGCATTCTCACCCGATCACCCCGAAGATCAGGGCGATGCGGGTGGCGTACTCGACGGGCAGGGCGATCGACCACATCCGGACGATGGAGGGAGATTCTGCGTTTGCCGGCACGGTTACGCCGCGGGCCGAAGGGCATATCCCCCTCCCCGGCCAACACTGAGGCAATGGTCCTGGCACTCGTGCCGGGCGCACGACGGGAGGCTACCGGGTACGTTTACATTCGACGAACAGATAACTGCTCTTGAAGCGGAACGGGAGAGACTCCTCCGGTTCCCGGAAGATGAGTTCATCGCGATCATCCGGGAAGTGGGATTCTCCTGCGACTGTTGCGGCCGGTGCTGCACCCGGGAGTTCAACGGTCACGTCTTTCTGCTGGAGGAGGATACCGGCAGCGTCCGCTCGCTCCTGCCGGACGCCGTCATTCCGGCGCCCGCGTTCGATGCCTGCGATCAGGAGGGAAGGTTCTACGTATCGGGCTACGCCCTCCGGACGAAACCGGACGGCTCCTGCATATTCCTCGAAAACGGCAGGTGCAGCATCTACGATCGCCGGTTTGCCATCTGCCGGGTCTACCCCTACATGCTCCACCGGGAGGCCGACGAGACGGGTGCCGTCGACTGGCGGCAGATCGGCGGTTTGAACCAGCACGGGTCCTACAACAACCCGATCGACGATGCCGAATGCGCCCGGATCGCCCGGGAGACCCGGGCTTACGAGGCGGCGTTCCTCGAGCAGGAGATCCGGTTCCGGCAGGCTCTTCGCGACCTCTTCGCTCAGGAGAGCCTCCGCTACGTCCGGCGGACCTACGACCTCCTGATGCGGGACTTCATGAAGGGTGCCGAGGTCGAGGTCCGGGTCTTCCACCGCGGCAAGTTTGAGCCGCACCGGGTCACCCGCGCGATCTACGAGTGATCATCGGGGTCCGCCCGGCCTTGACCCCGCGGGATGGCGCTCCTCGCCGGGATCGTCTCCCCGCTCTATCTCTGACCGGCACGGCCGCCCGGGGGTAACCATTATGGCGGTCTGCAGCAACCGTAGCCTCATATGGAGCGGGAGTATGACGTCGTCGTTATCGGGACAGGGGTCGCCGGTTCCGACATAGCCTGGCATTGCAGGAAGGCCGGGATGCAGGTAGCGATCGTTGATTCCCGGGAATACGGGGGGACGTGCGGCCTGCGGGGCTGTGTCCCCAAAAAAGTGCTCGCCGGTGCCGCGGAGGCGGTCTCCCGTGTCCGTGGCCTGCAGGGGAACGGCATCCGGGGTGCGGTCTCTATCGACTGGCCGGAGCTGGTTGCCTTCGAACGGACCTTCACCGATCCCATCCCCCGACGGAGGGAGGAGAGTTTCCGGGCGGCGGGCATTCACACCTATCACGGGCTTGCCCGTTTTGCCGGGCCGGATCGGGTAGCGATCGGCGACGATACGCTCATCGCCCGGTACATCGTGGTCGCCGCCGGGGCGCATGCCCGGCCGCTCGGCGTCCCGGGCGAGGACCTGATGACCCCGAGCGACGATTTCTTCTACCTTGAAGCGCTCCCGGAGCGGATCGTCTTCGTCGGGGGAGGCTACATCTCGTTTGAGTTCGCCCACGTCGCCGCCGCTGCCGGGTCGGCGGTGACCATCCTGCAGCGGGGCGACCGGGCTCTCTCGGGGTTCGATCCCGATATCGTCGACCGTCTGCTGCTGGCCTCAGTTGAGGCGGGGATCGACGTGCAGACGAATATGCCGCTCGTCTCGGTCGAGAGGGACGGCAGTGGCCTCCGGGTCCGGGCCGGGAGGAGGGGGGAGGAGAAGATCTTCGGTGCCGATATGGCGGTCCACGGCGCCGGCAGGGTCTCCGCGATCGAGGGTCTCGACCTTGCCGCCGGCGGGGTCGAGACCGACCGCCGGGGGATCGCGGTCGACGACCACCTCCAGAGCGTCTCGAACCCGGCGGTCTACGTCGCCGGGGACGCAAATGCGCTGAGTCCGCAACTGACGCCGGTGGCGGTGGCGGATGCCCACATCGTCGTCGACAACATCCTGCACGGCAACACCCGCGTCGCGGACTACTCCGTCGTCCCGAGCGCCGTCTTCACCAGTCCGCCCATCGCGTTCGTCGGGCTCACGGAGGAGAAGGCGAAGGAGGAGGGAATCTCCTACGTCGTTACCGGCGGCGACCTCTCGGGGAGGTTCACGAACCGGAGCATCGGCCAGAAGCACGCCGGCTACAAGCTCCTGGTGGATGAGGACTCCCGCCGGGTTCTCGGCGCCCACCTCATCGGGCCGCATGTCGAGGAGGTGATCAACGTCTTCGCCCTCGCGATCAAACACGGCCTGACGGTGGACGATCTGACGCTCGACGCGATCCCCTGGGCCTACCCGAGCCACACCTACGATATCATCCATATGGTGCACCCGCTGGTGAGGAAGTGAGGGAGTAAACTGGAAGAGGTGTGGTTTAAATTATTGGAGTCTCGTAGGGGTGCGGGAAAGGGCGGATGGTAGAACCCCCTTCTGGAAAGAAGCGGTCATTGTACTTCTGGGCTCATGGTAGGTGCGATTGTGACTGCCAAAACGACCAAAACTATGAGGAGACCCGGTACACTGGACCGTGGGGATATCGCCATGCACTGCCCCCGCCCCTTTGGGGCGGGGGAGGAGGCCGAAGGCCGGGCGGGGGGGGGGTTACAAGAGACCCCTTATGCGGCAGAGACAGGGGAGGGGGATGCTCCCCCTCCCGTCAGCCCCTCCCCCGCGTGGTGATATCCCATGGAAAGCCGTGCATGAGTTGTGACTGACTGAAGGACAGGAACCCGAACATCGGAGGTGCGCAGTCCCCACGGTCCGGAGTAAGGATTCTCCTGTTTCCGACCCTCTGGTGGTTGCAATCGCAAGCAGGCGGTGCTCAAAACCCTACCGGCTGCTAACGCTTCCTTCGACTGCTTGATAAAAACAGATGGTCAAAAATAGCGTCGGGGGGTTCGGGCCCCGGCCCCCGTTCTCACGCGCTCTCGCCGGCGCCTTCTTCCTTTGCGCCCGCGCTCTCTTCAGCCGGATTTTTCGCGGGCTTCTCGGGCTTCACGTAGGTGATGGTGTAGCGCTCCACCACGTGCTCCACCACCGGCGAGAAGTACTCCGGCTCCATCGTGAGGCTCCCGAACGGGCAACCCTCGACGCAGTCACCGCAGGCGACGCACCGCATGCGGTCGATCTCCCAGACCTTCTCCTCCTTATCGAGACGGATCGCCTCGCACGGGCACCGTTTCGAGCAGAGGCTGCAGGAGCGGCAGGTGGCCGGGTCGAAGACGACGTGTCCCCGGGTGAGGGGGCCCGTTCGCGCCGGGACCGCCGGGTACTGCCGGGTGGCGGGCCCCCCGGCAAGGTTGCGGAGAACCGTCTTTGTCATCTGAAATATCCCCATACTCTCTTCACCTCTCCGTGCAGCTGATGCAGGGATCGATCGAGAGGACGACGACCGGGACGTCGGCGAGCTGGGCTCCCGGGAGCATCTTCACGAGCGGGGGGATGTTCGCGAGCGTCGGCGTCCTTATCCGGGCGCGGGCAAGGTGTTTCGTGCCGTTGCCCCGCAGGTAGTGGATGACCTCGCCCCGCGGCTGCTCCACGCGGGAGAAGTACTCGCCGTCCGGCGTTCCCTTGACCTTGACATCGAGGGGACCCTCGGGCATCTGGTCGATCGTCTGCCGGATCAGGTCGATGGAGGCATAGACCTCCTTGACCCGGACGGCACACCGGGCGTAGCAGTCCCCGGCGGTCTCCACGACCGGCTTGAAGCCGAGATCCCCGTAGGCGGCGTAGCCGGTCTCGCGGTGATCCATCGTGACCCCGCTTGCCCTCGCGGTTGGGCCGACGGCCCCGAGGGCGTAGGCCTCGTCCTTTGAGATGACGCCGAGGCCCCGGAGGCGGTACTTCACTGTATCGTCGTTCAAGAATACGTCGCCGAGGTCCCGGCACTGCGCCTCGAAGGGGTCGAGCGCGCGGTGCATCTCCGCGAGTTTCTCCGCTCCTATGTCGCGCCGGACCCCGCCGACCTTGCAGGTGCCCTGTATGACCCGTCCCCCGCTGGTGTCCTCGAGCACGTCGAGCACGCTCTCCCGGAGCTGCCAGGAACGCATGAAGAGGTTCTCAAAGCCCATCCCGTCTGCAAAGAGGCCGAGCCAGAGGAGGTGGGAGTGGAGACGCGAGCACTCCGACCAGA
>DAIRGM010000054.1:0-15747 GCA_036794525.1 Methanoculleus sp.
TGTTGTTGACGATATGGACCTCGATCCCCTCCTCCTCGCGGAGCGCCATCACCGCGTGGACGGTGCAGTAGTCGAACTCGATCCCCTGGCCGATCCGGATCGGCCCGGAACCGAGGATCAGCACTTTCTTCGCGTCGTTCCGGGTCAGTTCGCACCCATCCTCCCAGGTGGAGTAGAAGTAGGGTGTCGTCGCCGGGAACTCGGCGGCGCAGGTGTCCACCATCTTGTAGGTCGGCGTTCCTCCGAGGGCCTCGATCTCGGCGCCGGTCTTTCCCGTCAGCGCCAGGAGGTCTTCTTCCGAGAAACCGGAGCGCCGGGCGACCCTGACGTCCCCAGGTTCGAAGTCGGTCTCGAGCTTTTGCTCGAGATCGACGATGTTCTTGATCTTCTCTAAAAAGAACGGCGTGATCGACGTGAGGCCGGCAACCTCTTCGACCGTGAACCCCGCGCGGAAGGCATCGAAGAGGCACCCGAACCGCTCGTCCGTCGGGGACGTCAGGATCATCCGGATCTCATTCGGGTTTGTGTGGCGCTGCATATCGTTATCGAGCGACCGGAGCGCCTTCTTGAACGCCTCCTCGACCGTCCGGCCGATTGCCATCACCTCGCCGGTGCTCTTCATCGCCGTCGTGAGCGTCCGGTCCGCCGACTTGAACTTATCGAACGGCCACCGGGGCACCTTCACCACCACGTAGTCGATGGCCGGCTCGAAGGATGCCGGGGTGACGCCGGTCACGGAGTTCATGATCTCGTCGAGCCGGAATCCGATCGCGATCTTTGCCGCGACCCGGGCGATCGGGTAGCCGGTCGCCTTGGAGGCGAGCGCCGAGGACCGCGAGACCCGGGGGTTCACCTCGATGATCCGGTAGTCGCCGTCCTTGAAGGCAAACTGGACGTTGCACCCGCCCTGGACGTCGAGTGCCCGGATGATCTTTATCGCGGCGGTCCGGAGCGTCTGGTACTCGTCGTCCCGCAGGGTGAGGATGGGCGCAACGACGACGCTCTCGCCGGTGTGGATGCCCATCGGGTCGACGTTCTCCATGCCGCAGACGATGATGCAGGTATCGGCCGCGTCCCGCATCACCTCGAACTCGATCTCTTTCCACCCGGCGACGCTCTCTTCCACGAGAACCTGGTGAATCCGGGAGCGGGCAAGCCCGAGCTCGCATATCCGCCGCATCTCTTCAGCCGTGTGCGCCACGCCGCCGCCGGAGCCGCCCAGGGTATACGCCGGCCGGATGATCGCCGGGAGACCGATTTCACGGATCGCCTCGTCGATCTGGTTCATGTTCTCGAGGATCATGCTCTTCGGGACGGGCTCGCCGATGGCGTTCATCAGGTCGCGGAACTGTTCCCGGTCTTCGCCCTGGTAGATCGCCTCAAGCGGCGTCCCGAGGATCTCCACGCCCTCGAGCGCACCCATCTCTGCGAGTTCCGCGGTCATGTTGAGGCCGGTCTGACCGCCCATGCCGCTCAGGATCCCGTCGGGCTTCTCCTTCCTGATGATCTTCGCTATGATATCGGCCTTCAGGGGCTCGATGTAGATGACGTCCGCCGTATCGGGGTCGGTCTGGATCGTCGCGGGGTTCGAGTTCACGAGGACGACCTCGACCCCCTCCTCCCGGAGCGCGCGGCAGGCCTGCGACCCCGAGAAGTCGAACTCGGCCGCCTGCCCGATCTGGATGGGGCCGGAGCCGATGAGAAGAACTTTCTTGATGTGAGATTTCTTCGGCATTATGGGATCTCCCTGTATACGCGGTCAAAGAAGCGCGTCTCCGTATCCCGGGGCCCGCCGTGCGCCTCCGGGTGGAACTGGACGCAGGTGACGGCAAGATCGCGGTTCTCAAACCCTTCGATGGTGCCGTCGTTCACGTTCCGGTACGAGACCGTGCATCCTTCGGGCAGGGTCTCTTCGTCCACCGCGAACCCGTGGTTCTGCGTCGTGATGTAGATGCTCCCGTCCCGGTAGCGGACCGGCTGATTCGCCCCCCTATGCCCGAACTTCATCTTGTAGATCCCGGCGCCGAGCGCGAGAGCAGCCACCTGAATGCCCATGCAGATCCCGATGACCGGCATCTCGCCGGCGAGGTCGCGGACACACCGGATGGCGTCTGTCGCCCTCCTCGGGTCGCCGGGGCCGTTGCTGATGAAGAGGGCGTCGGGCTTTGTCGCCATCACCTCGTCCGGTGCGGCGTTGTGCGGGAAGACGTGGATATCCGCGCCCCGGCGGCCGAGGCTCTCAAGAATGTGCCGCTTCACCCCGAGATCGATGACGGCGATCCGTTTTCCGGAACCGGCGATCCGGTAGGGCTCGGAGCAGGAGACGCTCCCGATGAGATCAATCTCACTGATCGGACGTGCTGCCCGGGCGCGACGGACTGCTTCTTCTCCATCGTCGCTGCCGACGATGAGCGACGCCCTGAGCGTGCCGAGCGTCCGGGTCTTTATCGTCAGGTTGCGGGTATCGACGCCCGATATCCCGAGAAGGCCGTTCTCTTCAAAATATTCTGCAACCGAGGGTCGTGCCGCGGACACGTGTGCGATCTCGCGCGCGACGCAGCCCTGCGCGTGAACCTTCGGACTCTCGAAATTCTGAAGGTCTACACCATAATTCCCGATGAGAGGGTACGTAAACATCAGGACCTGCCCGGCATAACTCGGGTCGGTCAATGCCTCCATGTAACCGGTCATCTGCGTCGTGAAGACGAGTTCGCCGGAACATGCCCCTTCAACGCCAAAACCATCCCCTACAACAGATGTTCCGTCTTCAAGACCCAGAACCGCCTTCATGAATTACCATAACATGTGGAGTCGTTTCCTTAATAACGGTAATGACGGATTGAACACACGCCCCAAAACCCCTGCTGGAAACCCGGAAAGGCGGGGCTGCATCGACCCGAAATATTGAAGACGGCCGGGCGTGAGATGGCATACGATGAGCGAGAGCGCGGCAGAGAAACTCCAGCGGATCGAGACGCCTGAGGGGACGTTCACGCTCAGGCTCGTCATCGACGACCTGGGAGATATCTACCCGGGCATGATCCGGTATACCGTCGAGGTTCTCCGCGGCACCGAGACGGTCTACACCTACGCTATCAACACCTACGAGAGTGCACCCGAGAGCTCCCTCTTCGATACCAGGAAGGCGGCGGAGATCGTCTTCGCCCGGCTCGCGCACGACGTGGCATCCCGCCCTCACCTCTACACCCATCCAAAGGTCTTCACCCGCCCGCTCCCGGGGACCGGGACGGCCGACGTCGTCATCCTGCAGGGGAGCCCGCGCCGGTTCGGGAACTCCGCGAAGATCGCGTCGTGGTGCGACGACGAGGCTGTGCGGGCCGGCCTCACGTCCCGGATCTTCTCCCTGCAGGAGATGGATATCCACCCGTGCATCGGCTGCTACGCCTGCTACGACCAGGGCTACTGTCCGGTCGAGGACGATATGCCCCCGATCATCCGGGCGCTTGAGGCCGCTTCCGCGGTCGTCGTGTGCACCCCTGTCTATACCGGCACCGTCCCGGCACCCCTCAAGGCGGCGATAGATCGCTGCCAGTGGCTTCATGCCCGAAAGAAGATCTTAGGGAAAGAAGTGCACGCCCGGGGCCTGCTCGTCGCCGTCGCGGGACGGCGGGGGGCCGATCCGTTCGTCTGCGTGACGAGGGTGGTGGGGATGTTCATGGAGAACCTGGGCATCCGTCCCGCCGACCCGGTGCTGATCGGCGATCTCGACCGGGCGAGAGACGTGGAAACGATCGCCGGGGTTGAAGATGGCGTCCGGGCGGCGCTCTCCGCGCTCCTCGCGCCCCGAAACGAAGGATAATATAGCATCCGTTCCCCACCGATGATACATGGCTGAAGTGACAGTTGAGATTGTCGGGCTCGAAGAGTCCGAGTGCGGCCCGTTTCCCTGCGACGAGACGAGATCCTGCGGTCTCGAGACCTGCTACCCGTCGAACAACATGATAGATGCTATCAGCGCGCTGCGCGATGAGCTCCTCGACCTCTACGGGGATACCGTCGAGGTGAAGCTGACGCTGATCGACGAGGGGATGCCCGACTACGTGCGAGAGATCGTCGAGGAGCGCCACCCACCTATCCCGATCATCCTGGTCAACGGACGGCTTACGTCGATCGGGAGGGTCTCGCTCGACCTTATAAAAGAAGAGATTGAGTATGCCCTGGAGGAGGCCTAAAATATCTTCTTCAGTTCGCCGGTCGCGAGGTCGAAGTAGAGGCCGTGAAGCCGGACCCGTCCCTCTTTTTCTGCGGTCATGACCGGCGGGTAGGTGCGGAGGTGCTCGAGTTGCAGGCCGACGTTCTCGATCTCGACGAGCCTCTGCCAGATCTTCTCTTCTTCAGGGGTTTGCGGCACCTGCATCCGGCACTCAACGCGGCGCTTCGCCTCTTTTGCGTTGTTGAGCCAGAGCGGAATGTACGCATCGTCACTCTCCTTGCCGAGCCCCTTTATGGCGCCGCAGTCGGAGTGCCCGCAGATGACGATATCCCCGACTTTGAGGTGGTTGACCGCGTACTCGAGCACGGTCGCGAAGTTCCAGTCGTGAACCGGGACAATGTTGCCGATGTTGCGCTGGACGAAGATCTCGCCGGCCCTGGAACCCGTGATGCGTTCAGGGTCAACTCGTGAGTCTGAGCACCCGATCCAGAGGACCACCGGGTGTTGATCTGAGGCAAGCGGGCCATAATGATCGGGATTCTTTTTAAAATCATCTTCCAGGAAGTTTTTGTTACCCTCAAGAAATCTGTCAATCATTCGTATGCTCCGTGAATAATGTAATGATATGGGCGCCCCGGATGGGTACGCCCGAAAGGAGAGTTATGTCCAGGGGTTTAAAAAAATATAGTTCTTTGGAATCTCTGGAAAAATTGCAGCAGCAAAGCGGGAGAAAAACGCCATCCAGCCCCTGGATGGGGGCAGGGGAACCAGAGCAGCCCCGGGCACCGGTGCAAGGAGCGAGGCGCGGAGCGGCGAGTGCGCCATCATGCCGGGTAAATCCGTTTAACAAAACCTGTTTGTTTACGAAAGTGTTCCCCGCCGGGCGCCGCGATCCCGGCGGAGAGTATGCGCTCCCTCTCCCGGAGACGAGGTCACCTCTGGACGGCGCCGAGGTTCGCCTGCTCCACCGTCGCGGCATAGCGGGCGAGCACGCCCGTAAGACGGCGGACCGGGGGTTTCAAGGCCTTCCGCCGCTCCTCGAGGGTCGCTCTCTCTACGACGAGGTCGAGGCTCTTTCTATAGAGGTCGATCGCGATCTCGTCGCCGTCCTCCACGAAGGCGATCGGCCCGCCGACCGCGGCTTCAGGGGCGATGTGCCCGATGCAGGGGCCCCGGGTGCCGCCCGAGAAGCGCCCGTCCGTCACCAGGGCGACCCGGGCGTAGCCGAGGCCCATCAGCGCCGAGGTCGGCGAGAGCATCTCGGGCATCCCGGGTCCTCCCCGCGGCCCTTCGTAGCGGATCACGACGACGTCGCCTTCCTTGATCTCGCGGTGGATGATCGCCTCCATCGCGGCCGCTTCGCCGTCGAAGACCCGTGCCGGCCCCCGGTGCCGCCACATCGCCTCCGGGACGGCGGCGCACTTGACGACGGCGCCGTCGGGGGCAAGCGTTCCCCGGAGAATCTTGAGGCCGCCGGCGGGGCTTACGGGGGCGTCGGCCGTCCGGATGACGTCGGGGTCGGTGACCCGGGCGCTTTTTGCGATCTCAAGGATCGAGCGTCCCGAGACCGTCGGGGCATCGTCAAGGTAACGTTCGAGCATCGCGAGGACCGCGGGGATCCCTCCCGCCCGGTGGAGGGCGAGCATGGAGTGCGGTCCGCCGGGCTGCATGTGGCAGATGTGGGGGGTCTCCTCGGCGACGGTGTTGAAGGTCTCGAGATCGAGGGGGATGCCCGCCTCCCGTGCGACGGCCATCAGGTGGAGCACGGTGTTCGACGACCCGCCGAGCGCCATGTCCACCCGGACGGCGTTCGCGAGGCTTTTTGGGGTGACGATATCACGCGGGCGGATGCTCTCCCGGACGAGGCCGACCGCCCGCTCCCCGCTCTCACGGGCTATGCGGAGTTTTGCGGCGTCGACTGCGGGGATGGCAGCGGTTCCCGGGAGGGAGAGGCCGAGCGCCTCGGTCACGCACGCCATGGTGTTTGCGGTATAGAGCCCCTGGCAGCTCCCGCACCCGGGCATCGCCGCGCACTCGAGCTCCCCGAGTTCCTCCTCGCTCATCGTCCCGGCCGCGACGCGGCCCACGCCCTCGAAGACGTCGATGAGGGAGAGTTCGCGGCCCGCCGCGTAGCCGGGGAGCATCGGGCCGCCGGTGACGACGATCGTCGGGACGTTGCACCGCACCGCCGCCATCAGCATGCCGGGGACGATCTTGTCGCAGGTGCCGACGCAGACCAGGCCGTCGAACCGGTGCGCCTCGACCATCAGTTCAACGGCGTCGGCGATGTTCTCCCGTGAGGGCAGCGAGTAGCGCATCCCCTCGTGGCCCATCGCGATCCCGTCGCAGATCCCGATCGTCCCGAACTCGAACGGCACGCCGCCCGCGGCCGCGACACCCTCCTGCACCTTCTGCGAGATCGACCGGAGATGGATGTGGCCGGGGACAACCGTGTTGTACGCGTTCGCTATCCCGATGAAGGGCTGGTCCATCTCACGGTCGGTGACGCCGAGCGACCTGAGCAGCGCCCGGTTCGGAGCACGCTGGTAGCCTTTCTTTACCGTCTCACTCCGCATGGTAATCCTCGTAGGAGAGTACACGCGCAGGGGGAGAAGAGGATTCCGGTTGGGCGGGGAGGTGGTGCGCCAAGGAGATTGACCTGCATTGTGAGGCAGGTGGTTCGTCACGTGTGCGGACGCTTACGTTACGCACCCTTTAGATGTGCATATTTTTCGATCAAACAGACCCCGGACGCGGTTTTCGTGGGGGTATCGCCATGACTGCCCCCGCCCCGGGGGCGGGGGAGGAGGCCGAAGGCCGGGTGGGGTGGGGGTTACAGGTGCCTAGTATAAGGTAGAGACAGGGGAGGGGGGAGACGCCCCCTCACCTCTCGCCCCCATCATACAGTTCCACCACCCCGCCGATGACGATCACCGCCGGGGGCCGGACGCCTGCGGCGCGGGCTTTATCGGCGATATCGGCGAGCATTCCGACCGTCACCCTCTGGTCGGGCCGCAGCCCCCTCTCGATGATCGCGACCGGGGTCGCAGGGTCCTTGCCGTTTGCCGTGAGGGACGCCGCGATGGCGGGGAGGTTCTTGACCCCCATCAGGATGACCAGAGTCCCCTTCAGGCGTGCGAGGACCTCCCAGTCGAGGGCGGACTCGGGCTTCGTCGGGTCTTCGTGGCCGGTGATGAACGTCACCTGCGACGCGTACCGCCGGTGGGTGACCGGGATCCCGACCATCTCCGGGACGGCGATGGCGCTCGTCACCCCCGGCACCACCTCGACCCTGATACCATGTTCCCGGAGGGTCTCGACCTCCTCCCCGCCGCGGCCGAAGAGGAAGGGGTCGCCGCCTTTCAGGCGCACGACGGTCTTCCCCGCCTTCACCCGCTCGACCATCAACGCCTCGATCTCGTGCTGTTCGAGGGTGTGGCTCCCGCCGTACTTCCCGCAGTCGATCCGTTCGGCGTTCTCCGGGAGGGTCGCGAGGATCTCCTCGCCCGGGAGCTGGTCATAGAGGACCACGTCCGCACTGTCGATCACCTCGCGGGCCTTCATCGTCAGGAGGCCGAGCCCCCCCGGGCCGGACCCCACAAGATACGCTTTTCCTGTCATGATTTTATCCCCAGCGTCGCATAGGCCTCCCGGATCAGTCCGGCCGCCTGCACGCGCAGCGCTCGCCCCCACTCCCGGGCTTCGCCGACGGTCGCGACGCGCCGCTCGATCCGCTCCCACCGGGAACCGTCGAGCGCGAGCACCTCGGCGATCAGGTCGCCATCCCGGCAGTAGATCCCCTGCGGGGTGAAGCACCCGCCGCCGACCTCCTCCATGATGGCACGCTCGATCTCGACGTCGAGGCGGGTCGGCGCGTGGTCGAGCGGCGCGAAGGCGGCGACGACGGCCGGGTCGTCGCGGCAGACGACCGCGACGGTCCCCTGGTTCGGGGACGGGACGAACCGGTCGGTGGGGAGGGGTTCTCCCGGCAGCGTGATCCCGAGGCGCTCGAGGCCCGCCTCCGCGAGCACGATGGCGTCGTACTGCCCCTCGCGGAGTTTCCGGATGCGGGTATCGACGTTCCCGCGCAGTTGCTTCACCTCGAGCGCCGGGGCGTCCCGGAGGAGCTGGGCGCGGCGCCGGGTGCTCGACGACCCGATGACACAGACCGCTTCGAGGGGGCACTCGTGCGCGAGAAAGTCCGCCGGCGAGTCCCGTTCGAGCACCGCAGAGCAGGTGAGCCCCGCCGGGCGGGCTGCGGGGATGTCCTTCATGCTGTGCACCGCGGCGTCGATCTCGCCGCGGAGGATCGCGTCGTCGAGCGCCCGGACGAAGACCCCCTGCCCGCCGATGGCGTGGAGCGGGACTCCGGTCGCGGTGTCGCCCTCGGTCGCGATCGTGACGACCTCCGTCTCGATCCCCCGGTCGGCGAGGATGCCGACCACCTTATTCGTCTGTGCAAGCGCGAGAGCGCTTCCCCGTGTGCCTATGCGAAGAGACATGATCCGTATGCTTCCGCTATCTGTTCGATATCCGCTTTCGTGTGCGCTGCCGAGAGGAAGTTCGTCTCGAACTGCGACGGCGGGAGGAAGATCCCGGCCTCGAGCATCGCCTTCCAGAACCGCGAGAACGCCTCCGTGTCGCACTCCTTGACCTCGCGGTAGTTTTGCGGGGCCGAGTCCCGGAAGAAGTGCTTGAAGAGCGAGCCCATCCTGACGAATGTCCCTCTGCCCGCATCCATTGCAACCTCCCCGATCGCCCGCGTGGCCTCGTCGAGCCACCGGTAGACCTCCGGGTGCTCGTGCAGGTAGCGAAGCGCCGCATACCCCGCCGCGAGGCTTGCCGGGTTGCCGCTGAAGGTTCCGGCCTGGTAGACCGGCCCGGAGGGGGCGACCAGTTCCATGATATCGCGCCGTCCCCCGAACGCCCCGATGGGGAGGCCGCCGCCGATGATCTTCCCGAACGTTGCGAGATCCGGTTTTACCCCATACAGCACTTCCGCGCCGCCGATACCGACCCGGTAGCCGGTGATTACCTCGTCGAGGATGAGGAGGACGTCGTGGGCGGCGGTGATCTCCCGGACGTCGGCGAGGTAGCCCTCATTGGGGATGACCGGGCCGATGTTCCCCATGATCGGTTCGAGGATGAACGCGGCGACATCGTTGTTTCCGGCGAGGAGGGCTTCCAGCGCCTCTGTATCGTTGTAGGGGACCTGCCGGGTATGCGCCACAAGGTCCGCGAGGACGCCCGCGGAGTCGGGAACCCCGAGGGTCGTCGCCCCCGACCCGGCCTTCACCAGGACCGCGTCGTGGGCGCCGTGGAACCCGCCCTCAATCTTGATGATGTCCTGTTTCCCCGTGTAGCCGCGGGCGAGCCGGATTGCGGCCATCGTCGCTTCGGAGCCCGACGAGACGAACCTGACCATATCGACCGCGGGGTGGTCGCCGACGATCATCCCCGCAAGGTCGAGCTCGAGCGGCGTCGGCGTCCCGTAGAGCCACCCCTTCTCGAGCTGCCGCTCGATCGCCTCACGGACAGTGGGGTGCGCGTGGCCGAGGATGAGGGGGCCGTAGCCGAGGCAGCAGTCGATCAGGTCTGCGCCGTCGACGGTCGTAAGCCGTGATCCCGCGGCGCGCTCCACGTAGAACGGGTTGGGTTTGATAGCCCGCACAGGGCTGCTGACCCCGCCCGGCATCAGGGTCTTTGCCCGTGCGAAAAGGTCACTGCTCTTCATCGAGCCACCTCGCCGCGTCTTCTGCAAAGTAGGTGATGATCAGGTCGGCCCCGGCCCGCCTGATGGCGATGAGGGTCTCGAGGGCGACGGCGCGCTCGTCCAGCCACCCGCGCTCGGCGGCGGCCTTGATCATCGCGTACTCCCCGCTGACCTGGTAGGCCGCGACCGGCAGGCCGAGGTCCGCGACGGCCGCGAGGATGTCGAGATAGGCGCCGGCCGGTTTGACCATCAGGACATCCGCCCCTTCGGCCGCATCGAGCTCCGACTCCATCACCGCCTCCCGGGCGTTCCCCGGGTTGATCTGGTAGGTCGTCCGGTCGCCGAAACTGAACCCCGAGCCCGCCGCGTCGCGGAACGGCCCGTAGAGGGCGCTCGCGAACTTCGAGGAGTACGACATGATCAGGACGTCTTCGTATCCGGCGGCGTCGAGAGCCTGCCGGATCGCCCGCACCATCCCGTCAAGCATGCACGACGGCGCGACGATATCGGCGCCGCTCTCTGCGTGGGAGACGGCTATCTGCGCCATCAGCTCGAGCGAAGGGTCGTTCAAGAGGTCGAGACCGTCGGCGGTCTCCCCGACGATCCCGCAGTGGCCGTGGTCGGTGTACTCGCAGGCGCAGACGTCGGTAATGACGACTGTCTCGGCAAGCCGTTCCTTGATCTTGTGGACCGCCCGCTGGACGACACCGTCTGCCGTATAGGCACCGGTCGCCCCACTGTCTTTTGCGGCCGGAACTCCGAAGAGGAGGACCGCACGGATGCCGGCGTCGGAGAGACGCTCGCAATAGTCGGCGACACCGTCCACCGGGTGGCGGAACTGCCCCGGCATCGAGGCTATCGGAACCGGCTCACTGATCGATTCATCCACGAAGACCGGCGCGATGAGGTCGGTCTTTCGAAGTTCTGTCTCGCGGAGGAGCGGCTGGACGATCCGCCGCCGCATCCGTCTCATTCGTCGTTCTGGAAACATGGTTCTCCCCGGGTAATCGCCCTGATCAGGGCCTCTGCTCTCGTCATATCGCCGCACTCCGCGCACGCCCGGATTGACGCGGTCGCATCCGCGAGGAGCTTCTTCGTGAGTGCCCGCGTCAGGTCGTCGACGACCTCCACCGTGCGGCCATCCGTCCCCCCCAGGCGGGCGAGCGCCCGGTCGCGCTCACGCGCCCGGATCGACTCCGCCCAGGTATAGAGGAGGGCGAGCGTCTCGTCGGCCGCCGTCCGCCGGAGGAGCCGGACGAAATGGTCTGCCTCTTCGCCGATGATCCCCCGTGCGCGGTCGGCCTCACCCCTCCGGGAGTCCATTGCGGCGTCGTTGACGTTTCTGAGGTCGTCGATGGTGAAGAGGTGCACGCCTTCGATCGACCGCACCCCCTCCTCGACGTCACGGGGCTGGGCGATATCGATGAGGATCAGGTGGCGGGGGTGTGGATCGAGCGGCCAGAGCCGCTCCTCCATCATCGTCCGGATATCCTCCTCCCGGATGACCGGATGCGGTGCAGCGGTGCAGGAGATGACGACGTCTGAGAGCGCGATGTAGCGGTAGAGGTCCTTGAAGTTGACCGCCCGCCCCCCGATCTTCTCTGCAAGCATCACGGCATGCTCATAGGTCCTGTTCGCGACGTAGATGGCCGTGAGGCCTTTCGCGGCGAGCGCCTGCGTCACCAGGATTCCCATCTCTCCGCTCCCGACGACCAGGATGTGCCGGTTGCTGAGGGTCCCGAGGAGGTTCTCTGCAAGCGTCACTGCTGCAGAACCGACGGAGACCGCACCCCGGTTGATCTGCGTCTGGCGCCGGACCCTGACCCCCACGTGCACCGCCTTGTTGACGCAGAGGGAGATGACGCTGTTCGCGGCCCCCGCTTCTTCTGCGATCGCGAGCGCCTGCTTGAGCTGCCCGAGGATCTGGTCCTCGCCGACGACCAGGGAATCGATGCCCGCGGCCAGTTCCAGGAGGTGGTGGGGCACGGCCTCGCCCTCGATGGCCGTAAACCCATGCCTGCCCTTCTCCTGCAGGAACGCTTCGAGGCTCCGCGCGTCCCCCTGCACCAGCACTTCAACGCGGTTGCAGGTCTGGAGGAGGAGCGCGCCCCGGAACCGCTCCCGTGCCTCGCGGAGGAACGCCGCCTCGTCGGGGAACCGAAACGCCTCGAGCGTGGCGATATCCGCGGTGTGGTGGCTGACGCCTGCGAGCGCGAGGGGGATGGCGAGCGGTTCAGGCATGCAGGTACCTCTCGATGGCCAGTGCGCGTGCACGGTCGTAGTCGGCGGCGAGCGCTGCCCGGATCTCGTCGTCGGAGAGGATCGCCCAGAGGATGCGGGCCCGCTCTGCCTGCACCGGTTCGGTCTCCCGGAGCATCGGACGGATCTCTTCCTGCAGCTCGATCATCGCATCAAGGTCTGCGTAATCCGCTTCGAGCCTCATGCGGAGGTACCGCGAGACGGCGGGGCTCTTTCCACGGGTGCTGACCGCGACGAGGAAGCGGTTGCCCCGGACGACCGACGGGATGGTGACGTCGCCGGGCTCGCCTGCGGCGTTGTTGAAGAGAACGCCGGCCTCAGCGCACAACCTTCCGATACGGTTGTTGAGGCTCGCATCAGGCGTCGCGGCTACCGCGAGGAACGCACCTTGTAGGAAGCCCTGGAACGCCTCGTCCGGGAGAGCCGAAAGATCGGTCTCCTGCCGCCGGATCGCGAGACCGTCGAGGTTAGGCGAGAACGAACGGCTGATCACTGTCACCTCCGCCTCATGCGAGAAATACGCGGCCTTCCGGGCACCGACGTCGCCTCCGCCGAATATGAGCACCCTCCTGGCCGTCAGGTCAAGCATGAGAGGGATCATTCGTTCTATAGTTGTGGTGAACGGACTAGATTAAGGTGTTGAAAAACAGGTTCCCTCAGATACCCGCGAGCATACGACGCGCGGCCGGAACACCGGGATCCGTTTACCAAAACAAGGTATTAAAGAGACGGAGATCATCTTCTACGTGAGTGATATGGCTGAAGACATGTATGCATTCAGCAGACTGGACAGCGCCTTCCAGCGCACCAAAAGCCTGCTCTGGCCGATAAAATGGGGTGTCTGGCTCCGCCTGGCCCTGATTGCGCTCTTCGTGGGAGGGGGCGTCAGTCTCCCGAACACCTCCGGGTATAACTTCGAAGAGGGCGACCTCCCCCCGGGCGTCGTGGAGTCCCTTCCCGATATCGCGCCGCTCATCGTGGCGTTTATCCTCATCGTGCTTGTGATCGCTCTCGTCTGGTGGATCATCGGAACGGTGATGCAGTTCGTCTTCGTCGACATGCTCCGGACGGGTGATATCCATATCAGGCCCTTCTTTGGGGAACGGCTCGGAAAAGGGGTCCGGCTCTTCCTCTTCCAGGTCGGCCTCACGCTGATCCTGATCCTCGCCATGATGGCGTTCATCCTCATGCTCGTCGGGCTCGGGGGGTCGGGTGTCGGTGGTGTTGCATTTATCCTCCTGTTTATCCCGTTCGTCCTGGTCGCAGCCCTCCTCTTCGGCATCATCTTCCTCCTGACCCACGACTTCGTCGTCCCGATCATGATCCGTGAGGACTGCGGGGTCATCGAGGGCTGGCGGCGGCTTTTCGGGATGATCTCAGAGAACGTCATGCAGATTGTCGTCTACGTCGTCACCAGGCTCGTGCTCGGCCTCATCGCCGCGATCGTGCAGGCGGTCCTGGTCATCCTTGCGATGCTGATCGTCGCGATACCGTTCGTGCTCATCGGGATCGTGCTTTTAGCCGCAATCCAGGCGAACATCGTGCTGCTCCTCGCGCTCCTCGTCCCCTACCTCGTCATCGCCGTCCCGGTCGCGCTCCTGATCGCGGTGCCGTTCGTCACGTTCTTCCGGTACTACGGGCTGCTGGTGCTCGAGGGGCTCGCCCCGGGATACCGCCTCCTCCCCGAATAACCTCTTTTTTGAACGCGGCCCGGCGGGTTGGATAGTCGACGCCGGGCACAGGTGACAGCCCGGATGCGACAGGTGGGACGGCCTGCTTGCGATGATGCCCGATACCGTGGGCCGTGGTGGCCCCCTTGCAGGAGACACTACTCCGCAGTCATCGTGACGGAAAGACTCTTCCTCTCGTAAACCATGAACCCCGATCAAGCAATGGTCGTCGAACCGCTGGTAATCCTTGCTCTGGCGCTGGCGCCGGGGGTGTTCTGGGCGTGGTACTTCTATCGCAGGGATAAATACGAACCCGAACCGGCGGCGCTGATCGTGAAGATCTTCCTCCTCGGCGTCCTCGTCACGTTTCCCGTCGCCTTCGTCGAGGGGTTCTTCGGCCTCTTCATCGCATCCCCGCTGATCATGGGCGCCGTTATCGCACCCATCGTCGAGGAGTATGGCAAGTTCTGGGTCGTGCGCCGGTTCGCCTACCCACACCCCGAGTTCGACGAACCGATGGACGGCATCGTCTACGCCGCCGCTGCCGCCCTCGGGCTCGCAACGCTTGAGAACGTCCTCTATGTCTTTACGGCATACCTGACATCGCCGGCGCTCGCCCTCGGCACGATCGCCGTCCGCGCGATCTTCTCGGTTCCCGGGCACGCGCTCTTTGCCGCCGTGTGGGGTTACGCCCTCGGCAGGGCCAAGTTCACGGCCGCCGAACGGCGACCGGCGATCATTCTTCGGGGACTTCTACTCGGGATGGCGCTGCACGGGATCTTCAACTTCCTGCTCTTCTCCGCCGAGTTCGTAGCCTACGCCATGGTTGTCTTCATCCTGGTCCTGACGCCGGGGCTCTGGATCCTTGCAAACAGGAACATCAGGCGGGCGCTCGACGACGGACACCGATAGGTGCGCGAGGCGGCGCGATCGCCCTCCCGCCGGGCCGACCGTGGGCCCGGAAACACCCCGCATCCATGCGAACCTGCAGGGACGGCACCGCCCGATCCGGGCCGCGCCTCGATAGGCTTATTAGCCAGAAAATCCCATGTTGTAAGGCACACAGTGCGAAAGCACGGGCGTGCGCCGATAGTGTAGTGGTTATCACTAGGCGTTGCCAACGCCTAAACCCGGGTTCGAGTCCCGGTCGGCGCATTAAGGCACCGCATAGGTGTGCTCTTTTTCCAGGGTTCCTCTTACAGTGACTATCCTCTTGTGGGTAAGGGGACGCTCACTCCCGGGATGCTCACGTGCATCTAATATTCCACATCCCCGTCGCGAAGGGATAACCGGGGGTGCGTGGGGATATTAGATGTAAACAGAAGAATTAGATGAGCGCGAGAAATTCATCGACGGTCATGCCTGCATCGGTGACCAGATTTCTAAGTGTTCCCCGTTTGAGTTCAGCGTGATCCGGGATGGAGAGGAGTGCCGGAGAAGAGTGGTTAAGCATAATGATGTGGCTCCCGGTCTGACGTGCGACTCGCCATCCTACCTTCGAAAATGCCTTGACCGCTTCTCTCCCCGATATAATCGGCAGCTTCCCCATAAATTATAATGCCACATCAGTCAGCCGCTCGCCTGGACGCTGCGCCACTCGTTCGTTCAGCACCTCAATGCATCCAGAGATAGCATCTTTGATGTTCTCAAGAGCCTCTTCAAGTGTTTCACCCTGCGAGTGGCATCCGGGAATTGCAGGACAACTCACAACGTACCCGCCATCCTCTGGATCTTCCCTGATGATAACACGGAATTTCATCAGTATGCACCCGATCACCTCTATGACTCCGGACGTAATGAGGGTTTGCCCGGCGAACTCCACCCCACATGGCTTGGAGCTTCAAATCCTTCATGAGATACGCTTTAGATTTGAGGCCGCACCGGTGCGCTGTTTTTCTAGAGTTTCATACGGCAACTCCTTCTTCGCCATC
>DAIRGM010000009.1:0-67139 GCA_036794525.1 Methanoculleus sp.
CGGTGTAGAGGCCGCTCTTGATCCCCTCGCGCATCCCCGACGTCGAGAGGACGACGCCCGATATCCCCATCCGCCCGTAGTGGCGGTAGACCGGAGGCTTCCACCCGAAGTAGTCGAAGAGGTAGCGCTGCCGTCTCGTGTTCGCGATGTGGTCCTTCCCGCGGATGACGTGGGTGATCCCGAGCAGGTGGTCGTCCACCGCGACCGAGAAGTTCATCAGCGGGAAGACCGTGTTCTCCACCCGCGGGTGGAGCGGCGCGTTCACGATCCGCATCGCCGAGTAGTCCCGCATCGCCGGGTCGGGGTGGTCGAGCTCTGTCTTCACCCGGACGGTCGCGTCGCCCTCGTAGAACTCCTGATCAAGCATCTTCTGCCAGAGTTCCAGGTTCTCCTCCACCGTCCGCTCGCGGCAGGGGCATGCCTTCCCCTTGAGTTTGAGTTCGCGGAAGCGTTCGGAGTCGCAGACGCAGACGTAGCCGCCGCCGAGTTCGATCAGCCTCCTGCACCAGTCGTAGTAGATATCGAGGCGGTCGCTCTGGTAGACGATATCGGTGATCCCGAGCCCCAGCCACTCGATGTCCTCGAGGACCATCGCGTATGCCTCGGGATCGACCCTCCTCGGGTCGGTATCCTCGACACGGAGGACGTACCGCCCGCCGTAGCGTTTGACGTAGTAGTCGTTCAGGACGGAGGCGCGGGCGTGCCCGAGGTGCAGCGGCCCGCTCGGGTTCGGCGCGAACCGCATCACCACGCCGTTCTCGGCGCCTTCGAGCGCGGGGAGTTCCCTCGACTTCTCGTGCGTCTCGGTGAGTTCCGCAACGAGTTCGGGGGCGAGTTCTTCGAGACGGCTCCTCCTCTCCGCCGCGCTCATCGCCGCCACCTCCGCAATCGCCTTCCCCGCGAGCGGCCCGAGTTCCTTCGCCCGGCTCCGGAACTCCGGGTGCTTGCCGAGCACCGTGCCGATGACCGTCCCGCTCTTCGGGGCGCTATCGTGCTTCACCGCGTTCTGCAGAGCGTAGATAAAGAGCAGACGCTCGATATCGGTCTCCATGGTATCAGTTGCCTCGAGCGATGAAGAAATCGGCGATATCGCCGAGAAGACGCTTCTCCTCCGAGTCCGGGATGACCGAGAGCGCCTCTTTCGCGACGGTGGCCCGCTCGACGGCGACCGCCCTGACCTCGTCGATGACGCCGGCCTCCCCGAGCCGGGCGATCAGGTCGTCGATCTCCGCACCGGAGAGTCTCCTCCGGTACGGGGCGAGATCGAGCCCCTTCTCCCGTGCCCGGATGGCGATCAGGGTCTGCTTTCCTTCCCGGATGTCCGAGGCCCGGTCCTTGCCGGTCACATCGCTGCTCGCGAGGAGATCGATGAGATCGTCCTGGATCTGGAAGGCGATGCCGCTGTTCACCCCGTACTGGTAGAGGGCGTCGGCCTGGATGGCGGTTGCGCCTGCAAGGATCCCGCCGATGGCGGCGGATGCCCCGTAGAGCACCCCGGTCTTCTTGCTGACCATCTCCAGGTACTCCATCCCGGTAACATCCTCGCGCTTCTCGAACGCCATGTCCATGCTCTGCCCGTCGCAGATATCGGTGCACGTCCGGGCAAGCATCTTCACCGCCCGGATCTTGGCGGCGTCCGCTGCTTCCGAGAGGCAGATGAACTCGAACGCCTTCGCGTAGAGGACGTCCCCGGCGAGGATCGCCGTCGGTTCGTCCCAGACCGTATGCACCGTCGGCACGCCGCGCCGGACGGCGTCGCCGTCCATGATGTCGTCGTGGATGAGGGTGAAATTGTGGGTCAGTTCGAGCGAAAGGGCCGCCGGGAGCAGGTCGTCCGAGCTCCCCTTCCTCACCGCATCCGCAGCGAGGATGGCGACCGCCGGGCGGAGGCGTTTGCCGCCCGCAAGCAGCAGGTGAGCGCTCGCCCGGAAGAGATCGCCGTGGACGTCTCCGAAGTAACGGTGAAGCGTCTTGTCTATCCGCTCAGCATTCATCTCCAGGTAGTCTTCAAGCGTCGTCATGTCGATTCTCCTACTTAATCAGGACACTCTTCCCGTTCCTCATGATATGAAGGTCGTTTCCGAGGGTATACCCGATCTCCTCCGCGAACTTCGCATAGCCGCCGGTCATGCTGATGTCGCCGTGCGACGGGATGACGTGCTGCGGGTTTAAGAGGTGGAGGAACTCGTAGTGGTCTTCTTTGTAGGCGTGGCCCGAGACGTGCAGTTCGTCGAAGATCCGCACGCCCGCCATCTTGGCACGGGCCTCGACCAGGTAGCGCTGACCGTAGTTCATCGGGTTCGGGATCACCTTCGCCGAGAAGAGGATCTTGTCGCCTTTCTCCAGTTTGTAGGGGGTGTCCCCCATCACGATCCTCGTCAGGATGGCGCCCGTCTCTCCCTGGTGGCCGGTGACGATCGGGAGGAACTTGTCCTTTCCGGTCTTCATGATCCGCCGCAGCGTCCGGTCAACCGTCCGCCGGTTGCCGAACATCGAGAGCGACTCGGGGAACGCGACCAGTTTCAACTGTTCCGCCGCCGAGCTGTAGCGCTCCATCGAGCGCCCGAGCAGGACCGGCTTTCTGCCGATCTCATGGGCGCATTCGGCGATCGACTTGACACGGGAGATGTGCGACGAGAACGTCGAGACGAAGAGGGCGCTCTTGTCGTCCTCGTAACTCGTGATGGTGTCCCGCACGAGATCTCGCGCGATCTTCTCGCTCGGACACCGCCCGTTGTCGGCGATGTTGACACTCTCCGTGATAAGAGCGATGACGCCCTCCTTCCCGATCTGGCGCAGCCTTGCAAAGTCCGGGGGTTCCCCGAGCACCGGTGTCCGGTCGAGTTTGAAGTCGTTTGCGTAAACGACCGCGCCCCGGGGCGTATGCAGGACCGGGAAGACGGTGTCGATGATCGAGTGCTGGGCGCGCACGAACTCGAGCGTCAGGTGCGGGGAGATGGTGTAGCGCTGCCCGGCTTTCAGGGCAAAGAGCTTGTTGTTCACCCCGAACTTCTGTTCGCCTGCAATCTGCTGCCGGATCAGTTCCGAGGTATACGGCGTGCTGATGATCGGGGCGTTGTAGCGGTGCGCCAGTTTCGGTATCGCACCGATATGGTCAAGGTGTCCGTGCGAACAGACGATAGCCTTGACGCTTCCCTCGATTCCATTCATGATGGTGTCATCAGGAATGGCCCTCATCTCGATCAGGTCCAGGGAATGCATATTCTCGATATCAGCATCCTCGTGGATCATCACCTGGTCGAGCCGAAGGCCCATGTCAAAGATGACAATCTCCTTTCCGCAGCGGACGGCGGTCATATTTCTGCCGACTTCGTTATACCCGCCCACTGCTATGATCTCAATATCCATGTTGTCTCCTTGTTGAGATTTTGTGTGGTTAGTCGCTGTTTTCAATCATCTGCCGGGTCAGGCCGGTTATATACGTCCTGGCGTGCCGGAGATCCGCTATAGACCGGGATCCCGTCAGGAACATCGCCACGCGGAGTTCGCGGTGCATCGCCTCGACGGCTCTAGAGAGCGCATCGTCGCTCTCCATGGCCGGTTTCAAGAGGGGGAGCGCCATGCCCCCGAGGTCTGCCCCGAGAGCAACGGCCTTCGCGATATCGATGCCGGAACGCAGTCCGCCCGTTGCGATGATCGGTCCGCCTGCCGTCCGCACCTCGTGGAGGCTCACCACCGTCGGTATGCCCCACGAGAGGAACGCCTCCCCGAGATCGGCGAGTTCGGGGCCGCTCGCCCGCAGGCGTTCGATCTTCGCCCACGACGTGCCTCCGTAGCCGCCGATATCGATGGCGCTTGCTCCGGCGCCCCGGATGACCCTTGCGGTTCCGGCCGATATGCCGGAACCCGTCTCCTTCACGATGACGGGATAGGAGAACTCCTTGCAGAGGTTTCGCAGCGCTTCGATACACCCCTCTGCGTTGTGATCGCCCTCCGGCTGAATCGCTTCCTGGAGCGAATTGACGTGGATGGCGATCGCCTGTGCATCGATCATCTCGACAGCCCGTTCCGCCCACTCGATGCCGCGGTCGCGGAGCTGGATGATTCCAAGGTTCGCGCAGAGGAACGCATGTGGCGCTTCCTCCCGCACGATGGTGAAACTCCCCTCCAGTTCGGGCTTCTCCAATGCCGCTCGCTGAGAACCGACACCCATGCCGAGGTTATACCGTTCTGCGGCCCGTGCGAGCCGCTGGTTCACCTCGAGGGTGTCCCGGTGTCCTCCGGTCATCGCTGCAATGAAGAGCGGGGAACCGAGTGTCGCGCCGAGGAACCGCGTCTTCGTCTCGATCGCGTCCATGTCGCACTCGGAAAGGGCGTTATGAACCAGGCGCACGTCCCCGAATCCGGCGTCGCCGGCCTCGACGGGCTGCTCGCAGCATATCTGCAGGTGTTCCCGTTTCCTTGAAGACGTGGCGGTCTCTTCTCTCATAGGTTACTCCTTTATGGTTATCGTAGTTCCGCCATGCCCGGTGTCGTCCAGGAACCGGCCGATCTTCGAGACATGGAAGATGTGTGCATCGATGCCGGCATCGGCCAGCGCCAGGAGTTCCGCGATCTTGCCTCGCATGCCCCCGGTCACGTCGGTGTTTCCCGACCCGCCGACATCGAGCGTAGCCGCGGTAGCCCGGTCGATACGCGGGACGACCGCGCCGTTCGCGAGGACGCCGGGAACGTCGGTCGCAAGGCCCACGCGCCGGCTCCCGAGAGCGGCGGCAAGCCGGGTGACGAGCTGGTCGCCCGAGACGATGCAGGAGCCCCGGAGCCGGTCCATCACCACGTCGCCGTGCAGCACGGGCACAATGCCGTGTTCCGTCATTTCGGCGATGTGGCGGGTCTCGAACGAGACCAGGCGCCCGTCTTCGGCGAGACAGAGGTCGAGAGGGTGAATACCGATCGCCTCGACCCCCGCGTCCCGCAGGGCGGTGACGACCGCCGCGTTCAGGCTTGAGACGGCGGTATGCGTCTCGTAGACACCGGGGACGTTATCTCCGGCGAGACCGTCGTTGATCCGGTAACGCCGGGCCTCGGGATGCCCGCACGACCCCGCACCGTGGACGAGCACGAGAGCGGTCTCTCTGTGTGCGGCGAGTTCCCCCGCAATCTCGCGCAGGCGGGCGTGATCGATGGCACAGTTCCCCGACTTGTCGGTGATCACGCTCCCCCCCAGTTTCAGTACCACCCTCTCAGTCATGCTTCTCCTTTCTCGCGCCTTCCGTATCTATCGTCGTGATGATCGCCCGCCCTTCGCAGGCCTCGATCGCCCCGGCAACCCGGCTCTTTGCACGCCTCGGGCAGAGAGCGATGATGCACCCGCCGCCTCCCGCTCCCGTGATCTTCGCACCGTACGCGCCGCTTGCCCGCGCCGCAAGCACGAGTTTGCTGCTCACCGGGTGTCCCACACCGAGCGCCTCCAGGAGGGCGTGGTTCATATCCATATACTGCCCGAGTTCCTTCGGGTTGCCGATGTTATGGAGGGCGGCAAGCGTCAGGGCCCCGATGGCGTCCAGGATCGGGTTCGCGACCTCGGGATGCTTCCGTTGCAGGTTCCCGACCTGTTCCACCATCTTCGCGGTGCTGTGCGGCACCAGGGTGTTCCCCACGACGACCTGCAGGTTCTCAGGCGGCAGTCTCCGCTTGGAGTTCCCCGTGATCAGCACCATCCCTCCGTTCGTAGAGACGTAGGTGTCGGTGGGGCTTGCCCTCCCTTTCTGGACCTTCTTCTCGATGGCGAACGCGGTCTCGGCGATGTACTCGCGGGTGTGCCCGAGATTGAACTCATCGTTGATCGCAGAGAGCGTCGCCACCGTCACCGCGGCCGACGACCCGAGCCCCGACGAACTCTGGAGCTGGGAATGGACATAGACGCTGCCCCGGGCCCCCATTATCCTGAAACACTCGTCGATGTAGGGCGACTTCGGGCGGGTCGGGTTGCGCGACTTCCTCACCGTGACGAAGACGCGCGGCTTGATCGCCATCGCGACTCCCGGTTTCCCGTAGACCACTGCATGCTCGCCGAACAGGAAGACCTTGCCCGGTGCGCTCCACGTTGCCAATCAGACCACCGCTATCGCTGCATACCCCACTACCTGATTGTGATCCTCCGTCACGTCGCCGCTCGTCGTATACCGTAAGAGTTCTGCTCTCTCTGCACCGAGCGACCGGCATACCATGCACATGGTCGCGATCGGGCCGTAGCCGCAGACCGTAGCGTGTGTCTCCTGGAGCCGCCGGTAAAACTCGGGTATGTCCAGGGTCTTGAGCGCGTCGATCGCGTAGAGGTCCTGCCGCCGGGCCACCTCGTCCGGGACGTAATGGGAGAAGTCGCTCGAGGCGACGATCCGCACGTCCCGTCTCGTCTGCTCGACTGCCTGGAGCAGGTGCTCCGCAAGGTTCTCTGCCGCTTCGTAGGTCTGTTCTCCCATGAGAACGGGTGCGGCCCTTGCTCTCGGGAACCGGTATTTTATGAACGGCATCTGCACCTCGATCGAGTGCTCGTTCCGGTGCGATGCTTCGTCTATCTCGATATCCATCGCGTCGATGAACTCTGTATCGACATCGACGAGCCCGAGCGGCGTCTCCCACGGTACGGCGGAGGCAGAGGTCATGTATCCACGGTGACTCGGGCCTATGACCAGAAACGTGCCGTCAAAATCAGGGGGTATGGTAGAGAATGCACAGGCTCCGGTCTCTCCCGAGTAGACGTATCCGGCGTGGGGAGAGACGATCCCCCGGGATAGTATCCCCGGGGCCTTTTTCTGGAAGAATGTCTCCAGCAGTTGCTCCAGATGCCTGGGCTCGGCAGGATAAAACATTCCCGCTACACTGCATGGGCGCATATCCATCAACGATCGAGCTCTTGTGCTTCGGATCTTATAACTCTGTCTCAAAGTCTTCGGGCGTGAGCGACGTGGTCACACCGCGCAGACGGAGCAGTTCCTTTGCCAGGATGTAGTAGATCACCGAGAGCGCCTTCCGACCCTTGTTGTTTGTCGGGATGACCAGATCGACGTACTTCGTCGTGTTGTTGGTGTCGCAGAGCGCGACGATCGGGATACCGGTCTGGACGGCCTCGTTGATCGCCTGGGCATCGCCGATGGGATCGGTCACCACGACGACGTCCGGCTCGATGTAGGTGTTTAAGCCGTGTAAGCGCTGGTTGGTGAGCGTCCCCGGGATGAAGCGGCCGACGGCCGACATGCCGCCGATCGCATCGGCGAACTTCTTGGCCGGGTACTGGCCGTACTGCCGGGAGGTGACGACCAGGATCTTCGAAGGTTCGTACTGCGAAAGGAACTTCGCTGCAGCCTTGATCCGTTCGTCGGTCGCCTGGATGTCCAGGATGTACAGCCCATCCCCGCGGACGCGGTAGATGAACTTCATCATATCCTTGCTCTTCTGCTGGGTGCCGATGTGCACACCTGCCGCAAGGTACTCCTCGACGGGCATCAGCGGTTCTTTCAGTTCAATCTCAAGTTCGTTTCCTGTCAAATTAGATCAGCTCCTCTATGCGAATCAGTTCGTTCAATTTGGCTATCCGCTCACCGCCGACCACGCCGGTCTTGAGGAAGATGCACCCGAACGCGGTTGCAAGGTGTGCTATCGTCGCGTCGGTCGTCTCTCCGGAACGGTGGCTCATGACGCTCTCCATTCCGTTCTCCTGCGCGAGGCGTATCGCCTCGAAGGTGTCGGTGAGCGTCCCTATCTGGTTTGGTTTGATCAGGACGCAGTTTGCCGCATCCGTTTCGATGCCCTTCGTGATCCGCTCGACGTTGGTCACGAAGAGGTCGTCGCCGCAGATGAGGCACCGGTCCCCGACCTGTTCGGTCAGGTCGGCGAACGCGTCAAAGTCCTCCTCGAAGAGAGGATCCTCAATGTAGATGAGGTTGTAGTGGTCGACGAGGTCGGCCATGTAGGCGATCTGGTCTTCCCGGCTCCGCACCGCGTCTTTGTAGCGGTAGTGCTCGCCGTTCCACATCTCGCTTGCCGCTACGTCGATCCCCATCCTGACCTCGACGTTCGTCTCATCGGAGACGGTGTTGATCGCCTCGGCGATGATCTCGAACGCCTCAATGTCGGATATCGCAGGTGCCCAGGCGCCTTCATCCCCTTTCCCGGAGAGTCTGCCCCGCTCCTGCAGTATCTTTTTCACGGTCTTGTGAACGGCAGCGTTCACGAAGACGCCTTCCGTCGCGCCCGAGGCCCCGGTGGGAACCACCAGGAACTCCTGGATCGAGGTGGCGTTCGGGGCATGCGCGCCTCCGCCGATGACGTTGCCGAGCGGCAGAGGCGTCTCGGCGGCGAACGTACCCCCGAGGTAGCGGAAGAGTTCAAGGTCGAGCGACGATGCAGCCGCCTTTGCGCACGCAAGCGAGAGCGCTACGGCGACGTTTGCACCGATCGAACTGAAGTCGGCCGTTCCGTCGTTCTCCCTGAGCAGTGCGTCGAACGTGATCTGATCGCGGGTGTCTTCACCGATGAGCGATGGAATCAGGTTTTTCTCTGCGTCCTCGATAGCCTCGCGCGGCGGCCGCACCTTTGCTTCATAGGTTCCGGTGCTGGCACCGCTCGGGGCGCAAGCCCGCCCAAAGCCGCAATCGGTGTAGATTTCAGCCTCGACGGTCTCGTTTCCGCGGCTATCCAGGATTGTTCTTAAGATAATCTGTTCGATGGTCGTCATCAGATCACTACTTTCTCTTCACCGTTATAGGGATCACGCCTTTATCGAACTCTTCAAGTGCGATCTCGAGTGGCTCTGTACTTGGTGTTTTGACCAGAACAGGTGCACCCATCGATATCTGAAGAGAACGAGCCCCTATAATTCGCGCCCGTTCATACCGGGTATAAGATTCCATCGTGCAGCCTCAAAATCATTCATGATAAAATGGGGTCGCTGAGATTTGAACTCAGGTCACAGCATCCCGAACGCCATAGGATGGCCAGGCTACCCCACGACCCCTCATTGGTACGGATTCAG
The DNA here is from genome assembly GCA_036794525.1 of Methanoculleus sp. GTDB lineage: Archaea > Halobacteriota > Methanomicrobia > Methanomicrobiales > Methanoculleaceae > Methanoculleus. The sequence goes on from DAIRGM010000009.1 coordinate 8,996, forward strand.
GTCCTCCACAGTTTCCTTGTGCGTCAGCAGCATCCGCCTGCAACAGTAACGTTCCAGACCGAGATCGTCGAGGATCCGTTTTGGATCCTCGCCGGCATCCCGCCGCTCTTTGAACTCCTTCCAGGCTGTAGAGATGACCTTACCGCATGTAAAACATCGTACGGGTATCATAATAATGGTCCAGCATCCCTTATATCTCTTTTGTTCACCGGTAGGACTTCTGGAACCGTGCCCGTGCTCCGGGGCCGTGCGGCTTCTTGGTCTCTTTCTGCCGTGAGTCGTTTACGAGCAGCGTCCGGTCGTACGCGAGGAATGCATCCTTTATCGCCGGATCGTTGTGCCACTCCACGATGCCGCGCGCGAGCGCCGTCCGGACCGCTTCGGCCTGACCCATCGTGCCCCCGCCGGAGACGTCGATCGCCGCGTCGACACCGTCGAGCGCGTTCGGCACCAGCAGCAGCGGCTCGGCGATCTTCATGCGGATCAGTTCCGTCCCGTAGATATCCAGGGGCACGGAGTTGATGCGGACCCGGCCGTTGCCGGGCTTCAAGGTCGCGCGGGCGATTGCCGTCTTTCTCTTACCGCTTGAATTGATGATCTTTGCCACTTCATCACCTCATTAGTATTTTGCTCCGAGGTTGTTGCTTATCGCCCCGATCGTCACGTATCTCGTGTTGCCCAGCCGGTCGACGTGGGCAGCGTCGAGCGTCTCCGTCTCTATCCCGACAAACTCCATCGGGACGCCGACATAGGTCTTGATCCGCTTGAATGCCGCGATACCGCGCTCGCGCTTGTAGGGGAGCATCCCGCGGATGGTGCGCTTGACGATATGGTCGGGCCTGCGCGGGAAGAACGGACCGCCCTCGCGGGATCCGCGCTCGCGCTTCGTGGTGTAGTTCGCGAGCACCTGCGCCTTGCTGCCGGAGACGATCGCCTTCTCCACGTTCACGAGGGCGATCTCTTCGCCGGCAAGCGCACGCTGCGCGACGATGCTGGCCATCCTTCCGAGCAGTAATCCTTCTGCGTCGATAACTGTAACCATTCGTCTCACCTGAGGATCCGTACCCTGCTCCCCGTCGGGTTGTCCCGGACGAGGTCCTCGATAGTCATGCACGTCCCGTTTGCGCCGGTGATCTTGCTCATCGCCGCCTCGGAGAAGTCCAGTGCGGCGATCTTCACCGGCAGGCTGAGCGCGCCGCTGCCGAGCACCTTGCCCGGCACCAGGATCGTCTCGCCTTCGTTTGCGTACCGGTCGATCTTGCTGAGGTTCACCTCGGCGTAGTTCTTCCGGGGCGCATCCAGCCTCTTTGCAATCTCGCGCCAGATGCCCGCCTCATGCACGCGCGACGCATCTTTGAGCGTCGCGATGAGGGTGGTCAGCCGGGGGTTCGATTTATTCTCGGTTGTCTTCTTCATTCAGTCCCCTCTCCCGTAATCTCGTTCATCACGTCTACCAGGTCGTCTGATGATCTCTGGATATACTGTAGCGCTCTCTCGATGATATCGCGGACGGGCATTGAGCCGTCGCTCTCCACCACGAAGATGAATTTCTCTGTGTCCGTGTCGATACGGATGGCCGCTTCGGTGCCGATCCCGCCGGCAAGGCATGCCCGCTCGCAGAGCCTGCAGAGGGAACAGAGTTCCTGGCGCCCTTCGACGACCCGGGCTTTCCCCTGTTTCGTCTCGAGCACGTTCCTCGGGCATTCGTCGATGCACATGCCGCACCCGTCACACCTCGCGTCGATGGCGATCACCGGGTAGTTCTTGTAGCCGCAGGCGGTCGTCGCCTGCCACTTGGCATGCTCTTTTCCGGTGCCGAGGACCGCATGTGCTTCGAGCACGACCTTCTGGTCTTTCGCGAGCTCGATGATGGGGATGCCCTCCTCCGCCGGTGCGGCGTCGGGATCCTGCGGTATCAGGTCGCTTGAGCTGACGGTCTTCGGCCCCTCGACGGAGAGCGTATAGGTCGCGGTGCAGGCCGAGCACCCGGCACCTTCGCAGGTGCACTCGCTGCGCGGTTTGTAGACCTTGAGGTCTGTCCGGAGCGGAATGAGTCCCAGGCGGTGTGCCAGCATCTCGTCGAAGAGAACACTCGTGTTGTCGTAGATGCGGACGTCTTCGATGGCGAGCGTCGGCACTTCGCTGATCATCGCCCGCCGGAACATATTGGCGAACGACATCGAAACGCCGCTCAAGGTGAATTTGGCGACTCTCTCATCCAGTCGAGAAAACGCTATCTCCATTACACTCTCCTTCCTCTCCGGCCGCCCTTGCCGCGGATGCTGTCGTGAGGCACCGGGGTGACGTCTTCGATGCGGCCGATCCTCATCCCTGCACGGGCGAGAGCGCGGATCGCTGCCTGGGCGCCGGGACCGGGGCTCCTCTGTTTGCCGCGGCCGGGCGCGCGGACCTTCACGTGGACGCCGGTGATCCCCTTGTCCCGTGCGTTCTGCGCAACCTGGATCGCCATCTGCATGGCGGCGTACGGGGAACTCTCGTTCCGGTCCTGCTTCACGACCATGCCGCCGCTGCTCTTCGTGATCGTCTCCGCTCCGGAGAGGTCGGTGACGGTGATGATGGTATTGTTAAAGGAGGCAAAGATATGCGCGATGCCCCATTTCTCTTCTGCCATGGTGTTACCTCATTCCTGTGCGGGCGATACGGCTTCTCTCGGGATGAACGTCGTTCGTGAGCGGGGAGGGGCCGTAGTAACTGATCTCGGCCTCTTCGACTCTCTCGACCCGGTAGCTCGGGATGGTCACCCGGCGGCCCCTGATCGCGATGTGGCCGTGGGTGATGAACTGGCGCGCCTGCTTCGGGGATCGTGCGAGCCCTTTGCGGATAACCAGCGTCTGAAGCCGGCGGTCGAGTTGCTGCTCGACTTTGAGCGCGAGCACATCGCCGACATCGGCGTTCTCGCCGACGAGACCGTAGCGGTACAGGTGGTTGACGAGTTCGTCTCTCTTCTTCAGGTAGTCCTCGGTGCTGAGCCCGCCCGAGCGCAGCGCCACCAGTTCACGGGCGGCGGCACGGTACTTCCGCAGCACGCTCTGGGCTTTCCAGAGTTCGCGCTTGTTCCGCAGGCCGTAATCGATGACGAGCCGCTTTTCATCCTCAAGCCGGGTCTTCTCGAACTGCCGCTTGGGCGTCGCATACGTTTTGTAGTTCTTTCCGGGATATCCCATTCAATCACCACTCAATCCTTCTTTCTCTTGACGCCGACGGTCGTGCCCGTTCTTCCGGTGGACTTGGTGCGCTGGCCGCGGACCTTCTGCCCGGTCTCGTGCCTGATGCCGCGGTAACTCCGCATCTTCCTCATGCGGTTGACGTCGTCGTCGTTCATCATCGTGAGGTCGGTTCCGAGGAGGTGGCGGACCTCTCCGGTGTAGACGTCTTTCTGGCGGTTGACCATCCAGTCGGGGACGCTCTCGGTGTAGGTTTCGACAGCGTTTGCGATCCGCCCGACCGATTCGTCGTCGAGCTTGCCGAGTACGGCACGGGGGTCGACGTTGGCAAGGGCGGTGATGGTGCGCGCCGTGTGCGGACCAATGCCCATGATCCCGGTCAGTGCGATATGCACCGCCTTGGTGCCGTCGAGATCAGTGTTCCTGACTCGAACAAAGTACTTTATCTCTTCATCATCCATGTGATCGCCTCATCATCGACGTTGTCGGTGAAAGCGCTGAGGGAGGGATTTGAACCCTCGAGTCCCAGGGGGACACAGGTTTAGCAAACCTGCGCCATACCAGGCTTGGCTACCTCAACATAGAACTTCGCATCTTTCGACACTCGCAACACGCGATGTGTTGCTCCAGACACAGCATTCTATGACTTGTGCCTACCTATTTTGGCCCCATTGATTAATAATCATTGTGGTGATCGGGAAGGCCGGCGGGCACGCTCGATCCCGCTCCCGATCAGCCCCGATGCGACGATGGGAAGCGCGATCGTCGCGTCGCAGAAGCACTGGACCCGGGGTGATTCGGGCGCCTCCTTGCCCCAGCTGATCGCCTCCTCGAACGTGCACCCGGATAGCCCGCCCCAGTGGGGGGCGTCGGTGGTGTACTGGATGGCGTAGGCGTGCCCGCCGAGGTTCTGGTCGTGGATCGACGCGATGACCTGGGTCTGCTGGATGAAGTTCTTCGGAACGCCGCCGCCGACGTAGATGACGCCGGTCTTCTGCGCTTCCTCGACCATACGCGTGATCTCGTCGGTATCGGCGATCTGGTCGACATCGACGGCGACCCCGCGCCGGCGCGCCATCACGAGGCCGATCCCGATGGACGAGTCGCAGAGGGCGGGGATGAAGATGGGGACACCGTATTCGGCGCAGGTGGCGATGAGCGACCGGCCTTCCGGCCTCTGCTCGCGGAGCCAGTCCCCGAGACGGCGGATGAACTCCCGCGAGGAACCCCGGAACGGTGCTATCTCGTCGGCGAACCGGGCGATCTCCGCGTCGATGCTCCGGAACTCCTCTTCATACGCAAAGACGTCGTAGATGCGGTCGATCCCCTCGTTAAAGAGCGCTTCGTCGTCGGCGTGGTGGTGGCCGAGGTAGTGCCGGACGCCGAGGTGCTCGCAGGTGTCGTGGAAGATGTTTGCGCCTGTCGAGACGATGACGTCGACGTAACGGTGCTTGACGAGTTCGATGAGCACGTTCTGCATGCCTGCCGGGATCATCGCGCCCGAGAGTCCCATGAATATCGTGCAGTCGGGATCGTTGACCATCCTGGTCCAGATGCCGAGCGATTCCCCGAGTTTTCTCCCCTGGAAGCCGGTCTGGCTCATGGATAGAAGGAGGGCCGTTATATTGCTGGTTGGTTTGACTGGCTGCGTTGGTTTCATGGAGATATCGTGATATCGTTTCGGATTGTGGCGTATTAATGGTTGGTGCCGACCCGATGGAGCGGGGCGGATGGAGGTTTTGGGGCTGCTCCCCCTCTCCGTCGCCCCCACCCCCGGTGGCGATACCCACCACGGTCCACTGCATGGGAAGACCTCGGCGAAGAACGGGTTTCCGGCTGTCTCCCGGGACACGGCTTACCACTGGCAACGCCCGGGCACTGCCCCCGCCCCTGCAGGAAGGGGGAGGAGCGCGAAGCGCGGGTGGGGTGGGGGCAACAGTCAGAGGATTAAATGATAGAGACAGGGGAGGGGGCCTTGCCCCCTCCCCGTCGGCCCCTCTCCCAATGGCGATACTCCCACGGTCCACTGCATGGGGAGACGCTAGAGATGGATGGAGCCCTGGGGGGAACCCGGGACACGGCTTCCCATCGGCTATCGCCACGCACTGCCCCCGCCCCTCGTGGGCGGGGGAGGAGGCCGAAGGCCGGGCGGGGTGGGGGCTACACAGAATGGTCTTACGCGATAGTGACAGGGGGGGCTGCTCCCCCCTCCCCGCGAGCCGCCACCCCGATGGCGATGTTCCCGCGGTCCACTGCATGGGAAGATCCCGGAAAATAATGTTTTCTGGCTAACTCCCGGGACACTGCTTCCCCCGGCACCGCCCCTTTCTCTGGGACGGTCGTCCTCCTGCCACGACCCCGGTAGGGTTAAAACTACAGGAGATGACGTCGCCCCAAAAATCCCCGCGGCCGCCCCGCCGCCCGCAAAAAAGTGGTGGTAGTATCCGGCCGCTTCACAGGGCCTGGACGAGTGAACTCCGGGTCACGAGACCCGCGATCCTGCCGTTCCGCTTGATCGGGACGGAACTGATATTCTTCTTGAGCATCAGGTCGATGACGTCGGAGACGTCCGTATCCGCGTCCATCGAGATCAGGGGCGTGGTCATGATGTCCCGCACGAGCAGGTTCCTGATCCGGTACTCCTGCCGGGTATCCTCCACGATATCTTTCAGCGCGTGGAGCGCCTTTGCGACATCGGTCTCCGTGACGATGCCGAGGACGGTGTCCCCGTCCTCGACGATGAAGCGGTTGATCTCGCCGTCAAGCATCCTGCGGCGGAGGTGGACGGCGCGTTCCTCGCTCTGGATGGTGTGCGCCGGTTCCATGACGTCGAGGGTGCCGCCCGCCGGGCGGAGCACCTTCAGGAGATCGCCCGCCGTCACCTGCCCGATCAGGCGGTGCTCGGCATCGAAGACCACGACCAGCTTGTAGTGCTGGAGCAGCGGTACCAGGATGTCGATGCTCTGGTCGGGATACGCGGAGGTGAAGTTCTCCTCGACCGTGTTCGCGACATGAATGGATGTGGCCTTCAGCGCCTGGGTCTTCTTGCTCCCGAGCGTCTCGGCGATTGCTGCGCGGGACGTTGTTCCGATGACCGTGCCGTTGTTGGTCACGATAAGCGGATCGACGCCCTCACCGAGCATCTTATCGAGCGCTTCGCTGACAAAGGCGGACTTCGCGATGGTGATCGGTTTTGCCATCACGTCTTTGACAAGTACCTGAAATCTGTCGCTCATTTTGCCACTTCCTTGATGATATCATCTCTCTTGAGCACGCCCCGGATATCGTCGTCCTCCACGACGACGAGGCTGTTGATCTGGTGTTCCAGCATCAGCCCGACAGCATCCTGGAGGGATGCACCGGGGGAGACGGTGATGACCGGGCGGCTCATGATGTCTTCTGCAACTGCCGAGACCTCAACGACGTACCTGAAGCGTTTCTGCCCCGCCGGCGCCTCTTTCCTGAGGTGAGTAACATCCTTCCTGGGCAGGTTCATCCGCTCGTCCAGATACTCGTAAAATGCGAGGTTGCTCTCCGTAATTATGCCGGCAAGGCTTCCATTGTCGTTAACGACAATAAGTTTATCGTTTTTTCCCTTTATCGTGTCGATGACGTGGTCGAGTGAGTGATATCGGTTCACCGTGACCGCATCCTCCATGGCCTCGTCGACCCCGGCGGTGAGCCCGCGGATATGGGCCGAGCGCATCACATCCAGTTTGGTGACGATGCCGGTCACCCTGCCCTCCTCGACGACGGGGACTCCGGAGATGTCTTTATCAAGCATGATGGTCGCGATATCGCGGATGCCGGCCTCCGGCGCTACCGTGATCGGTTCGGGCGTCATCAGGACACTGACCGGGATCCGGTCGATCGGGCGCCGCCGCCACATCGGTTCCGTCTGCCTGAGCCGGTACGCGATATCCTTCTTGGTGAGGATGCCCCGGAGTTCGTCCCCTTCCATGACGGGCAGCCTCGACACCCGGTGCCTGAGCATGAGGTTTCGCGCATAGGCGACGTTGTCGGTCGGTGCAACGACGTACACCGGAGATGCCATCACGTCTATAGCTCGCATCTTCGCATCACTCCTGAGAAAACGCTTTCACAAGGTCGTATTCCGTTACGAGACCGACAAGGTGCGAGTCCTCTATGACCGGGAGCGCCCCGACACGCCGCCGGATCATCTCGAGGGCGATCTCATGGATGTTCCGGTCGGGCGTGATGGTGTGCAGTTCCCCGGAGAGGAGCGAGCGCACCGGCACCCCCATCACCTCCGTGGAGTCCCCGGTCGTCAGCCGCTCGAAAGCCTTGCCCTTCCCGAGATAACTCATGACATCGGTGGCGGTGACGATCCCGCAGAGGACGTCGTCGGCAACAACCGGAAGGCGCCTGAACCGGCATTTCACCATCTCCCGGCAGACCTTGCCGATAGGTGTGTCGGGGGCGGTGACGCGCACCGAAGCGTTCATGATATCTTCCGCCCTGCGGCTCGAGTTCTCGGTGGCGAGCACCTTCATCACGTCGCGTTCGGTCACGATGCCCTTCAGTTCCTCTTCGGCGTCGGTGATGGGGATCCCGCCGATATTTTTGTTGACGATGATATCGACCGCGTCGCCGATGGTTCCGGTCACGGGCATCGTGACCAGGTGCGGCGTCATGATCTCGCGGAGCCCCTCGTTGATGGCCGCAAGGAAGTTCCCCCCGTGCTTCACCTGCACGAGGTTGAACTTGTCGCCGCCGCCCATGAAGTTGATGATGTCGCCGACGGTCACGATCCCCCGGAGATGGCGCGTCCCCGCGTCGACGACCGGCAGCCTGCGGAACCCTTCCCGGGTCATGATCTCGACCCCCTGGATGATCGTGGTCGTCTGCTGCGCCACGACGACGTCCCTTGTGGCGATCGCCATGATCTCGCCTTCGTGCTCGGCGATCTTTGTCTTGAAGTCGACCGGCCCGCGGTCGCGTTTGCCCGGCATCTTCAGGAGCCTGTCGGCCGGTTTCTTATCCGAATTATTCGAGTTGGGTTGCATCGTATCACTCCTTTGAAATTGTGGTATTTGGAGTCTTCCTCAGGGCAGACGGCCGCTGAGGACATCATGCCGGTCGATAACGCCGACGAGCCGCTTCTTCTCGTCGACGACCGGGAGCATGCTGACGTCGTGTTCGACCATCAGCCGGCTCGCCGCCGCTATCGTGTCGTCCGGCGTCACCGAGATGACGGGTGTCGTCATCACTCGCTCGACGGTGGTGTCCGCCTGGTTCTTCACCGATATGCGGAAGTTCCCGGCGCGCAGGAGATCCCGGCGGGAGACTACGCCGATAGTCTCGTTCTTCTGCACCACCGGGAATGCAGTAAATCCGCTTGTGACGATCAGGCTGTAGATGCGGTGTATGGGCTCGTCCGGGGTGCAGGTGACGGGCTCTCGCGACATGGCGTCCTCGACCCTGCCGGGGATGGTGCGGCGCGAGATCAGGATGGGGAAGAGTTCGGAGAAGAGCACCCCTCCCTGGTATACGCCGTCTTCGTTGACTACTGCAGCGCTGTTTGTGCGGGCGTTCATGATAGCGACGCCTGCCTCCGCAAGAGAGGTCTCCGGGCCGGCCCGGGCGGCCTCCCGGACGAACCCCTTGATCGTGACGTTCGACTTGGTGTCCACGACTCGCAGGACGTCGGTGATGTCGAGATACCCTCTCAGACGGTCTTTCTCGTCCACGACGTAGACCTCACGAAAGACGTCGTCCCTGAGGACGCTCCTTGCTTTTGTGACGTAATCGTCGTAATGCAGGGTAGGGATGTCCACCATCAGGTCTGAGGCCACCTTCATAGCAACTGCTCCTCCTCCCGACAGACGGGGCAGAGCATAAGGTTGTCGACCCTTGACAGGTCGTCGGACATATTCCCGCACCGGTCGCATACTCCCATGGCGTACTCCTCTTCGCGGTTGATCTCGATGAGATCCGCGAGGAGTTCGTTCACTTCGGCCGCGACGGTGAGGATGTCCCGAACAGTCACAATCCCGATGACCACCTGGTCTTCAACGACGGGGAGCCTGCGGACACGGTGCTTCACCATCATTCCCGCGGCATCCCCGACCAGTTTCTCGGCGCCGATCGTGATCAGAGGCGTGCTCATGATCTCGCTGACGTGAACTTCACCCGGTTTTAAATCTTTAGCCACGACTTTGCAGTTGATATCCTCTTCCGTGACGATCCCGGTAGGCAGGTTGTTCTGCAGCACAATGCAACTGCCGACCCCATCGCGGCACATGGTCTGAGCCGCCCGGGCGACAGACTCACCGACATCGATGGTTATCGGATGACTCTGCATAACCTCCCTGACCGGTATGCGTGTCTCGAAGCGGATGGTATCACTATTATTCATCATGGTATTCTCCTGATCTGGTCGTAATGAGGGCCGATTCCCCAGGTGCAAGTCTATCTAGGTTCCAGCAGTATAAAAGAATTCTCTCGCACCGGAAAAGTTGTTTGTCTGCAAAAAATAGAGAGAATCAGCCGGACGGAACATATAATTATATTTATTTGTGAGTGCCACATCTCACTTAAGTACAGGCAATTTCTGCCTGCCTGAGGGAGCTTAATGACGTTCTTTGTTCGTACGAAAAAAAAGATCTCGGGGCTATTGAAGGCGCTCTTTAGGAAGCGAACCTTTCGCATCGGGATCTACGGCCCTCCCAATGCCGGCAAGACTACACTTGCGAATCGGATTGTGCGGGATTGGGTCGGCGATGCGGTCGGCCCGGTCAGCGAGGTGCCACATGAAACCCGGCGCGTCCGGCGTAAAGAGGATATCACCATCACCGGGCAGAATGGCGGCTCGGTCACCATCGACATCGTCGATACCCCCGGCGTGACGACCAAGATCGACTACAACGAGTTCGTTGAATACGGTATCGAGAAGGAGGAGGCGGTCAAGCGGGCCCGGGAGGCGACCGAGGGCGTTGCCGAGGCGATGCACTGGCTCCGCGAGGATATCGACGGCGTCATCTACATGCTCGATTCCACGCAGGATCCGTTCCAGCAGGTGAACATCATGCTCATCGGGATCATCGAGAGCCGGAAACTCCCGGTCGTGATCGTCGCCAATAAGAACGATCTCCCCGATGCGTCCGCCGCGCGGATCAAGAGTGCGTTTCCCCAGCACCCGGTGATCTCCATATCGGGTCTTGAAGGGAACAACGTGGATGAGTTGTACGAGAAGATGACGACATATTTCGGGTGATGGAGATGATACAGGGTGTACAAATCGACCTGATCTCTGCGGAACGTCTCGATCGCCTCACGTCGATGGAGAAGATCCGCCTGATCCTCGATGACGTTATGGAAGGAAACATCGTCATCCTGGAGAAGGGCCTTGCGCCGGAGGAGCAGAGCAAGCTCATCGAGATCACGATGCGGGAGATCGCGCCGGACGGGTTCTCCGGGATCGAGATGGAGACCTATCCGATCAAGGATGCCCAGGGCGGGTTCCTGGCGAAACTTCTCGGTGGGAAACGCTCCGAGTCCCGTTTGACCGTGATCGGGCCGGCGAACCAGCTCAAGACGCTCAAGAAGGAGAAGGATCTCATCAGTGCATGGGTCTCCTCGTCGAGATGAACGGATACCGGCGGTGAAGGTATGCCTCACAAGTGCACACAATGCGGCAGGGAGTTCGAAGACGGTTCGACGAAGATACTGAAAGGATGCCCGAGTTGCGGCGGAAAGAAGTTTCTCTACATCCGTGAGGCCGAACGGCACGACGACGTTCTGAAGGAGAAGACCATCGACGAGATCGCCCAGGAGACGGGCGAGGAAGTGCTCGAGGTCAAGCCGGACCTCCGGAAAATGGAGGAGATCGAGGTCTTCGAGCGTATCGAGAGCATCCGCATCCTCGGCCCGGGTTCGTACGAACTGAACATCGATAAGCTGGCCCGGTCGGACGAGGTCGTCGTCGGACTGGAAAAAGAAGGTAAATACGTTGTGGATATCCTCTCCATGGCCAAGAAGAAGAAATGATACGGTATCCGCCGCTTTAAATAGGGGGGCGGGCGCTGCTTCGATAGCATCTCGCCCCCAACCGAAATTATAAATATCCTCAGAACCCTTTTGAGTTACATCACGTAATCCGACACTCAATGACGCAGGTCGGAGCGACGGTTTCCCGCACGAGAACATGAAACTCTCATGAACCTTTGCGTAGATCGGATTTCATTCGCGATCTCTGCTCTCGTGCACCTGTCCCCGGCTGTTAGCGGATTGTTTCCTGCACTGGAGAGTGTCGGCTGGGAGGTACTCCATGAACACGACATACGATATCCAAAATACGATCGGGGGGGAGACCGTGAACCCGATCTATCTCTCATCGCTCGATTCGGTTCCCGGTATCGGTCCGGAGGAGCGCGCCCGCCTTGCGGAGGTGACCGACCTCTTTGCATTCCGTGCGAACGACTATTACCTCTCGCTGATCGACTGGGACGATCCGGCCGACCCTATCCGCCGGCTGATCGTGCCGACCGTCGAGGAGCTTGAGCCCTGGGGAGATCTTGATCCGTCGTCGGAGCACCGGTATACCCGGACTCCGGGGCTGCAGCATAAATACCGTGAGACGGCTCTCCTGCTCGTGAGCGAGATCTGCGGCGGCCTCTGCCGCTACTGTTTCCGCAAGCGCCTCTTCATCGAGGAGGCGCGCGAGGTGAACAAGGAGATATCCGTTGGGCTCGCCTACATCCGGGATCATCCGGAGATCACGAACGTCCTCCTTACGGGGGGCGATCCCCTCTTCCTCGAGACCGGCAGGCTGCTCGATATCGTCCGGCGGATCCGGGAGATCGATCACGTCGGGATCATCCGGATCGGCACGAAGATGCCGGCATACAATCCTTACCGGATCACGAACGATCCGGCGCTACTCGACATGATCCGGGACTACAGCATGGATGAGAAGCGTATCTACATCATGGCGCAGTTCAACCACCCGAGGGAACTGACCGATGCCGCGTGCCGGGCGATTGCTCTCCTGCAGGACGCGGGAGCGGTCGTGATGAACCAGACGCCGCTCATCCGCGGCATCAACGACGATCCGGAGGTTCTCTCCGCGCTCTTCGACAAACTCTCGTTCATCGGCGCGAACCCCTACTACGTCTTCCAGTGCCGTCCGGCGGTCGGGAACCGGACGTTTGCGGTGCCGGTGGAGGAGTCCTACCGGATATTCGAGCAGGCCCGGTCGAGGTGTTCGGGGCTTGCGAAACGGGCACGGTTCGTGATCTCCCACGCAACGGGGAAGATCGAGGTGCTCGGGAAGACGGACCGGCACACCTACTTCAAGTACAACCAGGCGGCTGACCCGGGGGATATCGGGCGGTTCATGGCCTATAAGAGCAACCCGGACGCCTACTGGTTCGACGACTATACGGAACTGGTGGACGAGGGGCGGTTGAGGGAGCCGGAGGATCTGGTGTAAGATGCCCCGGGCCTGTCGTCTTCGCCGGATGCGGGGTACACGCTGAGGTGAAGAGGAGGTTTGGGCTCCCGGCCGTATCCTCCGTCCCCGCCAGCGAGATGCTGTCCGGAAATTTTGCAGGGCGGTTTCCCGGAGCAGCCCAGAATCTCACACAGAGTGGGAGACCCTGGTGGAGGCATCACCCGAGCGTGTAACCGGTGATTGATCCTTCGAAATAGACCTTCTCCGGGCGATTGTTCAGATTCATCACCCCATCTTTTCTGGGCATCAGGTTGTAGAGGGTAATTTGACGGTTATCGTCAACATGATTGATAATGGGTGTACCGCCCACCGTGAACTCTGTCCATGCATTGACCGGTGGTACGTTCAGCGTCAGCGTCGAGACGAGGTCTTCGTGGCTCGGGATCCAGATTCCACCGTCTTCGTTGATTTTGCCGGTTCCGCTCTCGTCGCCGTTAATGAAGAGCGTTACATCGTCGTAGGCAAATGTTGCGATCCCCGATTTACTCATGTAGATCTTGCCTTTTCCGCTAGTTCCGATGGCCAGTTTTACCATGTCGCCGATCTCAAGGTCGTGTTGCGTACCCCCTATCGTCACTTTGGAGTTGGCTCCGGTCACCCTGAACTCGAGGTAACCACCCTGCATGAGAGTGCCCGACTTTCCGTCCGCTGTGTTGAGCAGGGTGTCGTGCCGGAGTGAAGATGGAGTGACGGTGATGTATCCTGTCTTTGTTTCGGTGTCGGAGGCTCCAGCCCTGGTTACGGTCAGGCTGACGGTGTAGGTTCCCGGCGCCGTGTAGGTATGGGTTGGGTGCTGGTCGATCGATGTGTTACCGTCGCCGAAGTCCCAGGACCAGGAGCCTGGGGCGCCGGTGGAGGTGTCGGTGAACGCAACGGTGAGCGGGGCGAGGCCGGAGGTGACGTTCGCGGTGAAGTTTGCAACCGGGGGGAACCCGACGTTGATGTACGCGGTCTTGCTCTCGGTATCCTCACCATATGCGTTGCTCGCTGTCAGGGTGACGGTATACGTGCCTGGCACCGCGTAGGTGTGCTGGGGGCTCTGCTCGGGCGACGTCCCGCCGTCGCCGAAGTCCCAGTACCACCTGGTCGGCCCACCCGTGGAAGCGTCGGTGAACTGCACCTCAAGAGGTGCGGTGCCGTTCAGCGGTGTTGCGGTGAAGTCTGCAGAGACCTGCACCGTGCCCTGGCAGAAGGAGTCGACAGGTTTGCGCTCGAAGTCGGGCGACGACCACTCGAGGTAAAGGACGGCCGCTCCGTTGCCTTCGAACATCTTCACCTTGATGGGGTGCGACCCGGCGGAGAGATAGATCGAACTGTTCATCTCCTCCGGAGAGTGGTAACCCCAGTTGTCGATCAGGGGGTCGGCATCCTCGGCCACAGCATCGATCCAGAGGCACGATCCGTCGTCGGAGGTGAGGTAGAAGGTGTATGTGGCATCCGTTGGAACGAGCAGGTAACCCTCATAGACGACGCTGAACTGATCGGTTTTGCCGAGAGTGCTGTTGGGCCAGTTCTCTTCGTCGGAGTCATAACGGTATATTCTCCCGGCCTCCGCGTCGGCGAACCGGAGTTTCTGATCGATCCTCTGGACCGGCGTGCCTTTGAAATCCATAGTCGGGTAGTAGGTGCCGAGAAGACCCGGGGACGAGCAGCCGTAGACGACGATGTATCCTGTCTTCGTCTCGATGTCGCTGCCGGCCGCATTCGCTACCGTCAAGGTGACGGTGTAGGTGCCCGGTGCCGTGTAGATGTGGGTTGGGTTCTGCAGTGTCGACGTCCCGCCGTCGCCGAAGTTCCAGAGCCATGAGGTCGGGGTATGGAGCGATGTGTCGTTGAACTGGACGGCGAGGGGTGCGGTGCCACTGGTGACATTCGCGGTGAATTTTGCATCCGGGGGCACTGTCGTAGGTGCCGTTGTCGTAGGCCTAGCCGTAGGCTCCGCTGTACCGATCTCGTGGAGGAGCCAGTCGCTGCCGGTGCGACTCACGCCTTCTCCGACGATCTGGACATAAGCACCCTCAGACAGATCACTATCGAAGATGAGGATCTGCCCTGTTTCCCACGTTGTCCAGCTGAAATCGCCATCGAGGCTGAAATTATCCGTCCGGTCGACGCCGTCGACGAGGATTGTGAAGTGCCCCCGTATGAGGGGGTCACCGCCGTCGTGGGAGAGAGAGAGTTTCCCATCTTCCCCCGTCACGTTACGGGCGATCATCGCGGGCGCCGCGTCGCCGGGTGGGATGGAAAGGAGCGCCACCCCGACTATCGCTGTCGCCGTCACGAAGACGGCGATGAGGGCCATGACAGCGATGAGGTCAGAGGCGGCGGTGTCGGAGTTCATGTTGATCCTGCCTGGTTTTCTTTTGGACTCAGAACGGGTAGTCTGCGGGATTGCTGATGTACTGGTCTATGTTCTTGAAGGTGACCTTTGTATTGCCGTTGATGATGAAGAACCCGTCGCGGGCGATGACGACCCCCTCGAGGAAGGCCCCCTCAAAAGTCACCTTTCCGTTGGGAGCGAAGAAGATGCCAGTGACACCGCTACTTCCCATCCCGGTTATGGTGATGTCGCCGGTGCGTGCGATGATGATGACGTTTTCTGCCGTGTTTCTCCAAGATGTGGAGGAGTAACTGGGGGCAAATATCCTCAGGTTATTCGTCAGGATTCCGTTTTGGTCATACTCTTTTGCAGTGTACCATTCAGCGGGTTTCGTGGAGGGTATCCCCTGATCCGGCATGGTGAATCCCGGGAAGGGTGTCTGATCAGTGCAGTGATCAAGCGTGCTGGAATCAACACCCGGAAGCAGATTGATATTGCCGGTACAGTAAATATGTGCACCATCCACAAAACTGATTACATTCCTTCGTAGCGTGACATCTCCATTAACATACACGTCATCATGTATGATGACGCCTCCCAGATCGCAGTCGCCGTTAACGTATACTTTGCCGTAAATATTTCTATTTCCTCCAAGGAGCACCAGATCTCCGTTGATATATATAGCGCCGGGCGCCTCCTCTGATCCCAGACTGGCACTCCCACTATCCTTGCTAACGCTGCCGTTGATGTAGATGTTCGATACGCTGATGCCACCATTGCCTCCAAGATCCTCTGGCTCCAAACCCCTAGTTATAACGATTGTTGCTCCCGGGCCTATGACGTTCACACTTCCCTTTCCTGTTCCTTCCCCTATGCTAAGAGTGGTGCCGTAGACGAAGACGTTCTCATTGATGACGAAATCGACGAAGGATTCTTCCGGCTCATCATCTCCGTTCGTATCCCCCGGCTCCACCGGGTCCGTGGAGAACTTTGCCCCTCCTCCTACGAAGGCCGGCTCAGAAAGGATCGTCTCGCTGCCGCCCGATATCACGGTCACGACCACCCTCCTTGGCGTCTCCGTGCCGGTATAGTTGATGCTCTCACCGATAGACCAGATGCCGCCCTCGGGTTTGGAAAAATCACTGGTCCTCTCCACAAGTCCGCTCGGTGTGTCAATGTAGATCCGGTACTCCCCCGCTCTCAGGGGGTCGCCCCCCTCGTGGGCGAGGATGAGTTTGCCGCTCGTATTCCCTGCGGCGATGGCTGCATGGGGAATCTCGTCCGGTTGGGGGCTGGAAAGAAAGATGGCCGCCACGATCGCCACGCCAAGGACGGTTAGGCCGACCAGGAGCATGACCCCGACAACCTCGGAGACGCCTTCTTCACCGCGATGTTGTCTCATACCATTCACTCCACCAGTGACGCTGCGTTGTAGATCGTCACCGTGAAGTTCGATGGATACACGGTGAGGAATACGTATTTGTTTTCTGTCGGATCGCCATCTGCCACCGGGTTGATGGTAAGTCGGACCTTGTTCTCACTCAGTAACTCGGGCACAAGCAACGAAGTGACATTCTCATCAGTCGCCCTTAGCCGGATCTCATCAAAAGCTCTCTTCCAGGCCCCGGCTGCCTTAGCGTCGCCGGCCTCAATGGTCAGATTCACCTGGGTATAGGGAACGTCAAGGATGGGCGGATCGCTCTTGCGCATCCGTGTCTCGACCCGCACCGGCCCCGATCCCGAGATCATATTCATATCTGAGCCCTCAAGGCTGATCGGGGCTACGGTGAGGCTGACATTGTCATCCCTCGTCTTCGCCACCGCGATCGAAGGCCCGACCCGCACCGTCGTCCCCCCTTCCTGAGAGAGGAAGACCGCGCCTCCCTGGTAGGTCCAGGTCTGGTCCACCCAGTAGTTGTTCGAGGATCGGTAGGAGAGGCTCCCGAGGCGGATGGTCTCCGGTTCCTTCCCTGCAGCCTCAATCGTCAGATTTGCCCCGCCGCTCTCTACCGAGACCGTCCCCCCCGATCCTGCGGGGGTGAGGATCGGGAGCGCGAAGGCGCTGCCCCCGGTCGCTCCCGGCCCCGTCCCGAGGTCGAACGTCGTCGAGAGGAGCACCCCGCTCCTCTCGTTCACCCACAGTGAATCGAGAGCAATCTTATAGTCCACGAACCGGTCCTTCACCTGGTTCATGTGCGCAATCTCATTCTCTCTTCCCGCAGCCGGGACGCCGTAGACCTGGTAGAGCGAGAGCGCCACGACGATCAGGGCGAGGAGCAGGACGAAACCGACGACCTCGGAGAGGCCGTCATCACGTGCGCACAGCGGCATAGTCAAAGTAATTCTCTACGTGAAGTCTATATTTAGTTATTGCTTGCCATCGCCGCAGCTCTATCAGCGGTTCTCAAAACGATGACGTATCCTTCGATTTTGTGCTCGCATTCGCCCTTCTCGGCCGTCTCTCATCTCACCATCAAACCTTTTCATCTCCGCCCGCCATTATTACTACGACATGCCACAGGACTCAGGAATAGCCCCGGACGGAGTATCCCTCTCCCCGGGCTGCGTCCTCTGCCACCTGGGAGCGAAGATGGTTCTCTTCGTGACCGGCCGGTGTCGCCGCACCTGCTGGTACTGCCCGCTCTCGCGTGAGCGAAAAGGCCGGGACGTGGTGTTTGCAAACGAACGGCAGGTCTCGTCGCCTTCTGAAGCCATCGAGGTCGCGGAGAGCATGAGCGCTCTCGGGACCGGCGTCACCGGCGGCGAACCCCTGATCGAACTCGACCGGGTGGTGGAGTACTGCCGCTCTCTCAAGGAGCACTTCGGCCCGGATCACCAGATCCACCTCTACACCGGCCTCGCCCCCGATGAGATCACGCTCCGGCGCCTGCAGGGGCTGGTCGACGAGATCCGGCTCCACCCGCCCCACGAGGTCTGGCCCTGTATCCTCGAGACCGACTTCGCCCGTTCCGCCGTCCTCGCCCGGGAGAGGGGCTTCCTCATCGGGATCGAGGTCCCGGCGCTCCCGGGGATCGAGGACCTCGCCGCCGCCCTCCCGCTCCTTGACTTTTTGAACATCAACGAACTCGAGTGGGGCGAGACCTGCGCCAACGCCATGCGCGACCGCGGGCTCGAACTCGAGGACGGCGTGCACAACGCCGTGAAGGGTGCCCGCCAGTGGGCGGAGAGACTCGCCGGCGACCCGAAAGTTCACTTCTGCTCGTCGGTCTTCAAGGACTCGGTCCAGCTACGGGAACGGTTAAAGCGGATCGCTGCCAACACTGCGCGTCCGTTCGAGGAGGTGACGGATGACGGAACCGTTGTCTACGGGGTGCTCGAGCCGGAAGGTGCCGTCGACGGATTCCTGGAGGGTCTCGATGACGATGAGTATGCAGTTTTTGAGGGGCGGATCGAGATGGCGTGGTGGGTGCTCACCGAACACGGCGCCGGGCTGCCGGGGAAGAAGTATGTCGTCGAGCGCTACCCGAACGGCGGCATGGTGGTCGAGGTGACGCCGCTCTGATGTTGCGATCGGGGATCGAACCTCTCTACGAGCGTTACCTGAAGTGGCAGGTGAAGCACGTCCCCCGGCACGTCGCGGTGATCCAGGACGGGAACCGCCGGTATGCCCGGGAACAGGGGCTCGATACAGCGGTCGGCCACCGGCTCGGGGCGGATGCGACCGAGCAGGTCCTCGACTGGGCGTGCGACCTCGGCGTGCAGCACATCACGCTCTACACCTTCTCCACGGAGAACTTCCGGAGGGATAGCCGCGAGCTCGAATCGCTCTTTCGCCTCTTCCGGGAGAAGTTCGCCGCGGTCATGAAGGACGAGCGGGTGCGCAGAAACCGCATCCGGGTGCAGATGATCGGCGATCGATCCCTCCTCCCTGCCGACCTCCTTGCGACCATCGATGCGGCGGAGGAGGCAACCCGGCAGTACAGCAACTACTTCATCAACATCGCGCTCGCCTACGGCGGCCGGAACGAGATCGTGCATGCCGCCCGGTCGATCCTCGACGAGGTCAGGCGGGGCGAGATCGATCCCGCGGCCATCGACCCCGACACCGTCGAGAGACACCTCAACCGGGGAGCGCCCATCCCCCCCGTCGACCTGATCATCCGCACCGGCAACGATTTCCGGACCTCGAACTTCCTCCCCTGGCTCGCGAACGGCCACGAGTCGGCCGTCTATTTCTGCGCCCCCTACTGGCCGGCGTTCAGGAAGATCGACCTTCTGCGGGCGATGCGGGTCTACGACCAGCGCATGCGCCTGAAAGAGCGCGTGGCCCGGCGGGCGTGAGGGTCACTTCCCGAACCGCCGCGCCCGCGATTGGAAGTCCCGGAGCGCCCGGAGAAAATCCACTTTTCTGAGCAGCGCCCAGTTGACGTCGAGGAAGAAGAGTTCTGAGTAGACCGACTGCCAGATGAGGAAGTCGGTCAGGTGGTCGCCGCCGGTCTTGATGACGAGATCCGGCTCGTATTTGAAGGTGAGGTAGGACTCGAGCACGTCTTCGTCGACCGACTCCGGGTCCACCCCGTCCTCGGCCATCCTTCGGACGCACCCGGCGATCTCCTCCCGGCCGCTCTTGCCGATCGCCACCGTCACGTCCATGCCTTCGCCGCTGACCTCCTTCTCGTCGCGGTAGTGCAGGGTCAGGCAGGCGATCGAGGAGACCTCGCGAATCCGCGGGAGGCACCGTTCCAGCCGGGCGGGGTCGGCGGTGCTGATATGGAACGTGGCGCTCTTGATCCCGAGGTCGCGGCACCACCCGGCGGCACGGGAGAGGTTGCCGGGAGCATCGAGCATGTCCTGCTCGGTGATCATGAAGCAGACGTGCTCCGGGAGCGTCCGGAGATCGCGGAGGAGGATCTTCTCGTAGAACCTGTAGATCATGCCGCCCACTCCAGCAGCGCGGAAAGGGAACGGGTGTTCAGGACGTCGTCCGGGGTGCACCAGCCCCGGCGCGCTAGAGTTATACCGTAGCGCATATTTGTAAACTCGCCGTTTCTATGGGCATCTGTTCCTATAGCCAGTTTCACTCCTTCTTTCTTGGCCTGCCGGATATAAATATCCTCAAGATCGAGCCGGTGCGGTGAAGCGTTGATCTCGAGAGCCGTCCCCGTCGCCGCCGCGTGTGCGATGACGCGCTCGAGGTCGACGGCATACGCCGGCCTCTGGTCGAGCAGGCGGCCGGTGGGGTGGCCGATGATGTCGACGTGCTCGTTCTCCATCGCGGTGAGGATGCGCCGGGTCAGGATGTCCTGGTCCTGGGAGAACCCCGAGTGGACGGAGGCGATCACCAGGTCGAGGTCGGCAAGAACCCTGTTCTCGTACCCGAGTGTGCCGTCGCTCCTGATGTCCACCTCGCTCCCGGCAAGGAGGCAGCAGTCGTGGTGCCGGTTGACACGCTCGATCTCGGCCTGCTGCTTTGCCAGGGCCTCAGGGCGCACCCTTGAAGAGTGGTCGGTGATGACGACGTACTCGTAACCCCCTCTCTCCCCTGCCTCCGCCACATCCTCAAGCGACTGGCGGCCGTCGCTCCATGTGGTGTGGGCGTGAAGATCGCCCCGCACGTCGGAGAGATCGACCAGATCGGGGAGTGCGTGCCGGAGGGCGAGTTCGATCTCGCCCCGGTCCTCCCGGAGTTCCGGCGGAACCGGCTCCATCCCGAGGAACGAAAAGACCTCGTCCTCGCTTGCGAACTCCTGCAGCCGCCCGTTTGCGGTCTCTACAAGACCGTCGGGCGTGAGCCGGTAGCCCTGTCGCGCCGCCACCTCCCCGAACCTCTCCAGGAACCCGGCCGAACCGGTGGCGCAGAGGAGCGCGGTGCCGCACCGGCCGGGTTCGGTGAACCGGACGTCCAGATCGGGGTCGGTGGGTATGCGGTCTCCAGCGGCGCTTCCATTCCCGGCAACGACGATCGTGAGCCTGTCTACAGTGCTCGACCCCCGCCGGTAACTTCCCGCAACCGTGTACCGGCCGTCCGGCAGGGCCGCGAGCACCGCGTCGGCCTGCGGGCGGGTCATCCGGTTCGACCTCTTCCGGAACTGCTCGATGCCCCGCCTGATCGCCTCTTCCTTCTTTGCCCCGAACCCCGAGAGCGCCCTGAGCCGGTGCCCCTTCACCGCCCGCTCCAGGTCGTCCAGGCTCCGGATGCCGAGTTTCTTGTAGAGGGTGTGGAGCGTCCTCGGCCCCACCCCGGCAACGCCGAGCAGTTCGACGACCGATCCGGGTATGGCTGCCTGGAGATCTTTTAGTTCCCCGAACGTTCCGGTGGCGGCGATCTCGTGGATCTGCCCGGCAATCCTCTCCCCGATCCCCGGGATACGGGTGAGACCCTCCTCGTCGAGCCCGGCGACCGGGAGGGAGAGGCGGTCGATCTGCCGCGCCGCCCGTTCGTAGGCCGCGATCCGGTACCGGTCCTCCCCCGCGATCCCGAGGAGGCGGGCCATCAACGCGAGCCGTTCGGCGACATCCCTGTTCGTGACCTGCCCCTCCGGGGTTCCCATGATCACTCTTCCTCCCCAAAACCATATAGGCCTTGATGCTTGCCGGGTGCAGGCTCGGGCAGGAAACCTGCCTGGCCGATACAGTCACTACCTGGCATCTCCCGGAAAGAGTTTCTTTCCTTTTTCCGTGTATTCGATGACGCCCGGTTGTTTGAGGAAATCCCGGTCCTCATCGACTTCCCATCCCTCTGCAAGTTTGCCGTTATCTATGCGCCAGATGAAGACCATCGTCATTGCCACCTTCCTGCCGGTAGGAGGTAACGGTCATGCCCGAAAGATGCGTGTAGATCGAATAGTTCGGATCCCAAAAAAACGTCTGGAGTCATAGATCGCTTCACGCTCCCGCTGCCGACCCGGCCCACCCATCCTCCTCAGGCCGTAGATCGTTGACAATTCCTATGGTACTACCCAAATCCGCGAACTACCCCCGCCTACGCAGGGGGCTTCCTGCGAGTGTACTGGAATTTCCAGACCTGTTTGTCGCAGATTATCGGCGAACTGCCGGTAGCCCGTTCGCAGGGCATTCTGTGATAGGAACCGTACCATGATATTGACCGCACTGTTCCGGTCTCGATCCATGGTGTTCCCGCACTCACATTCTATAACTCGCTTCCAGAGCGGCATGTCGTGAAGCGCCCCGCAGACACAACAGGCTTTTGTCGTGTTCTGTTCATCGATTTTTATTACTCTCTTACCTGCAAGGGTTGCCTTGTAGGTCAAAAATCTGATGAACCGCGACAGGTGTCCCGTGTTCTGGGTGGCGCGGTTGAGCCCCGGGGTCGCCTGCCGGGACCGGGGCATCTGCTTCACGCTCAGATCCCCAACGAGGATCGTGTTAGCGCGAGTGTTCTCAACGATTTTCTTGCTCAATTTGTGCTGGAAATCTTTGATCTGGTTGCCCTGTTTTCGTTCACACTTCCGCTTGAGCCGGTTCAGCTTCTGCCACTTTCGACTCTTCTTCTTACAGTGGTCTCGCCGGGCCTGCAACTCAGCGATCGGGGTTTTCCAGTACTTGTCCGGGCGAGCCACAGAAAACCCAATGAACTTCCCGTGACTGTTCACCCCGACGTGCTGGGTCACCCCGAGGTCAAACGCTTGGTAGAGCCCGTTGTCACGGTACTCCTGCGCCGGCTGGACCTCATGAACGATCGATACATAGTACGCGCTCTTGATGTCGTCGTAGAAGAGATCAACCTGTTTGACGTTGATGAACTGAGAACCAGCGGGTAGGGCGAAGATCAGTGGCACCGTGTTGTAGAAGTGGGAGAACCAGATCTGGTCCCTCTCGATCTTGAATCCGCTCTGGTTGTAGCGTAGCGTGCAGAAGTGGTCTTTTCCCTTGAACCCTGGGGGATTTGCCCCCTTATCCCCATTCTGTCGCAGGGCGAAGAATGAGCGAAAGTCGTCGTCCAGGGACTTCAACGTCGTTTGAAGCACTTTTGAGTAGACCCACTTGTACTCGGGATACTTTTCCTTCAACTTGGGGAGGGCGTTCGCCTGCTGCACATATCCGATGTACTGTTTGCCGGGTCTGTCTTTGTTTTCCTGGTAATTTCGGTTCCGCTCGGCAAGCGCAAAATTGTAGACTAATCGGCACTTCTCGGAGAGATGCCAGAGCACGTCCTCCTGCTCAGGTATGACCTGAATCCTGATCTTTGCGGTGATGTGCACCGGAAACTCTCCTGCTGGCTATCGCATGAGTGATCTGCAGTTTTTCGACATAAAGAAGAGCCGTGCACGGTGAAAGTGATCCTGGAGGAGGGAGGCTATGCTCTCATCCCTCAGCCTGCGCAAGGGGTCTTCCCGCGTATGCTGCCTACACCCCCAAATATAAACTTATAGGAGTCAAAGAAATTGTAACATGCTTCCTTCCACGTTTGAGGATTATCTCGAAGCAATCCTCACGATCACGGAGAGCGGCGGCCGGGCGGCGACGCTGGACGAGATAGCGGCGGCCCTCGATACCGGGAAGGAGACCGCCGGGACGACCGTCGCCTCTCTGGTCGAGGAAGGATACCTGGAACGTGCGGACGGCGACGCCGTCAGGCTTACCGGGAAGGGCTCGTCGTTGGCAGCGAGGGTGGCCCGGAAACACCGTGTTCTCCAGTGTTTTTTGACGGAGATGCTCGGTGTCGATGAGGACGCCGCGAGCAGGGAGGCCTGCACCCTCGAGCACGGGATATCCGACGAGACGATCGAGCGGCTCTCCTCCTACATGGACGACTCCCAGTCTCCGCCGGGGCGTATGGGACGCTGCCGGGGGCAGGACTGCACGCTGCTCGACTGCAAGGAAGGCGACACCGTCCGGGTGGCGATGATGCGCGGGCCCCGGCGGCACCGGAGGCTGCTCGATCTCGGCATCTTCCCCGGAGAGATCGTGCAGATCCGGCGCAAACTCCCGAACGAGTCGGTCGTCGTCAGGGTGAAAGGCTGCGACATCGCTATCAGCCCGGAGATCGCGCGATCGATCGTCGTGGAGTCATGTCCATGAGGTTCGCGCTGATCGGCAACCCCAGCGTCGGCAAATCCCTCATCTTCAACCAGCTCACCGGCCTCGGGGTGGAGGTGAGCAACTACCCCGGAACCACCGTCGAGCTGCAGCGGGGCAACACCTGTTTCCAGCGCGAGATCGTCGAGCTCGTGGACCTTCCCGGGGTCTACTCGCTGGAAGGGAACTCGGACGAAGAAGGCCTGGTCCGCCGGTTCCTGGAGCAGCAGGACGTCGATGCGGTCATCGTGGTGACGAACGTCACCCGCCTGGAGCGCAACCTCTACCTCCTCCTCCAGGTGGCGGAGTACGGCCTCCCGATGGTCGTCGTGCTGAACATGATCGACGAAGCCACAAAACGGGGGCTTGAGGTCGATCCCGGCCCGATTCACGACCTTCTCGGCGTCGAGGTGATCCAGACGGCGGCGTCGCAGGGGAAGAACATCGACCGGATCATCCCGGCGGCCCTCGCCGCCTCGAGCCCGTCGGTGGTCGAGATCCCCTACGACCACCACATCGAGGCGGCCGTCCGGAGCCTCGGGAAGATGTTCGGTGCCGACCGGAAAGAGAGCGTCCGTGCGCTCCTTGGGTTCGGCGACAACCCGGAACTGCTCGAGGCGGCGCGGACGATCTCCGACGAGATCGAGTCCC
Source organism: Methanoculleus sp. (assembly GCA_036794525.1). Taxonomy (GTDB): domain Archaea; phylum Halobacteriota; class Methanomicrobia; order Methanomicrobiales; family Methanoculleaceae; genus Methanoculleus. The sequence goes on from DAIRGM010000009.1 coordinate 33,627, forward strand.
GGCACCGGATGACGGTCGCCCAGATCATCGCGGCCAACCGGCACAACTTCGCCCGCAAGATCGCCGACCTCACCGTGAAGGAGGAGCCCCACCTCCCCCAGACCGATCCGGACAGCATCCTGACGCGGATCATCCCCGGGATGCCGATCCTCATCGGCATCCTGATCGGGATGCTCCTCTTCGTCTTCATCGCGGGATCGTTCCTTGAGAAGATGATCGTGGAGTTCTTCGAGGTCTTTGCGATACAGCCCTTCGTTGCGCTCGGGCTGCCGCCGATCGTCGAGACGCTCGGAACATCGATCCTCATCGCGCTCCAGGCGGGTCTCGGGATAGCGTTCCCGTACGTCCTCCTCTTCTTCATCACCATCTCCATCCTCGAGGACTCGGGTTACATGACCCGGGCGGCGTTCCTCGCCGACAACGCGATGCACCGCGTCGGGATGCACGGCGGGGCGGTCATCCCTTTCACCCTGGCGTTCGGGTGCAACGTGCCGGCCATCATGAGCATCCGGCTCCTGCGCTCCCGGCGCGAGCGGATCATCGCCTCGTTCCTGGTCACGATGGTTCCCTGCTCGGCCCGGACGGTCATCATCGCCGGGATCGTGGCGAGTTTCGTCGGCATCGCGGCGGCGTTCAGCGTATACGCCATCGTCTTCGTCCTGATCCTCATAACAGGGCTCGTCCTCTCCCGGGTGACGCCGGGCGAGCGGTTCGGGATGATCATGGAGATGGTTCCGCTCCGCTGGCCCGACCCGAAACTGGTGATGAAGAAGTCCTGGACGCGCCTCTCGGAGTTCCTCTTCATCGCAATGCCGCTCCTCCTCGCGGGGAGCGTCGTCCTCGGCCTCCTGGAGTTCTTCGGCGTCATGACGTTCTTCGAGGGGCTTGTGGAACCCTACACCATGGCCCTCCTCGGCCTTCCCGGCTACTCGGCGACGGCGCTCATCTTCGGGATCCTCCGAAAAGAGATGGCGTTCGAGACCCTTGCCATCCTCGCGGGCACCGCCGACCTCGGATCGGTGCTCTCGTCGCTGCAGCTCTACATATTCGCGGTCGTGACCGTCCTCTTCGTCCCCTGCCTCGCGACGATCACGGTGCTGCTGCGCGAAGTCGGGTCCCGGATCACGCTCGCGATCACAGCCTACACGGTCGCCCTCGGGCTCCTGATAGGAGGCCTTATCCACTATATCCTGTCATAACTGGTATAGGAAGATGTACACCTACGAAACCGGCATTCCGATGATCGACAGGGAGTACGGGGGCCTGAGGGCCGCCACAAATATTCTCCTCCTGGCGCCCCCTCTCTCCTACGCTGAGCTTCTGGCATACCGGATAGCCTCTCCCCGGCCCGGGGAATGGGCTGTTGCCATATCGACCGACGAGCGTGCTTCCGACGCGGTCGATGCGTTCCGCAGGTTTGGGGCGGACAGGGGCCGGATCGGGATCATCGACGCGGTCACGAAGAGTTCGGTGCCCACCCTGCGGGACACGAAAAAGGCAAAGTTCGTCACGAGCCCTCTCGACCTGACCAGCATGGGGATCAAGTTCTCCCGGATGGTGGAGGATATGTGGAAGGAAGGGGTGATGGCCGATCCTCCGGGGCCGATGCCTCCGCCGATCCGGCTCTGCGTCCACTCGGTCTCGACGCTTCTTATGTACGCGCAGCTGGAGGTGACCTACAGGTTCCTCCACGTGATCACCAACAGGGTGAAGAAACTGGAGGGGATCGGGATCTACATCCTCAACAGCGAGTCGTTCGACGAGCGAACCATCTCCACGATAAAGCAGTTGATGAACACGGTCATCGAGGTGAGGGCTGAAGACGGGGGAGGGGCGGTGGAGCGGGAGTTCCGCATCATCGGCATCCGTGGGAGGACGGCCCCCTGGATCCGTTACTTCTACGACGATGGAGCGCTGACCTTTGAGCAATGACGGCAGAACCCGTGCAGCCGCATCCCGGCTGCGTTCCGCCCCCGTTCCGGGAGTGAGGCATCGATGTTGACATTCGTGGGTCTCGGGCTCTTCGACCTCGGGGATATATCGGTCAAAGGCCTCGAATACGTCAGGAGCGCCGATGCCGTCTTTTTAGAGGCGTATACGTCGCGGTTGATGGGGACGGACGTCGGTGCGATGGAAGCGTTCTTTGGAAAGGAGATCCGGGTGCTCGGCCGGGAGGACGTCGAGCAGAACCCCCGCGAGATCCTCGATCGTGCCGCTGCCGGCCGGGTGGCGTTCCTGACCGGAGGGGATCCCATGGTCTCGACGACGCATGCGGATCTCCGGCTGCGGGCGGCCGCCGCCGGGATCGAGACCTCCATCATCCACGCGTCGTCGATATCGAGCGCGGTCTCGGGCCTCTCGGGCCTGCAGAACTACCGGTTCGGGAAGTCCTGCTCGGTGCCGTTCCCCGCGAAGGGCTGGTTCCCGACGGCTCCCATCGAGACGATTGCGGCGAATCTTGCGCAGAACCTCCATACGCTCGTCTACCTGGATATCCAGAACGATCGCTACATGCGTGTCCCGGAGGCGATCGCCGTCCTCGAGGAGATGGCAGAGAAGCGCGGTATCGAACCGCCCGCGCTCTACGTGGGGATCGCCCGGGCGGGGTCGAAGCATCCCGTGGTTGCCGCCGGGACCGGTGCGACCCTCAAGGAGACGGATTTCGGCCCCCCGCTCCATATCCTCGCCGTGCCGGCGGATCTCCACCCGGTGGAGCGCGAGTACCTGGAGACCTTCGCCGGCCTATGAACCTCGACGACTACGGTGCTCTGTATGGAGAGGCACTCTCCCTCGCCCGGATCGCCGTCCCGGACGGCACCTCCCTCTCCCGGGCGGCCGGGGAGGTGTTCGAGATGGCTGCCGCCTACCACAGCGACGGGTTCGCGTTTCTCCGGGCGGGCGACCGGGTGAACGCCCTCGCCGCGTTCGCCTACGGGCTCGGCTGGCTTGATGCAGGCTCGCGCCTCGGGTTGCTCGCGCCTTCTCTCGCCCACCCCCCGGAGACGGTGGACGCGGGCATACCGGCATTGCAGGCTGCCCGCCTCGACGAGAAGACGCACCGCTACCGGCGGATGCTCGATGCGGCACTTGGAGCGGTCGAGGCGGCGGCGGACGAGGCGAGCCCGCTTCACGCAGCGGCCGGAGAGTTTTATTCGGCGGCACGCGCCTGGTATGCCCAGGGTGCGGCATACCTCGATGCCGGCGACCTCTCCGCCGCCCTCGCCCGGTTCAGTTATGGCTATGCCTGGCTCGATGCCGGCATCCGCGCGGGGCTGTTTCGGATAACCGGGGAGCGCGGCCTCTTCACCGTTTAGGATCCGGTTTTTTCGCGGATCCCCGGTTCTATCGATTTTTCGATGAAACCATCGTTAAATAGTAGCCGCACGATAAATTATTACTAAAAATTCGGGTGTTTCCCCCCGGTGCTGCCCGGCCGTTCGCGGACGGCTGCAGCACCCGGGGGTGAGGGTGACGGCCTTTGGGACCGTCCCCGTGGCCCGGGAGCGTAGAGGATGAAGAAGTCTCAGTGGAAGTGGCTGATCGTCTCGCTCAGTTTCAGCGCTCTTGTCATGGTGGGCGTTCTCTACTTCACCGTCAACGAGTCGACGATCGAGTACCTCGGCCGGATCAACCCGTACTACCTGGTTCTTGGCGCCCTCCTCCATCTTCTCTCGCTCGGGTTCTGGGCGCTCCGCATCCAGAAGATGTCGGCGTCGCTCGGCTACCGGGTACACCTCACCCACTGCATGAACCTGGTTCTGGCGAACCTGCTCGTCGCGGCGGTAACCCCGTCCCAGGCGGGCGGGGAACCGGTCCGGATTCACGAACTCTACCGGGCGGGCGTTCCGGTCGGGGACGCCACCGCCGTCGTCATCATGGAGCGGATCCTCGACGGGATCATCCTCGGGGTGCTCGGGGCGTTCGCCATGCTCTTCCTCGGCAACTACTGGAGCAGCCTCGCCTCGGGGTTCAGCGGGCTGAGCGCCCTGATGTACGCCGCCTGGATCTTCGTCACCCTCTTCGTGCTGGTCTTCGTCTACTCGGTGAAGAACCCGGACCACCTCAAACGGGCCCTCAAGTGGGTGTCGCGGTGGATCGACCGGCGATGGCACTTAAAGCGGCTCGAGAGCCTGCTTGAAGCGATCGACCGGGAGGTGGACAACTTCAACAAAGGCCTTGTCAAGTTCGTGAACCACGGGAAGAGCGGTCTCGTATGGGGGATGTTCTTCACCCTGCTCTTCTGGGTCTCGGAGTTCGTCGTCGCATCGCTGCTGCTCATCGGCCTCGGGCAGCCCCCGTATTTCATCGAGTCGTTCGTCGTCCAGCTCGTCCTCGCCATCATCATGATGATCCCGCTCACCCCGGGCGGCTCGGGCGTTGCGGAGATCGGCGCCACGTCGCTCTACAGCCTCTTCGTCCCGTCGGCGATCGTGGGCGTCTTCGTCCTCCTCTGGCGGCTGATCTTCTACTACCTGAACATCCTCCTCGGTGTCCTGTCGAGTCTCATCATTGTCCGGCGCGAGTTTCTTGCCCGCGCCAGAAAGCAGCGGTGATTGACCCCAAGGTTTAAGCATCAGAAGGCTGATGTCCGGTGATCACATGACGACTCAAAGCTGCAGGGTGCAGGGCGTGTTCATGTCGGTGAGCGAGATGGGAGCAGCACCGACCGTTATCCTGGATGCCGGGAGCGACAGCACGATACCCATCTACGTCGGGCTCTGGGAGGCGATCTCGATCAGCAACGCGCTCAACAGCGAGATGCTCCCCCGCCCCATCACCCACGATCTCATCGTTGAGATGTTCCGGAGCTTTGAGATATCGCTCGATTCTCTGCACATCGATTCTCTGGAGGAGGGGGTCTTCTATGCCAAACTCCATCTGCGGCAGGGGTCGCGAACCGAGATCATGGATTGCCGGCCGAGCGACGGGATAGCCATCGCTCTGCGTTACCGGGCGCCGATCATGATCGAGGATACGGTCGTGGAGACGGCGGCGGTGAAGAAGGACGATCTCCCGAGGATGGTCGACCTGAAAGAGTATCTCTGATTACTTCCGGCGCGCTGCAAGTTCGTCGAGCACGTCGCCGACATCGGTGCCGGATGCCTGGAGCGCCACCAGCAGGTGGAAGAGAAGATCGGCCGCCTCAGAGACCGTCCTCTCCGGGACCTGGTTCTTCGCGGCAAGGATGAACTCGACCGCCTCTTCACCGACCTTTTCGAGGGATTTGTCGACCCCTTTCCGGTGGGTCAGGACGGAACTGACGTAGCTCTCGCTCGACGGGTGTTCCGCCCGGTCCTGGATGACCTGCCAGACCTCTTCGAGGATATCCCAGTCACGCATGGGCATCACCTCCCGCGAGCACCTCGCCGAGTTCGGTATCGAAGTACCGGGAGAGGAAGACCCGTGCCTTCTCGATGGTGCATCCGCCTTTTCCTATGGCGATGCCGAGGTCGCTTTCGCTGACATACACCGTGAGCTTCCCGTCGTCTCTCTTCGCGACGCCGATGACGGCGGCAGGCTTGAAGACGTTCTTCGCGAACTGCTCGATCTCCGGGGAGTACTCGACCATCTCGATGCGTTTTCCAAGAACTCTCTGCATCTTCCTGATATTGCTCCCCTGCCGGCCGATGGCGAGACCCATGTCTCCTTCTTTTATGAGGTATACTATGCGGTCGAAGCGCTCGTCGATGATGCAGTCGAGCGCAGTCGCCCGGGTAAGAATTCTCAACTCTTCGATATATCTTCGTTCTTTAAAGCATATGGTTCGTATCATTGAAGCGGTCCCCAATGGGAATGATGCGGTATGATATAGTCGCTCGCGGGATATATATCTGAGTGACTTGCTCCCACGACTAAAGTCGTGGGCTTTCTGCCTGGTTGATCGTAACCCGGGCGTCGGGGGGAGGAGCCCGGCGGAGAGGATTGCGCCCGATTTTTCACCCGGTCGGTGCTTCTCTTGGTGCTGTGAGGATCCGGGGCTGCCCGGGCCGGGAGCAAAGGGGGGTGTGCGATTTTTCCTCCTGGGGGAATGGGGGTTATTGATATCCTTTTGTATAAGGCGGAGACAGGGGAGGGGGATGCTTCCCCTCCCCGTCGGCCCCGCCCCCAATGGCGATATCCCCACGGTCCACTGCATGGGAAGGCTCTGGAGAAGAACCGTGCACGGCTTTCCCCCGGGTATCGCCACGCACTGCCCCCGCCCCTCGGGGCGGGGGAGGAGGCCGAAGGCCGGGCGGGGTGGGGGCTAAAGATGTTCTGGATAGGTAGAGACACAGTACTTCGCTACATTGTTTGAGAACGTCCTCAGGAGGTCAAACCGTCGACTTCCCTTCGCGTTCTTCGCGACTTCGCGTGCGTTTTCAGCACAGGAGGTGAGAGAGCCTCACGCGAAAGACGCGAAGTCGCGAAGTCCGGGGGTTGCTAACTCCGGGTTAAGTCGTCGCGCGAGGCCGTATCACTCGATGCCGGATGTCAAAATTAGCGAAGTACTGAGACAGGGGAGGGGGTGAACCCCCTCCCCGCGGGCCGCCGCCCCCAATGGCGATATCCCCACGGTCCACTGCTTGGGGAGATACTGGAATGGGTGTAATCCTGATTCCCCTCCCGTGACACGGCTTCCCACTGGCTATCGCCACACACTGCCCCCGCCCCTCGTGGGCGGGGGAGGAGGCCGAAGGCCGGGCGGGGGGTGGGGGTTACAAGTGCCCGTGTACAAGGTGGAGACAGGGGTGGGGGTTACAGGGAGAAAGCGATAGGTTCTGCCGACAGGGAAGGCGAGCCGGATCCATCCTCCGAACCCCGTATCCTCCGGACGGCGGCCCGCACCCGGAGGCGCGAAAAATCCCACTAGCACTTCTGCAGGATCATCTTGATCGCCGCCCCTTCGCCTGGTTTGCCGGGAACCCGGTCGGCCGCCCAGACGCGTCCGCCGTAGCGGGTCACGAGGGTCTTGACGATGTGAAGCCCGAGACCCCTGCCTCCGGAGGGGGTTTTGCTCCCCTCACGGCTGAAACGGTCGAAGATGTTCGGCTTTGCGTGATCCGGTATGCCGATGCCGGTGTCGGCGATGCTGAGCATCACGGTGTCGGCGGTCTCCATGACGGATATATCGATCCTGACCTTCATGCCGCCGAACTTGATGCTGTTGCTGATCAGGTTCGATACGGTGTGCTCAAGAAGGGGGTTTGCCCAGACCATGCAGGTCCCCCCCTCATACCGGATATCGATGCCCGCATACCGGTGCACCTGATCGCGGATGGTGGCGGAGAGGTCGACCGGCTCCAGGCGGATGCTGTGCCTGTCGAGCGTGGTCAGCAGTTCGACGTTCTTGATGACGTTGATCCCCTGCTCGATCGTGATCTTGACCCTCTGGGCGAGTTCCGCCTCCTCGCCGGAGAGCCGGTCGCGGAGCATCTCGATGATCGTTGCCGCAACCATGCTGGTATTGTAGATATCGGTGCCGAGCAGGTCGAGGTAGAGGCTGGAGAGCCGGCTGGCCTGTTCGCAGGCGATCTCCCGGGTGAGATCCCGGCCCACCCCGGTCGCGGCCACGGTCCTCCCGGAAGCGTTGTGCAGGGGATGGATGGCGATCTGCACCGACCGCTCCTCATCGCGCCATGAGAACGACCGGGTCTCCGCTACAGTCTCCCCCGTCTCGATGACCCGGGACGCCGCCCCAACCAGAAAGTCAGCCTCTTCCGGCGGAAACAAGGCGTAGGGCGTCTTGCCCACGATTTCATCCGGGTTTACGCCCAGGTTCCAGCCGCCGCCCCAGAAGAACTGGGTGAAGATGCCGTCCCCATCGAGGGTGAAGATCATGTCGGGCAGGGCGCTCGCCAGGATCTGCACCTGCTCCTCCGGCACGCCGCGGGACTCGTCGGCCGCCTCCTCGTGCGGGGCCTCGCGGAAGGTCTCGACCGCACCTATCTGCCGACCGCCGGTATCATAGAGGGGGGCTGCCACACAAACGGCCGTTCTCCCGGAGAACGCGGGGATCTGCGACTCAGCAAGCAATTCTTCGCCTTCGTGGTGCAGCAGGCGGTAATGGGCGCTCCCGGCATCCTCGTGAGTCAGGATGCTGTTTGCCAGTGTGGGGCATGCCTCGCCGAACAACGCCTTTCCATGAGCGTACCCGCCTTTTCCCACGATCTCTTCCGCCGGGACGCCGGTGGACCGCTCCATGCTCTCATTCCAGACGATCACCCGCCCCTCGCAGTCGAGGACGAGCGTCGGCTGCTGGAGGTGGGCGAAGATACTCACGGGTATCTGGCTGTGGTTCATGGATTCACTGACCCTTTTCTGTTCTATCTTCACCGTATCACCCGGGAACTGTTCTCGTCCCGCAACGCCGCGAGAAGGCTCTCTCGCCCGAAACTCCGGGTGAGCCCTCCATGGCGGCCGATGTACGCCCCTGTATATCACTGTTCGGGGCGAACGCACAGGAAAAATGTCTGGAGCGGTCGCTTAAAAGAGTGTCTATTTATCTTCTGCGAAATATACTATCAAAAAGATTGATTATTTATACCTTCCCAGTTCGTTCTCCCACTAATCAGAAAGAATTCCCACAACCGCTCTATCCTGTTTGAGTATCGCCATAAACAGCCGCATTTATTCGTCTGCCGGGATCGGGTGCCGGAACGCGAACCTGACAGATTGCGTCTATCGCGTAGATTAATATTTGAGTATTCGCAGATCATAGTTGATGTTCGGACGTTACAGGGACACTTTCCACCAGGAATCCGGCGATATTATGGTGGAAGCCGAGAGCGTCGAGGGTCTCCTGACCTACCGGCGCAGGTGCGAAGGAAAGACGTTCGAGCGGATCCTGGTCTTGAATACCGGCGAGGTGATCATCAATCCGGTCGAACCGGTCAACCTCCCAAAAGAGATCACGAACTTCCTGCAGATGGAGTTCTCCCCGATGATGATCGAGCCCGGCGCCTCCCGGACGGTCTACCTGAAGTTCCCCGTCGAGATCGGCGTCTTCGTGGAGTCCAAAAAGGATATCGAGGTGCTGGACGTCTTTGCTCGCGGCAGCCAGAAATACGCGCTCTACGGTTCGCCGACGACCGGGGTCATCGCGCGGTGGTACCGGAGCGCGGTCTACCCGGCGGTTCCTCCCGTCGAAGGCTTCTGCGAGGGCGTGATGGAACTTTCCATCCATAACGCGTCCCACGAGTGGGTGGAGGTCTCCACCGCCGTCTTCGAGAGCGTCGATATGAAGATCTACTACGGCGACTTCGTGGCCGCCACCGCTACGATGAAGATTCTCAGCCCGGGTCTGGCGGAGACGGACTTCATCGACGCCCCGCTCCGGCCCGGGATGGTGAAGTCCGTCGAACTGTATACCGCCCGCAAGCTCCCGGTGATCAACCGGGGATACCTGATGGAGTGGGGTTTCTGATGGCGTTCAACATGACGGAGATCCTGGAGATCCCGATCGGCGTCGGCGACATCACCGTCGAACGTATCCTGTACTTCGCCATCATCCTCACGATCGGCGTCATCATAGCAAAGGTCGTCGCGACGAACTTCCGGAGGATCCTCGCCGAGCGGCTGCCCAAGAACGAGCGCGAGTTGCTCACGAAGCTGGTCTACTACGGCATCATCGTCTGGGCGTTCGTCGTCGCTCTCCCGCAGCTCAACTTCGACCTCTCCGGCCTCCTGGTGGCCGGGGGAATCGTCGGCCTGGTCATCGGTTTTGCGAGCCAGAGCGTCGTCTCCAACCTGATCTCCGGGCTCTTTTTGATGTTCGAGCACCCGATCCGGATCGGCGACAACATCAACGTCGCCGACGTGAGCGGGAGTGTCGAGGATGTCCGCGTTCTCTCGACGGTCATCAAGACCTACGACGGGATCTACATCCGGATCCCGAACGAGAAGGTCTTCACCTCGAACATCACGAACTACGTCCACAACGCAGCCCGGAGGTTCGAATACCAGATCGGCATCCGGTATCAGGACGATGCGAACGAGGCGATCCGGATTGCCGAGGAGGTCATCGAGAAGCACCCCTTCGCGCTCAAGAGCCCGGCGCCGTCGGTCTTCGTCGATAACCTGGGGGACAACAGCGTCAACCTGACTGCCTACATCTGGGCCCCGGCCCGGAACTGGTGGGACGTCCGGACGGATCTCCTCTGGAAGATCAAACTGGCGCTCGAAGAGAACGGCATCGAGATCCCCTTCCCGCAGCGCACCGTCTGGTTCGCGGACGGCCTTGAGGTGAAGGGCGGCTCTGCCGAAAAGAACGAATAACTTTTTTTCAGCCCAACCGGTGCACCTTTCCGACGCCGCCGGGCAAGAACGACCCCGGGTAGCGCTCCGCGAGTTCCCCGATCCGGTCGGTGCAGTGCGACACCGAGAGGTACGCCACCCCTGCGAGCGCGTCGATGTCCTCGCCGGAGACGGTGTGGACCCCGCCGATGATGCCCCGAACCGGCCCGACCTCCGAGACCCGCTCGATGATTCGGCCGATGTGGGGATGTGCGCACCCGGTGACGACCAGATAACCGCCCGGCGTCGATAATACGAGCGACTGCTCCCGGATATCCGTTCCGAGCGGCCCGGTCACGGCGATGCCGTTCGCGATCTCCGTCCACCCAGAAACGATCCGCGGCTCGGTATACTTCCGGATCAGCGAGAGCGTCGTTTCCGAGAATGCGTCGTGGACATAGACCTCAATCGCCGGGTTTGCAGCAAGAACCGCTTCGATGCCGCCGGTATGGTCCCAGTGGTCGTGGGAGAGGACGAGGCGCCGGATGCCCGCAGGATCGATGCCGAGCGCCCGCATATTGAATACGAGCACGTCTCCTTTAGCCCCGGTGTCGAAGAGCAGCCCCGCCTCCTCTATCTGGCAGGAGAACCCCCAGTCCGCCGTGAGCCCCTCCCGGCAGGGGATGTTGTTGTAGACTTCGGTCACCACGAACATAGAAGAGACTCCCACTATTTGGTCTCTCCTCAGAGGCAATGATGCTTTCCGATGGGGCAGTCCGGGGTTCGGAGCCCCCGGATCTCGCAGACGAAAAGAGGTGATCAGGAGATGATGTAGGAGATGGAGACGGTGGCGGTCACGTCGATATCGCCGACCTCGAGCGGGGTTGCGACGGCTGAGCCCGCCGCCTTCTCCATCATATCGTAGCGACCGTCGTAGGCCATGGGCACGTAGCTGCCGCCGACGTTGACCTCTTTGACGTCGAGGATGGTCTTGCCGATGGCCGCGGCGACGGCGTCGGCGTCACCCCGTGCCTGTGCGACCGCGGCGGTCAGGGCCTGCGCCCGGAACTCCTGCTGCTTTGCGTCGCTCAGGGTGAACGCGAACCGGTTGACCTTGTTTGCACCGTTCGCGACCGCGAGGTCGACGATCTCGCCTGCGCGGTTCACGTCGTTCATCGTGACCTCGAGGCTGTTGACGACCCGGTAGTACTTGACCTTCGACGTTGTCAGGCCCCGGTTGTCGGTCTCGGTCACCGGGATGATGTTGTAGCCGGCGGTCCTGATATCCTTCTCCGGGATGCCCGCCCTCTTCAGTGCGTTGACCACGGCATCCATCCGCTCTGCGTTCTGCTGCTGTGCTGTCTTGACGTCGGTGTTCTCGGTCTCGACCGCGAAGACGACGACGGCCTGGTCGGGCGTGGTCGTCACTTTGCCCGTGCCGGAGACGTGGATCAGTTTGTCCTTGGACTCCTGCGGCAACTGTGCGGTGACGCTGCCGATCACCGCGGCGCAGAGAACCATCAGGGCGATCCCCAGAAGTGCTGCTTTTCCTCGCATAGGTATCAATCATCTCTTGAATTGGTCAAAATATATATCTTGCTTTAGCTACGAGAATTTTCGTAGTTTTAACCGGACGGATCAGGAAATCCGCCATTCCTCTCCGGAATCGAGGGGCAGTTCACTCGCCCCCGGCATCGTTCCGCCATCCGGCCGCCGCCACCAGGCGGGCGATCAGGACGGCGATGTAGAGCGTCCCGCTCACGGTCTCGAGCAGGGCGAGCGATCTGGCCTGGTCGGTGATCGGCGTGATGTCGCCGTAGCCGAGCGTCGCAAGGGTGACGAAACTGAAGTAGACGAACGCAGGAAAGGCGAGCGTACCCTCTCCCGACTCGGCCGAGAACGATCCGGGGTTGATGCTCTCGACGAGATCGTAGGCCGTCGCCCAGGTGAGGCCCATGAGGAGGTAGACGGAGACCGCGCCGTAGATGGTGTCGGTGGTGATCCGTCGTGTCCCGAGCACCCTCGAGAGGCCGACAAGCGCGGTGAAGGCGTAGAAGAGGAGCGTAAAGACGCTCTCGACGGCGCCGGTGACGGGTTCGCCCGTGAGGACGTAGAGCCAGCCGAGGCCGAAGGCGGGCACCGCGAGGAATGCGGCGATCACGACCTGCCTTCGGCGGTTGCTCACGGCGTAGACGCCGGTGATCAGGATGAAGGACGTGAGCACCTTCAGGGCGACCGGGCCGCTTGGCCCCGCGCTCACGTAAGGGTAGACGGCGAGCAGGAGGACGAGCGACGCGAGCAGGTAGTGGAACTGCATCGCCCTGGCGCGGGCGAGATACCGGGAAAGAAGGCTCTTCACGGCCGCTCCACTCCTGCATCGCCCGTCGATGCCTCGATCGCCGCGAGGAGTTCGCCGGCGGATTGGTAGCGGTCGGCAGGATCCTTTGCGAGGCACCGGAGGATGATCGGGTCGAGTCCTGCAAGGTTTGGGTCGAGTCCTGCAAGGTTCGGGTCGATCTCCGATGGAGGGACGGGCTGCTCGCGGATGACCGCTTCGGCCAGCCCCGCAAGGCTCTCGCGGGCAAAGGGCGGCTTCCCCGTCACCAGTTCGTAGAAGACGGCGCCGAGCTGGTAGATGTCCGTCCGTGCATCGGCCCTGCCGAACCGCTCCGGGGCGATCTGCTCCGGGGCCGCGTAGGCGAGGGTGAACCCGGCGATGCCGGTATCCCGGATCGCCACGAGCGTCGTGCTCATCCCCCAGTCGGCGATCTTCGGCGTCAGGCCGTCGTCAAGAAGGATGTTCCGCGGCTTGATGTCCCGGTGGATCACACCCTTTTCGTGGGCGTAGGCGATTCCTGCGGCTATTCCTGCGGCAATGCGGGCGGCGGTCTCTGCCGGGAGGGGTTTTTCAAGGTCGTCCAGCGTCCGGGGGAGGTACTCCATCTCGACGAACGGCACCGGGAGGATGTTGACCGAGTGAACTGCCACGATGTTCGGGTGAGCCAGGTCTTCCCAGAACCGCATCTCCTTCATGAAGGTCTTCCCCGTCGCCTCGTCGTAGGCGGCCGGGATCTTCACCGCTACGGTTCGACGGTCATCGCGCCTGACCGCCGAGAAGACCTGCCCGAGCCCCCCTCTCCCGACGAGGGCGACCCGGTCGTAGCGCTCCGCAAGTTCGGGCGGGAACCCTGCCGGGCGGGAGAGCACTGTTTGGTATGCGTCGGCAGGGGCGGTCGCGGCGGACTCCGCCTCCCCCCCGTCCGGCCGCTTCAGGTGCCGGGCGCCGAGAACGACGGCGCCGGCGAGGAGAGCGAGAGCCAGGGCGGCCCCGAGCCAGGGGAACGGGTTGGTGTCGGCCGGGGTTGCCGTCACTTCTGTCGGGGTATCGTCGGGCGTGGTGGTCGCGTCAGGCGAGGGCGTCTCTTCCGGTGCATCTCTCCCCTTGTTCTGGCCGGGACCGGCGTTCTTATCATCGTTCGGGTTCTTTCCGGCGGACCCGATGCCCTGGGGGGAGGGGTTTGCGTGTTCGGGCGGGCCTCCGGCGCCCGAGACGATTGGGACGAAGGCTGCGAGGAGCAGCGCGGCGGCGAGGAGCAGGGCGGCCGCCCGCCCGGCCCGGTCAGGCGGCATCCGGCACCGGCACCCCACCGGGAGCGACGAAGACGAGGGTTGCTCCCGGTGCGCCTTTCGCAAGTTCGATGAGGTCCCCATCGTGAAGTTCCCGCCGCGTGCCCGTCTTGAGCGGCGTACCGTTCACGAAGGTGCCGCCCGTGCTGCCGCAGTCCTCGATGAGCCGGACCCCGTCTCGGCGGCGGGTGATCCGGGCATGCGGCTTCGAGACGCGGGTGACCGCCGCGTACTCCTCGCCGAGGACGATCGCCTCTCCGGCCCGTTCGGGCGCTCCCGGGTCCGCCCGGCCTACGGCGATGCTCTCCTCGGCGAGCGCAAAGACCCTGCCGTCCTCCGCGCCCCCGAGGAGGATGACGACCGGGGGCTGCCCGGAGAACTCCCCTGAGAACGTCTCACGGACGGCGGCGAGTTTCTTCGCGAGCACGGCGTCCGTGAGGGTCAGTTTCAGGTTCGCAAACAACCCGAGGCTCCGCGTGATCGCTTCGAGCCCTCCGGGCACGAGCGAGTATTTCCAGACCGGGTGGACCCCCTTTGCGGTCGGGCGCGAGAGGCCGGCCTCTTTGCGGACGACCCCGATGCTCATCAGTTTGTCGAGGTGTTTCTTCGTGTTCTCGTAACTCGTCTTGATCGCGGCCGATATCTGCCGGACGTCTTTCGGGCTTCGTTCGATGGCTTTCAAGATCTTTAAGCGCGTGCTGCTGCTCAGCACGTCAAGGTATTCGGAGAGTTCCTGCAGGTCGTCGTTGTCTGTATCGAGGATGAGTGTCCTTGAGTCGTCGTCGGTCATAGGCTCTCGTGCGGGGCTCCGTTGCTGTATGGTTTAACGAGGTCTCTGATGAAGGTTGTGCACCTCGATGACCGGCGAATCGTGCCGGCACGCTCCGATTGACGCCGCCCGGTGCATGGCCCCGCCCCGGATCATCTTTTATACGAGGGGGGTGTTCAGGGGCGGCATGCTTGGCGAGTTCGAGACCCTGCAACGGCAGGCCATGATGGTGGAGATCGAGGAGATCATCCAGGCGACGCCCGACTACACCGATGTCAGGGAGGCGCTCCGGTCGCGCAACTTCATACCGGAGCGGGACGAGGAGAACGTCGCGATATGGGTGCAGCCCGAACTCGGGATCTTCGTCCTCCTGCAGATGAACCTCGGGGGCGGGTACGCGGGCTACCGGGTGGCCTCCTACGATGACCTGGAAGAGAGCGAGGACGGATCTGCCGGGTTCAACGCCCGGTAAGCTCCTTTTGGGACCCGCCGGCAGGCTCACCCTTCATCGCCCCTGCCGGGTCAGGTTTATCCGGGCGTATGCGGTATGGTCGGCGTATGCCGGAACAGGTACCCCTCAACCGGGACGCACAGGAGGCCATGAAGGCCAGGATCAGGGAGAAACTCGCGGCGAACCCAACCTACGACGAGATCCGGGAACTTCTTGGAACTCTCGGATTCCACGCGAAGGAGGACAGGCCCGCCCTCGCCCTCTGGGAGAACGGCGAGCACGAGCTCTTTGTGCTGGTGCATATCGACCCGAAGACCGGGAGGCTGCGCGACCACGCGGTGAGCACCTTCGAGGAGGTGGAGGGGTCCGAGTAGCCCCGGGTCATGCCGGGTCCGTAAAGAGCCCGATGTAGCCCGCGATGAGTGCGATGACGAAGACGAAGAGGTAGACCGGGAGCGCGAGCGCCCCCTCAAGGACAGAGAAGACTTCGACGCCGGTGATCTCGCCGATGAGCAGGAAGAGCCGGACGAGGAAGATGACCAGGAGCACGGCGCCGGATGCGCCGAAGACGGGGCCGGGCAGGCTCAGGGGGAGTGGAAGCGCCCCGAAGAGGTCGCCGATGAGGAAGAGGACCGATATCAGGATGAGCAGCCCGAGGTTGGCGTTGAGGAACTCGACGATCTGGAGGAAGATCGGTGTCTGGACGTAGGCGTCCGCGAGGATGTTCAACTAATTCCGCAAGGAGTCCCCGGTTTTCAGGCCGGGGAGGAATTGCGGTTCACACACAACGCTAAATATCTTTGAGTGAAATTAGTATGTGTGCTCACCACAAAGACCATCATCCTCAAGATGGACTGTCCTGACTCCGATCTTCTCGACCGGACGGTACAGACCTACACCGAGGGGATGAACTACGTCTCTGCGGTCGTGTACAAACTCGGCAAACCCAAGGGTTCTGCCGCCCTCCAGACGATCGTCTATCCTGCTCTCCGGGAACAGATCGGTCTCAAGTCCCAGATGTCCTGCAATGTCGTCCGGCAGGTCACAGGAACCTACCGGACACTCCAGGAGCAGATCAAGGCGAAAAAGACCGAGTGGCAGCAGATTACGTATGCTCCTACATCCATGACCTTCTCCTTCGGGCGGGACTTCTCCCTCGACGGAGACGAGATCGGGCTTACGACTCTTGACGGGAGAAGGAAGTATCGGTTCTTCCGGTACCCTCACATGGAGCAGTATCTCGACGGAACATGGAAGTTTGGCGCGTCAAAACTGGTGAAACACCTGGATGGGACGTACTATTTCCATCTCTGTTGCGAGAGGGAGACAGAGACCCGTGAGGTCGCGGAGTCTTCGACCTTCATGGGGGTGGATGTGGGTCAGAACTTCCTTGCGGTCGCCTCGACGACCGACAAGAAGTGTCGGTTCTTTTGTGGCGGGAAAGCCAAGGATCTCCGCAACATCTATTCTACTCTGCGGAAACGGTTGCAGTCGAAGGGCACCCGGGCGGCAAAGAGGATGCTGAAGCATCTCTCTGGCCGGGAGAGACGGCTGATGACTGATATGAACCACCGCGTCTCGAAGGCGATCGTTCGTTTTGCCGTTCAGAACAAGGTTGATGTGATCGGGCTGGAGGATCTCTCCGGGATCAGGGAACGGACTGAGACCTCGAAGAAGCAGAGGTACACCCATCACTCCTGGGCGTTCTTTGAACTCCAGACCTTTATCGAGTACAAGGCACGGGAGAAGGGGATATCGATGGTCTATGTCGATCCGGCCTACACTTCCCAAACCTGTCCTCGATGCAACCATATCAGTAAGAACAATCGGAATGGAAGATCGTTTGTCTGCGAATGCTGCGGGCACTCGCTCCATGCTGATCTTATCGGTGCTCGGAACATCGAGTCCAGAGCACGCACCTACAGGTATACCCTGGAGGTGCAGGGGTGCAGTCAACCACCCATACGAGAACTATCGACACGATAAAGTCTCAAGCCCCGCCCGAGAGGAGCGGGGTAGTTGACTACGGCGAGCACGATCAGGAAGACGACGATCCCGATGACTCTCGATACCAGGACTCCGGCGACTGACTCCTTCCTGTGCCCGGTCATGCGATCCTTCCGGGGGTAAAAGGCATTTCGATCTTATGGAGTTACCGGCCGGGGCTTCTTCCGTCAAAGACCACAACCTTCAAGTCGGCGCCGACGATGAATAAACCAGGGATCGCAGGCCGCAGTCCCTCTGCCTTCCGGTGAGCGTCATGGAGAACCACTCAATGGTGACGAACGTCGAGGTCGCGGCGATCCTTTACGAGGTCGCCAGCCTCCTGGAGATCAAGGGCGTCCGGTTCAGGCCGCAGGCATACCGGCGGGCGGCGCTGGCGATCGAGGCCCTGCCGGAGCGTATCGTCGACGTCGCACAGCGAGGCGATCTCGAGGATATCCCCGGGGTGGGCAGGGCCATCGCTGAGAAGGTCAACGAGATCATCGAGACCGGCAGCCTCGGGTACCTCTCCGCTCTCCGTGAGGAACTCCCGGAGGGCGTGCAGCACCTCACCAGCGTTCCGGGGATCGGGCCGAAGAAGGCGATCGCCCTCTCCCGGGAACTCGGCGTCAGGACGGTCGACGACCTGGAGGCGGCGGGGCTGGCCGGCCGGATCCGTGATCTCCCCGGTTTTGGTGAGAAGACCGAGGCAAATATCCTCGCGAGCATCCGCGTGAGCCGGACGGCAGAGGGGCGCCGCCTTCTCGGGGAGATCCTTCCCGTCGCCCGGGAGATCGAGCGGCGGCTTGCCTCGTTCGCCTCTGTCGGCCGCGTGAGCCTCGCCGGGTCGATCCGCCGGAGGAAAGAGACGATCGGGGACGTCGACATCCTCGTGACCTCTCCCCGACCCGACGAGGTGATGGAGGCCTTCGCCACCCTCCCCGGGGTCGAGCGCGTCCTTGTCCGGGGGCCGACGAAGACCTCGGTGGCGCTCTCGACCGGCGTCCAGATCGATCTCCGGGTGGTGGAGGACGAACATTTCGGGGCCGCCCTCCAGTATTTCACGGGCTCAAAGGAGCACAACATCGCTCTCCGGAGACTTGCGATCGCGAGGAACTGGCGGCTGAACGAGTACGGGCTCGTCGATCTCGAAACCGGCCGGACGGTCGCGGGAGAGGACGAGGCCGGGATCTACCGTGCTCTCGGTCTCGCCTGGATCGAACCGGAACTCCGGGAGGACCGGGGCGAGGTTGAGGCCGCCCGGGCGGGGACGCTCCCCGACCTGGTCGGCTACGACGCGATCCGCGGCGACCTCCACGTCCACACCCGCTGGAGCGAGGGCGCTCATTCCATCGAGGAGATGGCACGGGCGGCCCGGGCGCTCGGCTACGAGTACATCGCCATCTGCGACCATGCCGAGAGCCTCCACATCGCCCGCGGCCTCTCCCCCGCGCGCCTCGCCGACCAGGTGCGGGAGATCGAGCGGATCAACGCTGAGAGCGACGGCGCGTTCACCCTCCTCTCCGGCACCGAGTGCAACATCGGCATGGACGGCACGCTCGACCTCCCCGACAGCATCCTCGCCGACCTCGACGTGGTGGTAGCGAGTGTCCACTCGGGGTTCAAGCAGTCCGAGAAGGAGATGACCGGGCGGGTGCTGACGGCGATGCAGAACGAGCACGTCGATATCATCGGCCACCCGACGGGCCGGATCCTCCTCTCCCGCGAACCCTGCCAGATCGATCTCGCTACGATCTTCGATGCCGCGGCAGCGCTCGGGGTTCTTATGGAGATCAACGCCTTCCCCGGGAGGCTCGACCTCTCCGACGTCAACGCTCGTTCGGCCCTTGGAGCGGGCGTCCGGTTCTCCGTCGCCTCGGACGCCCATCGCCGTGAGAACCTCCGGTGTATGGAGCTCGGGGTTGCGACCGCCCGGCGGGGGTGGCTCTCCACGGGCGATATCGCCAACACCCGGCCGCTTCCGGAGTTAAGGAAGATTCTGCGCTCTTAGGGTTACCGGGCCGCCTGCTCCTGTTTGGCGCCGATGATGTCCACGAGTTCGATATCGAACGTCAGGGGCTGTCCGGCAAGGGGATGGTTTGCGTCCAGGGTCACGGTCGATTCCGAGACGTCGCTGACGACGACGATCGCCGTCCTGCCGTCCGGCTGCTGAACCTGGAGCTGCTGGCCGGGTTCGGGGTTGATATCCTCGGGGAACTGCCCTCTCTCCACCGCGAGGGTCATATCCTCGCGATGCTGGCCGTATGCCTCTTCGGGCGAGATGGTCGCCGTCTTCGTCTCTCCCGGCTCCATGCCGACCACGGCGCGCTCGAACCCCGGGATGATCTGGCCGCTGCCGATGGTGAACTCAAGCGGCGTTTGTTCTTCCGACGTGTCGAAGACCGTCCCGTCGCCAAGTTTTCCGGTGTAGTGCACCTTTACGGTGTCGCCTTCTTTTGCCTGCGCCATACTGCATCACCAGCGGGTGCGTTGTTATCGGTCTCTATTTATTCATGCCGGTGGGCCGCGATCACCCGGATCTCGGGGAATTTACCGGCGATGGTGTTCCAGCCGGGATTACCTGAACCGCCCCGTCGGGCGTTGACCTGTGGATCTTCGGTGACCGTCCTTGCGGACGGCGTGCAGAACCCCTATGACGCCCATCACGTCGTATCCGGGCGTCCGCTCTATCTCAAAGTCGTAATGCTCCCCGATGTAGGCGAGGAGTCTCCGGTTCACCGGCCCTCCGATCGGGGGCACGTGGAGTTCCATCTCGATACGGCGCACCCCATCGAGGTCATCCGGCCTGATCGACCACTCTGCGCCCTCGCAGTCGCACTTCAAGAAGTCGCAGCCCCCGGCCGCTGCGGCGAACTCGCCGAGGGTGCAGGTCGTCACGGCGAGGGTCTTCTCCCCCCAGGTTATCCGGACGCTCTCCCCCGTCCCGAGCGCCCCGTCCACCACCTCGACACCGCCGCCGTTTCGCTCGACGTTCTCCCGGAGCGCCTCCGTGAGGATGGGTTCGACGGCCGTTACGTGCCCTGAGCGGCGGGCGGCCCGGATGGAAAAGGCGCCCACGTTGGCCCCGAGGTCCAGGACTCTGTCGTCGGGCCGGATGTCGTCGAAGCGGTACTCGCCGACGACGTAGACGGCATCGGCTCCGGGCGGCATCCTCCGAAAGGTTACGCCGTCGTGTGTGGTGACGAGGGGTGTCTCCGGGCTGGTGCCGTCTCCTCTGGTGTGCTCTCGATACATCGCGCTGGGTAACGTTGGGGTTCTTCTCTATATGGGCATTTCTTCTTCTGTTCCGGCTGCGCGCTCTCCGGATCCGCGTCGCCTCCGGGCCCGGAATCTTCTCATTCTATTAACCTTTTTTGCTCCGCCGTCATCGCTCCGCATCGCGCAAATCTGGATTGTATCGGCAAAAACCGTGCAACGGGTGCGATCTCACGATAAAGAGGGTATTTTTATAAGCATATATTTATTATTATCTGAGTATAGATGTCCTGTGCAGCAAGTCTCTGTGCTACCTTTGAGGGGGAGTTTTTCGATGGCCTATATGGACGGAATAACCTGTATCTGCGACAACGGCCGGACACTCGAGGACCACCGGCCCATCGTCGGCGACGATGTCATCTCCGGGATCTACCGCAAGGCGGCGGCGCTCCAGGGGAAACGGGTCCTTCACGTGAACTCGACCTACCAGAGCGGCGGCGTGGCGGAGATGATCCTCTCGCTCGTTCCGCTCATGAACGACGTCGGGATCCGGACGCAGTGGAATATCCTGACCGGCGAGGGGGACTTCTTCGTCATCACGAAGAACTTCCACAACGCGCTCCAGGGGCAGGCGATACCCTTCTCGGACGCCGAGAAGGATCTCTATCTCAGGACGAACGAGTGCTTCTCCGGGCAGATGACGATCGACCACGACCTCGTGGTCATCCACGACCCGCAGCCCTTGCCGCTGATCCGGTTCTACGAGAAGACCCAGCCCTGGGTCTGGCGGTGCCACGTCGATCTCTCGAACCCCGATCCCGGTCTCTGGGAGTTCCTTAAGAACTTCGTTCTGGACTACGACCGGATGGTCATCTCGCACGATGAGTACCGGCGCCGCGGGATGCCGATGGAGCAGTGGATCTGCCGCCCGGCGATCGACCCCCTCTCGGAGAAGAACCGCGATCTCACCGACGCGGAGATCGCAGGCCTCCTTGAGAAGTACAACGTGCCAACGGACAAACCGCTGATCACCCAGATCTCGCGGTTCGACAAGTGGAAGGACCCCGAAGGCGTCGTCGACGTCTTCCTCCGGGTGCGCGAGCACGTCGACTGCAGGCTGGTCCTCTGCGGGAGCATGGCCCCCGACGACCCCGAAGGCTGGGAGATCTACCGGAGCGTCGAGGAGAAGGCGCGGGAGTTCATCGAGACGGGCGACGTCATCCTGATCACCGCCGAAGACCACCTGCTCGTCAACGCCCTGCAGCGGGTCTCGTGCGTCATCCTCCAGAAGTCGCTCCGCGAGGGGTTCGGCCTGACCGTCACCGAAGGGCTCTGGAAGGGGCGGCCGGTCATCGCGTCCCGGATCGGGGGGATACCGCTCCAGATCCAGGACGGCGAGACGGGGTTCCTCCTCGACCCGACCGATACCGACGGGTTTGCCTGGAGGGTCCGGGAGGTCCTCGAGAACCCGGAAATCGGGGAGCGGCTCGGCCGGGCGGGAAAAGAGTACGTCAGGCAGAACTTCCTGATCACCCGCCTCCTCTCCGACTACCTGGACATGCTGAGCGCGGAGCTCGGCGTTCTGAAGACCTGATCACAAAAGCGGACACTCACCTGCTCCGGGTGCGGCCGTGAAAGCGGCCCCGCGGCCACACCCGTTCGGCAGATCCGTGTGGATTTTTTCGGGGATCCGAATTTTTTCAGAGGAGGCGCTTCGGGTCGGGTTGCCCGTCGCGCCCCCCGATGCAAGGGCAGACAGCAGAGGTGGCCGGTCGAACCCGGGCAGGAGTTTGCAGCACACCATTACTGAAGTATGGTATTTACGGGTCTTAGGGCAGATAATCCTCGAATCTTCTTCGATGGCGATGAGACTTCGGAAGACAAGAGATTGTACCGTAACCTATTGACGCCACCACCCCCCGACGCTGTAGGATACGCATCTGTGTATATAACCGTTTCTCCCGGGCGGGGCGGGTGCCGCTACCCCGGAGAATCCCCCGCACCTTCGCGTTTGCCGTGCGGCGCTCCCCCCGGTGCGTAGCGGACGATGCACCGGTCTCGGGAAAACCGTCCCGGCTCGATGACGGTTCTGCTCTGCAGCCCTTGCGGTGCAGCTCGAGTGTCCCTGGAGGTCCTACCGCCCGCCGGACGGATCGATGATCTCGATCGGCTGGGTCAGCCGGGCCCGTGAGATCGTCTTCCCTTTCATCCCCTCGATGACCTGTTCGGCGGCCTCGACGGGCACGTCGACGGTGGAGTAGGTGTCGTAGATGTTGATCGCGCCGATGACGTTACCCGGGATCCCGGTCTCCCCTGCTATCGCTCCGACGATATCCTTCGGCCGAATCTGGTCCTCCCTTCCGACCGGGATCCTGAGGAGGGCGAGCCCCCGGGCGGGCCTGATATCCTGCGGCTGGCCCTGGCCAGGCCCGCCGAGTTCCTGTTTCAGGAGGGCGGCGGCGACCTCGAGCGAGGTGTAGTTGTCGGCGACGATCCGCTCGGCGAGGTTGATATATTTGTCGAGATCGCCCTCGTCGATGGTCTGATGCACCCGGTCGATGAGTTTCCTGGTCCGGCTCTCCTCGACGTCTCCCTGCGTCGGGAGCGGGATCCGGCCGATCTTGATCTTCGTGTAGTTCTGGATCGTCCGGAGCTTGAAGTACTCTTTCGGGCCGACGAACGTGACAGCCCGCCCGGTGCGTCCGGCCCGCGCCGTCCTCCCGATGCGGTGGATGTAGTAATCGATATCCTGCGGGACGTCGTAGTTGACGACCAGGTCGACGTCCTCGACGTCGATGCCCCGTGCGGCGACGTCCGTCGCGACCAGGATGTCGATGTTCCCGCCACGGAACTTCGCCATCACCCGGTCGCGCAGGGCCTGCTTCATGTCCCCGTGAAGCCCCTCGGCGAAGTAGCCGCGGGCCTGGAGGTGCGTGGTCAGGTCGTCGACGCCCCTTTTGGTGTTCGAGAAGATCAATGTCAGGTCGGGGTCGTACATGTCGAGCAGCCGGGTGAGGACCTCGAGCCTTTCGCGGCCCCGCACCTCGAGGTAGAGTTGCTCGATCTGCGGGACGGTCACTTCCTTGCGCGCGACCGAGATGAACTCGGGGTCTTTCTGGAACCTCTTCGAGATCTCTAAGATGGGTTTCGGGAGGGTGGCCGAGAAGAGGACCGTCTGGCGGTCACGCGGGGTTTCGTCGAGGATCTTCTCGATGTCTTCCCGGAAGCCCATGTCCAGCATCTGGTCGGCCTCGTCGAGGACGACGAGTTTCACCCCGCCAAACGAGAGCGTCCCGCGGTCGAGGTGGTCGAGCACCCGACCGGGTGTCCCGACGACGATCTGGACGCCGCGTTCCAGCGCCCGGAACTGCCGGTCGATCGGCTGGCCGCCGTAGATCGGGAGGATGTTGATGCCCCGGTGGTATTTCGCGAGGCGGGCAAACTCTTCGGCAGTCTGGATGGCGAGTTCCCGGGTGGGGGAGAGGACGAGGACCTGTGTCTCCCGGCTCTCGGTGTCGACGCGCTCGATCGCCGGGACGCCGAACGCCGCCGTCTTCCCTGTTCCCGTCTGTGCCTGGCCGGTCACATCGCGGCCGTCGAGTATCGCCGGTATGGTGCTGGTCTGGATGGGTGTGGGCTCTTCAAACCCCATATCTTCTATGGCGCGGAGTGCTTCTGGCGAGATATTGAGTTCCTGGAAGGTAATATTCTTCTCCATTCTCCAACCTCTTGGTGTTGCTACCTCTTTATATGTCGCATCCTCCACCCGCAAAGATATCCGTCAGCGCGGCAAACCTCGGGTGATGGACCGAGTGCCTTCTTCACCAGCGATGCGGGACGTGTATCGCCGTTACGCGCTCGAGCGCCCCGATCTCTCTGGCATCCTCCTGCCCGACCTCCTGCCCCACGACGCCTGCGCCGTTGCATCCTGGAGACCCGGCCGCGTGAAGATGCTCTACGTCGCCGAGTCCCCGCCCTGGGCCGCCGGGCGGCGCGAGGTCGCGGAATCGGCCGATTGCCGGGACCCCGGCTACCCCTACTTCTGGAACGACCGCTACGACGCGCCGCACCGTCCCGGAGCCGCGCCCCTCTCCCGCGGGCTTGCGGAGAACCTCTTTTCGCTGCTCGGACTCGACGGCGGGTCGCGCCGGGAGAACCTCGCCCTCTTCTCCGGGAAGGGTCTCTATCTCGTCGATACGGTACGGTGCGTCTTTCGGAAGAACCGGAAGGCGGCCATCCCGGCCGACCTCATCCGGATGAGCGCGAGAGATACCCTCGCGCCCGAGATTGCCGCCCTCGCCCCGGATTATGTCGTCGCCCTCGGGAACACGGCGACGACCGCCCTCCGGCATATCGAGCCCTACGCGAGCGCCCTCTCCGGCGCGGGGCGGGTCACCAGCCCCTTTCCCGAGGTGATCTTCGAAGAGAGCCATCTCCTCTGCCTCCCCTACCCGGGCTGGCGCAACCGGCGGTACCTGGCCTCGATCGAGTCGGGGTTCGAGATCCTCCGGGATCTCGCGGGATAACGGGGTTACTCCGCGAGTCTCTTCCTCCCCTCCTCGTAGAGCCGCTCCTTCTGCTCGCGGAGTTTCGCGGCCATCTCCTGCTCCTCGGGGCTCCCTTTGTCCTCTATCCGGATCTTCTGCGCCGCTTCCTGTATCTCGCGGGGGCTCAGGTACCCGGACGGCTTCACCTTCTCCCGGTCCTCGCGGTACTCCCCCTCGATCGTTTGGCGCCGCATCTCTGCGGCGGCCTGCCCGGCCTGTGTGCCTATCCGGATCTCCTTGCCGCGATCCTCGGCCACCTTCTTCAGCCGCACCTCGAGGACGCCGTTCTTGAACGTGGCGGTCGCCCCTTCCTCGAGGACGTCGGTGGGGAGGGTGACCGTCCGGGATATCGCTCCGTACCTCCGCTCCCGCATGTGGTACCCGACCTCGCGCTCCTCCTTTTCCTCCTCCCTCCGGGCGGTGACCCTGATCGTCCTCGCATCAAGGAGCCGGACGGATATCCCATCCCTATCGACGCCGGGGAGGTCGACAACGACCATGATCTCGTCCTCGCGCTCGACGACGTCGACCACCGCTCCGGTTCCCCCGAGCATGGGCACCTGCTGTGCGGCCCCTGCAAGCTGCCCCATCACCTCGGAGAACTGCTTCTGCATATCCCCTATCACCCGGTCGAATTCGCTCCGGATCTCACCAGACGGTCTTCTCCATGCCATGATTCCTACATCCTGCCTCACTGTCGATATCGGCATGCTCGACAGGGTGCGAGCACTTCATATAGGTTCCTGTGCCGGGGTAAAAAGAGAGAGGGGTGTCCGTCAGACCGGCGCGTCGGGTTTCTCCAGGACGTAGGAGACCGTCCCTTCCTCGAACCCCTCGCCGGCGCAGACGAACCCGTTCTTCTCCAGCACCTTGATGGATGCCGTGAGGTCGGGGTAGATCGCCGCCTCGATCCGCCGGATGCCCGGGAGGGAGAAGAGCGCGGGGACGAGGTGGCGGATCGCTTCGGTCGCATACCCCCGGCCCTGGAACTCGTCGAGCACCGAGCAGCCGATGAGGATCCGGTCTTCCGTCTCCTCGAGCGTCGGGGGCGTGGCGGTCCCCACGGTGCCGATGAGGACCCGTCCTTTTTCTGCCGGGTCGTCAAGCACCCAGTACCAGGTGGCGAAGAGGGGGTCGCCGCCTTCGGTCATCATCTGGATGAACGCCCCGAGCGTCTCGTCGTCGAGGAGCGACGGCGGCCACGACCCCGGGATCTCGGCATCGAGGAGGCGTCCAAGGTTCCGGCGGTCGTTACGGTCGCTCTCGAGGAGTTCGAGCGTTGCCGGGACCAGGTCCAGGCGCTCGGTGCGGATGCGGGTGGGTTTCATCGTAGTCACGGCCATAATCATATCGTTAGCCGCGGGATGGTTCTTATCTGTTGCGGATCCTCCCCGGGAGAGGCGCCCTGGCCCCGCTCACGCGCGAGGGTGGTGGAGCCCGGCAGAGGAGATTGCAGAATGCTCTGAATCGGGGTCTGGGTGCAGAACGTACTATAAAAAAACATATCCCGGCTGCCACCGAGTATATGGATCGACTGCCGCTTCCGACCCCGGACGGAGATCCACCATGACCGCACCCCTCCCGCTCGCAAAGACCGGCTTTATCCTGGCACTTGCCATCGTCTGTATCATCACGCTCGGAACCGCCTCCGCAGGCTGCACCGCTGCTCACGAACCGGTCAGGATCGGTGTCCTGCTGCCTTCAACCGGCCCGTCTGCCGTGCATTCGCTCGACGGCCTCGCCTGGGCGGTGGACGCGCTGAACCGGGAGGGCGGCCGGCCGGTCGAGCTCGTCTACCGCGACACGAGCACGGGGAATATCTCCGCATACGCGGAGGAACTTGCCGGGCGCAAGGATATCGACGTCATCATCGGCCCCGCGACAAGCGCGGAACTCATCGAGATCGCCCCCCTCGTCACGGCGAAGGGCAAACTCCTCATATCGCCGAGCGCCACCTCGGCCCTTGTCGCGGCCGAGTTCCGGGAGAACGATCTCGTCTGGCGGACCTGCTCCGGCGATGGTGAGCAGCTGAAAGCGATCTTCGGGTTCCTCTCCGGCTCCGGTATAGAGAACGTCTCCCTCGTCGCTGCGAATGACACCTACGGGGCGACGTTCGTCCGGCTCGCCCCGGCAGCGGCCACACGGTACGGGATCCGGCTCACCGGGGCGGCGTTCGTCGATGCACCGGATGATCTCGCGGCGGTTGCGGCACGGGTCGCCGGGGAGGAGCCCGATCTGGTCGTCGCCGCCGTCTATCCCGAGGAGGCCGCCGGGCTTGCGGATGCCCTCTCCCCCATCCCCCTCTTCCTCGCCGACGCTGGCCGTTCGCCCTACCTGATCGAGCGCCTGGGCGAACGCTCGGAGGGGATATCAGGTACGTCGCTTGCCCCCGACCCTTCGACCGGCTACGCGATCGCCTATGATGAGGTCTTCGGCGAGGAACCCCCGGCGTTTGCCGCACAGACCTACGACGCCCTCCTCCTCGCCGTCTACACCGCGGCCCGGCAGGAGGCGGCACCCGGCGAACCGCTCGCGGCCTCCCTCCGGTGGGTCGTCTCCGGCGACGGCATCATGAAGGGCTGGGACCCCCAGGAGGCGTCCGAGGCCGCGGGGATGATCCGTGCGGGCGCTCACCCGGCGGTCACCGGCGCCTCCGGCCCCCTCCGGTTCGGCGAGAACTCCGCCGCGGGACCGCTCGCCGGTTACTACACCCGCTGGACGGTCGAGGGCGGGGCGTTCTCTGAGAGCACCCCGGTCGCATCCGCGGAGGTCCCGGCGCGCCTCCCTGCTCTCTCCGGCACCGCCGGCGATAGACCCGTTGTCTGGATGGTCTATCCGCTCGCAAAGGGCGACCGGTCGTTTGCCGACTCGGCCTACCGGGGGCTCTTCCGGGCAGAGGAGGCGTTTGACTTCACCAAGCGGGAGTTCACCTACGCCGACCTCGCGCTCCTCGACGCGGTCTTCGCCGCCCGGAACTTCACCGAGAAACCCGACCTCGTCATCACCGAGGGGTTCCAGTTCACCGACGCCTCCCGTCGCTGGGCGGTAGCGAACCCCGATATCCGGTTCGTCACCCTCGAGCAGGAGGACTTCGGGCTCCCGAACGCCTGTGAAGCCGTGATGGTTCCCTACGGTGCCTCCTACCTTGCGGGCGTGATGGCGGCGAACATGACGGAGACAGGGAGGGTCGGCGCGGTCGCCGGCGCCCCGGTGGGGGTCATCGAGCCCTTCGTCGAGGGATTCCGCTCCGGGGCGGCGGCATACGATCCGGCCGTGAACGTGACGGTCCTCTACGTCGGCGAGTCCTTCGAGGGCTTCGGGATGCCGGGGCGTGCAGGCGACCTCGCCCGCGACCTCCGCAGCGGAGGCGCCGACGTCATCCTGATGATCGCGGGCTCCTCCAACACCGGGATCGTCGACGCCGTCCGGGAGGCCGGCGACGTCTCCCTCATCGGGGAGGACACCGACCAGTCCTACCTCGCCCCGAACCTGGTGGCCGCGTCGGTGGTGAAGAACATCGACGCGGTCGTCTACCGCGCGGTGGAGGACGAGGTCACGGGCCGGTTCCGGGCCGGACAGGAGGTCTGGACGCTTGAAGACGGCGGGACCGGGCTCTTCGTCTCCCCGCGGTTCAGCCGGTACGCGGGGCTCGCCGCAGCGTGGCATGACCGGGCGGTCGCCGCGGAGGATGCGTATTTGAAGCCGGCGGCCGGCCGGGAAGACCCGGATCCGCCGGTCTGATATCCTCGCACGGCGATACCTGTATGTTGCGCCGCGTGCGCACGGGTGATCGAAACGACCTGGCAGGACTTTGCTATCACCGGTATCACGGTGCTCTTCGCGGTCATGCTCCTTCCGCAGCTCCGCGACGTGATGACACGCGGCACCGTGCTGAACTTCTTCACGGCGCTCGCGACGAGCCTCCTCGGCTACCTGCTGGCCCTGGTCTTTACGACCCTCGGCCTCTGGCTCTCGGCCTTCGGCCAGGGCCTCGGCGCGACCGTCTGGATGCTGCTCGCCTGCTTCTCGCTCCGGAACGTCCGCGACCATGCGTTCCCGGAAGAGACGCTTCTATCCGTCGCCCTGGACATCGGGACGGTCTGGCTCCAGGGGGTGGCCTTCACCGTTGCGGGGGGCGTGAAGGAGTTCTTCTCGCGGAAGAACCGGGGCTGACGGCAGATATAAATCAGGCCGGAATGATGAGCAGGTATGGACTTCAAAGACTGCGTGCAGCAGCGCTACGCGACGAAGCGGTTTGACGGCAAGCCGATCCCCGATGCGGCCGTCAGGGAACTCCTGGAACTGGTCCGCCTGGCCCCCTCGGCGCTCAACCTCCAGCCCTGGCGGATCCGGGTGGTCTCGGACCCGACCCAGAAGGAGACCTTGAAGCCGGCGGCCTTCGGCCAGGAGCAGATCACGACCTGCTCGCACCTTCTGGTATTCTGCGCAGACCCCGATTATGACGGGCTGATCCGGCGGCTCGATGCCCTGCTGAAGACGAACGGCGTCCCCGAAGAGACGCGTAGCGCCATCGTGGAGATGGCCGCCCGGTTTGCCGATGCGATGACGCCCGAGCAGCGGCTCGCCTGGTCCCAGGCCCAGACCTATCTCGCCCTGGGCAACGCCCTGCACGGGGCGAAGTCGCTCGGGTTCGATTCGTGCCCGATGACCGGGTTCGACCCCGCGGCGTTCAGCCGGATCCTGGCGATCCCCGCCCCGCTCGTGCCGGTCATCCTCTGCCCGGTCGGCTACGCCGCGGACAGCCCGGGACCGAAGATCCGGTTGCCGCTCGAGGAGATCCTGGTCTGAGCCGGGGGTCTCCGGGCCGGAGATTCATGAGCGTGGAGGACGATGGCTCCAGCGCTGAAACGTTCGCCGCTCGTGAAGAGCCGGTCACAACGGCACACTCTGGATCGACGATTGCACCATGAGATGGCGTAGCATTACCTTTTTAAGCACCGGGGTCCAGTAGCGTTTCGTATTCAGGTGAGCGGGCCATGGAAAGCATTGAGTTCGATCATGCGTACTACATCAAGCTGGGAGAGAAGGGGAAGTGGGAGCGGTCAAGCATCGAGGAAGGAAAGATGCGGATCGGCTGGACCAACGTCGCCCTCGAGGATCTCCATCGGGGAAACTGGGATGACATTGAGAGGGCGATCCGACAGAAGGTGAAGAATCCCGGATCTGCCACCCACGACTTCAACTCCCTCCGGACGATCCACGCCTCGAACCACGGCGACGTCTGGATCACGTTCTCCGACTCGAAGCTCTGGTGGTGCCGGCTCGAGGACGGCCCGATCCTCGAGGACGAGATCTCCAAATACCGGCTGACCGCCGACGGCTGGCACGATAGGAGCCTGCAGGGGAAGGTGCTGCTCGTGAACACGCTGCCCGGCGCCGTCGCCCAGTTGCAGGCTTACCAGGCCACGTCCTGCACGGTCGGGCCGCTCGACACCCTCAGGCGCCTGATCAACGACGGGCATACGCCCGAGTATGCCGCGGTCGTCGAAGCACGGGAAGACCTGGTCTGCCGGACCGAGGCCCTGGTCCGGCACCTGCACTGGAAGGACTTCGAGGTGCTCGTCGATCTGGTCTTCTCCGGGGCGGGCTGGAGGCGGCGGAGCGTCGTCGGCAAGACGATGAAGTTCGCGGACATCGAGTTCGAGGACCGGATCAACAACGAGTCCTACCAGGTCCAGGTGAAGTCGCGGTCGACCCTTGCCGAGTTTCGTGAGTATGCGGATCAGTTCAACCGGGGCGAGTTCAGGAGACTCTTCTACGTGGTCCACTCCCCCGACGACGCCCTGGCGGCATACGAGGTGCCCGCGGACTCGGGGGTGGTGCTGGTTCCTCCCCGGCGGCTCGCCGCGATGGTCGTGGACGCGGGACTGGTCGGGTGGGTGCTGGAGAAGACGGTATGAGCGGCAAGAGGGGATGACTCCCTCTCCCCTCGACCTGCCTCGCGCTTGTGAGGGGGGTGTTCTAGGTTTTACCCGGGGCCACCCTCTATCCGCAGGAGACTCGGAGCCACGGCGGTCTGTTCCCGGACGATAGAACGGTTATTCCGTTTCCTCTTCCGGGATATCGAGTTCCGTGAGAATGGCCCGCACTCCCGGTTCCAGGGCAGGGACCTCGTTCTGGATGATGTTCCAGACGATCCTCCAGTCGACCTCGAAGTAAGCATGGATGAGCTTGTCCCGGGAACCGGCAATCAACCGCCAGGGGATCTCCGGGTGTTGTTCTTTCAGGGGCCCAGAGATGTTCTTCGTCGCCTCTCCGATGATCTCGATTGAGCGGACGACAGCACGCTGCCGTATCGGATCTGTAAGCAGCTTGTCTTACGTCAGTTCTTTGCCGACTTCGAGGAGAAATACGGTCTCGTCGAGGATATGCCGGAGGTAGAGGGTGTCACGCTTCACACCAGACGACCTCCTGTTCGACATACGGCCGGAGGTGCCGGCTGAGCCCCTGTTCGGTGACGAGGTCCACACGGCGGCAAAAGAGGTCCTCGAGGTAGAACGCGAGTTCCATGAAGTTCCGGAACGTCGCCTGCCCCGGTGCGAACTCGACCAGCACATCGACATCGCTCTCCGGCCGGTCTTCGCCCCGGGCGGTCGATCCGAAGATGCCGATCTTCTCCACGCCGAACCGTTCACGGAGCAGCGGGAGCACTTCTTCGAGCCGGGCGACGAAGACGCTCTTCTCTCCCTGGCGGATCGGGTCTGTCATGCGGGTTCTGTTCTCCTCCCGATCGTACCTGGGGGCGAGGAGATGATGAAGATTGCCCCGGGGGTCCGCCACGTCGCCGGCATACCGGGGGATGACGTGGAGGTGCATCACCGTCTGGCCGATGAGGAGGGTTTTCGCGTCGCGGACGAGGGCGAGGAGGGCGATCTCTTCCGCGTTGGTCGCATCGAAGAAGTCGGGGATGTGGCGGAAGGGGATGAGGAGGAGGTGGCCGGGGCTCGCGGTGCATTATCATTTCAGCCCCTTGACCCGTCGCATTCCACTGGAACGCCGGACCCTGCGGACAAGCCGCTCCTGCCGGAACATCGCATCCTCCTCGCGAGGTTAAAAAAGATGATCGGAATCACGCAGCATCACGCATATATCACGCATCATAAGTCCCGGTTCCCCAGGTCTATTCATGTCCTGCTCAAGTGAGGAGGCTATCCCTTGTATCTGGATCAAATGTCAGACCGTGCCGGCGGCCGTGCAGAAGACGGGGAAGAGGCTTAAAGAGGAACTGACTCATCTTTTATGTAAACAGGGTGACCGGGAGGAGAGGTGATGTCTGTGGATCTCAGTGCTCAACTGCGGGAGATGATGGATCTTCCGGCCGAAACCGAGTGGATCGAGTTCAAGGAGGCAAAGACCAACTTTGATTTCGATGACCTGGGGAGATACTTCTCGGCACTGAGCAATGAGGCCAACCTGTATGGGAAACCGGCAGGGTGGCTGCTCTTCGGCATCACTGATAGATCGCCCCGGAAGATTGTCGGCTCAAATTATCGCCTCACTTCTCCCGGCCTCGACCGGCTCAAAGAGCAGATCGCCCAGCATACGAATCACCAGATGACGTTTGCCGATGTCCATGAACTCACGGTCGATGGGAAGCGGGTGGTGATGTTTGAGATCCCCCCAGCTTCCCGCGGCATTCCCGCCACGTGGAAGGGTGTTGCATATGGCCGGATCCATGAGTCTCTCGGGCCTCTTGCCCTCCACGAGATCGAAGAGATACGCCGGCAGGCCCCTCTGGACGACTGGTCGGCGAAGGTTTGTGAGGAAGCCACTCTTGCGGATCTCGATCCTGAGGCGATCGCCTTTGCGCGGGAAAAATACAAAGAGAAATACCAGGAGAAACACCGGGATCGTGCAGAAGAAGTCGACGAGTGGGATGACCTTACTTTCCTTACGAAGGCGAAAGTATGTAGTCAGGGTCGGATTACGAATACTGCGGTCATCCTCCTTGGAAAGAATGAGGCAGCGTCCCTTCTCTCACCTGCAATTGCACATATCACCTGGGTTCTCAGGGACAAGGATGAGATCGAGGTCGACTATGCCCACTTCGGCCTACCGCTGATCCTCGCCGTCGACAGGGTTTTTAGCAAGGTCCGAAACCTCACCGTCCGTTATATTTCAGGAGAGACGCTGTTCCCCCTTGAGGTGACGCAGTATGACCCCTGGGTGATCCGTGAAGCGTTGCACAACTGTATTGCCCACCAGGACTATCGGCAGGCTGCCCGCATTACGGTGACCGAGAGGCCGGGCTCCCTGATGTTTACCAATCGCGGCGAGTTCATTCCCGGAACAGTCATGAGCGTGATTGAACGGGATATGCCGTCCGATCAGTATCGAAATCCTTTCCTTGCCGGCGCCATGGTCGAGTTGAACATGATCGATACCATCGGCAGCGGGATCAAGCGGATGTTTAGAATACAGCGGGACCGCAACTTCCCGATGCCGGACTATGATCTCGACGAGGAAAGTGTGGTGCGGGTCACGATCCCCGGCCGGCTGATCGACGAGCGGTATACTCGGATGCTGATCGAGCGGAAGGATCTTACTTTGATGGATGTAATCGCTCTCGATAAGGTACAGAAGGGCCGGCCGGTAACCAGAGAGGAGCGAGACGCTCTGCGCGAGAAGAAACTCATCGAGGGGCGATCTCCGAATCTGTATGTGTCGGCGAGTGTCGCCGCCGAGAC
>DAIRGM010000055.1:0-15298 GCA_036794525.1 Methanoculleus sp.
ATACGCGGTGCTATCCTCCGACCCGGGAGAAACCGCTCTTTACGCGGCCGATGTCCCGGAGCCCATCGGGCTGTACAGCCAGGCCGTGCGGTGCGGCGACTACCTCGTTACATCAGGGCAGATCGGTCTCGACCCGGCAACCGGCAATCTCTCCGGCACCGCCGCCGGTGAAGCGAGGCAGGCGATGGAGAACCTGCGGGTCCTCCTCCTCGAAGCCGGCCTCGACTTCTCAGACGTCGTCCAGACCCGAATCTATCTCACGGACCTTGCAGACTTTGAAACGGTCAACACCGTCTACGCCGGGTACTTCGACGAGCCCTACCCCGCCCGGGCGACGCTGCAGGTCGCCGGCCTCCCGAAAGGGGCGAGGGTCGAGATCGAGATGGTCGCGAGGGTGCGGTAACCGGCCTCGATTACGCCGGCTCCGGCACTCGCTGTGCAACCCGGAAATGCCGCCCATCGTGCCGTGACCGTGTTGTCACGGGGAGAGATTGCCCGCTCTCGTTACGGGCACACCGCCCGGATTTGAATAAAATTCTCTGTTTAACCGGTTGTAAATCAATAATCTTCAGTAATTGGGCGCTACGCATACGGAATGTTTTTTATACTTCCCATCCCTTCCTCAATAGGTACAACAGTGTATACCGTCACCAACCCCGACCGCATCCTCTACGTCGACGACGAGGAGGCGCTGCTCGATATCGGCCGTATCTTCCTTGAACGGGCGGGCGGCATCACCGTCGATATCACCACAAGCCCCGTCGAGGCGCTTCGCATGATCCTGGCCGGCCGGTATGACACGGTCGTCTCGGACTACCAGATGCCGGAGATGGACGGCATCGCTCTCTTGAAGCGGGTCCGGGAGGCGGGGTCCCGGGTGCCCTTCATCATCTTCACCGGCAGGGGGCGCGAGGAGGTGGCGATCGAGGCGTTGAACTGCGGTGCTGACGCCTATATCCAGAAGGGCGGTAACCCGACGGCGCAGTTCGCCGAGCTGGCAAACGCTGTCCGGCAGCTGGCCGGGAGGCAAAGGGCGGAGGCCGCGGTCCACAAGACCGAGGAGATGCTGTATAAGGCGCAGAACCTCGCGCATCTCGGCAGCTGGGAGTTCGACCACGGGACCGGGCGTCTGATCTGGTCGGACGAGACCTACCGCATCTTCGGCCTTGACGCCGGAGAACCGCCGACCTATGAGGGGTTCCTTGCGGCGGTCCACCCGGACGATCGAAGACTGGTCGATACCGCGTATCGCAGCTCGGTCGCGGACGGAAAGGACGGTTATGAGATCGAGCACCGGATCCTTCGCGGCGACAGCAAGGAGATCCGATACCTTGACGAGCGGTGCGAGCACTATCGGAACGGAGCCGGGGAAGTCGTCCGCTCCGTCGGAATGGTGCATGACATCACGGAGCGCAAACTCGCCGAGCTCGAACGGGTGCAGAGGCACGAGGAACTCCTGGCGGCATATGAGCAGCTCGCCGCTGTCGAGGAGGAACTCCGGTCGAGTTTCGACGACCTTGCCGGGAACCAGCAGCGGCTCTTAGAGAGCAAACGCAGGCTTGCCGACATCATCGACTTCCTTCCGGACGCGACCTTCGTCATCGATACCGACGGCCGCGTGATCGCCTGGAACCGTGCAATCGAGGAGATGCTCGGTGTTCCGAAAGCCGGGATGCTTGGCAGAGGCGATTACGCGTATGCGGTTCCGCTCTATGGTGAGGCGCGCCCGGTCCTGATCGACTACGTCCTCCGGCCCGACGAAGAATTGAGCGGCCCTTACCACGCCATGGTGAGGAAGGGAGAGATCCTCGAAGGCGAGGCATATCTCCCCCATCCTGACAGACCGGCTGCCGTCGTCATGGTCAGGGCATCGCCGCTCTACGACCGGAAGGGCAGGCGTGTCGGTGCGATCGAGACGATCCGGGACATCACCCGGCAGAAGCAGGCGGATGCCGAGCTCCTGCAGAGGCACGAAGAACTGCAGGCGGCGTACGAGCAGCTCGCCTCCATGGAGGGGGAACTCCGGTCGAGCTTCGATGACCTTGCCGAGAGCCAGCGCCGGCTCCAGGGGAGCGAAGAACGCTACCGGCGGTTCTCCGAGAGCATCTCCGACGTCGTCTACTCCTGCGTCCTCGAGAGTTCCGGCAATTACCTTATCGACTGGATTGCCGGAGCGGTGCTCGAGATCACCGGGTATACCGACGATGAGATCCGCGCGATGCGGTGCTGGAAGGCTATCGTCCACCCGGACGATATGCCCGTCTTTGAGCGCGAGATCCTCTGGCTCCCCCCGGGAGCGTCGTCGCTCTTTGAGATCCGGATCGTCCGCCGGGATGGTCCGGTCCGGTGGCTCCGTGTCTCGGCCAACTGCATCGATACCGGGAACGGCGGTATGCGGTTGTATGGCGGGTGGCAGGACATCACGGCTCAGAAGGAGGCCGAGGAGGCGTTGCGGGAGAGCGAACTGCACTTCCGGACCCTTGCAAACAGCGGCCAGGTCCTGATCTGGACAACCGGAACGGACGGGATATGCGACTACTTCAACGAGCCGTGGCTTGCCTTCACCGGCCGGACGCTTGAGCAGGAGTGCGGCGAGGGCTGGGTCGAGAGGGTGCACCCGGACGACCGTGCACGCTGCACCGAGATCAGTGCGGGCGCCTTTGCCCGGCGCGAACCGTTCAGCATGATCCTGCGGCTGCGGCGGCACGATGGGGAATACCGCTGGATCAAGGGCGACGGCTCCCCCCGATATGATACCCGCGGCAACTTCTGCGGGTATATCGGGCACTGTCTGGACGTCACTCCGCAGATGCTTGCGGAGGAGACGCTACGGAAGACCGCGGAGAAGATGGAGAGCATCTTCCGCGCCGCCCCCACCGGTATCGGAACGATTGTGGATGGAGTCGTTACGGAGGTCAACGAACGGCTCTGCACGATTGTCGGATACGCCCCCGACGAGATCCTCGGCCAGCCCCTGCGGCTGCTCTCTCCGGGCGACGCGGAGTATAAGTCCGCCCTGCAGAGGATGCACGCCCAGATCGCGAAGTCCGGGACATGCACGGTTGAAACCCGCTGTATGCGCAAGGATGGAGCGACTCTCGACGTGCTCTTCTCCGGCACGCCGCTCGATCCGGCGGACGCCTCCCGCGCCCTGACGTTTACGGTTCTCGACATCAGCGAGTATGTGGCGCTGGAACAGGAGATCGCGTATCACGCCGAGGAACTTGTCCGGCAGACGAACAGCCTCGCGGTTGCGAACAGGAAACTCAATCTGATGAGCAGCATCACCCGGCACGACATCCTGAACCAGCTGACAATCCTTCTCGGTAACCTCTTCTTTGCTCAGGAGGCCGGGCCCGGCCAGGACATCTCTGAGTATCTTGCCCGGGTGCAGGGCGCAGCCGACCGGATACGCCGCCAGATCGAGTTCACCCGGGACTACACGGATCTCGGCGTCCGGTCGCCGGAGTGGCAGCGGGTCTCTGACGCGCTCAGGCCCGAGGCGCTTCACGGGCTGCCGGTCGAGGACGAGGCCGGGGACCTGGTCGTCTACGCGGATCCGATGCTTGCAACGGTCTTCTCCAACCTGATGGACAACACGCTCCGGCACGCCGAGACGGCGACCCGGGTCTGCGTCCGGTATCGGCCGGAGGAGAACGGAGATCTCATCCTCATCTGGGAGGACGACGGCGCCGGTGTTCCTGTCGGAGAGAAGGAGCGGATCTTTCACCGGGGCGTCGGGAAGAATACGGGGCTCGGGCTCTTCCTGATCCGGGAGATCCTCGCGATCACCGGGATCAGCATCGCCGAGACGGGCGAGTCCGGGAAGGGGGCACGGTTCGAGATGCTTGTACCCTCCGGGGCATACCGGGTTCCGGAGTGAAACCGGTTGCATCTCAGATCGCCCGTACCTATCCAGGTTTGATCTCCCTGACATCACCTGCCGTACCGGGGTATTGACCTGCAGCGCCCCTCGATTGTCGGCGCCGGCGGCCAGGACGGTTCGCTCACTCCACCCGTTCCAGGGCCAGAGCCCCCAGGTACGCCATCGTCTGGAGGACATCCTTATTCTCCGGTGTAAGTACCTCCTCAGGGTCCCTGAATGCGAACGCCAGGACGCCGAACGTAACCGCAAACGCCTTCATCGGAACGTAGTGCCCTATCCCCATCGGGAGCGTTTCGGTGCCTCTCCCCGCTGTCCGGCCATTCTCGAAGGCCCACTGGGCGATAGTCCGCTCTTTTTGGGTGAGCGGATAATCAGGATCCCCGACGTTCACGAAGAGCCCCCCCGCACCCGGCGTGAGAACGGCAAATGCACCTTCGCTGAACTGCTTCATGTGACGATAGAGCGTATCGAAGATCTCCTGGCGGTGCGCGACGTTCACCAGATCGCGGGAGAGGACGGCGACGGCCTCAACCTTTGCCTCGCTTCTCCGTATCTGCGGGAGCAGGTAGCGGAGTCTTGTTGCGAGACCGCTGATGATGAACGCAATGACCACGTATCCCACAAAAGAGATGAAGTAATCCCAGTCGTCGATTGTAAGCGTGTAGTAGGGAACCACAAAAGCGAAGTCGAAGATCAGGATGCTTGCGATAGCGGTGATGATCGCCGTTCTCCGGCGGAATAAGAGCGCTGCCGCCACCACTGGAATCAACTGGATGATGAGCAGGTTTGACGGACTGGTGACGTTTTGGAGGAAGTAATTTACGATCGTCACAAGCGCGATGAGTATTGCGCTGATGATGAGGTCTGGCCTCACAAATTGCGGCAGTTGCCTGTGGATAGGGATACTTACCGCCGCTTTCGGTTCGTAGAGGAAGATATCGATCCCCTTTGACCGGACCATGGTGCGGTACACGGGAGAGTAGAAGATGTCCAGTCCGCGGGGTTTACCGAGCATGATCATGGTGACGTTGTGCTGCCGGGCATACCTGATCAGTTCCCCGGGAACGTCTCCTCCGCGGTAACGGACGATCCGCCCTCCGAGGCTCCTTGCCGTCTCCATTGCATCGTTGAGCCACCGTCGCTCCTGGTCCGTGAGGTTCTGCTCATTCTCGGTCCCGATGGAGATCACGATCCAGTCCGCACGGAACCTGTCCGCAAGGCGGTACGCCGCACGGACCATCTGGTCCGCCGTTGGGCCGGGGCGTATCCCCACGAGGAGCCGTTCCCCGGCAGGCCATGGCCCCGGGATGGCCCTGGCCCGCATGCGGGTGAGCATCTGCCGGTCGGTGACCTGCGCCATGAACCGGAGAGCGATCTGCCGGAGCGCCAGGAGATTCTCGACGCTGAAGAACTGCCGGACGGCCTGCTCGGCCATATCCCGCACATAGACCTTTCCGGCGCGGAGTCGGATCCGGAGTTCCTCCGGCGGGATGTCTATCAGGCGGATCTCGTCGGCATCGTAGAAGAACGTGTCCGGCACCGTCTCTGCGACGCGGATGCCCGTGATCTGGGCGACGATGTCGTTCTGGCTCTCGATGTGCTGGATATTGACGGTGGTGTAGACCGATATCCCCGCGTGAAGGATCTCCTCGATGTCCTGGTAGCGTTTGGCGTGACGGCTCCCCGGAGCATCGGTGTGCGCAAGCTCGTCGATGAGAACGATTTTCGGGCGTCTCCTGAGGATCGCGTCGATATCCGGCTCCTGCAGCGTGAGTCCCTGGTAATCGACGCGAATCGAGGGGATTGCCTCGAGCCTTGCGGCGAGTGCATCCGTCTCTGCCCTGCCGTGCGTCTCCACATACCCGATCACGATATCGAGCCCGTCGCTCCGGTGGCTGAGCGCGTCCTCCAGCATTGCATAGGTCTTCCCGACACCGGCGGCGTAACCCAGGTAGATCGTCAGCTGCCCCTGCCCGGCTCTCTGTTCCGCCTGCTCTGCAACGGCGAGCAGGTCCTCGGGCAGGGGGCGGCCTTCCTCGGCGGTCCTTTCAGCCGTGTTCAGCCCCTCCTGTCCAGGCGATCCAGCTCACGGTTGAGCGAGAGGACATTGACGTAGGGTTCTACGAACGGAACCGGGAGGCTCTCCGCCCGGGCGAGAACGAGCGCACGGACCTCGTCCTCCGGAAGACCGCGCGCCTCTGCGACGGCGGGGACCTGCACCAGTGCGGCATCCAGGCTGATGTCGGGGTCCAGACCGCTTCCCGAAGCCATGACGAGATCGGACGGAATCGGGCCCTGCACGCCGGCGTTTCGGAGACCCCTCATCCGTTCCGCGATATGTTCGAGGAGCAGGGGATTTCCGGGTGCAAGGTTCGACCCGCCGGAGGAAGACGCATTGTACGCAGTGATCGGCGTCTCCGAGGGGCGGCCCTGGAAGTAGAACGGTGCATTGAAGTTCTGGCCGATCAGGTCCGAGCCGATCACCCGGCCCTGGTCGTCGACGATCAGGCTCCCGTGGGCCTGGTACGGAAATGCCGCCCCGGCGACGAGCGTCACTGCCAGGGGGTAGGCGAACCCCGTGATAGCGAAAAGGACGAGAAAGAGGAGCAGACCGCTTTTTACTGCCTGGCGTATCTCCGTCATGGGTGGTATACCTCTACAGGACTCCGGCGATCAGGAGGTCGAGTACTTTGATGCCGATGAACGGAGCGACGAGGCCCCCGAGGCCGAAGATGACCAGGTTGTAGGCAAAGAGCCTCGATGCCGGCATCGGTTTGAACCGTACTCCGGCAAGCGCGATCGGTATCAGGAGCGGGATGATCAGGGCGTTGAAGATGACCGCGGAGAGGATGGCGGACTGCGGGGTGGCGAGGTCCATGATGTTCAGGATGACAAGCTGTGGGTAGATCCCGACCAGCGCGGCCGGAATGATGGCGAAGTACTTGGCGATGTCGTTTGCTATGGAGAACGTGGTGAGGGCCCCCCGTGTCATCAGGATCTCTTTGCCGATCTCGACGATCTCCAGCAGTTTGGTGGGATCGCTGTCAAGATCGATGATATTGGCCGCTTCCCGCGCCGGCTGGGTCCCGTTGTTCATGGCCACCGCCACGTCGGCCTGGGCGAGGGCGGGTGCATCGTTGGTCCCGTCGCCGGTCATGGCGACCATGTAGCCCTCGTCCTGCGTCTCGCGGATCAGCCTCAACTTGTCGTCCGGCTTCGCCTCGGCAAGGTAATCGTCCACACCCGCTTCCGCTGCGATTGCAGCCGCGGTGAGCGGGTTGTCGCCCGTGATCATGACCGTCCGTATTCCGATCCGGCGGAGGTCGGCAAACCGTTCCCGGATCCCGGTCTTTAAGATATCCTTGAGGAAGATCACGCCGAGGACCGTCTCGTTGCGGGCCACTACGAGCGGCGTGCCTCCTGCCGATGCAATCCCGTTCACTTTTGCCGCCAGGTCCGGGGGTACCGCTCCTCCACGCTCGGGGACGAGCCTCGTGATCGCGTCGGCGGCTCCCTTCAGGTACGACGTCCTGCCGCACTCGGCGCCGCTCACCCGGGTGGCGGCCGAGAACGGGATGAACCGTGCATCCGGGGGGCAGGCCGGTGCGGTGCCGGTCTTCTCCCGAACAAGAGATAGGATGCTCCTCCCCTCCGGCGTCTCATCGGCATACGAGGAGAGAAGGGAGGCCTGCATCAGTTCGTCCCGGGACTGCCCCTCCACCGGAACGAACTCCGCCGCCTGACGGTTTCCAAGGGTGATCGTCCCGGTCTTGTCGAGGAGCAGGACATTGACGTCGCCTGCCGCCTCGATCGCCCGGCCGGAGAGCGCGATGATGTTGCGCTGGAAGAGCCGGTCCATGCCGGCGATCCCGATCGCCGGGAGGAGGGCCGCGATGGTCGTCGGGGCCAGGCAGACGAAGAGTGCGACCAGCACCGTGAGGCTCGCAGGAGCGCCCGAACCGGTGAACGAGGCGCTGTATGCGGATACCGGGTATATGTTGCCGACGACCGCCAGGAAGACGGCGGTCAGCGCCAGGAGCAGGATCTCGAGCGCGACCTCGTTGGGCGTCTTGCGCCGTTCGGCCCCCTCGACCATGGCGATCATGCGGTCGAGGAAGGTCCGGCCGGGCTCCGTGGTAACCCGGACGATGATCTCGTTCGCAAGCACCGTTGTTCCCCCCGTCACCGCGCTCCGGTCCCCGCCTGCCTCGCGCACGACCGGCGCGGACTCTCCGGTGATGG
Source organism: Methanoculleus sp. (assembly GCA_036794525.1). Classification (GTDB taxonomy): domain Archaea; phylum Halobacteriota; class Methanomicrobia; order Methanomicrobiales; family Methanoculleaceae; genus Methanoculleus. Next base: position 8,129 of record DAIRGM010000055.1, read on the forward strand.
CGGCTTCGTTGACGAGGGCGGCTCCCCTGACCACTTCTCCGTCGCCGGGAATGATCTCGCTCTCCCTCACCCGGACGAGGTCGCCCGGCCGGAGGTCGGAGGAGGCGACCTCTTCGGCCGGTGCATCAAATGCCTCCCTCTCGAGGCGGCATGCGGGCACGCTGGTGCGGGATTGCCGGAGAGACGCCGCCCGTGCTTTTCCCCTCCCCTCGGAGAGGGATTCTGCGAAGTTTGAGAAGAGCACCGTCAGCCAGAGCCAGAGGGAGACGAGGCCGGTGAATAACGACTGTTCTCCGGTGGCAGTCGAGAGGCCGACGAAGAAACCTGCCGTCGTGACGATCCCCCCGATCTCCACCGCCAGCATCACGGGGTTCTCGATCTGCCTGCGCGGGTCCAGTTTGAAGACGCTCCCAACGAGCGCTTCGCGGACGAGACCCGGTTCGAGGGCGCCGAACCGGGGATACCGTTTCCTGGCCATCGGGCTATCCGCCTCCGGACAACAACAGGTGGTCGACGATCGGCCCCATGGCGAAGAGGGGGAAGAACGTGAGCGCCCCGACGATCAGGATCACCAGGATCGTCCAGATGATGAATGTTACCGATGCGGTGGGCAGGGTCCCCGGTCCCGGTGGGACCGTCTTCTTCTGCGCTATCGACCCGGCGAGGGCAAGCATCGCAACCGCCGGGACGAACCGCCCGATGGTCATTGCCGCGGCGCCGGTAAGCGCATAAAAGATTCCTGAAGCGTCGAACCCGGCAAACGCGCTCCCGTTGTTGTTGGATTGTGAGGCAAACATGTAGACGAGTTCGGAGAGGCCGTGCGGACCCGGGTTGTGCATCGCTCCGGCCGTGCCGGGAAGGAACAGCGCGACCCCTGTGAGGATGAGGACGAGGACGCCCGGCACCAGGACCGTGAGAACGGCCATGCGTATCTCCTGAGCCTCGATCTTCTTTCCGAGGTACTCTGGAGTTCTCCCGATCATCAGCCCGGCGATGAAGACGGCGACCACGATAAACCCGATAATAGTGTAGAACCCCGATCCCACCCCGCCGAAGGCGACCTCGCCGAGCAGGATCAGGAGCATCGGCACCATGCCTGCAATCGGCATGAAGGAGTCGAACATGGCGTTGGCCGCTCCGCAGGACGTCGCGGTGGTGGAGGTGGCAAAGAGGGCGGTGCCGCCGAGCCCGAAGCGGACTTCTTTTCCTTCCATCGAGATCCCGGTCACGTCGAACTGCCCCATGAGCGGGTTGCCGTCCAGCTCGGCAACGTAGAGCGCGCCGAGGGCGGGAAGGTAGATCGCGAGCATGACGGTGTAGATGGCCCATCCCTGCCGCATGGACCCGGCCATCCGCCCGAAGGCAAAGGGCAGCGAGACCGGGATCAGGAGGATCAGAAAGATCTCCACGAGGTTGGTGAACGGTGTCGGGTTCTCGTAGGGGTGGGCGGAGTTGGCGTTGAAGAACCCGCCCCCGTTCGTGCCGAACTCCTTGATGGCTTCCTGGGAGGCGACAGGTCCCATGGCGATCGTCTGCGGTCCGGCCGGGCCGTACCCTGCGGCATGCACGTAGGGGTCGACGTTCTGGATGACCCCCTGCGAGACGAGCAGGAGGGCGGCGAGAAATGCAACCGGGAGGAGGATGTAGAGGACGCACCGGGTCACGTCCACCCGGAAGTTGCCGATCCGGTCGGTCGACCGGCGGGTGACTCCCCGCATCACCGCAACGGCGATGCAGATCCCGGTGGCGGCCGAGAGGAAGTTCTGGACCGTAAAGCCGGCCATCTGGGTCAGGTAACTCGCGGAGATCTCTCCTGCATATATCTGGTAGTTGGTGTTGGTGACGAAGCTCGCCGCCGTATGGAGTGCCGTGCCGGGGTCGAATGCGCCGAAGCCTTCCGGGTTCAGCGGCAGGTAACCCTGCAACAGGAGAAGCGCGAGGAGTGCGATAAATCCGATGCCGTTGAAGATGAGCATCTCCCGTGCGTATCCCATCCAGTCCTCCTCCTCGCCGGCAGACGTGCCGATGAAGCGAAAGACCCGGGCCTCCAGCACCCCGGGAATGCCGCGGGAGTAGTCCCCGGAGAACACGTGCGCCATGTACCGGCCAAAGAGCATCCCCGTGATGGTGACTGCTGTGAAGAACGCGATGAAGAGTAACCCGTCGAGGAGCGGTGCAGGTTGTGTCATTGTGGATCGCCGATTTTTATCGATCCGGAAAGATACTTCCTGCTGCTATAAACTTAACTCATTCGTGCAACGGCATTCTCCGTGGCTAAATGGCTGGAGATGCTGGAGAGCAACACCGGGCTCCGGAGATCTCGCCCTTCCCCGGCTCGGATTTGGAACATATCCGGTGAAGTGGCCGAGACCTGCGCCCTGCCCCGCTCGAACCGGTGGAAGATCCAGAACATAAATCCCCTGTCGACAGCCTCTGCACCGCTCCGACAGCCGTTACGGTTCTCCCTCCCGGCAGTCCGATCCCTACATTCATCACCTGCCGGTTCGATATTCTATCATGAGTCGTTCTCAGATTCCGCTCCTCGCCGTCCTCGTGATCCTCGCCGCGGTCCTGGCATGCGGCTGCATGGGCCGGGAGGCCGTGGTCTCCGGCGAGGAGGCGGCAGAGGTGCTCGCCTACGCGGATCCGATCGCCGAGAATGTCATGCAGGGCTTCAATGAAGGCAACTACACGAAGTACTCCCACGACTTCGGCCCGGAGATGAAGCAGGCTCTGGACGAGGCCGCGTTCGAGCAGAACCGCGAGTTCGTTACGTCTCGGGTCGGGCTCTATGAGTCCCGGGGGGAGCCTGTCGTCACCGAGACCGGCGACCACATCGCCGTGACCTACCGGGCGAAGTTCGAGCAGGAGGACGGCGTTGCTCTCCGGTTCGTCTTCCGGAAGGGGGACGAGTCGCACCGGCTTCAGGGGCTCTGGTTCAACTCGCCGAAACTACGCAGTTGAAAACACCCCGGCAGGGTCTGTTGCGGGCCTGAGGTCTGGATACTTTTTGTATTCATATGAATACATTATTTATCCTTTTGAATACATTATGTATTCATGCTTGAGGCCCTCATCTCCTCAAAAGTCCGGGTGAAACTCCTCACCCTGTTTCTCCTCAATCCGGAGAGCGAGTTCTACATCCGCGAAATCGTCCGCATGACCGGCGAGAACATCAACGGGGTGCGCCGCGAGCTTGCGAACCTGGAATCGTTTGGGCTTCTTATCGGGAGACGGCGGGGAAACCAGCAATACTTCACGGTCAACCTTGATTTTTTCCTCTACAACGACCTTCAGCAGCTCGTGCTCAAGACGGAGGGGGTTGCACGAGTTATCCGGGAGAACCTCTCACACCTGCAGAGCATCGAGTGCATCTTCATCTACGGATCGTTTGCAAGGGGCACCGCAGGGGGAAGGAGCGATATCGACCTTTTCATCGTGGGTGATGTGGACGAAGAGGTGCTGATTCCGCTCGTGCATGCGAGCGAACGTGCGATCAACCGTGAGATCAACTACACGCTCATGCACGGCAGCGAGTTTGCACGACGAAGGGAGGCCGGAGATCCTTTCGTAAAGAATGTAATGAGTGAGAGAAAGATTATGATCATCGGAACCTGCGATGATCGAAGACCTTGAGAGGCAGGGGCTGATCAAGAGGCTCCCTCTCGATCCGAAGAAAGTGGCTGATGCGATGGCTCTCGCCCGCCGGGATATTGGAACCGCTCGCACGCTTCTTTCGACCGATCGCGACTGGGCACATCGCCTACAACGCAACCCTTCAGGCCGGCCGGGCTCTGATGTTTGCCAGGGGATACCGCCCGGACGGTGCAAACCAGCACATCTCGGTGGTGAAGTTTGCCGGCCTCTTCCTTGACGAGGACGATCTTCTTATCTTCGACCGTATGCGCCGCAAGCGGCACAGTTCGGTCTACGATACCGTGTGTATAATATCCGTCGCCGAAGCGGGATTTGCGGTGAGCGCAGCTGAGGTTCTGGTGCAGAAGATTGCGACACTCCTTGGATGATTTCATCCCGGCCCGGAAGGTTTCCCGGCAGTCTTCGGCAGTTTCCACCCGAGAGCCCGACTGCGCTTCTTGATCCCGGGCCATTTCAATGGCCGGGAGTGTATCAGGTGTGGTCTCACCTCCCCAGGCTGACCCGATAAAACGCGATCGTAAAAGAAGTGATTCGGGAGAGTGCCCTGCACCACCCCGCGTCAGGCAGGCACCTGCTCCTTCTTCTCCCGGTCCCAGTGGCGGTGCCGGGCAATGGCCGTCTTGAACTGCTCGGCGAACGAGTTCATGTTCCCCTGGCTCCCGCAGGTCACGACCCCCATCTCGGAGATGATCTCTCCCCCGGAGCCGGCATCGGCAAAGGTCACACCCTTGATGTCTGAAGCCTTCAGGAGTTCGATGCCTTCTCCTACCGCCCCAATCGGCTTGCAGTGCTTGAAGGCCTCGTTGACGAAGTGGATCGCGTAGCCCTGGTTCTTCAGGGTCTCCGCGTGCATCCCGCCCGGGACATACACGGCGTCGTACACGACGGAGGTGGTGGTGATGTAACTCTTGTCCACCTCCATCTCTTTACCGTCGGCGGATTTGACCGTGCCGAGGAACTGCGAGACGATCTGCGGGTGAGCCCCCGCGTCTTTCAGCGCCTTCTTGACCTGCATCACCTCGTCGTGGTTGTAGCCCTCCATCGCGAGGATCGCGACCTTCCTGCTCCTGACGGTGTCCATGACGGTCTTCTTCTGGCTGAGGTTCGGGGACGCCTTCGTGCCGGAGGACGCGCCCTTCTCCGCCGGGGGCGGCACCCCGATCCCTTCCGCGATCCGTATCGCGAGGTCGCCGTCGACGTTGTTGATGAGGTCGACCACCCTCTTCCTGACCCCCGCATCGGAGACTTTCCCGAGTTCGAAGTGGAAGGCCTTGACGATATGCTCCTTCTCCGGCTCCGACATGCTGTTCCAGAAGAGTTTCGCCTGGCTGAAGTGGTCGTTGAACTTCTCGCTCCTTGCACGGACCTTCTTCGCGTCGATCTTCTCCTGGTAGTGGGCGTAGCCGCCCTCCTCTACCCGGGCCGGCCGCGGCTTGTTCTCGCCGAGCGAGTTCGGGAAGTAACTCGCGACACCCTTATCGATCGTCATCCGGTGGTAGCCCTCCCGCTGGTTGTTCGCGACCGGTGCCAGCGTCCGGTTGATCGGGATCTCCTGGAAGTTCGGGCCGCCGAGGCGTATCAACTGGGTATCCAGGTACGAGAAGAGCCTACCCTGCAGGAGCGGGTCGTTCGAGAAGTCTATCCCCGGCACGACGTTAGCCGGGCAGAAGGCGACCTGCTCGGTCTCCGCAAAGAAGTTGTCCGGGTTTTTGTTCAGGACCATCTTCCCGATCCACCGGATCGGCACATCCTCCTCGGGCCAGATCTTCGTCGCGTCCAGGATATCGAACTCGAAGTTGTGCTCGTCCGCCTCCTCGATCATCTGCACGCCGAACTCGTACTCCGGGTAGTCCCCCATCTCGATCGCCTCCCAGAGGTCGCGTCGGTTGAAGTCCGGGTCTTTTCCGGCCAGTTTCTGCGTCTCGTCCCAGACGAGCGAGTGGATGCCGAGCAGCGGCCGCCAGTGGAACTTGACGAACCGCGCCTTCCCTTCGGCGTTGATGAACCGGAAGGTGTTGACCCCGAATCCCTGCATCATCCGGTAACTCCGCGGGAGCGCACGGTCAGAGAGGACCCACATGATCATGTGCGTGATCTCAGGCAGGTTCCCGACAAAGTCCCAGAAGGTGTCGTGTGCGGCGGAGGCCTGCGGCATCTGGTGGTGCTGCTCCGGTTTGATGGCGTGAACGAGGTCGGGGAACTTGATGGCATCCACGATGAAGAAGATCGGCATGTTGTTGCCGACGAGGTCGTAGTTCCCCTCTTCCGTGTAGAACTTCGTCGCGAACCCCCGGACGTCCCTGACCGTATCGGCGGAGCCCCGGAACCCCACGACGGTCGAGAACCGGACGAAGACCGGCGTCTTCTTCCCCGGGTCCTGGAGGAACGCCGCTCGCGTAAACTCGGCCATCGACTCGTAGACCTGGAAATACCCGTGTGCGCCCGAACCCCGGGCGTGGACGATCCGCTCGGGTATCCGCTCATGGTCGAAATGGGTCAGTTTCTCGCGGAAGTGAAAGTCTTCGAGGAGCGTCGGCCCCCGCTCCCCCGCCTTCAGCGAGTCGTCTGTGTGGCTGACCCGAAGCCCCTGGTTCGTCGTCAGGAACTCGCGCTCCGGGTCTGCCCGGAACTCGTCGAGTTGCTCCTGCTTGCTCTTCTCGTCTATCTTTCTCCTCTCATCCATACGTCTTCACCTACAACCCTCTCGCCCCACCGGGCGTGCTCCCACATCCAGAGCAGCCATCATAAAAGTAACTGTGCGCCGGAGATGGACGTACAGGGAGATTGCACTGGTAGGTGACGGTATATGAGAGCGGGTTCGTATTCGCTCTCCCCGGCAGCCCCGGATCGGGTCGTCGCCGAACCGGTCTGTCTGGTGGTCTGCGGGGCTCTGTGCGAGGTTGCCCAAAATACCCGCACGAGAGAGGTGAATAAAGATCCCTCTCCCATGCCTGCTTTATTCGTCGGGCGAAGTCCGCGGACTCCTCGGGCGCACCGCGTCTCGTGTCGCAGCGGTCGACTCAAGGGCCGGGTTCCCAGTCATCACCGCACGGAAAGACTGCCGGACCCCTGCACCTCAAAGGAGAATTCATGAAGACCTCAACTTTTATGGCGTTATGCAACCACTGCCCGCCGAAAGGAGGAATGGATCATGAAAGGCCTGGCAATGCTGAAGATCGGGGAGATCGGATGGATCGAGAAAGAGCGGCCCGCCTGCGGCCCGCGGGACGCCATCGTCAAACCGCTGGCGCTCGCGCCATGTACGTCCGACGTCCACACCGTCTGGGAGGGGGCGATCGGGGATCGGCACAACCTCATCCTGGGACACGAGGCGCTCGGGGTGGTGGATGAAGTGGGAAGCGAGGTGAAAGACTTCAAGCCCGGCGACCGGGTCATCGTCCCCGCCATCACTCCCGACTGGGAGACGGAAGCCGCACAGCGCGGGTTCCCGTCGCAGACCGGAGGGCCCCTCGGGGGCTGGAAGTTCTCGAACTTCAAGGACGGCGTCTTCGG
>DAIRGM010000056.1:0-15270 GCA_036794525.1 Methanoculleus sp.
TCCCGAGGTTGACGTTGACCTTTGTCCGCAGCCCGCGGCCGATGCCGACCGAGCACGATCCTCGTTTGACACTCTCCCCGGGCTAAAGCCTGGAGATTCTTGCTTCGTTGACCGGAACTTGCACCGCCGGGCTTGGCGGTGTAGTGGTTCTGATCTCCACAAGCGTAGATTCGGGTGTGCCCCACCCTACGGCTGCTCGTTTCAGAATATTCTGCGCGGCGTTCAGATCTCGCGGGACAGTGTATCCGCAGACCGGGCAGGAATGGGTTCGCTGCGCGAGATCCTTCTTTTCGCGGTGCCCGCAGAGGAAACAGTCCTGTGTCGTGTAGGCCGGATCGACCAGATGCACATACCTACCAGCATTCGCAGCTTTGTAGCGTATGAACTCTCTTGCTTTGTACCACGCAGCGTCGAGAATAGATCTGGATCTGCCGCGGAGTTTCGCATCCAGCGACTCGACCATCGGCCTGATGTTCAGGTGTTCCAGAGCGATGTGATCGTATCGATCAACATAGTACCGGCTCCACTTGTGCAGGAAGTCGTCCCTCCGGTTCTCCACCTGCTCGTGGAACCGGGCAACCCTGACCCGCTGCTTGCGGCGGTTCCTGCTCCCGAGCACCTTCTTCGACATCCTCCGCTGAGCACGCCGGAGTCGCTTCGCCGACTTCCTGACGTTATGCGGGTGCTCGAAGATCACTCCGTCGGTATCGGTGGAGAAGTTCTCCAGGTTCAGGTCGATCCCGACCGCCCGGGTACCGGCCGTCGGTTCGGGCGTGTCCGGAGTCTCGGAGATGATCGCTACGAACCATTTGTGAGCAGGCGTGTGCTTGATCACGATCTGTTTGATCCGTCCGGGCACCGGGCGGCTGAGTTCGATCGGCATCTCTCCGATCTTGCTCAACCGGAGGCGGTTGCCCGTGAGCTTGAACCCGGTCGAATCAAATTCCATCGAGTGAACCCACTTCTTCCGGAGCTTGCCGACCTTTCTTCCCGTTGCTTTCAGCTTCTTCAGGGCACGGAGGCTGGAGACGATCCGGTGGACCACTTTCTGGAGGACGTGGCTCTGCACCTCTTTCAGTTCAGGATGCCGTTTCTTGAGTTCCGGTAAAAGAGAGTCCCGAAAGACGTTGTTGTCGAGACAGTGGTTCCGGACAAAGGTGCATCTCGCAAACCCGGTGAACAACCGCTGTTCAACGGTGTGAGAGGGGTATGCACGGTACCGGGTGACGTGTCGCATTACTTGAACCAATAGAGGGATTGGGCCTCATCGGTCTATACGATATGCCGTGCTGGGTGAAAGTGAACGGACCAAGGGGCGCAATTCTCACCACGGCTCAAGCCGGGGGCTTGCTTGCGCCCCTTGAACCCCGGTTTTCTGTCAAAAATAATATCACCTCAGGAGGTTATCCACACCGGAATGCCGTCACCCGCGGGGGCTACGTCAGATGTCGACCTCGGTTCATTTTCAGGCCTCTCGAACGAACAAGTAGTTTCAAAGCTCAGGGAAGAAGGCTACAATGAGCTCCCTCCCTCAGACAAACGGAGTCTCCCGGAGATACTACTGGGAGTCGTACGCGAACCCATGTTCATCCTCCTCGTCGCGGGCGGCCTCATCTACGTTGCCCTGGGAGATATCCGGGAAGCCCTGATGCTCCTGAGTTTCGTCTTCGTGGTCATCGGCATCACCATGTATCAGGAGCAGAAGACCGAACGGGCGCTCGAGGCACTCAGAGACCTTTCGAGTCCACGTGCCCTCGTCATCAGAGAGGGGGAGCAAAAACGCATCCCCGGTCGGGAGGTCGTATCACGCGACATACTGGTAGTCTCCGAGGGTGACCGTGTCCCGGCAGACGCCGTGCTCATCAGCGCGAACAACCTCCTGGTCGATGAATCCCTGCTCACCGGCGAATCGGTGCCGGCCCGCAAAGTACCGTGGCACGATGGGATGACGATAGGGCGGCCCGGCGGCGAGGACCAGCCGATGGTCTATTCGGGCACGCTCGTGGTGCAGGGCCAGGGGCTGGCCGAAGTCAGGTCGACTGGCCCCAGGACTGAGATGGGGAAGATCGGGACGGTTTTAACCTCGGTCGAGCGGAGCAAGACGAGACTAAAAGGTGAGATCGACCGCCTCGTCCGGGATATCGCCCTCCTCGGCCTCGGCCTCGTCGCGGTCATCGTTGTCGTCTACGGACTGACGCGGTTTAACTGGACCGGGGGATTCCTCGCCGGCATCACGCTCGCGATGGCGATCCTTCCCGAGGAACTGCCCGTCGTCCTGACCATCTTTCTTGCCCTGGGGGCCTGGAGGATCGCGGGCCGCAATGTGCTCACCCGGCAGGCCCCAGCCATTGAGACCCTGGGCTCAGCGACGGTGCTCTGCGTCGACAAGACCGGGACCCTGACGCAGAACAGGATGACCGTCAGGAGACTCTTCGCGCATGGCCGGGAATGTGAGTATGACCGGGCCGGGAAGTCGGTCGTGCCTGAATTTTACCACGAATTGGTCGAGTTCGGCATCCTTGCCTGCAAACGGGACCCCTTTGACCCGATGGAAAAAGCGCTCAGGCAGCTCACCGAAGACCTCGCCCAGACCGAGCACATCCACGAAGACTGGGACTTCCTGCAGGAGTACCCCCTCTCGCAGGAACTGCTGGCGATGTCGAACGTCTGGCGGTCGCGGGAGAGGGGCGGGTACGTCGTCGCCGCAAAAGGGGCGCCGGAAGCGATCGCCGACCTGTGCCACCTCAATGACCGGGAAAAGGAGGAACTGCAGGGGAACGTCAATACGATGGCAGCGGGCGGGCTCCGCGTGCTCGGCGTTGCCCGTGCAACGCTGCCCCCGGCCACCCTTCCCGACATCCAGCATGCGTTTTCCTTCACATTTCTGGGTCTCGTGGGGTTTGCTGATCCGGTCAGGCAAAAGGTCCCGGAAGCGCTCCGGGAGTGTTATCTGGCCAGGGTCCGCGTGATCATGATCACCGGCGACTACCCGCTTACCGCGCAGAAGATTGCCGACCAGATCGGTCTGACCGGGGTGGAGGAGTATATCACCGGCCCCGAACTTGAGGCGATGAGCGACGAAGAACTCAGCCGGCGCATTGCCAGCGTCAATATCTTTGCACGCGTTGTGCCGGAACAGAAACTGAGAATCGTCAAGGCCCTCAAAGCCCGCGGCGAGACCGTCGCGATGACGGGGGACGGCGTGAACGACGCCCCTGCATTGAAGGCAGCAGATATCGGGATTGCAATGGGCGAGCGGGGCACTGATGTGGCGCGAGAGGCATCATCCCTCGTCCTGCTCGACGACAACTTTACGTCCATTGTTGCGGCAATCCGCATGGGCCGGCGGATCTTCGACAACCTGAAAAAAGCCATTGCCTACATCTTCTCCATTCACATCCCCATCGCGGGCATGTCACTTCTCCCGGTGCTCTTCGGATGGCCGCTCGTTCTTCTGCCCGTTCATATCGTGTTTCTGGAACTTATCATCGACCCGGCATGCTCAGTGGTCTTCGAATCGGAGCCCGAAGAGGCCGACGTCATGAAAAAGGCGCCACGGAGCGCGAAAGAAGGACTGCTCACCCGGAAGATGGTGACGGTGAGCGCTCTCCAGGGGGCCGTGGTGTTGACCATCGTTGTTCTGGTTTACTTCGGCGCCCTCATGCGAAACATCGGTGAATCGGAGGCCCGGACCCTGGCGTTCTCCTCCATCGTGATCGCAAACCTCAGCCTGATCCTGACGAACCGTTCCTGGTCCGAAACCTTCCTCACCACAATAAGGAGACCAAATCGGGCTTTCTGGCTGGTCCTGGGTGGAGCGCTCCTCTTCTTAACCCTGGTGCTCACCGTACCGGCGCTGTTGGACCTCTTCCACTTCAGTCCCCTTGATCCTGCCGATATCGGGCTTTCGTTCGGGGCAGGAGTTTTCAGTGTCCTGTGGTTCGAGATTTATAAAGCGTGGACGAAACGGGCGCACTCTGCGGGCCGCCGGACTATCGGATAACTGCTGTGTATTATAGTTCAGCCCGCGGCACGGGACACCTTCCCGACGTGAGTATTACCTTATATAGTATACACCCCTATCTCTATGTGCAGTGTTCTATCTGCATGAGCAATCCAATGGATTATAACAGAGGCAACAGCAGAAATTTCGGTGGACCGAGGAACTTCGGCGGCCCCCGTGAAATGACGAAGACCGTTTGTTCAGACTGTGGGAAAGAGTGCGAAGTCCCGTTCAAGCCGACTGAGGGCAGACCCGTATATTGCCAGGACTGCCTCCCGAAGCACAGAAAACCCCGGTTCTAAACCAATACATTCTTCTTTTTCGAAGAAACGTTAGCAAGTGGATCTCCGGTTTCAACCGGAGAGTCACGAAACCCCTGCCGGATCTCCGGTAATGCTCCATCCACCCCGAGCAGAGCGGCCCGAAGGCATAAGGAAGAGCCCGGGTATGCGGTCATCCCCGGGAGAGCGGGCTCACCGGAGCCCGAGTTCGGAGAAGAGAGTATCCCGGAGAGCATCCGTCGCCGGGGACTCGCTCCGGGTCACGGGCCGGTGCACGCCTCGGGATCAACCACCGCTGACATGTTCAGTGCGCCCCGTCGCACTCCCCGCCGTCTTCGTGATGGCAGGAGCTCTCCCCCCGCGAGAGGCGGCCGGCGATGTAGTCCTGCGCGACGTAATCAACGTTTCCGCTGATGCCGAGGAGCACCTCGATACCGTTCTCGTTAAAGAGTTGAACGGCCCGCGGCCCCATTCCGCCCGCGATGATCTGGTTGACCCCGTGCTCCGCGAGAAAGACCGGGAGGCGGCCGGGTTCGTGGCCGGGGTTCGGGAGATCGTCTCTCCTGTAGATGATCGAGTCTTCGACGTCGAATATTGCGTAACCCTCACAGTGCCCGAAGTGTTCGGATACCCTGTTTCCGTCCTGTGCGATTGCTATCCTCATGATCTCACCGAATTTACGCGGCCCCGTATACGATATCGGCCGCATACAACCGGACTACACATATGCGCGAAAGAAAGTAAAACCACCCATCGTACCATCCGGTGCCGGGCCGGCGAACCTTTTTTAAGGCGAAGGACACCCTGCGGTGTAAGTTGCAGGAACCTGGTGAGACTGATGATTCAGCCCTTGGATATCGGAGAGTACCGGAACGTCTACGAACCGGGAAAGGTAGAGTGCGCCAGCACTGAAGAGATGAGGCCGCTCGAGGAACTCATCGGCCAGGAACGGGCGCTCCGGGCGCTGCGGTTCGGCCTTGAGATCCGGGAGGCCGGGTTCAACGTCTACGCCGCGGGCGCCCAGGGAACCGGACGAGTGAGAGCCGTCCGGAGTTTCCTCGACGAACTCGCGAAGGCCAAGCCCCGGGCGCGTGACTGGGTCTACGTGCATAACTTCGAGAACCAGTACGAGCCCAACGCCGTCGCCCTCCCTGCCGGGAAAGGGACGGAGTTTCGGGATGATATGAAACGGTTCATCGAGGAGGCGCGGCAGGCGCTTCCCCGGGCGTTCCAGAGCGAAGAGTACGCCAAACGGCGGGACGAGATGCTCCAGTCGCTCCAGGAGAACAGGACGGATCTCATCGCCCGGATCAACCAGAAAGCCCAGGAGGCGGGGTTCATCATCCAGATGAGCCCCATCGGCCTCCTGACCATCCCGGTCATCGACGGGAGACCGGTCCCCGATGAGGAGTTCATCAACCTCCCCGACGAGGTCCGGGCGGAGGTTCAGCGGAGGCGCGACGCCCTGAGCACCGACCTCCGGAGCATGCTCCGGCAGGTGCAGGATATCGAGCGGCAGGGGGCCGAGGCGATCACGAAGATAAACCGCGAGATCGCCCTCTACGCGATCGGTAACCTCGTCGCCGAGTTCAAGGAGAAGTATGCCGACGTCCCGGAAGTCCCCGAGTATATCGACACCGTCCAGAACGACATCCTCGAGAACACTCAGTTATTCCTCGGTGTCCCCGAGCAGCAGGGCGTCCCGCCCCAGTTCCAGGCCTTCATGCGTGAGATTCCGTTTCGGAAGTACGAGGTGAACGTCGTCGTCGAAAACGCCGTTATAGAGGGCGCACCGGTGGTCTTCGAGCAAAATCCCACCTACCAGAACCTCCTTGGAAAGATCGAGAAAGAGGTGCAGTTCGGCATCTTCACGACCGACTTCACGATGATCCGGCCGGGCTCTCTGCATCGGGCCAACGGCGGCTACCTCGTCCTCCACGTCGAAGACCTCCTGCGCGCCCCGCTCTCCTGGGACGGGCTCAAGACGGCATTGAAGACCGGGGAGGCAGTTATCGAGGAGCCGGGAGAACGGATGGGGTTCATCACGGCAAAGACGATCAAGCCCGAACCCATCCCCCTCGACATCAAGGTGGCCCTCATCGGGACGCCGATGATCTACCAACTCCTCTACCAGATGGACCCCGACTTCAAGGAGCTCTTCAAGGTCAAGGCTGACTTCGACACCGTCATGGACCGAAACGACGAGAACGCCAACAAATACGCCGACTTCATCTGCAACCTCGTCCGGGAGGAGAAACTCCGGCACCTCGAGCGGGGGGCGATCGCCCGGGTGATCGAGCATGGTTCGAGACTCGCCGCGGACAGGGAGAAACTCTCGACCCAGTTCGCGGTGGTCTCCGACCTCATCCGGGAGGCGAACTTCTACGCCGCAGAGGACGGCGCCGAACTGATTGAGAGGAGACATGTCACAAAGGCGATCGAGGAGAAGATCTACCGCTCGAACCTGATCCAGAAGAAGATCGAGGAGGCGATCCGGCGGGGGGTCTACCTCATCGATACCGAGGGCGAGAAGGTCGGCCAGGTGAACGGCCTCTCGGTCATGGGAGTCGGCGACTTCGCGTTCGGCCGGCCGTCGAAGGTGACCGCGAGCATCGGGGTCGGCCGCGAGGGGATCGTGGACATCGAGCGGGAGGCTGCGCTCGGCGGGCCGATCCACACAAAAGGCGTCCTGATCGTGAGCGGCTACCTCAACAACAACTACGCCCGGGACAGGCCGCTCTCCCTCTCCGCCCGGCTCGTCTTCGAACAGAGTTACGGAGGGATCGAGGGCGACTCCGCGTCGAGCACCGAGCTCTACGCCCTTCTCTCGGCGCTCTCGGGGCTTCCGCTGAAGCAGTATCTCGCCGTCACGGGCTCGGTGAACCAGAAGGGGGAGGTCCAGGCGATCGGAGGCGTGAACGAGAAACTGGAAGGGTTCTTCGAGGTCTGCAGGGCCAAAGGGCTCAACGGGAACCAGGGGGCGTTGATCCCGGCAAGCAACGTCCAGAACCTGATGCTGAAAGAGGAGATCGTCGAGGCCGCGAAGGCGGGGAAGTTCCGGATCTACCCGGTGCGGACGATCGATGAGGGGATCGAGGTTCTGACGGGGGTTCCGGCTGGTGCGCGACGGGAGGACGGCACCTACGAGGAGGGGACGGTGAACTACCTGGTGGACCGGCGTCTCCGGGAGATGGCGGAGACGATGCGCGGGTTCCAGCCGACGACGGCGAAGTGACACCGATGGAGCGGAAACGGTCGGTCTACATGGACCATGCGGCGACGACGCCGGTGCGGCCGGAGGTCGTCGAGGCGATGCTCCCCTACTTCTCTGAGCGGTTCGGGAACCCCTCCTCACTCTACGCGCTCGCCCGCGAGGCGAAGGAGGCGGTCGAGGAGGCGCGGGAGAAGGTCGCAGCGGCGATCGGTGCCACATCTGAGGAGGTCTACTTCACCTCAGGCGGGACGGAGGCCGACAACTGGGCGATCAAGGGGGTCGCTCTTGCGAATCGGGCGCGCGGCAACCATATCGTCACCTCCGCGATCGAGCACCACGCCGTCCTCCACACCTGCGAGATCCTCGAGAAGCAGGGCTACCGGGTCACCTATCTCCCGGTCGACGAGTTCGGCCGGGTGGAGCCGGGGGCCGTCGAGGAGGCGATCACGGACAAGACCATCCTCGTCTCGGTGATGGCTGCGAACAACGAGATCGGGACGATCCAGCCGATCCGTGCCATCGCGAAGATTGCGCACGACCATAAAGTCCCGTTCCATACCGACGCCGTCCAGGCGATCGGGGCATTTCCGGTGGACGTGGACGATATGGGAGCCGACCTCCTCGCGCTCTCGGCCCACAAGTTCGGCGGCCCGAAGGGGACGGGGGCGCTCTACGTCCGGCGGGGAACCCGGATCGGGACGTTCATGGACGGCGGGGCGCAGGAACGGGGCCGGCGGGCCGGAACCGAGAACGTTCCGGGGATCGTGGGGCTCGGGCGCGCGATCGAACTTGCGACCGCCGAGATGCCGCAGAAAGCCGCCCGACTCGCCGCGATGCGGGATAGGCTGATCCGGGGGACCCTGGATACGATCCCGGAGACCCGGCTGAACGGCCATCCGACGGAGCGGCTCGCAAACAACGTCAACGTCGCGTTCCGCTACGTCGAAGGGGAATCGATCCTGCTGCTGCTCGATTCGTTCGGGATAGCCGCCTCGACGGGGAGCGCCTGCACCTCGGCGTCGCTCGAGCCCTCGCACGTCCTGACCGCCTGCGGCCTTCCGCCCGAGCACGCCCACGGCTCGCTCCGGCTCACCCTCGGCCACCGGAACACCGAGGAGGACGTCGATTACGTCCTTGAGGTGCTCCCCGGGATCATCGAACGGCTGCGGGCGATCTCGCCGCTCCGGGGAGAGGCGTGAATGGCCGGGATCTTCCGGGCCTACGATATTCGGGGGCGCTACCCGGACGACCTCGACGAGGCGACGGCGGAGCGGATCGGGAACGCCTTCGTCGGGCTCCTTAGAGCGGAGCGGGTCGTCGTCGGGAGGGACATGCGGCTCTCGTCGGAGGTGCTCGCCCGGGCGTTCACTCGCGGGGCGGTGGCTGCCGGGGCTGAGGTCGCCGATATCGGGATGGTGAGCACCCCGCTCCTCAACTACGCCGTCGCGGCCGGGGGGTTCAACGGTGGGGCGATGGTGACGGCCTCCCACCTCCCGGGGGATATGAACGGGCTCAAGCTGGACCGGGAAAATGCCATTCCCCTCTCCGGTGACCGGGACCTGCCGCTCCTGGAGGCACGGGTCGGGGAGGAGCCGGTCGCCCGCGTCGGGGGGTCCTGCCGCCGGATCGATATGCTCGACGCCTACATCGAGAAGATGGCCGGGCTCGTCCGGGCACCGAAACGCCTCACGATCGTCGTGGACGCGGGGAGCGGGATGGCCGGGCCGGAGGTGCCCCGGCTCTTTGAACGGGTCCCGGCATGGCGGCTCGTCCCGATGTACACCGACCCCGACGGGCGGTTCCCCCACCACCACGCAAACCCGCTCGACCCGGAGACCACCCGGGAACTGCAGGAACGGGTCGTGACCGAAGGCGCGGAGGTGGGAGTGGCGTTCGACGGCGACGCCGACCGGTGCGGGTTCATCGACGAACGGGGCGAGCGCGTCCGGGAAGACCTGGTGACCGGCCTCGTCGCGGACTACCTGCTCGAAGAGAATCCGGGGGCGACGATCCTCTACGACCTCCGGTCGAGCCGGGCGGTCCGCGAGGCGATCGAGGAGGACGGGGGGAGAGGGGTCCGGTCACGGGTGGGCCACGCCTTCATCAAAGCCCGGATGCGGGAGGAGAACGCCATCTTCGCCGGGGAGCTCTCCGGGCACTACTACTACCGGGATATGGGCTTTACCGACAACGGCCTCGCGACGCTGGTCATGGTTGCAAACATCCTCGCCGCGAGCGGCCGGACCCTCTCGGAGCTCATCCGGCCGCTCGACCGCTACCCTTCGACCGGGGAGATCAACCTCACCGTGAGCGACCCCGCGGCGGTCTTTGCGGTGCTTGCGGCACGCTACCGGGACGCGGACCAGGACCACCTCGACGGGCTGACGGTGGGCTACCCGGACTGGTGGTTCAACATCCGCCGGTCCCACACCGAGCCGGTGGTGCGGCTGAACATCGAGGCGGAGATGGGGAGCCTCCTTGATGAGAAGAAACAGGAGGTGCTCTCGGCCATCAGGAAGGCCGAGGAGGGGACGAGGGAGACGTAAGGGTCTGGTCTGCACGAATAAAGGGGGACAGCCCCCGGTTCACGCACCCGTTACCGGACGGCCTCTCCAGCGCATCGCCGCCGTGCAGCATGCCCCACGCGGAAGACTCTTTCAGTTCTTCGCCGCTCCCGGAAGGCGCCGTTAATCCATTGCTTCCGCGGGAAGGGCGCGATGGCCGGCCGCCACAACGTATAAGTACCCGGTATCCCACTGTCGCCCGGCAGGCTGCAGCTTGCAACCGGAACGGGGCCGGGTGGAGCGCCCGGAAACCGTGATCCCGGAGAGAAGCCGGGGTGCGGGTACCCGCCGCACCCCGGGGAAAGCAGAACAGGTATGGATGTGGTGATGAGAATGGCACAACAGCAGCAGATGGAGTCCCTGTCCTGGCAGGAGACGATGGTCCGGAAGTCGAACAACCAGGAGGAGCAGTTCAACCCCGACAAGATCAGGAGATCAGTCCAGAACGCCGGAGCAGACCAGCAGCTGGCGGACGAGATCACCCGGCAGATCCAGGGGAGCACGCACAGCGGGATGACGACCACCGAGATCGACAACGAGATCCAGGAGTTCCTCAAGCAGAAGGATATGAACGCCTACAACAACTGGATGCAGTGGAAGGAGCAGCACCAGCAGTAAGGGGTTTCTCGGAGCGTTTTGCAGGCAGTCTCTCATATTGGAGGTATCAAAGCCCCGTCAGAGGTTTGCGCGATGGATTTTCGTGCGTCGTGCCTGCCGGGTATGTGAATGCCCTGCAGAACGCGCACAATGCTTTTTATGATCGGAGTACAATCTTATATGCCAGCGGGATTCCGGGAAATCCCGGAAATTCGAGCGGAATGCATCGTTTCCAGATTCAGGCTGACTGCATTGCAATTCTCGGGCCCGTAGCTTAGTCCGGTCAGAGCGCCCGGCTCATAACCGGGCGGTCGTGGGTTCGAATCCCTCCGGGCCCATGTTTTTCGGGAAATCGTCATGATACCCCGACTGAATCTCTCGCTGCTTCCGGACTTGAGATCGCAGGGGGCGAGAGCCGGGGGTGCCTGCAGGACGTTCTTTCGCAGTAACTGCTATTCACCTGGGGATTCGAATCCCTGCGCGCCCATAGATCAGCCGGAATACCGGAACGAGATCTATCTGGTTTATTACCCGGCACGTCAACCGCTCGAACGTCATTACCATGTCGGCCATTCGCCAGATCCTCATCCTCGCCGTCGTAACGGCAGCGATCCTCACCGCCGGATGTATGCAATCCGTGACGGAACCGCAACAGGCGCCCGCGGCTCCGCCGGTGAACGTGACCGTTCCGTTTGCGCCCATCCCGGTCTCCAGCCAGGACGGCGTCAACCTCGCCTACGAACTTGAACTCTCCCCGACAGGAGGCGAGACATTCGTACCGGCAAAAGTCGAAGTCATCGATCCTGCCACGGGAGACATACTCTGGTCGGTTGACGGGGAGCTGCTGGCCCAACTCTACCACCCGGCCGCAAGCCCGCCGCCGACCGCGGCGGAACTCGAGGACGGCACCGGTAAACTGCCTCTCCCGCGAATTTCCCTCTGGTTCAAGGTCGCTTTGGACGCCGTACCGGACCGGCTCGTCCACAGGCTCACCCTGAACCCGACCGGAAGCGGGCTCGCGCCGATTACGCTCACCGGCGGCAACGTCACGGTGCGTAAGGATCTTGCGCCGGTGGTTATCGGTTCGCCGGTGCGCGGCCCGGGCTGGACGGCGACGGAGACCACGGGTCCCGTGACCCATCACTTCCTCGGCCAGATCACGATGAACGGGGTGACCCGCGTTCCCCAGCGTTACGCACAGGACTGGGTATACCTGGACCCGGCCACCGGGCAGGCGGCCGCCGGGAACGTGACCCTGGCGAAGAACTTCCTCGGATACGGGAGGGAGATCTACTCGGTCGCCAACGGGACGGTGGTGGACGCCATGGACGGCCTTCCGGACCATGAGGAGATCTATTCCGCCCCGCCGGCGACTGTTGCAACCGCAGCCGGCAACTACGTCATCGTCGATATCGGGAACCAGAAATTCGCCTGCTACGCCCACATGATCCCCGGCTCGCTCCGGGTCGGGATTGGCGACAGCGTCACGGAGGGGCAGGTCCTCGGCCTGATGGGCAACAGCGGGAACTCCGATCTCCCGCATCTCCACTTCCAGGTCGTGACGGAGACCCCCTCCTTCCTCGGGGCCGAGGGCTATCCCCACGTGTACCGGTCATTCGACGTGATCGGCGGGGTCAACCAGACCCTTGTAGAAGAGAGATCATCCGGGCCCGATTACCCGGTAACCCGGATGTGGTCGGGATTCGGGGATTACGTCACGTTCTCAGCGCAGCCGGTGCCCCAGCAGAACAACCTCACGGAGAACTGGGCTGTTGTCCGGCTCCCCTGACCGCATTCTTTTTTCCCCTGCACCCGGGGCGACGACTCCGTGCCGAACGAACAACAGTCCCCCGCACACCGGGTGAATTTCTCATGCTTCGGTTCCAGTGGACCGTCGCGCGTTCCGGCAGTCGTTTTCCGCGTGGTGATAGGCGGTGTGTGCCCCGAAGGGCGCGAGCGGCAGGAGCATGAGCGCCGTCAGGAATGATCTTCCTATGGAACAGAGTTCGAGCACCAGGTGGTTCCGAAAATGAGCATCCATCCAATACATCGCAGGAAAACTCGTTAGAAAGGCCTATCTACCGGGGCGTGAGAGTTTTCTGGGAGACTATGATCGAATGGGCCGTCATCCTTCTCCTGGTTCTTGCTGTTTTAGTGCTATTTTACAAATACTCCAGGATCCGGGGCCAGATCGAAGAGCGAGCACGAGAGGTGTTTGAGTCCTGGCGCCGGAGGGAGCGAGAAGATATCGAAGACTGGAAAGAACAGGAACTCAGGCGGCTCTCGGATGAGAAAGCAAAGATCCTCTTTGAGAAGTGGAGACTGGACGAAGAGGGGAATATCCGCACCGATGCGGTAAAGCGCAGCCAGTCGGTGACCCGGGGGAAGGTCACGGAGTGCCTCATCCCGTACTTCCCGGACTTTCCCTACAACCCGAAGGATGCACGATTCTTAGGGACCCCGGTCGATCTCATCGTCTTCGACGGACTCTCCGACGCCGATGAGGTGCAGAAGGTGGTCTTTATCGAGATAAAGACGGGTAAAGCCGCGAACCTGAGCAAACGGGAACGTGCCGTCAGGGAGTGCATCAAAGCCGGGCGGGTGCAGTACTTCACCATCCACCAGTCGTTTGATGAAGATACCAACCGGCTGAGCGATATGGGGATGAACTAGTCGTACACGGCCGTATCGGATTTTGAACCGTCTCCGGGTCAACGCCCTTCGCAAAAAAAGTTCGGGACGGATGCCTCTAGATCCAGTCACCCGGGCGCCGGATCGAAGGAGGCGTCCTCGTCCTCCGGGCACCCCTCCTCCCGGCGGCGGCCGCACCCGACGATCCGGATCGTCTTCCCGTGCACCAGGGCATCGGCGACCTTCGCCCGCGCCTCGTGGAGGTCACGCCAGAGGGTCTTTCTGGAGACGCCGAGAGCGGCGGCCGCCTCTTCCTGCTCAAACTCCTGGAGGTCGACGAGCCGCAGGGCCTCCACCTCCTCGGGCAGGATGACGACGAACTCGTCGGGCCCCCCGCAGAGCGGGCCGAAACAGCGGAACGCCCCCTGGTTCCCGATCCTCCGGCGGACCCGGGGGCACCCCCGCCCGCGGCGGCCGCGTCCCTCGCCGGGCTCTCTCTCGTTCATGCCATCGATCTCCTGGAGTAGAGATCGATCTCCCGTGCAGATAGTGCCTTCGCTCCGGGCCGGCGATTACGATCGGCAGTAAAACAGTGAGGAGATGACACTCACCTGCCGCGGCCAGATGAAAAGGGCTGCCCATGGTCTAGTGGTACAACTTCGCCGTGTGAAGGCGACGTCATAACCAGCTAGACCACTACGCTCGCACACCAGAATAGCCACGTCCATGGCCCAGTAGCCGTTTCGGGCCGATCTGGCCGGGTTCCAGGTCCAGCAGTCCGGCTCGCCTATCCCCGCCTTACCAAGGCGACGTCATAACCAGCTAGACCACGAGCCCGGGGACGCTCACCCGCCCCTCCATAACTATCCGGAGATCCTGGATGGTTGACCGGCAGGACAACCTATATCCCGCACCCCACACCCTCACCGAGCATGCCCGCCGGTGAGACAAACTGGAGGAGAAGCCTCCCCGCCGACCTCTTCGCCGGGACGACCACCGCCCTCGTCGGCATCCCGCAGGCGATGGGGTTCGCCCTCGTCGCCGGGATCAACCCAATCTACGGCCTTTATACCGCGATATTCTCGACGGCGATCGGGGCGCTCCTCACCGGCTCCTCCTACCTCAAGGTGATGCTCTCAAACGTCCTCGCGGTCTCGATCTACTCCGTCCTCGCCCCGGTCCCCGAGGCCGACGTCCCGGCCACCCTCTTTGTGCTGACCATCCTCGTCGGACTCTTCCAACTCGGGTTCGGGCTCATCCGGGCCGGCAGCCTGACACGATTCATCTCCAACGCCGTCCTCACCGGGTTCGTCGTCGGGGCGGCGCTCCTCATCGTCCTCGGGCAGCTCGGGAACCTCACCGGCTACCAGCTCCCGCGGGACGCAATCCAGATCCTCGCGGTAGGAGACCTCATCCTCCATGCGGGCGATATCCGGCCCGACGCACTCGCGATCGGCCTCCTCACGATCGCCCTCGTCATCGCGCTCCGCCGCATACCGCACCTCACCTCCGTCGCCCTCCTCCTCCCGCTCATCGTCACGGCCCTCCTCGCCCGGATCGTGTTTCCGGATGTCGCGCTCGTGGGCAGTATCGCCACCATTCCCGCCGGGCTCCCGGCCTTTGCCATCCCCAATATCGCCCTCACCCCCGGCCTCCTCGTCCCGGCGCTCGCGCTTGCCATCATCGGGCTCGTCATGGCCGTCGGGGTCACCGAGGCGATCCCCGAGCCGGACGGGACCATCGCCGACGTGAACCGGGACTTTACCGGACAGGGAGTCACCAACATCGTCTGCAGTTTCCTCCAGTGCGCACCCTCAGCCGGGTCGCTCTCCGCGACGGCGTTGAACGTAGCCGCGGGCGCAGAGACCCGGGCGGCGAACCTCATCTCCGGCGCCCTCGTCGGGATCGTCATCGTCTTCGCCGGCCCCCTCGCGGAACTGATCCCGCTCCCGGCGCTTGCCGGCATCCTGATCCTCATCG
>DAIRGM010000010.1:0-63784 GCA_036794525.1 Methanoculleus sp.
GTCGTCTACATCGAGGACAAGGACGTCCCGGCGGCGATCGGGAAGGGCGGCAAGAACGTCTCGGCGATCGTGAACAAACTCGGCATCGGGATCGATATCCGGCCGAGGAGCGAACTCGAAGCGCAGAAACCCGTCGAGGAGGAGATGCAGCTCGCCGGCGGCATCAAGATCCGGCTTGATCGGAAGCAACTGACGATCGTCTCTCCCGAGAACAGCGGCAAGATCGTGGATGTCTTCGCCGGGAAGGAGTATCTCTTCACGGCGACAGTGAACGAGGAGGGGGATATCCTCCTCGCCAAGAACAGCACGATCGCCCAGGAGATGATCAAGCGCTACAACGAGGGCGAGGCGATCCGGCTGCGGCCGGTATGATAGGGGTAACTATGAGGAACCAGAATCTGGAGGCTTAGAGTGGGCGGACTTGATATGCAGGGCAACGAACGGGAGTGCATCGCCCGGTGGGAGCACGCGTTCGAGGCCGATCCGGCAGAGAAGGAGAAGTATTACCTGACCGTGGCGTACCCGTATCCGAGCGGGGCGATGCACGTCGGGCACGGGCGGACCTACATCGTTCCGGACGTCCTCGCCCGGTACCAGCGGATGCGGGGGAAGCAGGTCCTCTTCCCGATGGCGTTCCACGTCACCGGCACCCCGGTCATCGGGATATCGAAGAGGATCGCGAACGGCGACACGAAGACGATCGGGCTCTACCGCGACCTCTACCGGGTGCCGCAGGACATCCTGGATCGGTTCATCGACCCGATGGAGATCGTCCGGCACTTCTCGGAGGAGTACCGGCGGGTGATGCAGAAGTGCGGGCTCTCGATCGACTGGCGGCGGCGGTTCATCACCGTCGACCCGCAGTACAGCAAGTTCATCGAGTGGCAGTACAAGCACCTGCACGAGGACGAACACGTCGTCAAGGGCGCTCACCCGGTCAAGTACTGTCCCCAGTGCGAGAACCCGGTCGGCGACCACGACCTCCTCGAAGGCGACAAGGCCGAGATCATCCGGTTCACCCTGGTAGTCTTCTCCTGGGACGGCGCGAAGGTTCCGTGCGCCACCCTCCGGCCCGAGACGGTCTACGGTGTGACGAACCTCTGGGTGAACCCGGACGTCACCTACGTCCGGACGACGGTCGACGGCGAGGAGTGGATCCTGAGCCGGGAGGCGGCAGGGAAACTCGCCCTGCAGGATCATGAGGTCGTTGTGGGAGAGGAGATCCCGGGGACGGCGCTCGTCGACCGGACGGTCTCCCACCCCCTCTCCGGCGAGGTTCCGGTTCTTCCGGCCTCGTTCGTCGACCCGGAGATGGGAACCGGGATCGTCATGAGCGTTCCCGCCCACGCGCCCTTCGACTACATCGCCCTCCGCGACCTGCAGCAGCAGGGGAAGTACACGGCCATCCGACCGGTCCCGCTCATATCCGTCGAGGGCTACGGCGAGATCCCGGCAAAGGACGCGGTCGAGCGGGCGAACATCCGCGACCAGAACGACCCGGGGATGGAGGCGCTCACCCAGGAGGTCTACAGCGCGGAGTTCTCCCGCGGGAAGGTCTTTGAGAAGTACGGCGGTAAGCCGGTGAGAGAGGCCCGGGACGACGTTGCGGCGCTGATGATGGAGCGCTACGGTTCGATCCCGATGTACGAGTTCGACAACCGCCAGGTGATCTGCCGCTGCGGCGGGCGGGTCTTCGTGAAGATCCTGCACGACCAGTGGTTCCTGGAGTACAGCGACCCGTGCTGGAAGGAGCAGGTGAAGACCCAGCTCGAGCGGATGGCGCTCGTCCCGCCCGAGGTCCGGACGGAGTTCGACCGGACGGTCGACTGGCTGAAGGACTGGGCCTGCACCCGGCGGGTGGGGCTCGGCACGAAACTCCCCTGGGACCCGACCTGGATCATCGAGCCGCTCTCCGACTCGACGATCTACATGGCCTACTACACGATCGCCCATCACCTGAAGGCGATCCCGCCGGAGAACCTGACGCCGGAGGTCTTCGAGTACATCTTCAAGGGCGAAGGAAACCCCGAGACCGTCGACCGCGGGACCCTCGATAAGATCCGGAACGAGTTCCTCTACTGGTACCCCTACGACTACCGGTTCTCGGCAAAGGATCTCATCTCGAACCACCTCACCTTCCAGCTCTTCCACCACCGGGCGATCTTCCCGGCAGAACTCCAGCCGAAGGGTATGGTGGTCTTCGGGATGGGGCTCCTGAACGGGGCGAAGATGTCCTCGAGCAAGGGCAACGTCTTCCTGCTCGAGGACGCCGTGGAGGAGTTCGGCGCCGATACGGTTCGGATGTTCCTTGTCGGGAGCGCGGAGCCCTGGCAGGACTTCGACTGGAGGAACGAGCTCGTCTCTTCGACAAGGAAGCAGATCGAGCGGTTCTGGAACACGGTCGAGGGCGCAAAAGAGGCGGAGGGCGCCTACGATATCGACGCCTGGCTCGCGAGCAGGCTCCAGCGCCGTATCGAGAGCACCACGGCGGCGCTTGAGGGGTTCCAGACCCGGCAGGCGCTGCAGGAGGCGTTCTTCGGGGTAGAAGCCGACCTGAAGTGGTACCGCCGCCGCCTGCCCGAGGGGACGAGCGGCGGGGCGGTGATGCTGGACCTCTGCCGCACCTGGGTGCGGCTGCTCGCCCCGATCACCCCCTTCACCTGCGAGGCGCTCTGGAACGAGATCGGCGGGAAAGGTATGGTTTCCTTCGCCCCCTGGCCGGAGGTGGACGAGAGCAGGGTCAGACCGGAGATCGAGCTCGCCGAGGAACTCCTCGCCCGGACGGTCGAGGATATCGAGTCGATCAGGAGACTCATCCCGATGGAGCCGGAGTCGATCAGTCTCTTCGTCGCCCCGGCATGGAAGCACGAGGCCTTCCGGATCATCGCGGCATCGGCCGACAAGACCCGGGTTATGCGCGAGATCATGCAGAACGAGGGGATGCGCAAGCGCGGCCGCGAGGCGACTGACGCCGCAAAGCAGATCACGAAACTCGTCCTGAAACTCCCGCCCGAACTCGTGAGACAGCTCACCGCGTCGCCGCTCGACGAGCAGGCTATCCTCGAGGGCGCACGGGCGTTCCTGGAGCACGAGTTCGGCGTGCCGGTGAAGGTCCTCGACGCCGAAGCGAGTGCACACCCGAAGGCCTCGGGGGCGCTCCCGTTCAAGCCGGCGATCGTGATCGAGTAATCTCCCTTTTTTTTAGACCCGGGTTTACTTTCACGCCCCGGGGCGAGGCTCTATCTCCCTGCAATCCAACCGTGGATATCGATGGCGCCGTGGTGGCGATAGAAGTGGAGAACATGATTGAGTCACGATGCGGTATCCTCTGTAGCGAGTGCGAGTACCAAATAGGGATGGGGTGCACGGCGATCGAAAAGCCGTTCTGGGGTGACAGTTGCCCGCTCAAGGCCTGCTGTGAGGGAAAGGGGCTGGAGCACTGCGGCCGGTGTGACGGGTCCCCCTGCGAGCTGCTCATAGGGTTTGCGTTCGACGAGAACCGGGGCGACGGCGGAAGAAGGATCGAGCAGTGCAGGGTCTGGTGAGAGGATGGCGTCGAGCCCGGAGTTTGCAGGGTTCGTGGCCGAACGGCTTGCCGGTGCCGGGGAGATCACGTACCGGAAGATGTTTGGCGAGTATGGGTTTTACTGCGACGGGATGTTCTTTGGCTGTGTTGCCGACAACCAGTTCTTCGTGAAGATCACCGAGAAGGGGAAGGAGTTCATGCCAGACGGCGAGATGGCGCCGCCCTATGAGGGTGCAAAACCCTATTTCCTGATCGAGGATCTGGATGATGCGGAGTTTTTGAGGGAACTGACGCGGATAACCTGCGCCGCGCTCCCGGTGCAGAAGCCCCGGAGGAAGAGCAGGCGGGCGACAACAGAGTAAATAGGGTCCGGCAGACCTTCTCAACCGTAGCAAGGATTCTCTCAGGAACCACTACATCAATCCCTTGCTGGATAGCGGCAGGCTTGAAGCGAAGTACCGGAATATTCGGAACCATCCTCGGCAGGGGTACCGGACGGTGCCGGGGAGGGGCAAGGAGTGAGGGGAGCCCTTTTGCCCTTGAAAAGGAAGTTGCTAAAAGTCATCCCTGTGGCAACCGCTCCGGGTGCGGGACTACTACCGGCATGGCGCCTTCCCCCTCCAGAGGTGTTCCGCCCACCGGAGAGGCCAATCGCCTGTTCCTCCCGGGCGTGTTGCTTCGCCCTGCAAAAGAATGATACGAGGTAAGCGCCACACCAACCAGGAGAGCTACGGTCGGGGGTAGCGTGATGGGACACACCGTAACCGGAGCCGCACGGGAGACGATCGTTTCGATACTCGCCGGACATGATGCCGCGTGGATCGCGATCTTCAGCTCCTATGCACGGGGATCCGCCGGCCCGGCGAGCGACATCGATATCCGGGTCAGGTTTACCCGTAAAAAAAGCCTCTTTGCATCACGGGCAAATTTCGTCTAATATGTTACGGTGAACTTTTATGGGATCATGATAAAATTATCAACGATCACGCCTATGGATTTTATCTTGAAGGTGCTACGCTGGTTTGAATTCTTCAGCTTTGGATTTGCTAATTTTTTTGTTTTCCTGTTTTTTTGGTGCTTTCTTTCAAGCGTACCTATCATATACTTCTTAATTGCAGGAGGGGTTGCAATTTGTGTCTTAAAGATTCAGTGGTTATTCCTGCTGGCGGATAAGTATAGGGAGGTTGGGAAGGACAGCACCTCACGGGTTTGGAGCAACATTATCAGCACAGTAAAAAGAATACGCGGGTTTGCAGGTCTCTTCTCGGTAAAAACGTTTGCAGTCATCATCAAGCAACTGATGATAAACATCGTATATGAAGCATTTCCCGTACTTCTAATCTGGTTAGGGGTACTCGGTACCTCATATTTAATTGGAGTTTTCATCGGACCGGCAAGTTATTCGCCAAATGTTCATTTTTTTGAGATTCTCACATCCTTTGGAATTGTTTTAGGTGTTTTTCAGTATTACCTAAAGAGACATGAAGAGAAGATTGCAACCAGAATAACGCACTTTTCACAAAGGATATCTGCGATAATATCTGGAGAATTGAACTTTGAAAGATTCTACTCAAATCTTACTAAGATAGATGGTGGGAAGGAAATAATAGCATGGATTGACCGAAATACAGACCCTAAAATGCGCTTTATTGAGCTCCTCAAACTAATGGCTGAAGATAAAGATATTATAAAACTATTTTCTCGCAGGCGTTCAGAAGGTGGCATAAATTTCTCTTTCCCAGTATCATATGCCAATTCTGATGATAAGTTCAATCAACTAGAAACGTACGCATCGGGAATACCGATGAGGAAAAAGTTACAAAGAGTTTATGATTCTTTTTTTGAGGATGAGAAGATCGATGAAATAATTGAGAAAATTAAGGAAGATATTGATATCCAGGAGTTTGGCAATCTTTGCCTAGGCAACATTAACATCCTGCAAGAAGTTTTTCCTCAATTAATTAATCGAAAATTGAGAACTGAGGTTGTAAACCTTTATTTTCACCAGGAATGTAACAATGAGGGTGAGACGTTTCATTCTTTTAAGAAGCGTAGAGAGATGTTTGAGGGAAGAATTACACGAAAATTAATGAAGGAGATATTGGGGTGTTTGTGAGGAACACTTACAATACACCATGAATCTCTGGAATACACAACGAGTCAAATAATCTGTCACATTATCATCTTTTAAACCTCAACCACCCTTCGAAATCAGAAAATATCCATATTGGGTGGATATGCCGAGAAAGCATCAACAACCTTCGCCCAGTGGAGGAGGTTTTGTTTCGGCGGGGGAGGCGCTGGATGTGGGTTTTATCTCTGACTGGCGCGGGTCGAGGAGGCGATCTGGTGGGGTCATAGGAAGGGGATGTGTTTGTGCCCAAAAAGGAGATTGGGAAGACCGGCAACGGGAATCCTCCCGATCATACAATCAACTCTCAATCTGGCCGGTAAGTTGCTTGCCGACGTATTTTGCGATGATCCCATCAACATCAGCCGTATTGAACGAAACATCAGAGTGCCAGATTCCAAACCCGCCATGCCCATTGACAGCACGAATCCACTCAGCAAGGGCGGCTCGCTTCGTCCGATTCTGCGGGCTATCCTGCCCCTTCGTCTCCAGCACCAGATACTCACCATTCTCAAGCCTGATGAGGAAGTCCGGCCGATACCTCAGTACGACACCCTGATAGAGGTAGAACACCTCAAACCCGAGATGGTCGTTCTTAGCCCATGCCTGTACGGCCGGGTTCCGATCAAGAACGAAGGCCTCGGTGGCCTCCCATGTGCTGTCGTAGATGCAGAAGTTGATCTGTGATTTTTCTGTTTCTCCGCAGGGTTTGGTGGTGTGCCAGACCGGCATATCTGCGGTCGAGCGGATGGGGCGGCCCTGGTCGAGGACCGGCTCGATGGTTTCGGTGTTTGTCTCGCGGATCTGTTCATAGATATGCTGGACAATCTTGTTCATGTTGAGAATGAGCAGAACCCGCCGCCGCGTGTCGTCGGTGCTGAAGATGAGGGGGGCAAACCTGACTCTATCCGAGCGGAGGAACCGATCGACGATGCCGACCAGTTGCCCGACGAGATCGGCGGCGGTGCCCCGCCATTCCGGGCGCATCTGGTCGAGGAGATCCCGGGCCGTCTCGAATATGATTCGCTGGAGCCTGATCCGGCCGAGTTCCTCAAGGTCGATGGTGGTGATCTGGTCGACGGCCGGTTTACCGTCGATGACCGGGGCGAGTTCGGCGATCTGCGGCGTCTCTGCGGCGTCGAGGATGAGGTGTTTAGCGGTCTCGATATCGAGGGTGAGCCGAGGCCGGTAAGTATGTTCGACCCTGAGCACGTTCGGCCAGGTGATCTCGTACTTTTGGCGGGAGGGGAGCGACTCGACCCGAGTTTTGGGTTTTTCCGGCCGGGGCGGGGCATCACCTCCTCCTTCATGGGGGAGGAATGTGAAGGGGATGCCGAAGATGTTGACGTATTCAGGAGAGAATAAGCCAGTTTCTTCGTCGACATCGTAACTGGTGCGCCGGAGCCCCCGGCCGATGACCTGTTCGCAGAGGAGCTGGCTGGAGAAGGCCCGTAGCCCCATGATGTGCGTGACCGTCCGGGCATCCCAGCCCTCGGAGAGCATGCCGACAGAGATGACGTTCTGGATCTTCTCGCCCGCCTCACCGGGTTTTCCGATAGTGTCGACCTGTTGCCGGAGGTAGAGGGCCATCTCTTTTTTAGTGCGTGGCCGGTCATCCTCTTCATCGCTGCTCCCGGTGATGAGTAATTCTTCGTCCAGGGCTTCAGCCTCTTTGAGCACCTTCGAATCGATGTGAAGGATCTTGCCATCATCACAGAGGTCGTCGATCCGGATCTTTTTGCGGGTGAAGGCGTAGGCGATCCTTGCGGCGGTCTCGGTAGTATTCGCGACGGTGATCATGACCGGCGGGGTCCGGTAGCCGGCCGCAACCCATTCCTTCTTCTTCTCCTGCCAGTCGAGGCCGAGGAAGTAGTAGGCGGTGTTGAGGAGGTCGGGGAGGGGTTCGGACTCTTCGGCACCTTTGCGGGTGAGGTCGTCATAGACCTCAGGGTCGGTGTAGATGTGATAGAACCGGGATCGGTAGTCGTCGGGCCTCGGGTTGGTGTCGTCGCGGATGACGACGCGGGGGGTTTTGACGAGACCGGACTCAATGGCATCGTTTAAGGAGAAGTCGCTGATGATCCAGGTGAAGAGGGCTTCTTCGTCGCTTCTCTTCCCGCTCGGAGCGAAGGGCGTGGCGGTGAAGTCGAAGCAGGAGAGGATGTTCCTCGCCCTGTGGATGCGGTCGAGGCCCTGAACCCAGACGGTAGCCTGATCGATCTCATCTCTTGCGACCCCTTTGACCTTCGACTCGGCCGGAACCCGCCAGGCGTGATGTGCCTCGTCGTTGATGATGATGAGGTTGTTGTGCCGGGCCATATCGCCGAGAATCTCGCGGACGTAGGCTTCATCGCTCTTTGGGCCGCGTTTATCGACGCTCTTCCTCTTCAGGATCTGCTCTTCACTCTCCCAGGCAAGTGCATGCCAGTTCTGGACGAGGACTTTCCCCTGCCTGAGGTTCTCCGCAAGGCCGGGCGGGACAATGGCGAAAACGTCGTAGTAGTTGCCCTCAGATGAGGGAATGAGGACGGAGAGGCGGCTTTTGACGGTGAGGCCGGGGGCGATGATGAGGATGTTTTTTGAGAACCGGGGATCGGTTGGATAGGCGGTCTTGTTGAGGACCTGCCAGGCGATGAGCATGGCCATGACAACGGTCTTGCCGGTCCCGGTTGCCATCTTGCAGCAGTAGCGGAGGAATTCGCCGCCGTCGCCCTCGATATTTATCCCGGTCTTTTCTGCGTCGGGGGCCTCGGTGAGCCAGATGAGGGTCTCTATGGCCTCAAGCTGGCAGAAGAAGAAGGGGATGCTTCCTCGCTCTTCGATGTCCCGCCAGTAGTCGAGGAGGCGGCGGGTGATGCTGGTGATACCGGGATATCCGGCCTCCCGCCAGGCCTTGATGCGGGGGCGGATCTGGTTGACGAGGGGAATCTCATAGAAGACGCCGGGATCATCAAAGGCGCTGGAGCCCTGCGTCGCGACGATGTAGCCTGCTTTGCGCCGGCCATCTCTGAGGTCAAATGTCCGAGTAGTCCGGTCGTAGTGCCAGTGGCAGGCGGGCTCGGCGTAGGGGGAGGTGACGATGAGGCGGTCGATGGTCTTCTGCGGCATGGGTTATGCCCCCGGCACATCAAGCTCCCGTTCGACGATGGACTCGATGCCCCGGTCGTCGATGATCTTGACGGCGATGCGCCGCTTCTTGCCGGGCTTGAAGGGGAGTGAGACGGTGCCACGGTAGGCTTCGATCAACTCCTCGTCAAGCTCGGCCTTGAGGCTCTTCTGGAGTTTTGCCCACCCCTCATTCTTGCCGGCCATGGGGAAGAAGACCTGCCGGGGGAAGAGGCTGCGGCCATCGTAGTCGGGATCAAGCATCCACATGGCGATCTTTTCGGGGCCGCCTCCATCGACGGTGCCGTTACGGGTGTCGTAGTAGTCAAAACCGTTAACCGAGAGGAGGATCGTGCCGGCTTCAGGCCCTTCGGTGATCAGGTTCAGGGTTATGTCAGGCTGGCCGATGAGCCAGAAACTCTCGTTGCTGGAGCGTTTCTTCTTGAGGTCGTCGGTCTGGAGATCGGTGTTCATCTGGACTTTGAGGAGGACGACGCCGGGCCAGTTGGTCTCGTCGATGTCTTTGGCGGCTTCGGGATCGAACTGGAAGGTGGCGAAGACGAGGATATCGGGGCGGGGGACAAGGCGCTGTGCCTCTTTGAGCGCCATCTCGACCTGCCGGGCATCGAGGGCGGCGTGTTCGGGGCCGAAGGAAACAGCGACCTGCTGTTGGGTGTCGTCCGCGGTCTCGCCGCGGGCGTGGAGCCACCGGGTACCGCCGAGGGGTTCGAGTCGGGCGAAGGCGATCCGCTGGCCGCTCTTGCCACGGATGCCGGTGGCAAGGAGTTCGGTCCGCCATTCGTCCTGCCGGAGGGACTCGCCGGTGCGGGCGGCGGAGTCATCGGCCGGGAGGGGTGCGGGGGTGTCGCCGCTGAGCGGTTCGACGGTGGGAGCGGGGACAGCCTCGACGGTGAAGGGACCGGTGACGCGGACTTTCGTTCTGTCGACCTGCGGCTGGTCGTAGAGGGTCTCCTGGGGAGTGTTCTTCTGGATGCTCGCGTCTATCTCGGCCTGCCGCTTCTGCCGGGCGGCGAGGAACTTGCTGTGGGACTTCTGTGCAGCCTCCGTCCAGGCGGGATCGGAATCGAAGGGGACTTCCCATTCTTCATAGGAGGTCTTTGCAGCGGCGTTGAGAGCGGCGAGGGCGGCCTTGACCTTCGACAGGTGCCCCTCGTAGATGGCGTCGATCTCGGGGTTGTTCGCGATGGATTTGAGCGTGATGTGCGGGACGGTCTTATAGACAAACCCGCTCCCGACGCCCTCCCCAGGGTGGGCAAGGTTATAATACTCGAAGACGGCGGTCATGAGCCGTTGTTTGGCGAGGGTTATTGCGACGCGGGAGGTGTCGCAGGTGATCCAGCGCCGGCCCCATTTCTCGGCGACATAGGCGGTGGTCCCGGAGCCGCAGGTGGGGTCGAGGACGAGGTCGCCGGGGTCAGTGGTCATGAGGAGGCAGCGCTGGATAATCAAGGGATTCGTTTGAACAGTATAGATTTTGTCCCTAGCGCCAATAGTATCTTGCCATGGAGATGTTATGATATTAATAGGATAATCTTCAACAAAATATCTATAATTTATTCTATTTCCATCAACCCCCAACCGATCTGCCTTGTTTAATCGATTCATTCCGGTAATATCTGTTGAATAGCCATTTTTTGGAGGCTGGTATTTTATTCCCTCAAAGACGAAACTAAATTTTCCTGATTCCATCAACCCCGAGGGCTCCATTGATTTTAACATAAATATTTTTCCATTTTTCGGGACATAATCATGATTTTTTATTTGATTTTTATCTAAATTAATAACATGCCCATTGGACATTTTAAGATACTTATAGTGCCAATCTCCTTCCACATTTGAATCCAGATATAGTTTATGATACTTACATTCCTCAATATTTTTTGAGTACCACAAAAGGAAATCGTCCATTTGCTCGATAAAATTGCCTCCTAAAGGCATAGTCTTCTTCCTAAATGGAATCACTGCAACAAAGTTCTCCTTCCCAAACACCTCATCCATGATCTCCCGTACATGATGCTCATTCTCATCTGATATCTGTACGAAAACACTCCCACTCTCGGTCAGCAGTTCACGTGCGAGAAGCAGGCGATCTCGCAGATAGGTTAGATAGGAGTGGAGTCCTACTTCCCAAGTATCCCGGAAGGCCTTTATCATTTCGGGCTCTTGAGTTAGGTCTATATCTTTATCTGTAGCTGCAACACTTTTCTTGTTTACAAACGGTTGGAAATTGCTCTTGTATTTGATTCCATAGGGCGGGTCGATATAAATCATCTGCACCTTCCCGGCCATCCCCTCCTTCTCCAGCAGGGAGTTCATAACGAGCAGAGAGTCACCGGCGACGAGGCGGTTGCTCCAGTTGTGCCTGTGGCGGTAGAACTCCACTGCCTCCCGGAGCGGTGGGTTCTCGATCGAGAACTCAAAGAGCGAGGCCTGCCGGTGGTCGCCGTTGCTGCCCTTCGCCGCACGGATGATCGTCCGCGGGTCGATCCGTTCGTGGACGTGGAGGGAGACCGTCGGAACCTCAAACGACGTATGCTCGGCCTTCCCCGCCCAAACAAGCTCCGGGTCGAGGTGAGGATCATAGGAGTAGGTCTTTGCACCATAATCCGGTTCGGTCGCCGCATTGACCAGCCCCGCCGGCGGGTTATTCAGCCGGCAGGTCCCTTTGTGGTCGTATTGCTCGATATTCTTCTGGTTGGGCTTTTCCTTTTTCCGGGCCATAGAATCGCATGCGTGATTCTCGTTTTAAACCTGTTAAGGGTTGTGGAATCGCTCTCCGGCTATATCGAGCGATCTCTTGAATCAGGCCACCCCCGATCCCCTGGCACCGGGAGAATCCGTTTCGATCAGTTGATATATCCCTCTGCTATTACTGAACAGTATGAACGAGAAGGAAAAGAAAGATCTTACCCTAAAGAGCGATGCCGATCTAACCATCGTTCCCGAAAAATATCAGCAATTATACTCACTATACAGGGACGAGATCGACTGTTTCTTACGGGCATACGTCCTGCTCAGGGGTGTTCCCGGGATAACCATGGAGCGCGACACGGCGGGAGGAAATTATGGAAGGTATTTCTTCCCCACATCGGAACACAATGTCCTCCAGGTGATGAACGCTATCCGGGAGCGGATCAAACCCGGGAGAGAGCCGTTTACCTATTCGGATCTCCGAGATATGGTGAGCGATACCCCATTCTGTGAGACTTCTGAGAATCCGATGATCTATATGTCAGAGAAAGAAAACCGGTACCCGGTCAGCAGGGAGAATACGGACTCATCTATCCCCCTGAAAGCAGATAACAGAATCCTTGCAGTCAGGGGGTTCGACCTCTCCCCTATCGAGAAGATAGTAGCAAAGGAGAGCGAACCCATCGAAGAGGTTCCCGGACCGCAACTCACCACCGTATCGGACTACTTTGCATTCGATGCAGGAATCAAGAGGGCAAAGCAGCTTAGCGACCGGGGTGGTCTTCGTTTCAATCTCTTCTGGTCTGAACCCACGTATATTGAAGCCGGGGGGTATTGCAACACCCATATCCCCTCATTGAAGGGCAGCGCCACCTCGTCACTGTTTTCATCCACGCTCCAGAAGAACCTCTTGACCAACTCATCGCTCTCAGAGTATCTATCAGACCTTGACCGTGCGGGTTTTCCAGTGTATCCCGTCGTTCAGTTGCTGTTAAACACGGGCGAAAACAAAAATCCGTGCCTGAAAGGATATCTTGTCCACAGATCTATCGCCGATAAAATACGGGCCGCTGTAAATCCCAATATCGCTACTATCATCCTGAGTTCACAGGGGCATCCAAAAATCCGGGACCAGGTCAATAAACTGACTGTAGAACTACAATTCATCAACGACATCCAGAACACCACTCTGGATCGAAGTATTCCTGAGAGCCGGTATACCTGCAAGGATCTCATCGGGGAACTTTTGGGTGAGGGGGTGGTCACGCGAACCAGATCGGGAAATATGCGCCTCAACGAACGATACCCGGATAGTGGGTATCTCTACGAAAAGAAAGATGAGATACTATCTCGAATGAGCGAACTCTTCCAGAACTTCTTCGAGTTGCCGCTCTCTGAGATATCGGAGATGGGGTATCTCCCGGAAGGTCAGGGGCCCTCGGGCTACCTCCCGGAATAACACGGTCTCCGGAAAGTGCCGGGATGTCGATGCAGGCTCTATCCATCATTCATCCATCATTCATCCATCATTCATGTATCCACACCCGCCCCAATTCCCGGGCCACTACACCTCCTATTCCCCAAAACCGCTCCAAAAGAATCCACACCGGATGACGGTTATTTCTGAATGATGAATCATATCTTCTTCAGCAGCCCCCTCCCTCCCCGGGATTCCGGGGCCATGAGGGTGAACCCTATCGGTACCCGGACGCCGGTGAATGGTTCTCACCGTTCATCCTCAATACGCTCCACTACAGAGGATCCGCCGCACGGCCCAACAACAGAAGAACCCATGCCGGCCGGTTGCTGCATCCCGCCGTTGGGCTGCAAAATGAACATCAGAAACGCCTGCCGCTGCCGGGCACATCGCCCCCGGCTCCGCTAAAAGACGTATCCCCGGAAACCCCGGGCGATGCACCGGAGCGTTGATCGGCACACATACCTCCCTCGCGTGTAGGTATCGCAATGGAGGTTGAGGGATTCTAAGCCGAGACCGCTGTAGGTAGAGAACTCAACCCTGCTCTCATTCTCCGTCATCGTCACCGCCGGCAGCCATTCCCGCAGGACATCCCCCTCCCACATCCAGCCCGCCGGCTCCAGCCGGGTGCGGGAACCCCTGTCGCCGCCATGCACCAGAATACCCTCCGTAAAGGGGTCCCTGTCGATCAGGCGATGCGTGCCCCAGTCGGTGCCGTGCCACAGAGCGCCGAACTCATGGATCTCACGGCAAAACAACGAAGCGTCAAGGTAACTCCGGGCAGAACCGTCCCCCTCGATCGCCTGCATGACGCCGCTCGAAAGGTGCTCCCCGGCATCTTCCGCCGCCGGGCCGGAGTGCAGGCGAGCCATGAACCGCTCCATGCAGAAGGGGCTGGATTCCCGATCAGCCGGAGGCTCCGGGACCGGGGTATCGTTCGGCCAGGCAAAGACGAACCCGTTGCCGTTTCCTCCGGCAACATACTGGTAGGCGATCAGGCGGCGGCCGTCCCGGAGTCGGAGCGTGGGAAAGAGGGCGAGAACCCAGTTCGGGTCGACGGGGGAGATACTCCAGCCGTCGGGAAGTTCTTGCAACGGCTCCTGCATCTTCTGGATCGCATACCGTATCCGTTCGATTGCCGCCACAGGGAAGGTGGTTACGGTTCGGGAGGGTCTTTGTGTCATGGGCAGTGGTGACTGAAGCAATCGCAGCGAGAGTGGGGCGGAGAGAAAACCGTAAATATCCATCCGGATGGCATTTTTCCTCGATCCAACCCGCGAGAGAGGGTGGAGGCCCTGCCGCACCATCGCAAAAGCGCCTCCTCACCTTCAATGCCGGCCTGCAGAGCCTGGATACGCCTCATATCGGTAACCTACGGTGGGAGATACCCGGGGAAAAAGATTCTCGTTACCGGCCGAGGTTCAACCGTTCCCCTGATGCCGGTAGAGAGGCGCACCAGCAGCAGCACCTATCCGCCCCGATCACGAACTCCTCAATACCGCTCACCCATCCTCCAGCGTGGATCCCCCGGCGTTCACATAGGAGTCCGGTCTATCCTCACGCCCGCTCAAGCGTGAACATAAACGCCGCCCCCGCCCCCGGCCGGCCGGCCACCCGATCCTCCGCCCGGACCCTGCCCCCGTAGCGCTCCACCAGGATCTGCACAAGATACAGCCCGAGCCCCTGGCCGACGCCCCGCTGCCTCTTCTCGTAGCGGTGGAAGATCGCCTCCTTCTCGCCGTCCGGCACCCCCGGCCCCGTATCCTCGATCGCGACCAGCACCTCGCCGCCCCGCTCCCCCGCCCGGACACTCACCTGAACGCCATAGTACCAGAAACGCCCGGGCAACAGCCTTCCCATCAGGTATATGTCCGGGCACTGCCCTCGCCCTCTGGGGGGCCGGGCGGGGTGGGATCACCGGTAGCTGAATATACGGCAGGGACGGGGGCGAAGGCCTTCTCCCCCCTACCATCGCAGGTGAATGGCCGGCATGCCCTCAACGTTTATCGCCCTGTTCACCCAGACATATCCATGTGGCGATCGAGACACGGAATCGGGGTGATCCTGGTATGACCGATATCAAACGACACTATATCGTGGCCGATAACGATAGACGGGTCGGCGTTGTGCTTGATATTGAGACGTTTGAGAGAATCGAAGAACTCCTTGAGAACTGCGGACTTATGCGGTATATGGAGGAGGTCGAGGAAGAAGAGGCTCTCTCGCTCAACGAGGCACGGCGGCGCTATGCACGGATAAACGCACCATGAGCGCATTCATAACCGCAAAAACCACTTATGAGCGCGTTCATGTTTGTGCGCATGCGTTCATGTTGGAGAGTCCTTCCAGATGTAGCGAGTTCCCCGCCTCACCCCGCTTGTCACCGGCGGTGCAAGAGTGTGCCGATGGGGATGGTGAAAGGAGTTACCGTGTTACGGCAACAAGGGATCACGAGTTCTCGGCCGCCCCGTAGAACGCCGCCGGAAAAAAATACCAGAATAGAGAAAAACCCGGTTATTCTTTCCCCTTCACGGCCTGCTGGGCCTTCTTCGCCCGCTCTTTCGCCGTATACCCGGTCACCTGCAGGAGGTAGTTCCTGAACCGGCGGTTGGTGTCGATGATCGTCTCGTCGTCGACGGTCTTGTCCGCCTCGGTGTCGACGATCAGGGTTTTGCCTCCTGTGCCCAGCCAGACCTCAAGACGCAGGAGCGCTCCGTAGGAGATGACATAATGGCCGTCCTCCGCCGCACGGGGTTCGGTCTCGAACTGGTCGCGGAGTCCCTGGATCATTGATTCTGTGAGTTGTTTCGTGTATCCGCGCTTGATCGGGTATTCCTGCATAATATTTTTAAGGGACACTCAGCTATGTTAAACTAATCCAGGAGTGAGTGATTGGACCCATGGACGATATAAAGGTTACATCCAGAGCGCTCGAGGGCGCCGGAAAGACGGTCTTGATCGGCTTTCCCGGGAGCGGACTCGTCGGGAGTATTGCCCTGCAATATCTCGTCGAGCAGATGGAGTTCGAACAGATCGGGGCGATCACGAGCAAATACTTCCCGCCGGTCGCCCTTATGACGAAGGGCGTGATCAACGCCCCCGTACGCCTCTACGAGAAGGATGGCCTCGTCGCGGTCATCTCCGATGTCCCCATCCACCCGGCGATCAGCTACGAAGTGGCGAACGGCATCATGGACTGGCTCGTGCAGTTCGAGATTAAAGAGATCGTCACGATCGCAGGGATCATCACGAACGAACCGGAGAAGAGGGTCTTCGGGGTCGCGACCAGCAGCGAGGTGCTGCAGCGCGTCGAGGAGAAGACGATCATCCTTCCGATGGGAAGCATCTCCGGCGTCGCGGCAAGCCTCCTCACGGAGTGCAAGACGCGGGGCATCCCGGGGATAGGGCTCCTCGGCGAGACGGTGAACACTCCCGACCCGCGGTCGTCGGCGGCCACGATCGAGGTCCTGAATCAGATCTACGATCTCAACCTGGACATCCAACCGCTGCTCGAACAGGCGGTGGAGATCGAGGCGGCGATGTCCGAGATCGCCGAACAGGTGCAGAAGACCGAGGCTACGCCCCGGAGAGAGCAGCTGCCGATGTATGGGTGAGGATCCATGAAGCACGCAGCGTTAACCGGAATCTCGCCGGCGGTCATTGCCGAACTCAAGAACGGCAAGGCACGCACCCTCGAACTGACCAGCGCCCACAACATCATCACGCTGACCGAGGCCGCTCCCGGCGAGTGTATCTTCGTAACGTCGGTGAACGAGGAAGACCTCTCGCCCGGCGATCCGGGGATCATGGTCGATCTCCTCGCCCTCAACATCGGCATGAGGCGGATCGAGGTCGCCAACTCGTTCTTCTACGAGGAGCGGGAGCGGATGGCCGCCCGGATCAAGGTCCAGTTCCGGGGGATAACCCTCACGCGCGACGTGGAGGGGCGGAAGTGGGGAGACCCGACCAAAGTCGAGATCGTCCGTTCGGCATGTTACCGGGCCGGATGATCCGCTCTCATTTTTTGGCGCCAAAAACCTCAAAGGGTTAATATCCCCGTGCAACCAAAATGTATGGGAATACCACAGGGGTCTGTGGCTTAGCCAGGACATAGCGCCGGGCTTCTAACCCGGACGTCGGGGGTTCGAATCCCCCCAGGCCCGTCGTTTTTGAGAACCGTCATCGCTGCTCACCCCGAGCATGCGAGATCGGCGAAGTCCGGGTTGAAAGACGCATCACTGCGCCTTCATACCCCGTATGGCGAGCAAAGGGAGCCGGGGTACTTCCTGTAACGGGTAGATTCATGCCGGCTGAGAGGAGATAGTTGAGGGATATGGAGCACCGTCCGTTCTACGCAGTCCGCCCCCTCTTCCCCGTCTACCCGGAGGACCCGTCGCCGCACGAGAGGCGCTGGGTCCTGGTCCGGGGGAGTTCTGTCCTCTTCAGGGACGACCCTCCGCCCGGCACCGCCCTCGTGCCTGACCCGCTCCCCGCAGGTCTCTCGTGCGGCGCGCCGGTCTACCTCGGCACCCGTGACGATGCCGTCTACTACGCAGCCGAGGTCGCTGCCGGAGCCGCGCTCCCCGCCTGCTGGCAGACGTCGCCGGTCCGGGAACTCTCCAGCAAGGTTCCGGCGAGCGATATGGCCGTCGCGGCCTACGCGCTGCGGATCCTCGACTTCGACCGGTCGACCGCCTTCTGCGGCAGGTGCGGTGCAAGAACCCGGCCGGTCACGACCGAACGGGCACGGGCCTGCACGGCCTGCAACCGCATTGTCTACCCCCGGATCTCCCCCGCCATCATCGTGCTGATCAAGAAGGGGGAGGAGATCCTCCTCGCCCGTTCCCCCCGCTTCACGCCGGGGCTTTTCTCGGTCATCGCCGGCTTCAACGAGCCCGGTGAGAACCTCGAACAGACCGTCCACCGCGAGGTCGCGGAGGAGGTCGGCATCGCGGTCAAGAACCTGCGGTACTTCGGGAGCGAGCCCTGGCCGTTCCCCGACTCGCTCATGATCGGCTTCGTCGCGGACTACGCCGCCGGGGAGATCCAGGTCGACAACCAGGAGATCGAGGCCGCGGGCTGGTTTTCCCGCGAGACCCTGCCCACTGTTCCAGCAGGAGCGAGCATATCGCGGGCGCTCATCGAGGCCTGGCGCCGCCGGGAGATCTGAGAAGTACAACCGGCGGGCTCATTCGGTCATGGCTCTCACCCGGATTCGCTTCAACGGAGAATATGAACCATGGGATTGATGACGACGGACGGCTCACTACACTCTATGCAGCACGAAACGGTCAGGCTGACCGGAAAAGAGGCCGACGGCTACGTCATACCCCTCGGCCCGGTGAACCTCGTCGCGGTGGTGACCGATGCGGGGATGGTCGGTTGCGGCGCGTTCGATGTCGATGCGCTTGAAAGATTCGGCTACCCCGCAGCACGCGTCAAACCCGCGGGAGGCGCATCCTCGATCGAGACGGTCGATGACCTCCTCCGCGGCGAGATCAAGGGGGCGAACCGGCATGCAGAGGAGCGCGGCGTCGCCGTCGGGATGACCGGAAGAGAGGCGCTCGAGCGGCTTTAGAACACCCCGCCCGGTTCCTCCGCATCTTCAAAACACCTCCCGCTCCACCGCTCCCCGTCCCGCTCAACCCATAGTTTCAAATACAGGATGAACTACAGAGGCTGCCCATGGGACGGGGGCCCATCTCCACCGGAACGGCGACAGTCTTTGCCGTCGTCATCGCCGCAGTGATGATGACCGCCGTAGCCGCAACGCTTCTCGTGCCGGGGGACGGGGCAGGGATCACCGTCCCGGGGCACTCCCCCGCATCCCCGGTGGAGGTCGTCGCCGGCTACAACGGGACGGCGGTGATCCGCGTCGCGATGGACGCCGTCAACCTCATGGAGTGCAGGGCCTACCTCACCGACCCGGAGGGAGGGCTCCACAACGTCGAGACCGCGATCCTCACGAACGCGACCCCCACCGGCGGCCGGGCCGCATACATCTTCTACCTCCCCGTCGACGGCCGCTCCGGCTACTGGATCACCGACGAGCCGGAGATGGTCTTTACGACGGCCTACCACCCCGGCGTCCACCCGTTCTCACCCGGCGGCGACTGGCGGGTCGTCGTCTACGATCAAACTCTCCGGAAAAACAGGGTCGACCGGGTTGTCCCGGTCAACGAACCTTCGTCCCCGGCCTGACCGGGCGGAGGGGAACGAGGAGCGAGGCCTCGTCGCCGGCGGCGAGGATCATCCCCCGGCTCTCGACCCCGAAGATCTTCGCCGGCGCAAGGTTCACGATCATCGCGACATCCTTCCCCGCCAGTTCGTCGGGGGAGTAGAACTGCGCGATCCCGCTGACCACCTGCCGCTTCTCGCCGCCGAGGTCGACGACGAGTTTGTAGAGCTTCTTCGACCCCTTGATCGGCTCGGCCGAGACGACCTTTGCAACCCTGATATCGAGGTTTCCGAACTCCTCGATCAAGACGGTGGGCATCTTCGGTGCGGCGGCCGCCTTTGCCTTCTCGACCTGCGCGTCGAGGGTCGCCTCAAGGGCGGCGACCAGGTCCTTCTCGACCTTGGTAAAGAGGGGAGCGGGCTTTGGAAGCGGGCGGGCGCCGATCGGCACCGTGGCCTCCGCGATCGGGTGGGCCGCGATATCGTCCTCGTAGCCGAGCATTGTCCAGGCCCGCTGCATCACATCGGGCATCAGGGGCTCGAAGACGAGGGCGAGCGCTTTCACGATCTGGAGGCAATCGGCGATCACCTGCTCTGCCGCGGCCCGGTCCTCCTTGATCAGTTTCCAGGGGGCGTTGTTCTGGATGTGGGCGTTCCCAAACGACGCGAGCGCCATCATCGAGTCGACGGCGTTCTTGAAGTCGTAGTCCCGCATCAGACCGTCGATGCCGGCGAGCGACCGCTCGATCTCCTCGATGATCTCCGGCCGGGGAGGGAGGTCGCGCACGCCCGAGAACTCCTTCTCGGCGAAGTACATCGTCCGGTAGATGAAGTTCCCGAGCGTACCCACGATCTCGTTGTTCACCCGCTCGGCGTAGACCTTCCAGGAGAAATCGAGCTCCTTCGTGTGGTTCGTGTAGGAGAGGAGGTAGTAGCGGAGGTAGTCCGCCGGGAGGCCCTTATCCAGGTAATCGTCGTTTGTCCAGACGACGTAGCCGCGGGACTTCGAGAACTTCCTCCCCTCGATCGTGACCATGCCGCTCGCGACCACCGCGTGCGGGAGGCCGTAGCCCGCCGCCTTGAGGAGCGCCGGCCAGAAGATGCAGTGGTGGTAGATGATGTCCCCGCCGATGAAGTGCGTGACGTGGGCATCGTCGCCGCACCAGTAGTCCTTCCAGTCGGTTCCCGCCGCCTCCGCCCACTCCTTCGTGAAGGAGATGTAGCCGATCGGCGCGTCGACCCAGACGTAGACAACGAGGTCGTCGCGGCCGGGGAACGGAACACCCCAGTCCAGCGTCCGGGTGATGCACCAGTCGTGCAGGGCCTCCTTCACCCACCCGAGGGCGTAGTTCCGGGCTGTGGACGTGCCTTTGAGGTTCGGGAGATACTCGAGGAGGAACTCCCGGAACGCCGAGAGCCTGAAGAAGTAGTGCTCCTGCTCGCGGTACTCCGCCCTGGCGCCGCAGACCTTGCAGACCGCGTCCTTGATCTCGCCGGGCTCCAGGTGCTGCCCGCATCCCTGGTCGCACTCGTCGCCCCGGGCGATGGCGCCGCAGTGGGGACAGATCCCCTCCACGTAGCGGTCGGGAAGGAACCGCTCACACTCCGGGCAGTAACTCTGGCTGACGGTCTCTGCGTAGACGTAGCCGTTCTCGATGAGCCGCTCGACGATCGACCGGGTGGTCTCGCGGTTCATGGGGTCGTCGGTCATCCCGAACCGGTCGAAGACGACGCCCATCCGCCGGAACGTCTCGTAGAAGTGTTCGTGATACCGCTCCGAGAGGGCGCGGGGGGTCGAACCCTCCTGCTCGGCGCTGATCACGATCGGCGTCCCGTGATTGTCGGAACCGCATATGAAGACGACCTCCTCCCCGGACCGGCGCATATACCGGACGTAAAAGTCCGCCGGAACGTAGGTTCGCAGGTGCCCGATATGGCAGGGGCCGTTCGTGTACGGGAGCCCGCACGTCACCAGCAACGGCTTATCACTCATCCTTATCTACTCTGGTTGCGATGCTAATAAAGATACCAGCGCATGGCACGACAGATTAGAATCCCGGTGAGGTCGTTCGGTTCCGAGGTCGGGATGCCGACGGTTCCGGAGCTCGCGGAGTGGCTGAAGGGGAAGAGAGGGGTGGAGGCGGACCTCACCACCTACCGGCTCAGCCGCTCGCTCGACGGACAGGAGGGGGTGGCGGTTCCCGCCGCCGGCGGCCTCTTCTACGGTGAGCGGTTGAGCGGGGCCTTCCTCGGCATGGAGGACGGGATGCTCGTCGGCGAGCCGGGGATCGATCCGGCCGTCGTCGCCGGCGATGCCCGCTCAATCACGGCAAGGCGCAAGGGCGCATGGTTCTCCCTCCCGGCACCGCACGTGCTCGGGTTCCGCGACGCCAGTATCGGAGACGAGGAGGAGTTCTCCGAGACGATCGCGAACCTCTATGCCCGCCTCGCGCGGGAGATGCGGGATCTCGGCGTGCGGGGGCACATCCTGGTCGCGGAGGAGGCGGACGCGATCGAACTCGAGGTGCTCGCGGGCAGAAAAATTCTCTTCTTCCCGAGAAACCCGGAGACGTTCGATCTGGAACTGCTGCTTGAGTACCAGGGCGAACTCATCCTCCCGGCAAAGGCCCTCTCCCGGGTTCCCGACCTGATGGAGCGGTTCCGCGTCAGGAAACTCATCCTCCTCGATGCAGAGGAGGCGGATCTTCGGGCGGCAACCGAGTTTGCCGACCCGGATATGCTCGAGTCCGGCGGCTACTGTGAGGACGCCTGCCCGGACTACTGGAAGAGCCTCGTCGAGCGGGCGTCTATTCCTCGATAGACTCCGCCTTCTTTGCAAGGCAGCGGTAGTGGCGGTTCCGCTTTATGAGCCAGAAGAGGAGCCGGTCGAGGAGGGTGAAAGAGAACGTTCCCCCGGCCGCATGGGGATGGCCGCCGCCGGAGAACTCCCGGGCGATGAGGTGGCTGACCGGGGGGACGGAGCGGATGGATATGCGACCGTTGTCCGAGACGACCACCTCGATATCGGTCTTGAGTTCGTCGCGGATGGCGTGGGCGGTCTCGCTGGGGTAGCCGTAGAGGGGCGCGAACGCGATCCGGTAGCGATCGCTCTCGATGATCGTGGTGTGTCGGATGCTCTTCTTGATATCCCGCTCCATCTCCCGGACGATCTCGTTATACTCGCTCTCGACCTTCGCGTCGACGATCGTGCCGCGGACCAGGTTGTCGCGGACGTACTCCCGGAAGCCCTTTCGCATCACCACCTGGCCGAGGATCTTCGAGCGAGCGTCCTGATGCTTCCAG
Organism: Methanoculleus sp.; assembly: GCA_036794525.1. Taxonomy (GTDB): domain Archaea; phylum Halobacteriota; class Methanomicrobia; order Methanomicrobiales; family Methanoculleaceae; genus Methanoculleus. The sequence continues at coordinate 22,432 of DAIRGM010000010.1, forward strand.
AGGTCATAGTCGCAGACGACCCGCGCGATCTCGATCGCCACCGGGTCGTCGGGGGCGAGGTCGCGTGCGACGATCCCGGTGGCGCAGGTGGTGACGTCGACATGGAGGAGGCTCGTCTTCTTCTCAACGGCGCGGATCTCCTCGTCCTTCCAGCGGTGGTGGTCACGCCACTCGATCCGCCACCCGTTGGAGCGGGCTTTTGCGAGGCGCTGCTCGACACCCTGCTGGTAGCCGATATCCGATATGCTGAGGAGGTCGCCCCGGCCGGGAGAGCCGGCGACGGCGTCAAAGAGGGAGAGGAACTTGCCGACCGAAGCCCAGACGGTGAAGACGTCCCCGTACTTCCGGCGGTGGATGGCATCGCTTCCGGCGGCGTCGAGGTCGTTGTGCGTGAGGTGCACGACATGCTCCGTCCTCCCGGAGAGGGCCTTCATAAAATTCGTGTCCCTGGTGTCCGGCTTTCGATCGCTTCCAGCCATTGTTCTCTATATCGGTGTACGACGTGATAAACAGGCGGTTATGAGTCCGTTCCCACCCCGCCGCCCCGGGGAACAGAGTATTTATTAGGAACAACCGATAACATTGTAGAGCAGAAGCCCCTGTAGCTCAGACTGGGAGAGCGCCAGACTGAAGATCTGGTTGTCCCCGGTTCAAATCCGGGCGGGGGCACTTCGAACAACTTTTCTAACGCCTTCGCGTCTAACATTATGGAGATTGTGAGGTATTTGCAGAAGGTCCCGTGAGGTTCTGCTGCAGAGCCCATCCAGTCTGGCGGACGATTGTTCCCGGTACATCGAGAGAATCTTCGATACGCTCACCCATCTCCGACCTCATCCGCTCGTATATCGTCGCCTCCTTACCATGCATATGCGAGTACAGCAATCCTCTGGCAGTGCTGCAGGTCTCTGAGGTTGCACGACCGTGCGCTTCCAGATCGTCCAGCACCTCCATGATCTGCTCGTGATCCTGCCGGATCACCTCAATAATATCCTGGTCCACGTATACTCCCCCGGGCGCCGTTCCTGACACATCGGTCAGGATAGATAACAGTATCACCTACAGAGAACCGGACAGAATCCCGTGAGGTGACGCTATCGTCCGGGCGGTTCCCGATGGAAATCCCTTCGAGCACGTCGGGTACATTAAAGGCGGCGTTGCCGGCGAGGGTATAGCTAGGGGCAGTGAGCCCGATACGGTCTACATCAACTATCTCGGCGACGAGGGCAAGCGCGTCGGCCCTATCTCCGCACGGGCACGACTTGACCGGCGAGATCTATTACACTACATCCATGATCAGTTCACCATCTCGCCCTAACAAGCGGACACCATCCGCATCGCAGTCGAAACCCGGGCCGACACTGTGCCAGCCCTCGCATAATGAGGACACCTTGACCATATTTGAAATTAACAAAAAAAATGGAGGTTCAGCCGATTAATTCCTGAAACACTTTCTTTCAATCATCCCGGTCAGATCGTTGAACACCCTGAGCGGTCGCGGCAGTCGTCGCCGCTACCACCTTTCTTTCAATCATCCCGGTCAGATCGTTGAACACCTCTGATGTCACTCTCGACCCCGCGACGTAATCCCCTTCAGGCTGCATATTATGAAATATATTCTTAAAATCAGCAATCGACGAGATTTTTCTATTTTCAACAGTAATCTGGCTAATATTATATACATAATAATTAATCGTACAAGTACTCGAGTTACAATCACATGAAAGATTTGTATTTAAGCCAGATTCTTCACTCATCATGTTATTATCGGAAGCAGAGAATGCAATAAAAGTCATAAAGCAGCAGGCGATCAGAATGACAAAGACTATCAACGAAACAATAAAAATAATCCAAAGATGAAACTTTTCAAAATTTTTCAACTTAAAGAACGATTCCACTACGAAATTACCTGCAATTCCAATCAGTGCCCCTAAAACGATTCCACCAAAAAAAATGAACACATCAGCCCCGGAGATTTGAACCATTACCAGTTATCTTTGAGAAATAGTCCATAAAAACTTATTCTTAAATTTAAACGCATTAGAAATGCAAAATTAACATTGTAATAATAATCGAACAAAAATATTATACTCAGCGAATTTTCAAGCAGCCGCGAGCATGCCCACGAAGCGGAGGTGCGAGTAGCATGCGAAAACAGCTGCCATGACGCGAACGGCTGGCAAGCAAGTGAGGGCATTAACGGTACGTATCACGGCGGGAGCTAGGGCGATGTTCCAAAGCGAGCGAGGAGTTTCGCCCGATAGCACGGCAAGAAGAACTGGGAGAGGCCTCCCCAGATCAGGAAGTCCGTCGGCCTCGGAGCCGTTACGCAGGTAGCGGAGATGGCCGGCAACATAGGCCACCAGGTTCGCCACCACAGGCGTATCAGTTCTGGTCATCGCACAAGGGGATCGCAACCGTTCACAAAGAGGCGCACGAGCCTCATCGCGGAACAGGGGGGCTAACCCCGCCCGTCTCTGCCGTCAGCCCTCACAGTTGTAACGCCCAGACCCGAACTAGGGCGGCATCAGGATCACCCCGCGGCCTTTGAACATGCAAATAAAAGACCCTATCTGCCATAACGACAGAGAAGATCTGATGCGCATCAAATTCTGCGGAACCGCGAGCCTTGCCGATATACGGTGCGCAGGCGCCGCCGGCTGCGATGCCGTGGGGTTCATCATGGGCGTGACCCACCAGAGCAGCGACGTCGTAACCCCGGCGGGAGCGGCCGAGATGATCCGCCGCCTCCCGCTGTTCATCGAACCGGTCGCAGTCACCCACCTCCGCGAGACAGAAGACCTCATCAGGCTCGTGAGGGAGTCGCGCTGCACGACGCTGCAGGTCCAGGATACCGTCGAGCCGGCCGAACTGGACGACGTCCGCGATGCTCTCCCGTATGTAAAGATCATAAAAGCCGTGCACGTCATGGACAGGTCGGCCATCGCGACGGCAAAACGCTACGAGCCCTATGCCGACGCGCTCCTCCTCGACACCAGAACCCGGGAGAGGCTCGGGGGGACGGGGATCCCGCACGACTGGAACATCAGCGCGGAGATCGTGGCAAACTCAGCCATTCCAGTAATACTCGCAGGAGGGCTCACGCCGGAGAACGTCCGAGAGGCGATACGGAAAGTCCGCCCCTACGGGGTCGATGTTCATACCGGCGTCAAGAAAGACGGTCTTCGCGACCCGGAAAGGACGCTTGCTTTTGCCCGCGAGGCACGGAACGCTCTGCCGGACGACTGAGAGATCCTATCTTCGTGTCGACGACCCTGCCCCGGGCTCCCGGACGAGGCGAAGGAAGCCATCTTTGCCCGGTTCGAGCAGGGGAAGGCCCAGGAGAGCGGCCGGGGCCTCGGCCTCTCGATCTGCCGGATGCTCGTGGCCCGCTACGGCGGCAGGATCTGGGTCGAGGATCGCATACCCGGCCGCCCGGAGGAGGGGGCGGCGTTCCGGCTCACGCTCAGGGAGGCCGCGCAAAACAGTTGAGAGTTCTCCTCGAACAACCCCGGAATTATATTTTTGGCTAACAACGCCGCCCCGCCGTCGCAGAGATCCATAATCGCCGGAATGAGGATTGAAGAGCACGGGTCCTACACGAAAGTTCATCAAGAATGGCGATCGATCATCAATCATGTGGGGCGTTCCTGCGGTATACCGAGAGGCATGCCGCACGGCGTGTGCGTCCATTTGGGCCAGCCCGGGGTTATAGATCCTCATAGCAGGTCGGCGCGTGAGGACGACTACGCACGGTAAACCAACACAATGAGGAAGAGGTAATGGAAGAACCAGAACAATCAAGAAGTGCAGGCAGGACCCCGGTAGAAAAACCTCGTGAAGAGGAGGCGCCGGCCGCGGCAACGGAAGGGTCCCCGGTTGCCATCGCCGGGATCGGGGCATCTGCCGGCGGTCTGGTGGCCCTGGAAGCTTTTTTTGCTCATGTCCCGCGCGCAACCGGCATCGCATACGTGGTGGTCACGCACCAGGCCCCCGATCAGCCGAGCAGTCTTCCCGAGATCCTCCAGCGGTCCACAACCCTGCCCGTCGTGAAGATCGAAGACGGCATGCGTGCTAAGCCGGATACCGTGTACATCATCCCGCCGAATGTCGATCTCTTTATCCTGCACGGCACCTTCACCCTGATCGAACAGGCCCTGCACCAGGGGTTGCGGTTGCCGATCGACACCTTCTTTCGCCAGCTTGCCGAGGACCAGGAGGAACGGGCGGTAGGGATCGTCCTTTCCGGTATGGGGAGCGACGGGACCCTGGGCGTGCGAGCGCTGAAAGAACACATGGGCATGGTGATGGTCCAGGACCCGGGTACGGCAAAATTCGGTGCCATGCCGCAGTCCGTCCTCGCAACCGGACTCGTAGACTATAGCGCTCCGGTAGAGGAACTACCGAATCTGCTCATCGACTATGTTCAACACCAGGCAAAGGTTCCGCGGGAACCCCGCCCGCACACCGGGCAGATGGAGAACTCCCTCACGAAGATCTTCGCGCTCATCCGTACCCATACCCGCCAGGACTTCACCTTCTACAAACGTAACACCATCGTCCGTCGGATTGAACGGCGGATGGGCCTGCATCAGATCGCCCGGATTGAAGATTATATCCAGTACCTCCGGGAAAACCCTGACGAGGTGAAGATCCTCGCCAGAGAACTGCGCATCGGGGTCACCCAGTTCTTCAGGGATCCGGATGCCTGGCGGGTTCTCCAGGAGACGGCCTTCCCCGACCTGATCCGTTCCAGGTCTCACGGGGAGACGCTCCGGGTCTGGATCGTGGGGTGCTCCACCGGCGAGGAGGCCTACAGCATGGCGATCGCCCTCCATGAGACGATGGATGCACTCCAGCGGCATGGAGACCTCCGGATCCAGATCTTCGCAACCGAACTGGATGCGGATGCCATCGAGACCGCACGCCTCGGAAGGTATCCCGCCAATATCTCCGCGGACGTTTCTCCCGAGCGGCTGGAACGTTTCTTCGTTTCAGAGGGCGATTCTTACCGGGTCCGGCCGGAGATCCGGGAGACCGTGGTGTTTGCCGTCCAGAACGTCATCTCCGATCCGCCGTTCACCCGCCTGGACGTACTCTCCTGCCGGAACCTCCTTATTTACCTCTCACCCGAGATCCAGAGGCGTTTGATCTCGCTCTTCCACTACGCGTTAAACCCGGAGGGGATCCTTTTCCTCGGTGCAGCGGAGACCATCGGCGAGCACTCGGACCTGTTTTCGGTTGTCGATACAAAGAATAAGATATTCGTCGCCAGGAGGGACGGATCGACCACCATCCAGCAGATCGGGCTCCCGGGCAACTGGAACCTGCCTGAGACGACGAGTAGGGCCCGCAGTCTGCAACCTCAAACGGCGATCCCGGTCGGCACCCTTACCCAGCAGGAGCTGCTCAGGTATTACGCGCCGCCTGCAGTGGTCATCACCAAGAACGGCGACATTCTCTACGTGTACGGCCGGACCGGGAAATACCTCGAGATGCCGACGGGAAAGGCAGACCTGAACATTTTCACCATGGCACGGGAGGAGTTCCGGTACCAGATCGCGACCGCCATCCAGGCCGCGATCCACAAGAAGGGGGATGTGACCGGCAGTGAGATCACGATCAGGGACGGGGGGCTCCGGAAGGTCACGGTAACCGTGCGGTCGGTCCGGCGCCCTCCAGGCACGGGAGACCTCCTGATGGTTACCTTCGAGGAGAGCAAGGAGGAACAGAGCGGCCCACCCCAAACAGAGGTCGGCGGCACGAACCTTGAGGATGCAGCATGGAAGAAGTTAGAGCAGGAACTCGCCCAATGCCGGGAACAGCGTAATACTACGATAGAAGCGATGCAGGCCTCGCAGGAAGAGATGAAGTCCATGTACGAGGAACTGCAGAGCACCAACGAGGAGATCCAGAGCACCAATGAGGAGCTGACCACGAGCAAAGAGGAACTCCAGTCCTTAAACGAGGAACTCATCACGGTGAACGCCGAACTCCAGACAAAGATCATCCAGCTCACGCAGACCACGGATGATATGGCCACGCTCTTGAGGAGCACCGAGATTGGTATGGTCTTCCTCGACACCGAACTCCGGGTGCGGCGGTTCACCGAACCCGCCACCCGGATCGTCAACCTGATTCCGTCGGACGTCGGCCGTCCGGTTACGGATCTGGGCACGAATGTCCAGGACGGGAATTCAATCTTCAGGGAAGCCCGTCAGGTGCTGGATACTCTGGCGATCAGGGAGAAGCAGGTGCAGGTCACGAATGGAGACTGGTACCTCATGCGCATCCTTCCCTACCGGACCTCGGACAACCGGATCGATGGGGTGGCGATCACGTTCGTGGATATCACCGAGATCAAGCGCCTGGAGCAGTCCCTCCAGGAGAGCACCGCCTACGCGGAGAGCATCATCAGCACCATCCGCGAAGCCCTGATCGTGCTCGACGCCGACCTGAAGATTGTATCTGCCAACCGCTCGTTCTACGAAATGTTCAAGACAACGTCCGGGGAGACGGAGGGGCGAAACCTCTATGCGCTGGGCGACAACCAGTGGGACATCCCCGAGCTTCGCCACCTTCTCGAGGAGATCCTGCCCCGGGAGACGCAGTTCGAGGGGTTGACCATCGACCACACCTTCCCCAGGATCGGGCGCCGCACGATGCGCCTGAACGCGCGGCAACTCCGTGCTCCTGCTGCATCGAGGGAGATGATCCTCCTCGCCATCGAGGACGCTACCACCGTCCCGATGCAGGAGTCACAGAACACCCGTGACGGGACTGCCGGCAGACCTGAGTGAACTCATCTTATGCAGGAAGACAACAGCGCTGACAGCAAGGATTCCCCGGGGCGGCGTACCCCGGAGCAGACCGCGCCGGCGGGAGAAGAAAAAGCGGAGCGCTCCGGGATGGATACGCTGGCACTCTGCCAGGAACTCGAGATGCACCGGGCCAACCTGGAGCTGCAGAACGCGGAGCTCCGCCAGACGCAGGAACAACTCAGGGCCTCGGAGGAGGAGTACCGGGATCTCTACGAGTTTGCTCCCGTCGGTTACCTCACGCTGGACGGCAAAGGCCGGATCCGGCAGGTGAACCTGACCGGCTCCGCACTGCTGCATGTGGAACGGGCATCCCTGGTTCAAATGCGATTCCAGACCTTCGTGGCCCCGGCAAGCCTCCCGGCGTTCCGCGAGTTCCTGGCCCGCATGGCGGAGTCCGGGGAGAAGGAGAGGTGCGAGTTGGAACTCGTGACCCCCGGCCGGAAGAAACCCCTGTGGCTGATCGCGGAAGGGCGCTCTCAGGGGGGTGCCGGCGGGGTGGAATGCCGGTACCGGGTGGCCCTTACGGATATCACGGAGAAGAGACAGCTCGAACAATCCCTCCGCGAACGCGATGCCACCAAACTCGCCCGGGTTCACCGGGATCTCGAGTCCGCCCACCGCGAGGCGAACCTCTACCTGGATATCCTGACCCACGACATGGGGAACACCGAGAACGTCTCGAACCTCTATGCCGAACTGCTCGCCGACTCCGTGGAGGGAGAGGCGGCCGGGTATGTGGCGAGCCTGAAGAAGAGCGTCAACAAGAGCATCGAGATCCTGGGGACCGTCTCGAAGATCCGGCGGATTCACGCCGGGCCGCCTCTCCTCCGGCCGACGGATCTCGATGCGGTCATCAGGGCGGAGATCGGCCACTTCCCGAACATCCCCATCTCCTACGAGGGCATTCCCCGGCAGGTCCTTGCAGACGATCTCCTTCCCGAGGTATTCACGAACCTGATCGGCAACGCCGTCAAACACGGCGGGCCCGACGTTGCCGTAACCATCCGGGTCGAGGCGGAGGAGAGGGGGGTTCTCCGGGTGACGGTCGCGGATACCGGCCGGGGCGTCCCGGACAACCAGAAAGAGGAGATCTTCCACCGCTACGAGAGGAAGCAACGGGGCGTGGGCGAAGGGCTCGGGCTCTACCTCGTGCAGATCCTCATCGGCCGCTACGGCGGCCGGATCCGGGTCGAAGACCGGGTGCCGGGCCGCCCGGAGGAGGGGGCGGCGTTCCGGTTCACGCTCAGGGAGGCCACGGACAACAGCAAACCCCCGGAGGAGGGGACGTAGGGCGTTCTCGTGTGCGCTTCCCGGTGATTCGTGATCCCAACGACGTAACCGCGTCCAGAGATGCGACCCGCGACGGGCATCGCGCAAAAAAGGTATTCATCGGGCCGGCACCGCTGCCATGCCCTTCGCGACCCGGCGGGCCATCTCCTGCTTGACCTTTCGGAAGTTCAATCATCGCCATCTTCTCAAGCATCGTCTGCTGTTCTCCGGCGATGATCGTGATGTATAGTTCATCTTTGTCTTGATCTCGGCTGTATCCTCGTCGTAGTGTTTATCGAGGTGTTCCGGCGCCACCGTCCCTGTGGGAGCGGCGTATACGGGGTTGCAGCACGGGAAGGCGATCGCTACCCGGGTACGAAATATTAAGTATCCCCGCCCAGGAGGAGATAGCCGGTCGCCATCCGACGGCAACCAGACTGCAGGAGGCATGGATCATGACAGGGAGAGAAGACGACCCCTCCGATGCCGGGCGGCGGCAGGGTGGGGAGCAGAGAGCGAACAACCGGGAGGGCAGGGAGAGAAGCAGCCGCGATTTCCCCGGCAACTCTGCGGAGTTCCGGGTCGATATCCTCGAACACGACGACGAGGTGATCGTCGTTGCGGAACTGCCCGGCGTAGAGTTGGGCGATATCCGGATCAACCTGCTGAGTCCCCAGACTCTGCGGATAACAGCGAGGCGTGCCGGGCCGGCTGAGGAGGAATATTACATCCACGAGCGCGAAGAAGGCACTCTGAGCCGGACGATATACCTGCCCGCGAGCGTGGTGGGGGGAGGCGCCCGGACCGGGTTCAAGAACGGCGTCCTCGAAGTCCGCCTGAAGAAGATGGGGAGAGCGTCCGAACCCAACGGCAGGATGATCCCGATCGAGTGACGGGGTACGGGGATCACTACCGGGCCGCACACCCGGCCATCCGGGTCGTCACCACCTGCGGGTGGTAGCAGATGACGCTGTCCCGGGCGGTGATCCTCCCGTTGACCACCTGGTCAATGGCCGTGAGGTGATCCTGCACCCCCCGGGTGAGGAGGTAATACTCCCGCACGAACTCTTTGCCCCGTGCGCCCATCTCTCTCGCCATATCCGGGTTCCTGAGGAGGTGGAGAACCCGGTCGGCGGTCTCCTGGATCGTCGAGACCAGGTAGCCGTTCCAGCCGTCCCGGATCTGGAGCGGTATACCGCCGACGCTCCCGGCGACGACCGGTTTCTCCTTCCAGAGCCCTTCGGTCACCGTCAGCCCGAACCCTTCTTTGATGGACTTCTGGACGATCACGTCGGACGCACGCTGGATCGCGTTGATCTCCCGGTGGCTGTCCGGTGGGAGGTCGAGGATATGGATGTCGGGATCGTCCTCGGCCGTCTCGCGGACCTCGCGCAGGACGATGAAACACTCCGGGTCGTCGCACGCCCGCCCGCCGACGAGGACGAGCTGGCAGGGCGTCTTCCGGCGGACCATCTTGAACGCCTGGATGACGCCGACCGGGTCTTTGAAGACGTCGTACCGCGAGACCTGGGTGACGATCGGCTTCTCCGGGTCGATGCCGTACTTCGCGAGGGTTGCGTCGATCTCCACCGGAGGGAGATCACGGTTCTTCTCGGAGAGGGGATCGATGAACGGCGGGATGATGAAACTCGGCACGTTCCAGAGGGGGAGATACTGGAAACTGGAGAAGATGCCGGCGTGGTACTTCTCGACCAGCCCGCGTAAGATGCTCCCCATGCTCCCGACGGCCGTGGTGGGCACCGTCTCCAGCTGGACATGGCACCGCCAGAGTAGCCTCTTTCGCTCAAGTTCCCGGTCCGTCAGGAACTCGATGAGACCGAGCGGCTGGGGGTCGTGGATGGTCACGACATCGGAATCGTCCTCGATCAGCCCTTCGTTCTGCCGCTGAGCTTCCCAGTAAGTCTCGATCATATCCGGCGAAAATCCGCCTTCCTTCCCCTGAAGGAAGTTATGGAGCGTCTTTGTCACGTCGAAGAACGCCGGTTCGGCTTCCATGACGCTCCACGTCGCCTCAAGGCCGAGCGCGTTGAGGAACGGAACATACGAGATCAGGATCTCCGAGACGCCGCCTCCGTGGCGGGTCGAGTTGATCTCCTGGAACCTGACATCCGAGAGACGCCCACCAAGCTCCTCGATCGCCGAAAACCGCTCTTCACCCACGATCCGCTGATATTCCCTGAGAGAGGGAAACCCGGGGAGATCCGTAACAATCATGCGAGGAACACTACCGGGCAATACGCACCCACCCGATAAAATGCCTTTCGGTAGGGGAGAGGGTCGCGGGGGCGCGTCCAGAACGGGGTCACCCGCTTCTGACCGGCAGGGTCCGGTGAGTGTCGTCGTCCGTGCGAGAAGAAGCGTCCCGGGGAAGGGCCTTCTCCAGAGCGGCCTTCAACTCGGCAAGAGAGATGGGCTTTTCCAGGACGCCGACGATATCATTCTCATACCTCGAGTACTCCTCCGGCCAGACGTGTTTCGCGGTGAAGAGCAGGACAGGGATATCCTTGTATTCGTCGTTTCGTTTGAGTTCTTCCAGGAACTGCCATCCGTCTATAGGAGACATCATCACGTCAAGAATAATGAGTGCGGGCTTCTCTTTCTTGATCGCCCGGAGAGCGTCCCATCCGTTGTGAACAAGGAGCGGCTCGCGGTCGATCTTCTTGAGCAGCAGTTCCATAACTTCCAGCGTCGGCAGGTCGTCGTCAACGACCATGATCTTGTTTCCCAAAGTTCATACCTCCCTCGGTATCCTGATGGTGAAGGTGCTCCCTTCGCCCACCTCACTCGTCACCGTTATGTCTCCCCCGTGCAATCGGACATACTTGTTCGCGATCGAGAGCCCGAGGCCGGTACTGTCGCCTTTGCAGGCCTGTTCTCCGGCGCCCCCCATGTAGAACGGCTCAAAGATCGATCCGATGATATTCCCGGGGATACCGATGCCATTATCACACACCATAATATAAATGGTTTTCATTCGATCTCGTATACCGGATCCACACCTTCTCTGGTGGTTCATTATACTTAACGGCATTCGACACCAGCCCCATCACCGCCATGGAAAGCCGGTCGGGATCTCCCAGGATACGGACGTTATCAGGTATTTCGTTATAAATCAGGGCACTTTCTTCGTAGCCACCCTCAGAGACGGCGGCGGCAACGAACTCGCGGAGGGGTATCTCCTGGATGGTCAGATCGACGTAGTCCATCGTGAGCAGACTGAGCTCGACTGTCCTCTCCACCACCGCCAGCTCCTGGTCGGCGCACGCAAGGCAGGTCTTGAGGATCTTCTCCGTATCCTTCGCGACGCCGTAATAACCGGGATCTTCGACGATCATCCTCAGATAGCCGAGAAGCGGTTGCAGCGGGGTGCGCAACTCGTGGGCCAGTTTGGTGACGAGCTCCTTCCACTGTTCGACCTCCCAGGAGAGCTGCCTGCACGCAAGCCTCTGCCGCCGCACCTCGGTGATATCCCGCGCCGACCCCACGACGCCGGTGAACACACCTTCCACCCCGGTATACGGTACGATCGAAATAGAGAAGGTATGCCGGGTGCCTGCGATATCCAGGTCGAGATCGTAACAGGCACTCTTCTGCTCCTCGATCACCTTCCGGATCCGTTCCATGCACTGCGCGGCGAGATCGCCGGGCAGGAGGGCGTCCACACCCTTCCCGACGAGACCTTCAGGAGAGATCCCGTACTCGGGCGCACGGGCCCAGGTGAAGTGCACGAAGCAGCCCGCGGCATCCAGCATGAAGAAGATCTCGTTTGTCTGCCGGATGAGGTCCAGCAGCCGCTTGTTCGACCGGATGAGGTCGTCGTTCTCGCCGAGAAGCCTGCCGGTGTCGACGACCGTGCACTCGAAGAGGTTCTCGGCAGGGAGGATCCTGCAGGAGAGAAGAACTCTCGTCGCATCGCCGCTACGCGCGTAGAACGCCATCTCCACGTTTCCGACGTAGCCTTCCCGCTCCATCTCCTCGATGAACCACGCTTTGCCGGTCTCGTCCGCCCAGAAAGCCTCTGCCGGGATGCCGACGAGTTCCCGGGGGGCGTAACCGAGGATCTCGGCGCACTTCCTGCTGACGCAGACGACGCGGAGGGTCTCCGGGTCGCAGAGGAATCTCGCAGTCCGGGTATCCTCCACGATCCGCCTGCACCAGGAGGCGGCCAGGTGCGAATCCTGCGAAAAGAGCATCGCGGCGCCGAAGACCCAGAAGATGATCATCGTGTGCAGCCCCGTCATCACGGGGTCGACGGCAAAGCCGAGCCCCGATAGGTGCACCCGGATGATCACAAACCCGGCAACCAGGAGTGCTGTCGTCCCGAACGCCTGCCGGGGAAACCAGAGTGCAACAAAGAGTACCGGGATGCAGTAAACCAGGGGAGAGAGGAGCTGGGCGTTCATCGGTGTGGCCGCGGTGAGCATGAGGGATGTCGCCGAGAACGAGACCACCACGATCATTTTGACGAGATCCGTCCCGGTAAAGAGATCCTCATGAATGCGGCTTACGAAGCTCCGGTTCGAGGGCATAGACAATATAGAGAATATTCCTGGAGGATATATAAAAAATATTCGAAATCATCCGGCCGATAACAGGCAGGGTTTAAGAAAAAGGAGTGCAGTTCTTTGAAATTCTGGAGCAGATCCCGAATATTTTTCAACTCACAAAGGGGAGAGGGGCAGGAGAGTCGACAGGCCCGATACCGCCAAAAAAGGAGCATATATGAAGATCAGCGTGTAACCCTAGATTATGCGCCCGTTTGTCTTCGTCAACATCGCCATGAGCGCTGACGGAAAGATCTCGACGAGAGAGCGGCGACAGGTGAGGATCTCGGGTAGCGAGGACTACCTCCGGGTCGATCGGATCAAAGCGGAGAGCGATGCCATCATGGTCGGTATAGGGACGGTGCTCGCCGACAACCCGTCGCTCACCGTCAAGTCCCCGGAACTCCGGGAGCAGCGGAGGGCGGCCGGGAAGGATGAGAACCCGATCCGCATCGTGGTGGACAGCAGGGGGAGGACGCCCACGGATGCGAATATCCTCCATAAGGGAAGCGGGAGACGTATCGTCGCGGTTTCAGAGAAGGCACCCGGAAGTGCCGTAGATGCCCTCCGGCAGCACGCCGCCGTCATCGTCGTCGGTGAAGAGGCAGTCAACCTCCGCGGCCTGCTCGAAGACCTGCACCACCAGGGCGTCCGGCGCCTGATGGTCGAGGGAGGGGGGACGCTCATCTGGACGCTCTTTAGGCAGGGGCTCGTCGACGAACTCCAGGTCTTCGTCGGCAACATCGTCATCGGGGGAAAGGACGCTCCCACGCCGACGGACGGCACGGGTTTTCTCCGGGAGGAAGAGTTCCCCCGGTTGCGGATAATCGAGGTCATCCGGCTCGATGACGGCCTCCTCATACGGTGGGAAGTAGAGAGATAGTGCGACGAAAGAGACCCGCTCGATGATTTTTAGGAACGGAGGCTCGAAGGGCGATCGCACTCCGGGCCGGCCGAAAGAAGGTGTTTTGATCAGGGCACTACCACGATCTGGTCCTTGACCTTATAGGTGCCTCCCGTGACGAGGGAGACGGATATCTCGACCCGGTTCTCGCCTTTCGCGTTCGGGATGATGATGTCGTCACCGCGGATAGGCTGCAGGGTGTCGGTGATGACCTCACCGGTCGACTTGGTCACGCGCACGTCGATCTTCGTTATGAAATCCTGCCCTTTACCCCCGCTGAACGCGATGTAGAGGTCGTGCGTGATCCGTGAGGGGTACCCGCCCTGAAGCTGGAAATCAATCTCTTTTCCCGGCGGAACCGTCTGCGTCGGGCCGGGCGTAAGCGAGACCGGCGCCGCCGTGGCCGCGGGAGCCTGCGTGATCGTCGCCGTCGCCCTCGGGGTTGTGGGGTCGGCGTCGCCGCCCGTGCCGGTGCAGCCGGCGCAGAGCAGGAATCCGAGCAAAAGCACGGTCAGAACTGATAACAACCTGAAGTTCATAATGCATCATACACATCAATGTATTTCACCCTTTCGCCACGCCCGCGGCATACCGTGAATACGAGGGCATAAGTAGACCACGATGCAGCCGGTCCGGGGATCTCACCCGGACGGAACAGAGGGGAGTGATATCTCGACGGGGTTCTCGGGGAGCGGGGCCATCTATAGAAAAAATTATAACTGCAGGAAGGAACCTTCTACCTATAATCGTGGAGGTGCAACCGATGAATCTGCGAAGACCAAACGGCAACGATGCGACGGGAACCGCCAACCGCTCCCGGGACGTCGTTCCCATGTCCGGCATCTGTAGCCGGTGCGTCGACGGGTGCAAAGGATCCTGCGAGATCTGGCTCTCCTCGTTCAGGGGGAGAGAGGTGCTCTACCCCGGCCCGTTCGGCGAGATCACGGCCGGCGCGGATAAAGACTACCCGGTCGACTATTCGCACCTGAACATCCAGGGCTACGCCCGGGGCGCAAAAGGGCTGCCGGAAGGTGTCGAGGCCAATCCCGACACCGCGGTCTTCTCCGCCGTCGATACCCGGACGGAGTACGGGTGGGGTGTCAAGGTGCCGATGCGGGTGCCGATCTTCACCGGGGCGCTCGGGTCGACCGAGATCGCCCGGGCGAACTGGGAGCACTTCGCCGTCGGAGCAGCCATAGCAGGTATCACGCTCGTCTGCGGGGAGAACGTCTGCGGCGTCGACCCGGGACTGGTGCTCGATCACGACGGCAGGGTCGCCCGGTCGCCCGAGATGGATCGCCGGATCGAGTCCTACAGGAAGTTCAAAGACCGCTACGGCGAGCTCCTGGTGCAGCTGAACGTGGAGGATACGAGGCTCGGGACAGCCGAGTACGTCTCCTCGAAGCACAACCTGGAGACGATCGAGCTGAAGTGGGGCCAGGGGGCAAAGTGCATCGGCGGAGAGATCAAGGTCGACAGCCTCGACCGGGCGAACCAGCTCAAGGACCGGGGCTACATCGTCCTCCCCGACCCCGGGGTTCACGAAGTCCGGGCGGCCTTCGAGAGCGGCGCCACAAAGGAGTTCGAGCGGCACTCCCGTCTCGGCTTCGTCACCCACGATGAGTTCCTCGAAGAAGTCGACCGGCTCCGCGATATCGGCTTTCGGCGGGTCACCCTCAAGACCGGCGCATATTCGGCCGTCGAACTCGCGATGGCAATCCGCTACGGGGCCGAAGCGAAGATAGACCTCCTCACCATCGACGGTGCGCCCGGCGGCACGGGGATGAGCCCCTGGCCGATGATGAACGAGTGGGGCATCCCGACGTTCTACATCGAGTCACTGGCCTACCGGTTCGCCGAGAGGCTCCGGGAGCGGGGCATACGCGTCCCGGACATCGCCATCGCGGGCGGGTTCGCGGACGAGGCCAACGTCTTCAAGGGGCTTGCCATGGGAAGCCCCTACGTCAAGGCGGTCTGTATGGGCCGCGCTCTGATGATCCCCGGCATGGTCGGGAAGAACATCGGGAAGTGGCTTGAGGAGGGCGATCTCCCGAGAACCGTCTCGAAGTACGGCAGCAGCGCCGCGGAGATCTTCGTCTGCTACGAGGAGCTCAAGGAGAGATACCCCGGCCGGATGAACGAGATCCCGCTCGGAGCGGTCGGGATCTACACCTACGCCCAGAAGTTCAGAACCGGACTCCAGCAGATCATGGCCGGAACCCGGAACTTCAGCCTCAAGACGGTCGGCCGGAACGACCTGATGGCCCTGACCGAGGAGGCGGAGGCAGTCTCCGGAATTCCCTACGTGATGCGGGCCTACCGCGACGCTGCCGAGGCGATCCTCGACTCGTGAGACGGGGGTAAAGAACCTCCCTCGCCGGCCGCAGACCCGCACCCACGGCACGGGACAGGCCGGGGTAAAAGAGCCCGGGAAGAGATAGATACCCCGGATAAACAATTTTTATTAATATTTTTGATGCACGATAATATTTAATGCAAAGAGTGCGTCAGGAATGCCTGATGCACATGCATACGGATACCAGTCCGACCGTTCTCATCACCGGGGGAGCGGGATTCATCGGGTCGCACCTCGCGACAGAACTGCTGCAGCACGGCTATGGGGTCCGCATCCTCGACAACCTGACTCCAAAGGTGCACGGGTCGGAGCGGCACCGGCCAGGGCACCTCGACCGGCGCGCGGAGGTCCTCGTCGGGGATATCCGGGACGCGCAGCAGCTCAAGGAGGCTCTCGACGGGGTCGATGCCGTCATTCACCTGGCGGCGGTCCTCGGGGAGCGGTCGAGTATGTACCAGATCGAGAAGTACATGAGCGTCAACACCGCCGGAACCGCCGTTCTCCTTGAGGCGTTGCTCGACCATCCCATCAAGCGGCTCATCGTCGCCTCGAGCAGCACCGTCTACGGGGAAGGACTGTACTGTTCATACAACGGCACCACCTACCCGAAGATCCACCGTTCCCGGGGAGAGATAGCAAGGGGCGGGTGGGAGCCCCGGAGCCCCGACGGGGAGGTGATCTACCCCCTCCCGACCCCGGAGACGAAGGAGGCGTCGCCGCTCTCGGTCTACGCCGTCTCCAAGTACGACCAGGAAGAGATGTGCCGGCTGATCGGGGAGTCTTACGGCATTCCGACGACCGTTCTCCGGCTCTTCTGCGTCTACGGCCCGCACCAGGGGTACGCGAATCCCTACTCCGGCATGCTCACCGAGTACGCCTTCCGCCTGTTGCAGGGACTCCCCATCCGGCTCTTTGAGGACGGTTACCAGCAGCGCGACTTCGTGAGCGTCTACGACACGGTCCGAGCCTTCCGCCTGGCACTCGAAACGCCCCGTGCCGCCGGCGAGACGTTCAACATCGGGAGCGGCCGGCCCTGCACGTTCAGGACCGCCGCCGGCATCCTTGCGACGATAACCGGGCGGCAGGACCTCACCCCGGAGATCATGGAGATCGGGCGGACCGGCGAGATCCGCCACTCTTTCGCGGAGATATCCCGTGCACGGGAGGTTATCGGCTACGAGCCGGAAGTCCCCCTCGAGGCCGGCCTGCTCGACCTGGTCTCCTGGGTCGAAGCGGAGATCGCCGGGCAGCGGAAGGTTCCTGCACCCATCAGGACGCCGGGACCGGGGCGCCTGCGGGTCTGAGGGGCACCCGACGCCCAACCTTTATTTCTCCGCCGGAAGTATGTGACCGTATCATGCGCATCGGCCTCCAGACCTGGGAAGTAAGGCTCGGGCTTCTCCTGGTCGCTTCATCAGTCGCTATATACGGCGTAAAATACCTCCTGCTCGGCGATCCCGAGAACACCTACCAGTACATCTTCAACGCGCTCGGGTTCCTCCCGATAAACGTCCTCCTGGTCACCCTGCTGATCAACGAACTCCTGAGCGTCCGGGCAAAACGCGAGAGGCTGGAGAAACTGAACATGGTCATCGGCACCTTCTTCTCGGAGGTCGGCACCGGGCTCCTCGCCTACATCTCCGCCCGCGACCCGGACCTCGGGGGGGCCCACGAGGACCTCGTCGTGACGGATGCCTGGAAACCCGAGACCTTCGGCGCAGTCCGCGACCGCCTCCGGGACCACACCTGCCGGGTCGCCGTCGATCCCGGTGACCTGCAGGAACTCTGCGGCTACCTGAAGGAGCGGCGGGATTTCCTCCTCCGCCTGCTTGAAAACCCCGCTCTCCTGGAGCACGAATCGTTCACCAATCTCCTCCGGGCGGTCTTCCATCTCACCGAGGAACTCGAACGACGGGAGGACTTCGCGAGCCTTCCCGAGAGCGACATCGCGCATCTCACCAGGGACGTCGAACGGGTATACAGCCGGCTCATCGTGGAATGGCTCGCCTACATGGAGTACCTGAAGTGCAACTATCCCTACCTCTTCTCGCTTGCGATGCGCAGCAATCCCTTCGACGAGACGGCGTCGCCGGTGGTGCGGTGAACAAGCGCCGCACACCATAACACAACCTATATACCCACCGGCAGGCTACGCCGCGTCTGATCACCATGGCCGAATACTCCATCCTGATCGGCGGCAAGGCGGGGGAGGGGATCAACACGGCAGGCCTCTCCATCGCCGGTCTCTTCTCCCGCCTCGGTTACCGCACCTACATGTACTTCGATTACCCCTCGCTCATCCGGGGCGGGCACAACTTCGCGATCATCCGGGCCTCCGAGAAGACGATCGGGGCGCACCGCACCCCGGTCGACGTCCTCCTCGCCTTCGACCAGAACAGCATCGAGAACCACCGCGAAAGCATCCACGACCGCACGACGGTCGTCTACGACGCGTCAAAGGTGGTGAGGGGGGAGGGCTACGGCCTTCCGCTCGATACGATCGTCAAAGAGGAGAAAGCGCCCCCGATCACCAAGAACTCCGCGATGCTCGGGGCGCTCGCCCGGGTGGCGGGGATCGGGCGGGATCTCCTCGAGGATGTCCTCCACAAAAGCGTCCCCGCGAAGCACCTGGACTCAAACCTCCGGGTCGCCGGGCGGGGCTACGACGCCGTGGAGGGCGTCTTCACCGTCGAGCCGCTCGAGGGGCCGGAACTCCCGGTCCTGACCGGAAACGAGGTGACGGGGCTCGGGCTCGTCCACGGCGGGCTTGAGTCTTACGTCGCCTACCCGATGACCCCGACATCAAACCTCCTCCACTTCCTCGCCGGGCGGGCCGAGGACCTCTCGATCAGGGTCATCCACCCCGAAAACGAGATCAGCGTCATCCTGATGGCGCTCGGCCTCGCCTACGCCGGGGAGAAGGCGGCGGTCGGGACCGCGGGTGGGGGGTTCTGCCTGATGACCGAAGGGCTCTCGCTCGCCGGGATGTCGGAGATCCCCGTGACGATCGTCGTGGGGCAGCGGCCCGGCCCGAGCACCGGCATGCCGACCTACACCGCCCAGACCGACCTGCACTTCGTCCTGAACGCGGGTCAGGGAGAGTTCCCGCGGTTCGTCGTTGCTCCCGGCGACCTTCTAGAGACCTACTCCTGGTCGGCGACCGCACTGATGCTCTCGTGGAAGTACCAGGTGCCTTCGATCGTCCTGACCGACAAGACGCTCGCGGAAGGGGCCTACTCGTTTGATATCGGGGCCGTCACTCCACCCCCCGACCGGGAACCGGAACTCTGGGACGGGAGCGCCGAGTACCGCCGGTATGCCGGGACAGAGAGCGGGGTGTCGCCGCTCGCCTTCCCGGGAAGGAAGGGAGCGATCGTCAAGGCGAACAGTTACGCCCACAACGAGGCCGGGTTCACGACGGAAGAGTCGAACGAGACGAGGGAACTCCAGGAGAAGATGCTCCGGAAAGGCGAGAGCCTCAAGGAGGAGCTCGCCACCTACCCGACGGTGAAGACCTACGGCACACGGGATGCCGGGAGGACGATCGTCTGCTGGGGCTCGGAGAAGTGGGCCTGCATCGAGGCCGCCGAGAGGCTCGGAGCGCGGGTCGTCCAGCCGCTCGTGCTTGCGCCGTTCCCTGTTCGTGCCTGGAAAGAGGCGATGATCGGGGCGGGGAACGTTGTCTGCGTCGAGAACAACGCCACCGGACAACTCGCCCGCCTCCTCCGCCAGCACGACTTCGACCCGGGGAGGTCCGTCCTGAAGTACGACGGGCGTCCGTTCGCGGTCGACGAACTGGAGGCACGCCTCAGGGAGGTCTTCGCATGACCCCGTCAGAGCCGGCCGGCGACCTCATCAGCCCGGCAGAGAACACCTGGTGCCCCGGGTGCGGCAACTTCTCGATAGAGCACATGATGAAGTCGGCGATCGCGGAACTCTCGGAGGAGGAGGGGATACCCATCGAGAACTTCGTTCTCCTCGGCGGGATCGGGTGCCACGGGAAACTGGTCGATTACCTGAACGTCAACAGTTTCTACGGCATCCACGGCCGGTCGATCCCGGCGGCCACCGGGATACGGCTTGCGAACCCGGATCTCAAGGTGATCTGCCACGTCGGGGACGGGGACATCTACGCCGAGGGGCTCGCCCACCTCCTCTTCGCGGCCAAAAGGAACAGCGACATCACGGTGATCGTCCACGACAACCGGGTCTACGGGCTGACGACCGGACAGTACACCCCGACGTCGCCCTCCGGCTTCAAGGGCCGCTCCACCCCGGGCGGGATAACGGAGCACCCCTTGAACCCGCTCGAGGTCATGCTCGCCGCCGGGGCGACCCACATCGCACGCGGCTACACCAGGAAGGTCCAGCACCTGAAGGGTCTCTTCAAGGAGGCGATCATGCACCGCGGGTTCTCGCTCATTGACGTCCTCCAGATCTGCGCGACCTACTTCAACCTGACCGACTACTACAACGAACACGCCTACGAGATGAGGGAGGGCGAGATCGAGACCGGCCGGTTCGAGAGCGCTCTTGGTAAGATCCGGGAGTGGGACTACGATCGGGAGGCGCCGATCCCGCTCGGAACGTTCTACTCGGTCGAAAAGCCGATCTACGAGGAGCATTTCCAGGCGCTCACCGCCGGAAAGCCTGATCGGAGGGCGCTTGTCCAGAAAGTCATCGAGGAGTGGCGCTGAGGCCCACCCGGGGTTATAACCCGGCCGCCCCACCGGGGGGCGGGACGGGCCGGGTGCCCGGACCGTTGGTGAGGCGATATGAGACGGCTGGAAGGGAAGAACGTCCTCATCACCGGCGGCTCGACCGGAATCGGCCGGGCAACGGCGATCCGGCTCGCGGAGGAGGGCGCACGGGAGAGCCGGAGGAGATCGCCGCGGTATTTGCCTTCCTTGCATCCGACGACGCCGCCTACATCACCGGGCAGACGATCTACGTCGACGGCGGGCTGACGCTCTATCCCGACTTCAGGACGCCGTGGTCGTCGGGGAGTTGAAGGGCGGTGGGCCACCGTAACGGACATACCGCCCGGAGATCGCGACCGCCCCCGCGCCACTGCCGGAGAGCCACGCGATCCATTCAAACAGATTAATATAATTCTATTTTTATACAACTGGGCTCGAATAATCGCCCGCACCGGTGTCTGCTATCGCGGGCGATCCAGCGAGGTGACCGATTTCTTGAGCAGAACGAGAGGACGCAGGCGGCGCAGGATCTTCGAGCCAGAAGAGAGCCTGGCGGCCGAAGAGGTCGAGCACGGCCTGAAACTCGTCATCCGGGACGGCCTTGCCACCCAGGCGATGGCGACGCTGACCAGCGGCATCTTCCTCGTAGCCTTCGCCCTCCAGCTCGGGGCGTCGAACACCGTCATCGGCCTGCTCGCAGCCATCCCGCCGCTCGCAGAACTCCTGCAGATACCCGCTATCTACATCGTCAACCGCATCAGGATAAGGCGACTCGTGGTGGTGGCGGCATCGCTCGCGGCGCGGCTCTGCTGGATACCCATCATCCTGATACCCTTCCTCCTCTCGCCGGGGCAGGGAGTGATCGCGCTCATCGCCTCGATTGCCCTCTACGCGTCGTTCTCGGCGATCTCACACTGCGGCTGGAACTCCTGGATGCGCGACCTGATACCGCAGGACCGGCTCGGGGAGTTCTTCTCCCACCGGCTGACCCTCTCCACGGGGATCGCGCTCGTCGTCAGCCTCGCCGCAGGTTTCTTCATCGACTCGTGGGATATCGCTTTTCCCGACCTCGCCGCCTACGGCTACTCCGCCCTCTTCCTCCTCGGGCTCATTGCAGGGCTCGTCGGGATCACCTTCCTCGCCCGCACTCCCGAGCCCCGGATGGTCGTCGAAGAAGGGGAGGACGGCCTGTTCGCCGTCATCCGAAAGCCTTTTGCGGACCTCAACTTCAGGAACCTGGTCATCTTCCTCAGTTCGTGGAACTTTGCCGTCAACCTCGCGTCGCCATTCTTCACGGTTTACATGCTGCAGAGGATCGGCCTCGATATCTCGCTCGTCGTCGCCCTCAGCGTCGGGAGCCAGGTCATGAACATCGTCTTCTACCGGTCGTGGGGCCGGGTCTCCGACCGGTTCTCCAACAAATCGGTTCTCGCCGTGAGCGGCCCGCTCTTCATGCTCGCGATCTTCGCATGGATGTTCGTCACGCTCCCGGATGTCTACATCCTGACCTATCCGCTCCTCATCCTCATTCACATCCTGATGGGAATCTCACTTGCGGGGGTCTCGCTCGCCTCGGGAAACATCGGTCTGAAGCTGGCCCCAAAGGGTCAGGCGACCAGTTACCTTGCGGCAAGCACCTTTGCAAACTCAGTCGCCGCCGGCGTCGCGCCGATCCTCGGCGGGCTCTTCGTGGACTTCTTTGCCGAGCGAGAACTCATCTGGACCCTGATCTGGAAAGACCCGGTGCGAGAACTCGTCTTTGTCACCCTCGACCTGCAGCAGTGGGAGTTCTTCTTCCTGTTCGCTTTCCTCCTCGGACTCTACTCCCTCCACCGCCTCGCGGTGGTGCAGGAGGAGGGGGAGGCGAAGGAGCAGGAGGTCGTCGACGAACTGATCGCCGGGGTCAGGCGGGATATGCAGAACTTCTCCCCGGCAGGGGGTCTTCGGGATATGGTGAAGTTCCCCTTCTCGTCCATCAGGAACCACCGGAAGAAGAGCCGGCAGGGAGAAGAAACGGTCGAGGAGGGGGAGGGGCAGAACCCATAGCCTCCGGTCCGGGGGGCAGGAGCACGGCAACCGATCTTCTTATTCCGGCCGTGCTCCGGCTCTCCCCGGCGACGGCTGCTGCTGGCTGACGCAGTGGATCGCGCCGGAGCCCGCGACCATCGCCGTGCAGTCGATCCCGACGACCTTCCGGCCGGGGAAGGCCTGCCGGATCCGGGTTACGGCAACCCTGTCGTTCGGGTGCCCGAAGACCGGCACCAGCACGACGGTGTTTCCTATGTAGAAGTTCGCGTAACTCGCCGGCAGCCTCTCCGCGCCCCCGACCCTCCCCGGCATGGGAAGGGGAATGACCGTTAAGGGGTTGCCGTCCTGGTCGGTCGATGCCACAAGGATCTCGTAGTTCTCCTGCAGGGCGGCGTAATTCTCGTCGTCCTCGTTCTCCTCGACCGCGCAGAGGACCGTCGTCGGATTCACGAACCGGGCGATATCGTCGATGTGGCCGTCGGTATCGTCGCCGGCGATACCCTGCTTCAGCCAGATGACGTGGCCGGCGCCGAGGTAGCCCTCCAGATAGGCTTCGAGATCCTCACGGGTGAGGTGCGGGTTCCGGTTCGGGTTCAGGAGGCAGGCCTCCGTCGTGATCACCGTGCCGCACCCGTTCACCTCGATGGAGCCGCCCTCGAGGACGATCCCGGGGGTGAAGAGGGGGAGTCCCATCTCGCGGTTCATGACGAGCGGGATCCCGGTATCCTCCATCAGTTCGGGGTACTTCCCCCCCCAGGCGTTGAACGTCCAGTTCACCATCGCGATGTCCCCGGACTTTTTGTTCAGAAGGAACGTCGGCCCGTAGTCCCGGAACCAGACATCGGCGTAATCAACAAGATGGAACCGGACGCCGGACGTATCGACGTCCTCCTCCTCCAGCATCGCCTCGACGCGGGTGCGCATCTTCTTGCCGGTGACGAGGAGGTTGACGGTCTCGGAACCCTGAAGCGCCGCGATGATCGTGACGTAGGCCCGCTCCGCGCCGGCAAGGTCGGGGAACGTCTCGCGGTCGTGGGGCCAGGAGAGCCAGACGGCGTCGTGCGGCTCCCACTCCGCCGGCATGCGGTAGCCGGAGGCTGCAGGGGCCACGCCCGGCAGGAGCCTCCGGACGAGCGGCCGGTAGGTCTCCGGGCGCCGGTTCCGGAGGAACCCCCACCCTTCCCGGACGGCCTCGTTTCCTGCAAGGTCGACCTCAACAACGAGGACCTCTTCGTCGGTCTCGCTTGCCCGGGCGATGACGTTTCCGAACGCGTCGGCGACGAACGAACTCCCGAAGAACCGGATATCACCCTCGCTCCCCACCCGGTTGACGGCTGCGACGTGGACGCTGTTTGCGATCGCATGGCCGCGCTGCACCGTCTCCCACGCCTCGCGCCAGTCGCCCTCGGGCGGCTCTTCGCCCGCGATTCTCCCGATGGCGGTCGGGTAGAAGATGATCTCTGCCCCCATGAGCGCAACCGCCCGTGCGGCCTCCGGGAACCATTGGTCGTAGCAGATGAGCACGGCGATCTTGCCGTACCGGGTGTCGTAGACCCGGTAGCGGTCGCCGGGCTGAAAGTAGTCCTTCTCGTAGAAGAGCGGGTCGTAAGGGACGTGCACCTTCCGGTAGGAAGGGAGGAGCCGACCGTCAACATCGATCACCACGGCGGTGTTGTAGTATCCGCCCGTCTCAGTCCGCTCGTAGACCGGCACGACGATCACGACACCGTGCTCCCGGGCAAGCGCCGCGAAGGCCTCGGTCGACGGCCCCGGGATCGTCTCGGCGTAGCGGGAAGCGTCTCTCCCCTCGTACTGCGGGAAGTAGGGGACACGGTAGAGTTCCTGCAGGCAGAGGATCCGCGCACCCCTCGTGATCGCCGCTCTCGCCGCTTCAAAGGTGCGTTCCAGGTTGCGGTCGGGGTCCTCGCTCACCGCCGTCTGGATGAGGCCGATCGTTTGCGTGCTCATCTCCATCATCTCTCCGTATCGGTAGGGCACTCCAGCGTTTTATATCAACCGCCGGGCCATACCGTTATCCCCGTCCGTCTCCAATATCCGGGAGGAATGGAGTTCGCGACGACTCTTCTCATCGCCGTCGGGCTTGCGATGGATGCATTTGCGGTCTCGATCAGCGGAGGCGCCGGCCTGCGGGAGGAGCGGCTCCGGTGGGCCGTCGTTGCCGGAGCGCTCTTCGGCGGGTTCCAGGCGGGAATGCCGGTTCTCGGGTGGCTCGGGGGGATGGGGCTCGCCTCGTTCGTCGGGACTTACGGCCCCTGGATCGCCTTCCTGCTGCTCGTCCTGATCGGCGGGAAGATGATCGCCGAGGCGGTGCGTGGGGACGGCGAGAGCGTCCGGTTCGAGAGCGGGACGGCCACCCTTCTGGTGCTCGCCGTCGCAACAAGTATCGACGCCCTCGCCGTCGGCGTCTCGTTTGCCGTGCTGGATACCCCGATCGTTTCACCCGCAATCATGATCGGTGTCGTCACCTTCGCCTTCTCCGCCGCAGGCGTGTTCCTCGGGAGCGCGTTCGGCCATATCATGGGGGAGAAGGCCGGCATCGTCGGTGGTATAATCCTTGTCGCGATCGGTCTACGGATCCTGCTCGAACACCTCTTCTTCTAAACCTCAGGCGGTCTCGTCGAGGATCCGCCGCATATCGAGGACGAGGTTTTTGCTCTCGGAGTCGAGCGCGACGAGCCGGAGATCCTGTGCCGACGTAACGCCGATCCCGAGCTCCGCAGCCCTGGCGATGGTATCCATTGCAAATATCCGGCCCTGCATCACCTCCGGCGTCGAACCGTAGTGCCGGAGAAGCGCGATACCGGCGGCGTCGAGGGCGACCCGGTCGGTGCTCGCGAGGATGACGTTCGGGGCGATACGGTTGCCCCGCTCGGGCCCCCCGGTCGAGAACCCCTCCGTCGCGTCCATGATGGCGACGCCGCAGGGGAGGAAACCGTTGATCTCGGCGACCATCCTCCTCTGGTGCGGCGACGAATGCAGCTCCGCCATGTAGTTGTAGCCGTCCCCCGGGTCCTTCTCCGCCACCGCTCCGACCATATTCTTCAGGGAAAGGGAGACGTGGCCGCCGAACCGGTGCGTCTTCAGGCAGCAGGTCTGGACCACTGCATCGGCCTCCCGGAAGAGCCGGGCGACCAGGAACCCGCGCTCCCAGTGAAGGCCGTCCGGCGGGATCGCCTCCCATCCCTCCGATGGAAGCAAATCGAGCACCACCGCCTCCGCACCCACCCGGGCCGCTACAGCGGCGGCGCCCCGGTTCTTCAGCACCCGGGCGGTCTCCCCCATCCCGCTCCGCTCGCCGAGCACGAACGACCGGGCGCCGGCGTCGCGGACCTGCGAAAGGATCGCCTCCAGCATATCGGGATGGGTCGTCGCGGGGAACGGATCGTCGCTGTTGAAGTTCGCCTTGACCGCAACGGCCTTTCCGTCGAGGGAGGAGAGACCGATCTCGCGCCAGAGCGCCTCGACGGCACGGTGGCGATCGGATGCATTGATGACGTAGACTTCTGATGCCGCGGGGGATGCCATGCGCGCAAAGTGCCACGACAACCTATAAAAATTCTATGTCGATGGCCCGGATCGAGATAACACGGTTGATTTGTTAGCATCCGTGTTTGCAGGAGACAGGGATCGCGGCAGGTTCCGGCCCCGTGAGCAGGCGGATCCACGCGCCACATTCGACACGTATAAGAGCACCCCGAGCGCAATACGTAATAAACCTCACGAAAATCGTAGAGATCGCGCATCTCGCGTGGAATGCTTCCGGAAGGCACGAAGCCCCGCGCCCGGTGTCTCTGGAAGAGTAAGAGGTATGAGGCCAGTATAAACATGACTTCCAGAATGCATACCCCCCACACCACCTGTCCCAGCTGCCATGAAGAGGTCTTCCTGGACGAACTCGTGGGTGGGCGCTGCCCCCTCTGCGGGTACTCCCTCGATGAAGACGACGGAACGTGCAGCGAATATGAGGAGACCATAGAGCGCTCCGACCTCGGGTGGATGATCTTCCAATTTTATGTCTTCAAGCGATTCTGCAGTGAGGGAGCAAACCCCCTCCAGGTCATGCAGATCCTCTCCCGGTACGAGGAGCTCACCCAGTGCAATCCCGCCGACGCGGAGAAGATGCAGTTCACTCTGGAAGTTCCGATGAGCCGCTGGGAACGGCTGCTCCCGAAGAGATGTGAAAAGTGCGGGAGAATATTCATCCTGGGCGGGAAAGCCGTAATCTCGGGAGACCTCGCGGCCCCCGAACACGTAAAAACGTATACCTGCCCGTCCTGCTGATCAGTAGGTCCGGGCAACCAGGGCGGACGTGCCTTCGCCTTTACAGGCGATGCACGGGCCGTCCGAGACGGCGATCAGGTCTGAGCGGATCTCGGAACCGAGGACGCTTGCATCCACCGCCGCCTCAATCTTTTCTGCGCACTCCTGCGACCCGCACCAGTGGACGACCGCAACCCCGGTCTTCACCGCTTCAGCGGCCTCCTCGAGCGTCGCGGCAGCGGTTATCCGCTCGGCCATCGCCTGCTTCGCCGCCTGCGAGAGAGCCTCCCCGAACGCTCTAAGGACGGAGTTGATCCCTTCGACGACGCCCCGGCGGTCGAGCGTGGTCTTTTTGCCCGTGCGGGTGACGGCGACGACCGTGTTCGCGTCGATGTCCCGCGGCCCGACCTCGACCCGGAGCGGGACGCCGCGCATCTCCCAGTGGTAGTACTTCGCGCCCGGCCGCATATCCCGGGCATCGAGCTTCACGGCGAACCCGGCGTCGCGGAGCTCCGTTTCAAGCGCCGCGGCCGACGCAAGCACCTCGTCGCGCCGTTTCCCGACGATGATCGGCACGATGACGATCTCGATCGGTGCAACATCCGGCGGCAGCACAAGCCCTTTGTCGTCGCCGTGGACGCTTATCGTGGCCGCAATCGACCGCTCGGAGATGCCGTAGCAGGTCTGGTAAGCGTACTGCCGTTCCCCGTTCGCGTCTTCATAGGTAATGTCGTAGGTGCGGGAGAAGTGGTCGCCGAGCATATGCGCCGTCCCGATCTGGAGGGTCTTCCCATCAGGCATGATGGTGTCGACCGCGATGGTGTAGTCGGCGCCGGGGAACTTGTCCCAGGCCGGGCGGCGCGAGATGATCACCGGGACGCGGAGGTTTTCGTAGAACTCCCGGTAGAGGCCGAGCGCGACCTCGACCTGCGCCTCCGCCTCCTCCCGCGTCGCGTGGACGGTATGCGCCTCTTTAAACGACGTGATCTCCCGGAGACGGATGAGCGGGCGGGTATGCTTCGTCTCGTAGCGGAACGTATTGACGATCTGGTAGAGTTTCAGGGGCAGATCCGTGTGCGACCGGATCCAGAGGGAGTACATCGGGTAGATGGCGGTCTCGCTCGTCGGGCGGAGGGCGAGCGGCACATCGAGCTCGTTCGTGCCGCCGTGGGTGACCCAGTAGACCTCGTCCTCGAAGCCCTTGATGTGCTCGGCCTCCTTCATGAACTCGGTCTTCGGGATGAGGAGCGGGAACATCGTCTCGGCGTGGTCGCGGTCCATCAGGTCGCGGAGTATCCCGTACGCACGCTTCCGGATGCCGAACCCGTGGGGGTACCAGACGTACAGCCCCTTGACCGGGTAGCGGACGTCCATGATCTCGGCTCGCCAGAGAATCTCGTTGTACCACTCGGAAAAGTTCTCTTTCCGGGGAAGTGCTCCTGTATCTTCGTCCATCCGACTCGTACCTCAAAACCTGTTGATTAAGCTATCATACCTAGGATCGCCGGCGTAATAAATGCCTCTACGACCGCGGCGACCGCGATGAGCGGGACGACCAGCCGGAGAAAGAGCCGGGCGAGAGGCCGGGCTTCCGCGGCCGCATCGGCCGTGCCGTGCCATTCGTCGATGAGCCCCCTCCCGAGGAGGAGACCGAGGCCTCCCGCGATGAGGAAGGCCGGGATCTCGAAGATGCCGTGGGGGACGAGCGCCGCCGCAATGAAGAGCATGCCCTGCTGCTGCCGCACGAGTTCCGCTATCGCGCCGATCAGAAGGCCGTTGACCGAGAGGATCAGCATCGTGACCACCCCGAGAGAGGCTCCCCCGAGGAAGAGGAGGAGGCAGGCGACGAGGTTGTTCAGGAAGAGTTTCCCCGCAAGGACCGCCGGGGGGTCGGAGAGGAGATCGCCTACCACCTGCTCGGCAAAGAGGGCCGCGGCCTGTGCACCGGTCTCCGGGTCGCGGGCCACGGCAGCGACGCCGATGGCGATCGCGACGGCGAAGAAGATGGTCGCGAGGCCTGTTGACCGGGCAAGCGACGTCTCAGACATAGAGCACCATCCGTACCATGTCGCGGATCCCCGGCGCCATCCCGACGACGATCATGGCGAGCAGGATGAGATGCCAGAGACCGGGGCTTCCTTCGCGCCGGTACATCTCGAGGATGTAGATGGCGGGGACGAGCACCGCGAGTTTCAGGAGGAACATCGAGAAGGCGGTTCCGGTCGCATCGATCAGGGCTCCGCCCACGACGTGCTGCTCGACGTAGTGGACGGGGTGGATATCGATCCCGTAACTCGTGGCGCTCGCGTCCAGCATATGGCCGAAGATGAGGAGTTTGTAGAGGATGTTCGAGGCGTAGTCCCACTTCAGCACGTAGACGAGAAATCCCCAGAGGGCGAGCGACGTAACGGAGGCGAGTGCCAGGATGACCGCGAGGACGTCGAGCGCGATCGTCGTCTCGGTGAGGCCGAACCAGACGAGCGCCGCTATGGCGAGAAGACAGGCGACGACCCCCGCACCGCCGTAGAAGCGGCTGTAGCGGGCGACGAGGCCGGCATTCTCCGCAAGTTTCCCGGCAAAGAGAGATAGTATCGCAATACCGAAGATCGTAAAGAAGATCAGGGGCGTGATCAGGAGGAAACGGAAGTCGGAGGTTATCATCCCGGTATCCTCGACGACCCGGAGAAGTCCCCCGAGGACGACGAACGGCATGGTTGCAAGCACCAGTTCCTCGTCAACGGCGATCCCATACCGCCTGAGACCCCGATAGACGATATAGACCGCTACAATGAGGATCAGGGCATAGGTCAACGTATCGACAAGCGTATACGCCCCGCCGTAACGGATAGGATCGATGTAGTATTTGTAGAGGAACTCCCTAATCATTGTTGATCTAAATGAGCGCAGACCGCATAAACCTACTCAGAACCAAGGTCTTCGACAAGTCGAAGTGGATGCAGCTCCCCCGCGACGTCGTCATCGGCCACGACGTCATCGAGCAGATCCCGGCTGTCTGCGAAGACCTTGCCCTCGGCGACTCTGTGCTCATCGTATCGGGAGAGAGGACACGGGACGTCGCCGGAAAGAGGGTCGAAGCGCTCCTCTCCGGCTCCTACGACATCGCGACGTTCGCCGCAGGCGAGGACGATCCCATCGAGACGATCAGGAAGGCCGAGGCGGCGGCGGCAACGGCAGGGTTCGTCGTCGGCGTCGGCGGCGGCCGGATCATCGATATCGCGAAGATCGCCTCCTATAACACCGACCGCCACTTCATCAGCATCCCCACCGCCGCGTCGCACGACGGGATCGCCTCGTCGCGTGCCTCGGTGCCGACCGCCGACGGGAACGTCTCGCTCGCGGCCGAGCCCCCCATCGCCGTCGTCGCCGACACCGCCGTCATCGCGTCGGCGCCCCACCGGCTGCTGGCGTCCGGGTGTGCGGACATCATCGCGAACTACACCGCGATCCTCGACTGGGAACTCTCCCACCGTCTCCGGTGCGAACCGCTCTCGGAGTACGCGCTGACCCTCTCCCGGATGACCGCCGAGATCCTCTTTAAGAACGCCGACCTCATCAAACCCCACTCCGAGGAGGGTGCCTGGCTCGTGACGAAGGCGCTGGTCTCTTCAGGCGTCGCGATGAGCATCGCGGGGTCGTCCCGGCCCGGGAGCGGCGGCGAGCACAAGTTCTCCCATGCGCTCGAGCGGCTCGCGCCGGGGAAGGGCCTCCACGGGGAGAAGTGCGGCATCGGGGCGATCATCACGATGTACCTCCATGGCGGGGACTGGGAAGGGATCCGCGACTCGCTCAAGAAGATCGGCGCACCGACGACCCCGGCCGAGATCGGGGTCGACGACGAGACGGCGGTTGCGGCGCTGCTTGCCGCACGGACGATCCGGCCGGAACGGTTCACCATACTGGATATGGGACTGACCGAGGAGTCGGCACGGGATCTCGTGAAGATGCTCTACCGGGAGTGAGGAGGGATGGTGAACGTGAAGACAAAGGTGACGTTGATCGGGGCGAAACTCGCGAAGCAGGGGCTTGATTTTGTCTACGAGGGCGATTCGTGCACGGAGTGCGAGAAATGCAGGGTACGTAAGGCCTGCCACAACCTGCAGCGAGGCAGGAAGTACCGCGTCGCCGCCGTCCGCACGAACACCCGCCACGACTGCCCTGTCCACCACGAGGCGGTGATCGCGGTCGACGTCATGGAGGCCCCCGTCATCGCGCTGATCGGTGCCGATATGGCGATAGCAAACTCTAAGGTCAGTTACGAGTTCTCCTGTCCGAGAATCGGGTGCCGGAGCTACCCGCTCTGCCGTCCCGACGGCGTCATCGAGGGGGAGAAGTACGTCGTCGGGGAGGTTCTCGGCAACGCCCCCGACGTCTGCGAGCGCGGCCGGGCGCTGAAACTGGTGGAACTCCGGCCGATCTGAGGCCGGGGCATATTTTTCGCTCAGGAGCGGATGCGTCGACCCATCGCGGGGAGACCAATCGTGAGAGTCAGCGGTTGCAAGCCACGGCTTTCGAGGGGATATCGCCATGCACTGCCCCCGCCCCTCGGGCGGGCCGAAGGCCGGGCGGGGTGGGGGTTACAAGCGCCCGGCTAGAGCTCCTGTCAATCCCGCCCCGCATGACATAGTCCCGCTATCCACTGCGCCGGGATGTTTCCCCGTTGAATGGCTAGAGAACCATCAGGTTCCCCGAGCCCTACGCCCGGCTCGCCGCACAGAGCCGCCGGGCGAGATCGATGATCTCCTCCCGGTCGCGGAGCGCGGCGAGCCACGAAGGAGGGATCGCTTCGCACCCGTACCGCGCCCCGGCGAGTCCGCCGACGATCGCGCCGACGGTATCGGCGTCGCCCCCGAGGTTGACCGCCGTGACCACCGCTTCGCGGAAGGAGACGGCATCCATGAAGACCCTGACGGCGCAGTGGGTGCAGAGGACGGCATCGAGCGACGGTTCCGGCGGATACGCCCGGTAATCCTCAAGGAGCCCGAGGAGTTCCCGGTCCTTGCAGGCAGCAAGCGCCCGGGCGAAGGCCACAGGAACCTCTTCTCCCCGGCAGATCCCGCTGACCATCCGGTTGACGAACGCCGAGGCCTCGCCCGCGACGGGATCGAAGTGCGTCACGCGGGACGCGGCGAGGCTCGCCTCCCGCACCTCCCCGGGCAGGTAGAAGATCCCGACCGGGATGCCGCGCATGACGCTCCCGTTGCTCCGGCTCCCGCCCCTCGCCTCGTGCGCCATCCTTGCGGCGACGGTGGGTGCGACGCCTTCATCGACGAGATCGAGGACGGCACGGGACGTCGGCCCGAAGAACTCCGGGTGGGCGTGGTAGACCAGAACCAGGCGGCGGGCGAACTCCGCCGGGTCGAATCCGCCGCACTCGATAAGGGTCTGCGCCAGGGCTGACGCCTGGAGGGTGTCGTCGGTATACTGGCCGATATCGACGTCGTGAATCCCGCCTCCCACCATCTCCGT
Organism: Methanoculleus sp.; assembly: GCA_036794525.1. Lineage (GTDB taxonomy): Archaea > Halobacteriota > Methanomicrobia > Methanomicrobiales > Methanoculleaceae > Methanoculleus. The sequence goes on from DAIRGM010000010.1 coordinate 54,840, forward strand.
TACCGCGAACGGAGCCGGCGGAAGGCCTTCCAGAGGCGCGCCCAGAGCATCGCCGATTGCGAGCCCTACGAGCGCTCCGACCGCCCGCATCTTGTGCATATAAAAAGATCACCAACAAATTATATCTACCCGCGGAAAGTAGTATTCTTTCGAGGAAAGGTGACATCGTGCAAAAGGAAGAGCTACTCCACTTACATATGCTATTAGTCCACATCAAAAAGTACTACGAAAGCACGACGGGAGAGGATGTCCCGACCGGCCAGTATAACGCTCTCCACATCTCCCCCGTCCATATCCATAAGAACAAGATCACTCACAAAAAAGCAATTCTAACGCTCGGGGGCGAGCTCATCCACCACATCCGGGAAAATCACAATCCTTACATCGAATACCACGCTGATTATCAGTCCGAACGTATTGCAACCGAACACTAAACGATGAACGATACCGATACGCTCCGGGAGATCATCTCCCGCCTCTTTTCTACCGGGGATGCTGCCGACGTCCAGAGGATCAAACTCGGGGTCTGCCGCGAGCACGGCGGGAACATGCCCAAGAACTCCGCGATCCTCGCCGCAGCCACACCCGATGAGCGCGAGCGGCTCCGGCCGATCCTCCAGGTGAAACCCACCCGGACGATCTCCGGGGTGGCGCCCGTTGCGGTGATGACCTCGCCCCACCCCTGCCCCCACGGCAAATGCCTCCCCTGCCCCGGCGGACCGGAGCACCCCTTTGCCTCCCCCCAGAGTTACACGGGGGAGGAGCCCGCGGCGCTCCGGGCAAGAGAGCATGCCTTCGACCCCTACGCCCAGGTGCAGGCCCGCCTCGGGCAGTTCGAGGCGCTCGGCCACCACGTCGACAAGGCGGAGTTGATCGTGATGGGCGGGACGATGACCGCCCGCCCGCCCGAGTACCAGGAGTGGTTCGTCGGGGCCGCCGTCCAGGCAATGAACGACTACCCGCAGGCGGGAACGGCGCAGGAGCCGCCCGATCTCGACGCCGTCTTTGCCGCGAACGAGTCGGCACGCGTCCGCTGCGTCGCCGCGACCTTCGAGACGCGGCCGGACTGGTGCCGACAGGAGCATATCGACCGGATGCTGGCGATGGGCGTGACCAAGGTGGAACTCGGCGTCCAGCACCTGGACGACCGGATCCTCGACTACAACCGCCGCGGCCACGCGGTCGCGGACTCGGTCGCGGCGAACTGCCTTCTGCGGGACGCGGGGCTAAAGGTCGGGTTTCACATGATGCCGAACCTCCCCGGGGCGAGGATAGAAGACGACCGGAAGATGTTCCGGGAACTCTTCGCCGATGAGCGGTTCCGGCCGGACTTCCTGAAGATCTACCCGACCCTGGTGACGCCGGGCTCAGAGATCGAGGCGCTCTGGGAGCGGGGGGAGTACCAGCCCTACACCGAGGAGGAACTGATCGATCTTGTCGCCTACGCGAAGTCCCTCCTCCCGGAGTACGTCCGCCTCCAGCGGATCCAGCGCGACATCCCGGCAAAACTGATCGTCGCGGGCTCACGGCACAGCAACTTCCGCCAGCTCGCGGAGGCGCGGCTCCATGAGCGGGGGCTCCGCTGCCGGTGCATCCGCTGCCGCGAGGTAGGGAGGGTGCCCGAACCCGGGGAAGTGGCGGTCTCGACCCTGGTTTACCGGGCGTGCGGCGGGGAGGAGCGGTTCATCCAGGCGGGCTCAGAGGACGCCCTCGTCGGGTTTGCCCGGCTCAGGTTCCCGCACAGACCCTTCCGCGACGAACTCGCGGATGCCGCACTCCTGCGCGAGCTCCACGTCTACGGGAGCGTGGTGCCGATCAGTGCCCCGGCATCCGCCGACGAGTGGCAGCACCGCAGTTTCGGCAGCGCCCTCCTCTCCGCGGCCGAAGAGGAGGCACGCGGTCACGGCTACCGCCGACTCGCGGTGATGAGCGGTGTCGGGGTGCGGCCCTACTACAGGAAACAGGGATATGAACGAGTGGGGCCATATATGATCAAGACGTTCCCATGAAACCCGCGACACTCGAGTTTGTGAAGCAGAGGTTTGCCGAGTATTACCAGCGGCAGAACCTCACCGTTCCGTCCTCCCTCGAGCAACGCGAATGGGGATTCGTCTTCTTCGACGCTGCCGAAGTCCGGATGCGGCGGCACATGGCGTTTTCCGACCCGCTGGAACTCGGCGCATACGTGAAAAACCTGGTCCCCGCGCACGTCTACTACTCGACGGCCTACTACCAGACGCCGTCGGCGCCGACGATGAACGAGAAGCACTGGGCGGGCGCCGACCTCATCTTCGATCTCGACGCCGACCAGATCGTCCGCGGCCCCTACGCTATGATGCTTGCGCGGGTCAAGGAGGAGACGGAGAAACTGCTCGCGATGCTGACCGACGAACTCGGGTTTGCCAGGAGCCAGATCCGGGTCGCCTTCTCCGGGGGGCGCGGCTACCATATCCACGTCACCGAGATCGCCGTCCGGGGATGGAGCAGCCAGGAGCGGCGCGAGATCGTCGACTACGTCTGCGGCATCGGGCTCGATCCAGCCGCGCTCTTCACGCCGGCGGGCGGCGAGACCGGGTGGCGGCGGCGCTACATGGAGGCTCTCCGTGCCCATCTCTCGGGGCTTGCGGCCCGCGACCCGGCAGAGGCGACGGCGTACCTCTCCGGGCTCGACGGTATCGGGAAACGAACGGCCGCGGAGTTCTTCGCGAACATCAAGAGCCTCGCCGCGAGAGCCCCGGGCGACCTCCTCAAAGATCGGGTCGTCCGGGCGATCACGGCCGCACCCGACTTCGAGAAGAGGCTCCGGGACGCCGGGGCGCGTGCGGACGAACCGGTCACGACCGATATCAAGCGGCTGATCCGGACGCCGGGGTCGCTGCACGGCGGCAGCGGGATGCGGGTCGTGCCGCTCGATCTCCGGGACTTCGCACAGTTCGATCCCCTCGTGGACGCCGTGGTCTTCGGCGACCGCGACGTGCGGGTCGATCTGAAGGCAGCCTTCACCACGTCCCTGCTCGGGAACACCTACTCGCTCAACGCAGGGGTCCAGAACGTCCCCGAAGCGCTCGCGATCTTCCTCTGCTGCCGGGGCATGGCGGAGATAGCCGGGGGTGCATGATGGCCATCGATCTCCTGGAGAAACTCCGCCAGATGCTGCTCGATATGCAGCACTCGGGACGGCTCGCCTACATCGAGCCCGGCCTCTACGACGATGCCCGGGAGTACGTCGAGAAGCGCAAGACAGACTACTACGACCTCAAAAACCCCCTGGAGAACCGGACGGGGAGCCTGATCATCGAGGAGATAGGGAGCGTCACCGAGACTGTCCAGGAGATCTTCTCGGTCAGGACCCGGCAGGTTCTCGACCTTGCGTTCCAGCAGGCGGAGGGGCAGTACGCCAGCAAGGATGAGGCCCGCAAGATGCTCCCGGAGGAGCGGGTGATGTACGAGCGGATCATCTACGCCATCGAGGAGTGCCGGGAGGCGCTCGTCTACGGCGAGGCGGCCCCGTTCGTCGGCGACGGCGTGGCCGCGGCCGACCGAACCGAAGAGGGCGAGGGGCTGCCGGAACCACGGGGAGCACCCGCGGCTCCCGCCTCCCGTCCCGCCCGGCCGCCCTACGCCCTCGTGCACATCCGCTCCGATGTGGAGTCGTTCATGGGGATGGACGGCAGGACGTACGTCCTGAAGATGGGGGATATCGTCACCCTGCCGGAAAACAATGCAGACGTGCTCTGCGAGCACGACATAGCCTTAAATATTAGGCTTAACAAGTGATATAGGTACTCGAATCTGTTGAATAGAGGTTACTATTATGAAAATGCCGTCAAAATTCAAGACATACTGCCCGTTCTGCAGGAACCACCAGGTTCACGAAGTCGTGAAGGTAAAGAAGGGCAAAGTGCGCCACTTCAACTGGATCGACCGCCAGAAGGCACGCAGGAGCACAGTGGGCAACATGGGCAAGTTCAATAAGGTGCCCGGCGGCGACAAGCCGACGAAGAAGATCAACGTCAGATACCGGTGCACGGTCTGCGGCAAGGCGCACCTCCGGCCGGGATTCAGGATCGGTAAATTCGAGCTTACGGAGTGAGTTGGTATGGTCCGGGTAAACAGAGAGAACAGGAGCACATTCCTCCGGGTAAAGTGCCCCGACTGCGAGAACGAACAGGTAGTCTTTGAGAGAGCGAGTACCATCGTGGAGTGCACCGTCTGCGGGCGTATCCTTGCAGAGCCCCACGGCGGGAAAGCTGATATAAAAGCTGAGATACTGACAGTACTTGAGTGATAATTGCATGAACGAGAGAGAGTGGCCCGAAGAAGGAGAACTCGTTGTCTGCACGGTCGCGGACGTCAAGGACTTTGCGGCGTTCGTGACCCTGGACGAGTACAACGAGCGGAGAGGGCTCATACCGATATCCGAGATAGCGCGGGGCTGGATCAAGCATATCCGGGACTTCGTAAGAGAAGGACAGAAGGTCGTCTGCAAAGTCCTGAACGTCGACCCCGATCGCGGCCACATCGATCTCTCGTTAAAAGATGTAAACGAGCACCAGCGGCGCGAAAAGGTTCACGAGTGGAAGAACGAACAGAAGGCCACGAAATGGGTCGGATTCGCCGCTGAGGCATCGGGCGTGGACAGGAAGGTCATCGAGGAGGCGATCTTCCGTGAATACGGCCAGCTCTACCCGGCCTTTGAGGATATCGTCACCACCGGCGGCGAGGCAGCAGATAAACTGAACCTGGATGGGCCGGTCGAAGCGGCACTCATCACCGTCGCGAACGAGAACGTGAAGGTCTCGAGGGTGACGATCACCGGGCACCTTGTCCTGACGTCGTACCGGCCCGACGGCGTCAACGTGATCCGCCGGGCGCTCCGGAGTGCGCAGCCGAAGGTCGAGGATGTGGAGATCGAACTCATCTACGTCGGAGCCCCGAAATATCGGATAAAAGTGACTGCCCCCGATTATAAGGAAGCCGAGAAGGCGATCGAGAAGGCGGCAAGCGCCGCCGTCGGCGTGGTCGAGCGGGCCGGCGGCTCCGGCAAGTTTATCCGGAAGCAGAAGGCCGGATAAAAAATATGAGCAGCCGCATTCGCCGCTGTCTGCACGACCGGAGATACACGCTCTCGGATATCTGCCCGGTCTGCGGCCGGCCGTCTCGGCCGGCCCACCCGGCACGTTTTTCACCCGAGGACAGGTACGGTATCTACAGGAGGGCCGTACGCAGATGGAACACGCCAGAGTAACCTTTTTGCGGGAGGAGAATATCGACGCCCCGATCCTGATCGAAGGTCTGCCCGGCATAGGGCACGTGGGAAAACTCGTCGCCGACCACCTGATCCACGAGCTCGGTGCCGAGAAGATAGGGGAGATCTCCTCTCCCCACTTCCCGCCGCAGGTGATCGTCGACGAGCGGGGCATCACCCACCTCGCCAGCAACGAGATCTATCGCTACGAGAAGGACGGCAGGGCGGCCCTCTTTCTCGTGGGCGACGTCCAGAGCAACTCGGCAGAGGGGCACTACATCCTCGCGGAGCACTACCTCGATATCGCCGAAGACCTCGGTGTCGGGCGGATATACGCGCTCGGCGGCTACGGTGTCGGCCACCTGGTCGAGAACCCGAAGGTCTTTTCGGCCGTCAACATGGAGCATCTCCGCCCCGAGGTAGAGGCGTCCGGCGGGTCGTTTGAGAACGTCGGGAGCGGCGGGATGATCGTGGGGGCCTCGGGCCTCCTGCTCGGCCTCGGCAAGGCGCGGGGGATCGAGGGGATATGCCTGATGGGCGAGACGAGCGGCTACATCGTCGACCCGAAGAGCGCCGAGAGCCTTCTCACGGTGCTCTCCCGCCTGACCGGGATCGAGGTCGACCACACCTCGCTGCAGCAGCGTGCCGGGGATATGGAGCAGATCATAGCCCGGATCCAGGAAGCCGAAGAGGCTAGAGGCCGCGAAGAACTGAGTTATATAGGATAATCTCTTTTTTACTCCGGGCTCGAACCGGCGGCTCTTCAACCGAATCTCGGGCACCGCCGTGGTAGAAGACCCGCGAAGCGGAGGAGCCGGAGGGCGTCACCTACGTGAAGCAGGAGGAGTGAAGATCAAACCCCGGTCACCGGGAGCCCGGCAGCCCGCCAGGCGCTCATGCCGCCTTTGACCTCGTAAACGTTCTCAAAGCCGGCCTTCTCCATCACCTCGCGGGCGCCGGCGCTCCGCCCGCCCCGCTGGCAACAGAGAAGATATGTTCCGTCCCGGTCAAGGCTTTCAAGGTGCTCGGAGAGGTGCGCCGAGTCGATGTTGATTGCGCCCGGGATATGCCCCCCGGCATACTCATCCGATCTCCTGACATCTATGATGACGAATGTTGGATCCTGCTTCATCTCTTCGATCAGGGCAGACGCTTCAGCCGGCGGCACGGTCCGGTTGATACGGTCTTGTGGAGCAGGGTTGTCTCCAACGCATCCCCCGATCAGCACGGCCGCAATAGTGCTCCCGGCGAGGAACAAAGGCACTAACAGAGAACGGAAATTGGCCATGCATCCATGTCGCGGTCGCAGGCGTAAATAGATATTGGTTCGCCGGCCCGGAGACCTAGGCGGTATCATCGTATCCGAGCGGGGCATCATCGACGGCCATCACCGCACGGAAGGTCTCCGGTTCGTCCAGGGCAACGACCTCACCGCGATCCACCACGGCAACCCGGGTGCAGATCGCCTCCGCCTCTTCCAGATCGTGCGTCGTAAAGATGACCGTCGCCTTCCGTTCGCGGTTCAGCCGCCGGAGCAGGCCCCAGATCTCCCGGCGCCCGGCATCGTCCAGCCCGGCCGTCGGTTCGGCAAGGAAGAGAACCGACGGGTGCGTGAGGTATGCCCGGGCGAGCTCAAGGTGCTGCAGCATGGCGGGAGAGTAGGTCTCGACGGCGGCATCGGCATCCCCGGCGATGCCAAAGAGGTCTATGATCTCGGGGATCCTCCTCCGCCGGAGATCGTCGCCCAGGCCGTGCAGCCGGGCGTGGAAGTCCAGGTTCTCCCTGCCGGTCAGCGCAGGGTCGAGCACCGATTCCTGGAGGGCAATGCCCATGCTCCTCCGGACGTCCCCGAGACCCCCGAGAACCGCGAGCGGTGAGCGCTCGGCAAATTCCGGAACCGGAAAGAGGACTGTCATGAGGAGGGAGAGCAGGGTCTGCCGGTCCTGGCCGGAGGGGCAGAGGATACCAAATATCTCTCCGCTCTTCACGTCGAACGGGATCGGGCCCTTCGCCTGGAGCCGCTCCAGGTGCAGGATAAGGTCTTCAACGGTAAAGGCGGTCATGCTCCTCTATGTAGGTGCAACCGGTCAGATAGGACGGAGTTGCTCCCGGTCACCTACCGTCTCGAAACCTGCACCGGCGACAAACACCTCGACATACGCGTCCGGGGGTTGTTCTCCGGTGCCCGTTATCCGATTCGAGGAAGGAACTCCGGGTTTAACATTATTTTCGGTTACCCACATATGAATATATCTATTCTGAAATGAATATAAAATAAGTAATTTGAGGTTTCTATTCACTATTGGCCCCTGATTTTGGCTTATCGCCGGTGAGAATCGCCCTTAACCGGACGCTGAAACAGGGCGGGTCGAAGTTTCCTCACCTGGACGAACGACCCCGGAACTCGCCGGGGTCGGAGCCGTTAAACTATTTATGGCATGACCCCGTCCGGTATGCCCGACCCATGGAGACCGAACTGTCCACGATCGCGATCTTGCCTGTTCCCTTCAGCCCGGAGCAGATCCTCGTTGCGCTGGCGGTCCTTATACCGGCACTGGTCATATTTAACCTGCTCCTCATCACCGCGGGAGCCTTCGAGTCGATCGGGCTCCGGTTCTACCAGGCGATGCTGGTGACCGTAGGGGCGCTGCTCGGGAGCCTGATCGATATCCCGCTCATCCCGTTAGGAGAGGATCTCATCGCGGTCAACGTGGGTGGAGCGCTCATCCCCCTCTTCGTAACGCTCAAGATGGTCGGGCGGGGCCGGGTCTCGCGGCTGAAGTCCCTCGCCGCAGTCGTCCTGGTCTCGCTCGTCGCCTACGCCGCTGCAACGCCCGTCCCGGGCCTCGGGATCACGATGCCGTTCTACATCGCACCTCTCGCAGGCGCCGTAACCGGGCTCCTCCTCGCCCGCGGGTGCCGCACCGCCCCGGGCCTCGCCTACGCCGGGGGGACGATGGGCACCCTCCTCGGGGCCGATATCCTCAACCTCGCGAACCCCGACGTGCTCTCGGCGCTGACCGCAGACGGGCCGACCGTCCTCTCCATAGGGGGCGCGGGGATCTTCGACGGCATCTTCGTCACCGGCATCCTCGCCGTCCTGCTTGCGGCGTATGCGGGGAGGGGGCTCCGGGAGAAGGGAGGGGTCTGCCCGCAGGAGGAGGGAGGGTGAGGGGCACCGGGGAGACTCGTATACACTTCTTTTCGGAAACCCCCACTCCACCCGCGCCTTCGGCGCTCCTCCCCCGCCCCCTCCCGGGGACTGGGGCAGTCATGGCGATAACCAGTGGAAAGCCGCATCCGGGGAAGCAAGTCAGGGAACCGCCCTTCTTTAGCATATCCCCATGCTTCCGGCACAATACCACCACCCAACGGGCACCACGTGTTCTGTAAACAGTGGAAGAGAGTGGATGAGACGCTTGCGAAAAAGTATGTAGAGGGAACTACGCATCAAACTGCCGGAGCCACATCTCCGCGCAGGCTATCCGCCAGAACTCGGTGGAGTATGCGCTCTTTCCCTCGAGAAACGCCCGGTAGTTCTCGAGCACCCGCTCCGCGTCCCAGTAGGGCCGCTCTGCGAACCCGGGAGCCAGGAAGAGGTCGAGGACACGCGGTGCAAGTTCGCCTTTCATCCAGACCTCCTCGGGGGTGACGAACCCCATCTTGTCCATCCTGCACCGGACGGCGTCCGGGACCA
>DAIRGM010000057.1:0-13599 GCA_036794525.1 Methanoculleus sp.
TGCCGAGCGGCGCGAACGACTTGTGCTCGCCCATCATCTGCCGGATCTCGAACTCCGCAGACTCGTCGGCCACCTTGTCCCGCTGGCTCTCGATGATGACGATGCAGTCGGCGATGCGCCCGATCCGCGAGTCTTTCTTCGAGGTGATGAGGCAGATCCTCCCGCCGATCTCCTTTGCAGTCTCCGAGATATCCGCAACCGTCTTGGTCGCGCCGGATCCGGAGAAGACGATAATGACGTCTCCCGGCTTCATGGCCGGGGTCACGGTCTCCCCGACTACGAATGCGGAGAGCCCGAGGTGCATCAGGCGCATGGCAAACGATTTCGCTACAAGCCCGGATCGCCCGGCGCCCATGGTATAGATGCGGTTTGCGTTCAGGATCTCGGCGAGGAGCGTATCGATCTCGTCGTCGGACATCACGTCCGCAATCGTCCGGATCTTGGTCGCCATCAACCGCATCATGTTCTTAACCGGGTGATTTGTCATCGTAATTCCACTGTTAGGTTTCACGAGAACCTACATTAGAATATCCCAGACGCCCGGGGAGGGGGGGCAGCTATCCTCTTCCTCCCGGGGTGACGGAGCCGGCGCGGAAGAGGGGACGGGAACTACCAAAAATGTCTGAAGTAAACGTCATCCTGCAGGGAAGGAGTCGCGGTTTTTCACCCGATCGCCCCGGCGGATCCAATATCGCTGAAAACAGACAACGAACCAAATTTAAGCGCAATAAACCCGCATGATATCAACCACTCACCCCGGCAGATCGCTTCCGGGGATGCAAAAGCCTATTGTGGATGATTGCAAAATACATACAAAATTCGGCACGGCGCTCCGGCCGCAACAGGAGGATTACAGCTGCCAGAAACCACTTCTGCAGCATGATACCCCGAATTAGACGCCTCACAGCATCGATGCAGGTAAATTCTCCCGGATAAGGAGCAGATCAGGGATTACTCGGGCCTGCCGTTCCCCGCATCCATATGCGGGAGGGCGCACGGCGGGACTCAAGAGACGACAAGAGGTAACAGAATGGAGAAGCGGCCGGAAAGGCATTCAAACGAGGAGATCCTCGAACTCCTCGACGAGAACGTACGGGAATGGTGCATACAAGAACTGGACGGGCGGTTCACCCCGCCGCAGCGGATGGCGGTCCCGCTCATCCACGAGAGAAAGAACGTCCTCATCTGCTCGCCGACCGGGTCGGGAAAGACTCTCTCTGCGTTTCTCGCGATCATCGACGACATCTTCGTCCGGGCGCGGGCAGGCGAGCTCGAAGACAGCGTCTACTGCCTCTACATCTCGCCGCTCAAGTCGCTTGCAAACGACATCCACAAGAACCTCAGCCTGCCGCTCGACGGGATCGCTCGGATCGCCCGCGAGCGCGGGATCGACCACACCCCGCTCCGCCACGCCATCCGGCACGGGGACGTCTCGCGGGCGGATAAGGCGAAGATGGCGCGAAAACCCCCGCACATCCTCAACATCACCCCCGAGACGCTCGCGATCCTCTTGAACTCCCCGAAGTTCCGCGAGAGCCTCCGGACGGTCAGGTGGGTCGTCGTCGACGAGATCCACTCCCTCGCGGGCTCGAAGCGCGGCGTCCACCTCTCGGTGAGCCTTGAACGGCTCGAAGAACTGGTGAAGGAAGCGGGAGGCGGCTTTACGCGGATAGGGTGCTCGGCAACGATCGAGCCCCTCGCCGAGGTCGGCCGGTTCCTGGTCGGCGCCGGACGCGATGTGGAGATCGTCGACACCCGGTTCGCGCGGGAGTTCGACCTGAAACTCCTCTGCCCGGTTCCCGACCTGATCGACACCACCCCCGAAGACCTCTCGCGGCACCTCTACTCGACGATCCACCGTCTTGTCCAGGGACACAGCAATACGCTCGTCTTCACGAACACCCGGAACGGCGCCGAACGGATCCTCCACAACCTCCGCGTCCGTTACCCCGAGTGCTACACGGAGGAGAACACGGGATGCCACCACGGCTCGATGGGGACGGAGGGGAGGCTCTCCGTCGAGGAGCGGCTCAAATCCGGGAGGGTGAAGGTGGTGACGACCTCGACGTCGCTCGAACTCGGGGTCGACATGCCCCACGTCGACCTCGTCCTCCAGGTGGGGTCCCCGAAGTCCGTCGCGGCGCTCCTCCAGCGGGTCGGGCGGGCCGGCCACCGCCTCGGCGAGGTGGTGAAGGGGCGGATCGTCGTCCTCGACCGCGACGAACTCATGGAGTGCGCGGTGATGCTCCGAGAGGGGCAAAACGGGTTTGTGGACCGGATCCACATCCCGGAGAACTGCCTCGACGTTCTCGCGCAGCACGTCTTCGGGATGGCGCTCGAGGGGGAAGCGCGGATCGATGGGATGTTCGAGGTCATCCGCCGGTCGTACTGCTACCGAGACCTCGAGGAGGAAGACCTGATGAGCGTCGTCCGCTACCTCGCCGGAGAGTACGCGGGGCTTGAGGAGCGGCGGATCTACGCGAAGATCTGGCACGACGAGGAGACCGGAACAGTGCGAAAGCGAGGGAGGAACGCCCGGATGATCTACTTCCTCAACTCCGGGACGATCCCGGACGAGTTCTCCTGCGACGTCCTCACACGTGACGGGGTCTTTGCCGGCAACCTGGACGAGAAGTACCTGGAACGGATGAACAAGGGCGACGTCTTCGTCCTCGGCGGTCGGCGCTACCGGTTCGCCTACCGCCGGGGCGGGAAACTCTACGTCGACCCGACGACCGACCGGCCGACGATCCCGAGCTGGTTCTCCGAGAAACTTCCCCTCTCGTTCGACCTCGGGCTGCACGTCCTCCGGTTCAAGGAGATGATGCTTCGCGCGATGGAGACGGGCGAGACAGAAGAGATCGTCGAGGAGCTCCTCGCCGATTATCCCATCGACGAGAACAGCGCACGAAGCATCTGCGCGATCTTCGAGCAGCAGGTGCTTTATCTGGGCGACGAAGCCGTCCCCACGCCCGGGAGGATCGTCGTCGAGGAGCAGGTCGACCGGGAGAACCAGCGCAGGCTCTACTACTTCATGACCAACTACGGGTTGCGGTTCAACGACGGGTTCTCCCGGATCGTCGCCTTCACGATCGCACGGGACGTGACGACGAACGTCTCGGTCGGGATCAGCGATACCGGGTTTCTGGTCTCGATACCGCTCGATAAGCGGGCCGACCCCGCACGCATCCTCCGGGGTATCCGGGCCGACGGGTGCAGCGAGATCCTCAAAGAGGCCGTCGGGGACACCCAGCTCTTAAAGCGGGTCTTTCGGATCAACGCGGCCCGGTCGTTCATGATCCTCCGTAACTACATGGGGAAGCGAAGGAGCGCCCGTCGCCAGCAGGTGAGCGCCGATATGCTGATCTCGTTTGCCAAACGGCTCCCGGGTTTCGCCGTGATGCGGGAGACCTACCGGGAGGTGATCGATGACCGGTTCGAGGCAGAGAATATCCGGCGGATCGTCGACGGGATCGGTGCCGGTGAGATCGAGGTCGTCCTGACCCGCGCCGCGTCCCCGAGCCCGCTCGCGTTCGGGATCGCGACGCTCGGCGTCTCCGACGCGGTCTACGCGCAGGACAAACTCTCGATGCTCCGCGAGTTCCAGCGCCGGGTGATGAGCAGCATCGGGGGCGAGGCGGCGGCATGAACGCGGTCACGGAGGCCGACCTCCTCTCCCGGTTCGGTTTTTACAAGGGCGCGCTTTACGTCAGGGAGCAGTCCCTCTGCGTCGTCTCCGACATCCACATCGGACTTTCCGAGGCGCTCTACCGGCAGGGGCTCCACTTCCCCCTCCACGAGGAGGAGACGCTGCTCAAGCGATTCGAGGCGATCCTCAGCCGGTTCAAGCCGCAGGTCTTCGTCCTCGACGGGGACATCTTCCATGCCTTCGACCGGGTGAGCCGGGAGACGAAGGAGGCGTTCGAGACGATCCTTGCGGCGCTCCGGGCGGAGTGCGAGGTCGTCCTCGTCCGGGGATCGCACGACGTCATGCTGCCGGCGATCCGGGGAGGGATGGTCGAGCGCTACGACCGCGGCGGCTACACGGTGGTGCACGGGGATCAGGCGGTCGACGACCACGGGACGCTCATCATCGGCCACGACCACCCGGCGATCGAGATCGATCTCGTCCGGTTCCCCTGCTTCCTCTACGGCCGGGACGCGGCCCGCGGGAAGGACCTTGTCGTGATGCCGGCGTTCAACCCGCTCTCTCCGGGCGTCACGATCAACTACGCGCGAGGCCGGGACTTCCTCTCGCCCATCCTCCGCCGCGTAGATGCGGGCAGCCTCCAGCCCGTGGTGGAGGTCGACGGCGAAGTGGTCGTCCTCCCGCCGCTCGCGGGCATCCGGCGGTTTGCATAAGATTACGCCGCCGGGACCGGGACGCTCATTCAAAACGTATCGAGTTTTCATGCGAAGGACGACGGCCCTCTGGGCCGGAGTTCGAGCACCGTCAGGTACGAAGAACGCGAAGTTCGGTATAATAACCTGTAACGCCCCTTCGCGGCTTCGCGTCTTTCGCGTGAGGCCGTATTGTTGCCCATCCCGGTTATCTTACGCGAAGCCGCGAAGGGCGACTTCACCGCAGGGTGCGACGGAGACAGCCGGCATCTCCAGATTTGACGGCTCCGCGTGAGACATCAGTGCCCCCCCATGGGCAATGGGAAAACAGGGGTGTGAAACAGTCCTGTAGCACCCCGATAACCTACGAAAGGCTTACTTCCCCCGCCGGATGACCCTCCCGAAGGAGAACGGTGTCGGGCCCGGCACGGTTGCCGGAAACGTCCCCTCCGCCGCCCGCCGGACGTCCTCGATCGAGTAGAAGGCCTTCGGGTTGAACTCATGGATGGCGTCCTCCACGTCGCGCATATTTTTGCGCTTGACCACCGAGAAGATGACCTTGCCCGGGCCCACCTTCCCCTGGGCGTCGAGGACGGTCACCCCGTAGCCTGCGGCGCGGAGGTAGTCGATGAGGTTCGTCGCGTCGCGCTGGGTGATGATCCGGATGAGCGCGAGCCCCATCGCCAGCCGCTCCTCGACAAGCATTCCGATGTAGTTCCCGGTGGCGAACCCGGCCGCGTAGGCGAAGTAGTTGAGAGGGTTCGTGAGGTTCTGAAAGATCTGGCCGACGGCAATGATCCAGATGAAGACCTCGACGAACCCGAGGACGGGGGCGACCAGTTTCATCCCGCGGGAGACGAAGATGATCCGCATCGTCCCGATGGTGACGTCGCAGATACGTGCGAGGAAGATGAAGACCGGGACGACGACCAGGGAGAATAACTCCGGGTCGATACCAGGGACGGCACCGAGCATGGATTATGGTTGACGAGCGGGCGATATAGTATTATCCGTATTCAAATATATGTCGGACACAAAAAATCCAATAAAATCCATCTTTGAGGATATCACCTGGAATAGCCGGGAGAACACCGGAGTGCGGCACGCAGATCATACGAAAGAAGGTGGGATCGGGATCTTCGCCTGCTCCCTGAGCGAGAGATCTCCCCCAGGGGGTGCCGGATGCGGCCGGAGACCTGCCGGCCGTACGTACGAGCGCATGGGCGCCAGGAGATTGCCGTAAACCAGATTATAGCCACATTCCAGGGCGTTTTCACCCTACAGCGCAGATTACGGCCGAAATTACCATGAGATAGCCTTATAGTATCTGGGCCCAATCAGGCACAGTGTGGTGATATACCATGTCGAAATGCTACAGCTGTGGAGCGGAGATCAACCCGAAGAAGACGCGATGTCCCCGGTGCGGGGCAAAAGTCGAAGCAGGAACGGGAAAACAACCACAGGCAGGAGTTGCAGGAGGGCGGCGGTAAAGACCCAGAAACCCTCTTCACCGGATCTTTTTATTCCTGCTCTTCTTCCACATGGTAACGCGGGGATGTGCGCCACCAGTAGTAGGCCTCGTAGATGAAGAGTGCGAGCAGCACTGCGCAGGCGCCGAAGAAGAAGCCCATCACGAGATCGTGGACCGGCAGCGCCCCGGCAGCATCGGGAACGGGAGCCTGGAGCGTCGAGATCTCCTCCCCGGTCCCGGCGTAGTTATCCCCGTTTCCGGTCACGGACCTTGAGACGGGCGTAACGCCGTCGAACGGCAGCACCGCCGGGAGGATTGACCAGAGCCCGATGCTTGCAAGGACGACGATCCCGAAGAGCGTCGTGTATTTCTTCAGCACCGACCGGAGGTCGCTCACCGGCGATGCGATGATGAAAACCTGGTTCGCAAGCCCGTAGACCTTCACCTCGCGTCCCTTCTCGCTCCAGCGGGTCTCCATAACCTCGAGAAGCCCGGCGGCGAGAAGGTTCTCGATGTGATACGAAGCGGTGGTGATGGGGATCTTCATCCGCCGGGCAACCTCCGAAGACGTCAGCGGCCCGCCGCCGAAGGCCTGGATAACCGCGTTTGCCGTCTGGCTCGCCATCGCCCGGGCGATCTTCTGTGCCTGTTCATCGCCCGGCTGGATAACTACGATATCATTCGCCATGGAGTGCTTCTATGATTCGGTTGCGCCCGTACTCGAGCGCCTCCTCGAGCCGGGAGGCGTCCGTGCCCGCGCCCTGTGCAAGGTTCGGCTTGCCGCCGCCCTTCCCGCCGAGGATGCCGCAGACCTCCCGCACGATATCGACGGCGCTCACCGCCGGGGCGCCCGACGTCGCCACCACTTTCACCGTTCCGTCTCCCGACGCAAAGAGCGCCACGCCGCCCTCTTCAGCGACGGTCGTTGCGAGTGCGACGAGCTCCTTATGAGTTGCATCGAGGGTTCTGACGACGACCCGGATCCCGTCCACCACCTCGCCGTCGAGATTCTGCATCTCGAGGTCGACCACTCTCTTCTGGAGACGCTCGATCTCTTTCTTCTGTTCCTTCCATTCCAAGAAGAAACGCGCCGTCGTTGCCGGCAGATTCTCGGGCTGGACGCTCACCACGTCGGCAGACTCCTGGAGGAGGTCGGCCTGGTGCTGCATGGCATGCACGGCAGCGACACCGGCCGCAAAGACCAGCCGCTCGACGCCGTCCTGGATATGCTCGACGCCAAGGATCCGGATCGGCCCGATCTCGCCGGTTGCCCGGACGTGTGTTCCCGCACACGCCTGGACGTCGGCACCGACCTGCACCGTCCTGATCTCCCGGCCCGGCGGGACGCCGCCCTGGTAGAGGCCGAACCCGTACTTCTGCTCGGCCTTCGTCCGCTCCTCAAGGTGGACGTAGACCGGCGTATCGGCCATGACCAGCCGGTTCGCCTCAAGCTCGATTCTCCTGAGCTCATCGGGCGTGATGTGCTTGTAGTGCCGGATGTCCAGGCGGGACACCTCGCTTCCCTTCTGGGCGCCCGCCTGGTGCACATGGACGCCGAGCACCTCTTTTGCGGCGTGCAGGAGAACATGGGTCGCCGTGTGGTGGCGCATCAGCGACCACCTGCGCTCCTCGTCCACCATACCCTTCACCCGTTCGCCGCGCTTCAGGGGACCTCCTGTGACCCGGTGGAGGATCACCTCGCCGAGTTTCACGACCTCCTCCACCCGCACCATGCTCTCGGACGCCACCAGGGTGCCGGTATCGGACGGCTGGCCACCTCCCTCGGGGTAGAAGAGCGTCTGGTCGAGCACCGCTGTCCCATCGAAGTAATCCAGCACCATCGCCTCGAACTCGACCTCGCAGGGCAGTTCATAGTAGAGCTTCTTCGTCGGGGGGAGGGAGGCTGCACGCTCGCGGTAGGCATCGAGCGGGTCTTCTCCCTTCGCCTCCTTCTGCGTCTCCGAGTGTGTATCGGCGATCAGCGAGTAGAAGTTGTCGGGGATCTCCACGACGGCGCCCTCGGCGGCAGCGACCTCCTTCACCATCTCAGGCGGGATACCATGCGAGTCGTAGAGGGTGATCACCTCTTCGAGGGGAACCCGGGAACTCTTTGCCCTATAGTTCCGGGCGATCTTCTGGACGATCCGTGTCCCGCGCTCAAGGGTGCTTGCGTATCTCGCCTCCTCGTTCTCCACGATCTCCCGGACCCTATCAACCTCCTGCCCGAAGGTCTCGATCCCCACGGCCCGCATCTGCGCCTCCACGAGGTCGGCGAGATCCTCGTCCATCGAGAGGTCGTTCATCATCCGGAGCGTCCGGCGAAGCACAAGCCGTGCGAGGTAGCCCTCGCGGACGTTCGAGGGGACGATACAGTCCCCGAGCATATAGGCGAGACAGCGGGTGTGGTCGGCGATCGAGTATACCTTCTCGATCGGAACGACGATCCGCTCGAGCCGGTCGACGGGTACGTCGATAGCCTCGGCGACCTTCCTCCGGAGGTTATGGAGGTTCGTTCCGGAGATGTCCATCACCCCGGCGAACCGGGCGCTGAGCCCCATGATCTTCGTGAACTCCGGGCTGTCGAGGAGGTTCTCGAGGTGAGACGAACGCGTCAGGCGGCTCACCATCTCCGGGAAGACCGCATCGTAGATCGTCGGCGAACCCTTCGAGGCCCAGACGAACCGCTCGAGGCCGTAGCCGGTGTCCACGATATTCAGCCGCATTGGGTAGTAAGACACCCCGTTCACGTCGACGGGCGGCTGATCGGTCTTCTGCCGCCCGAGATTCATGAAGACCAGCGTCGCGACCTCGAGGCCGCCGATCAGCACCTCGACGGACGCTCCGGCGTTCCCGCCGCCGTACCAGGGGTGCTCCTTGTAGCTGACCCGGGCGGGATCGCCGCCGATGGACGCGATGAACTCGTCGCAGAGGGCGACCGTCTCGTCTTTCCAGTAGATCTGGTCCTCCGGGGTGTTGAAGGCGTGGTGCGCCATCATCTCAAAGAGCGTCAGGTGGCGCCCCGACCGGCCGACCGAGTCGAGGTCGTTCAAGCGGATACAGGGCTGAGAGATGGTCAGCGGGTTCGCCGGCGGGGGAACGACCCCACTCGTGACGAACGGCTGAAAATCGGCGATGGACGCGATGGTGAGGTAGATATCGTCTCTCCACCGGGCGACTACTGGATATCGTTCGAGGCGTGTATGGCCGTGCCGCTCGAAGAACGAGAGGAACGCCTCCCGCATCTCATCAACGGTATGGGGCTTGAAGACCGGGTTGCCGATGAAGTTGTACGTCACGCAGGGGGCGTCGCCGCAGAACTCCTGTTCGGGGTCCCGGGTCCAGAAGGCTGACCCGCAACTCTTGCAGACCTTCCGCTCAAACCCTTCTGACCTGAAATAATCGAGCGTATATTCATCCTCGAGCATTAAAATCACGCAGCATAAATCTGTTGGATTGTGCGCGATATAGTTGTTTGTGCAGGCTATTCATACTTTCCATGTATCCTGATACCAGAGATTGTAAGATTCATATAACCCCGTTCTCTCGGCGATGCGCACCGCAAGAATGTGCCAGCATTCGCGCCCCCGGAAGAGGAAATCACTGCAGGTGCAGAAATCTCCTTCGACGATATATTCGCTGCTCCGGCCCACCACGACGAAGAAATCCAGGTAACGCTTCACCTGCCCTGCGTCGACGGCCTCGAGCGCCTTTCTCCCTCGCTCGCCGTAGACACGCTCAATGCAGGCGCGGAACTCCGGCGTCAACGCCTGGTCATGCTCCATCTTCTGCCAGAGACCCCTCATGGAACTACCACTACGTGTGGCGGATCAGGGATATAATGCCACCCCATGCGGGACGCGAGAGCCTCCATGGCCGGGGCCTCGAGCGCATAATGGGTGGATTCGAGGCAGGGGATGGGCGATGCACGGGCTACGCTGTGTTTCAGTTCCGCCGAGAGGAACGCCTCCGCCCCGAGGTCGACTGCCTCTTGGATCAGGTCGGGGCCAAACCCGCTCCCCCCCACGACGGCGAGGCGTCGGATCGTTCCCACCTCGCCGTAGATCCGAATTCCTCCGCCAGGGAGGCGGCGGGTGATCTCTCCGGCGTCGAGGGAGCAGTCGCCGACGAGGCCGGCGGTCATCCGCTCGCACCGGAGAAGGCCGAGTTTCGCCGCGAGGACGTCGTTGACGCCGCCCTCCGCATAGTCGAAGTTCGTGTGCATCACGTAGAGGTTCATGTCGGCGGAGAGGACGGCCCGGAGCAGGCGCGAGATCGGGCCCCGGACCGCCGTGATCGGGTTCCAGATGGGCGTATGGTGGACGACCAGCATATCCGCGCCGGCACGGACTGCAGCCTCCACCACCCTCTGCGTAGCGTCGAGCGCAGAGCAGACGGTCTCGATCTCGTCTTTTCCCTCGACGACGAGACCGATCTTCCCTACGTCGTATTCTTCGGCCAGTTCGGGCGGAGCAACCTGCTCCAGCGCGGCGATAAACCTCCCGATATCCATATGGTACCCCGTATGAACCTCACGGGATAAAAAGGGTAGATGAGGATGCCGTCTCCCGACCCGGTTCCTCCCGTCAAATAAATTTCATGCTCGGAACATTTTGCATATCCCGGGAGTAAATGGGCCATTATCATATAATGACAATGGACGTGGAGTTGATCAAATAGAAATAATTATTTCCCTGAAAAACCGAGATTTAATCGTTATCTTTCGGAGACAGAACATGCTGAAGAAACTTATCATAGGAATGATGCTCCTCGTTCTCTGCGGCGGTATCCCTGCCGTTTCCGCGCAGTTCGGAGGAGATCAGGCGTGGTACCGCGTCCACTGCAACATCGACGGTGCCAATGTCTACTTTGACGGCCAGTACCAGGGCACCACCTACGGAGGGGCGCTCGACGTCCCGGTCTACACCACCGGGACGCCCTACAACACCGTCCGGGTCGAGAAGAGCGGCTACCAGACCTACTCCGCCAACCTGCCGTCGAGTCCCGCAGCCGGCGAGACCAGAGACGTCTACGCGACGCTGCAACCGGTTGAGACCGCCGGTTCGATCCACGTCACGTCAAGCCCCTCCGGCGCGGCGATCTACCTGAACGGGAACTACCGGGGCACAGCACCGCTCACGATTCAGAGCCTCTCCCCCGGCACCTACACTCTTGAAGCCGAACGCTCGGGTTACCGGTCTGATCTGAGCACTGTGACGGTCAGGGCGGGGCAGCAGTCGAACATCCAGTTCACCCTGACTCCGATCGAGCAGTACGGGGCGATCAAGGTCACCTCCAGCCCGTCGGGTGCGTACGTCTACATGGACGGGGTCTACAAGGGCCGGACACCCCTGACGCTCTCCAGCGTCTCGACACAGAAGCACAACATCGAGCTCGATCTATCCGGCTACTATGATTGGAGGACGACCGTGACCGTGAGCACCGGCGTGACCAGTTACGTCAACGCCCACCTCACCTCCATCCCCTCCGAGACAACCGGCGCCATCGACGTGGTCTCCTACCCGGCAGGCGCGGACGTCTTCCTCGACAACAAGTACCAGGGCAAGACCCCCGCGGCAGGCGTATACACGATCTCGAACGTCCCGGTCGGCTCCCACACGATGAGGGTAGCCCTCTCCGGCTACCAGGACTACACGACGTCGGTCGGCGTCAGCGCCGCGACCACGAGCCACGTCACCGCGACGCTCCAGCCCGGCCAGTCGACCTCGACCGGCTCGATCTCGGTCACCTCCTCCCCATCGGGGGCCGAGGTCTACATCGACAACGCCTATAAGGGCATCACCCCGCTGACCGTCGACGGCGTTGCCACCGGCACCCACGCGGTCAGGGTAGCGCTCAGCGGTTACGGCGACTGGGCGACCACCGTTCAGGTCGGCGCCGGAAGCACCGCCTCGGCCTCGGCCTCGCTCTCGCCTGCGCCGACCCAGGCCCCCGCGGCGGGCGTGGCGCCCTTTGCCGTGATAGGCGCGCTCGGGATCCTCGGGCTTTTCGTCGCGCTGCACAGGCGGGACTGAACACAAAAAATCCATCTTTTTTGGCGCAAAATCCAACAGACGCCCGGTACGCCTCTCCCGGAGGCTATACCGAATAGAGCCTGCCGGGATGCACGTATACCCTGCACGATATTACCTAAAGTAATAATCAACACCTATAAATATTCTGAAAGAGAATATACGTTCATGGAAAAGTCCCTCGACCTCATCAATGCCCGGATACGCGACGGTAGTGCACGAGTTGTCACCGCCGACGAGATGCCGGGCATTGTCGACGAACTGGGAGAGGAAGGGGCACTGGCGGAGGTCGACGTCGTCACGACCGGGACGTTCGGGGCAATGTGCTCTTCCGGTGCCTTCTTCAACTTCGGGCACGCCGACCCCCCCATCCGGATGGAACACGTATGGCTCAACGACGTTGAGGCCTATGCGGGAATTGCAGCGGTCGACGCCTACCTGGGCGCAACCCAGGAGGCCGAGTCCAGGGACCAGGTCTACGGCGGCGCCCACGTCCTCGAGGAACTCGTCGCGGGAGGCACTGTCGAACTGCGGGCAACCTCCCACGGGACCGACTGCTACCCGCGCCGAAGCATCACGACGGAGCTGCTGCTCGAGGACATGAACCAGGCGATCATGGTCAACCCGAGGAACTCCTACCAGCGCTACAACGCGGCGTCGAACACCACCGACCGGACGCTCAACACCTACATGGGCACCCTCCTCCCGCGGTGCGGCAACGTCTCCTACTCCGGCGCAGGAACCCTCTCGCCGCTCGCAAACGACCCCGATTTCCGGGTCATCGGGAGCGGCGTCCCGATCTTCCTTGCCGGTGCAGAAGGTATGATCGTCGGCGAGGGAACGCAACACTCCGCCGGGGGCGGATTCGGGACGCTGATGGTGACCGGGGACATGAAGCAGATGCGCCAGGAGTTCCTCCGCGCGGCGGTGATGAACGGCTACGGCGTGACGCTCTATATCGGCGTCGGCGTCCCGATACCGGTCCTCGATACCGGGATCGTCCGGAGCACCGCGGTGCGTGACGAGGATATCCTGACCGACATCATCGATTACGGCACGCCCCGGCGTGACCGCCCGGCGCTTGCGAGGGTCAGCTATGCCGACTTAAAGAGCGGATCGGTCGAGATCGGTGGTGAGACCGTCCGGACGTCGTCGCTCTCCAGTTACCGGGGGGCCCGGGCGGTTGCGCAGGAACTCAAGGCCCGGATCGAGGCGGGGAAGATGGAACTTGCCGTCCCCACCCGCCGGATCGACCCGAAAAAACGCGCAAAACCTATGCGGGAGACAGCCGTCACCCCCCGCGTCCGCGATATCATGAACCGGCAGGTGATCAGCATCACCGAGGACGAGGAGATCCGGGTGGCGGCAAAGCGGCTGCTCCGGGGCGAGACGAACCACCTCCCGGTCCTCGACGGCAACGGCGCGCTGGTCGGGATCATCACCACCTACGATGTCTCGAAGGCAGTGGTGAACAACGGACGGCTCCGTCAGGTGAAAGACATCATGACCCGGAACGTGATCAAGACGATACCCGACGAACCGGTGGACATAGCCGCCCAGAAACTGGAGCAGAACAACATCAGCGCGCTCCCGGTGGTGGACGCGACGAACCGGGTGGTCGGCATCCTCTCGGCGATCGATCTCGGGAAACTCTTCGGCGGGAGGCGGCGGCAATGAAACTCTTCCTGGCATTCACCCGGAGGGGGCAGCACGACCCGGGAAGGGAGCCGGTGATCGCCCGGGTGGTGAAGGAGACCG
>DAIRGM010000058.1:0-13202 GCA_036794525.1 Methanoculleus sp.
CCGCTCGTCCCGGAGGTCTCGTTGACCGTGAAGACCGCCTCCCAGGGGACGCTCTTGAAGCAGAACTCCTGCTCGTGCGGGGGCTGGTATCGCCGGATCGTCGCCCCGGAGATGATAGGGAGGTCCCGGAGGTCTTCATGCTCCCGGATAGCCTCCGGGCGGATGTTGTGCCGCTCGAACCACCGGCGGTAGAAAGGCGAATGCTCCTTCGCGTACCTGACGGTCAGGCGGATCCGCTCGTCGATCAGCGTATCGAGATCCGATCGCGCAAGCGTCTCCACCACCGGGTCATGGTATCGGTTGCCTGTCATCCGGCCGGGATAGGCGCACGAGGTAAAATAGGTGCCGGGGATCAGAGCGCCCAGGCCGGGAGATCCAGGGGGATCCCGATCGCCCAGAGGACAACGGTGAAGAGGAAGAACGTCCAGAGCCCAACGCCGATGAGGTCGAGTGCCCAGCCGGATTTGAGGAGGTCTTTTGCATCGATGTAGCCGCTCCCGTAGGCGACGGCGTTCGGCGGGGTGGCGACCGGGAGCATGAACGCCATCGAGGCGCAGACCGCGGCGGTCAGCATCAGGACGACCGGGTTGATCCCCACGCTGATGGCCGTGACCGCCATGATCGGCATCATGATGGCCGCTATAGCGGTGTTCGAGGTGATCTCCGTGACAAGCGAGATTCCCAGCGCTATGATGAAGATCAGGAGGATGATCGGGAGCCCGTGGATAAGCGTGAGCGACTCGACGATCGCCGCGGCAAGACCGCTCGAGATGAACCCGCTTGAGAGGGCGATCCCGCCGCCGAAGAGGAGGAGGATGCCCCAGGGGATCTTCACCGCCCACTCCCAGTCCATCGTGAAGATGCCCTCCTTCCGGTCGACCGGGAGGATGAAGAGGAGGAGCGCCCCGAAGATAGCGATGGTGGAGTCCTTGATCCCGGGGAAGATCATATCGAGACCCGGGACGATGAACCCGCCGATCTCTTTTGTCTGAGCAAATATCCAGGCAAGAGCAGTCAGGGTGAAGACGATGAGCGTCCACCGCTCCCCGGTCGAGATCGGACCGAGTTTCGCAAGTTCTTCCCGGATGATCCCCTTCGCGCTCGGGAGGGTCGTCACCATCCGGCGGTAGGGAACCTGTGTGAGCCATATCCAGGCAATGAGGAGGAATACAGCGGCGAACGGAACACCGAACTTCATCCAGGTGAAGAAGTCGATGGTGGGTGCGTCAGGAAAGATCGTTGCGAGCTGGGAGATGAAGATCCCGTTCGGGGGCGTACCGATGATCGTGGCGATTCCCCCGATGCTCGCGGCATAGGGGATGGAGATGATCAGGCATCCGGCAAGTGCCCGCTGTTCTTCATCGAGGCCCTGAAGCGTCCGGTCGGTCCCCGGAAGGATCGTCAGGATGATCGCCACCGCGATCGGGATCATCATCATCGCCGTGGCGGTGTTTGAGATCCACATCGAGAGAAACGCGGTGGCGACCATGAACCCGAGCACCAGGCGTCTCGGGCTCGTACCGACGATCCTGATGATATGCAGGGCGATACGCCGGTGCAGGCCCCATCGCTGCATCGACATCGCGATGATGAACCCCCCGAGGAAGAGGAAGATCACCTCGTTGCCGTACGATTCCGCCACCTTCACCGGCGAGAGAACCCCGAGCGCAGGGAAGAGAACCAGCGGAAGCAACGCTGTTGCCTCAAGGGGGATGACGCCCGTGACCCAGAGGAGGATCATAAGGACGGTGACTGCCGCGACGGACCGGGCCTCGGGCGCAAGGACGGTGGGATCGATAGGGATCGCCAGGATCGCAAAGAAAACAAGTAACGATGCAACGATAACGGCGACCTTGTTCATCGTCAGGAATTGGTGAAGAGAATATTTAAGGGTAAGGAATCTGATTGCGCGCGATTCTGGCGGTTTACGGCCAATTCCGACCCCCCCTGTCGGCTTCACGCCTACGATCGGGAGAACGCACCACAGCCGAACGGGGGCGGGTGCAGGGGGTCGCCGCGCCGTCACACCAACCTATATCAGTAAAATCAGCACAGGGAAGTTCATGAGACCGGATTGGATCCTCAGGCGAGGTTTCGTCATCCTCCTCGCCGTCTGCATCATCGCCCTCTGTGTGGGGCAGGCCGGAGCCCGCGGGCCGACGATCAACGACATCCAGCCCCACGACACCATCTTCGTCTACGAAGAGGGGCTCAACCTCACGCAGCTCCGCGACCCGGCCACGAACAACCCCGTCACGGAACTGCGGAGGTACCAGGACGACAACCCCGACCGGGGGATCGAAAGGAGCATCCCGGTCGGTGACGACACGAACTTCGAGGTGCAGGAGTTCCAGGTGCGCGAAGACTACGGGACATACTACGCCTTCAACCCCACCGACGGGGCGACGGCACAGGTCATGATCCGCGAACCGATGCTCTTCCTCGACGTGGTGCTTGCAAACCCCTATCACAACGAACCCCTGGAAGGGCTGACCGTCTCCCCGAACACCCGGATAGCCTTCAGGCTAGCCGCCCCCGACGTCGGGGCGTTCTACCAGGCAGGCGGCGTCTACCCGGCGACGATCGATATCCTGCTCACCACGCCGGGCGGTGCGGAGACTACGATGATCGGCGGGGTCAATATGGCCGGGCTGAACGTCAGTTCGACCCGGTTCTACACCGACGACCCCGCGAGACCCGGCGCGGTCCGGCTTGGAGATATCGGTAGACCGGGGGAGTACTCCGTCCGGGCGGTATGGAGGACGCCTTCGGGGTTCGACGCCTACGCTCCCGACTCCGCGCCGGTGACGTTCACGGTAGCAAACCGTGTCGGAGTGGATACGACCGCAACGCCGATACCCACCGCGACCGTGACGGCTACGCCGACGACCGCACCCCCGACTACGGTTCCCACGACCGCACCGACAGAGACCCCACCGCCCACCGCGACGACGGAGCCGGCGACCCCGACACCGACCGCAGCGCCGCTCCCGGCCGCCCTGGCCGTAGCAGCGGTCGGGTTCGCCCTGGCGCTCGCCGGCAGGCGGCGGTAAAAAATTCAGCAGAACCGGCAGCCGCAACCGCCGGCCGCGTCCCTGATGCGGCGGAGGGCGGCCGCCGCCCATTTTGCGACGGCGGGATCGGCGTCCTCGAGCGCCTGCATGAGCGCCGGAACCGCTCCGGCATCCCCGATCATCCCGAGGGTGTAAGCCGCCCACATCCGGAGGCGGGGATCGGGATCGTCGAGCGCAGAAAGAAGCGGCGGAAGGGCAGCCGGGCCGAATGCGGCGAGCTCCGCCGCAGCCGTCATCCGGTCGGCACTGCTACCGGCGCGGAGGATACCGATCAGCGCATTCGTTCTGTCCATCACGTCCATGGTTGTTCTTCGATGCGGAAGGGGAAAAAGGTACACGCGACGCTTGCGCTCTGCCAAAAAAAGGTCAGTGGGTCTGCCGGTAGTAGTCCCACTCATCGACTACGGTGCCGTTTGCAAAGATGCAGACGCCGTACTCGCTGCCGTCGGGGTTCTTCCGGATCTCGTAGGCGTGGCCCTGCTCGATGCACCAGGCCGCGGCCGGGTTCGCGAGCCCGGCAGTTTCGCCGCATGCAGAGCAGGCCGACGGGACGGCGAGGATCTCGACCGGGGTTCCCCACTGCTGGAGGGTCATGACGCCTTCCTTTACCTCCCCGACGAAGGCAAGGCGCATCCCGTCGACGAGGTAGGTCTCGTCAAGCCCGAACGGGAGGTACTTCGCACCATCGTCGGCGACGATACCGTAGAACCCGCCCTCGAGGTCGACGTAGGTGACCGTCCCGGCCTTCGCGACGAAGGTGGCGTTCCCGGCCGTATCGATGGCAAGGACCTCGATAGGAGTCCCCCACTGCTGGAGGGTCACGGTATTCTCCTGCACCTCTCCAACAAACGTCACGTTCATGCCGTCGACCCGCCAGGTCTCGTTCAGGTCGAGCGGGAGGTAATGCCTGCCGTCGCCGGTGACGAACCCGTAAAACCCACCTTCGAGATCGATGTAGGTGACTGTGGCGTTCCCGGAGACGAGCCGGACGCCTTCGATACGCTCGATCGACCGGATCTCGACCGGGGTTCCCCACATCTGGATCCCCGTGACATCTCCCTGCACATCGGCGCTGAACTGCACCCGGAGACCGTCAGTCCGGTACTCTTCCGAAAGATTGCCGGGCAGATAGTTCCTGCCGTCGTCGGTGACAATCCCGTAGAATCCGCCCTCGAGATCGACATAGGTGACCGTCCCATTGGCCGCAACCGACCGGCGGGTATCGCCCTGCTCCATGCTGACGATCTCAACCGGCGTCCCCCACTGCTGGATCGTCGCCGTCTCGCTCGTGATATCGACGACAAACCTGACCCGCAGACCGTCCTCCCGGAACTCCACCGGGAGGTCGGCGGGGAGGTAGCGTTCGCCGGCATCGGCGACGATACCGTAGAAGCCGCCTTCAAGATCGATGTAGGTGACCGTGCCGTTCCCTGAGACGCGGTCGGCCGCCGTCTCATCTCCCCCGGCGGCGATGCAGCCGCAGGCGACGATGGCCCCGAAGAGAACGAGGACGATGACCAGGTAGTTCGGATTGGATCCCGTCATAAGCATCAACACCGATACATTGCGCCGTCCGAGGTAAGTAGATTGCTTTAACTACGAAGGGATTCGGACCTATCCGCCTGAAGAGACCGTGTACCGGCCGGAAAAAAGTTATCGAAAGGAGCGGTCAGCGTCCCCCGACGCCGCCGCCACCAAAGCCGCCACCACCGCCAAACGATCCGCCGCCCCCAAAGCCGCCGCTGCCGCCGCCCGAGGACGGCGGGGAGTAGAGGACGATCGGGGCAAAGATCACCGGCATGTTCGAGTAGAGCGGCACCCCGACGTCCGGAAGGTCGATACGCAGGTTCTTCATCGCCTCCTCCACTTTATCACCGAGGCCGAGCGCCGTCCCGTAGACCAGCCACTCTCCCCACATCGAGAGATCAGCAGGGGAGTACTGCCGGATCAGCGCGAGATCCGAGAGGAAGTAGGAGAACGCGTCCCACTCGAGTTTCTCCTTATAGTGGTCGCCTTTCCAGAACCCAAAGAGCGTCGAGGGGAAGAGGGCCGCGATCCCGACCTGGACTGCGGCGACGAAGGCGAGGACGCTTGCCGGAATCAGGAGATAGGCCGCGCCCGGCGCGAGGATGAACGCGAGGATGGATAGCCCGCACGGGATGGCGCCGAGGAAGATGAACGGGAGGATCATCGTCCGGCCGTCCTTGATATACCGGTAGGCGAGCGAGGTGTCCACGTCCCGGGTCAGGCCGGCAAGCGACTGCTGGTACTGCTCGATCCGGTGCTGGTAGCCGGGGCTCCGCCGGGCGGTCCGGGCGAACTCCTCGAGATCGGCGGTGTCCACGACGTGATCGTCGGCGATGTTGCCGAGGAAGTTGAGCACCCGCTGCTCGTAGGGATCGGTCGACTCCCCCGAGACGATCCGGACCGTGACGCCGTTGCCGTCCGGTTTCTCGGTCACCACGATCTTCTTCTGCCGGTGGAGATCGAGGACAGTCGCGTAGAACCCGTTCTCGTCGAACTCAAGTGCGTCGCCCTTGAAGAGGAGGTTCACCTGCCAGGGCTTGAGCGCGGTGTTCGGCGTGAAACTCAGGTACTCCGGCACGGTAAACTCTTTCTCCCTGCCGTAACGGAGGTAGACGCCGAGAAGGATGAACGGCATCGCGAGGACGAGGATGGTCGCAAGGGTATAGAGGACACCCGCCGCCGCATAGAGGAACGAGGGCCAGCGGTGGGCGTCGGCCGTCTGCTGCTGCACACCCGGGACGTACTCGGGGAAGGCGTCGATCCCTTCCATGAACGCTGAATCGAGAATCATCTCGATGTTCAGCGCGTCGTCCTGCGTGGCGGCCCCCGTGATGACGACCGACTCCGCCGTCCGTTCGACCTCGAGGGTCGGAGGATGCGTGTAGACCTCCTCGATCTGCCCGGCGAACGGCAGCGTGACCCGGAGGCTACGGAAGGGGATGTGCTCGTCCACGAGTTTCAGGTTCAGGTGCGCCCATTCCTTGTCGTACTCGACCGGCGGCCGGACACCGTAGCGGTACTCCACCGTATAGGTGCCCGGGGCGAAGTAGCCGGGGTTGTAGAGGCCAACCTCATTATCGAACGCAAGACCCCGGATCGTCGAGAGATCCGCGGAGGTCGGGCTCCCGGCAGCAATCTGCACCTCACCCCGGTCATCTTTGACATAGCCGATGGTTCCGGGCGGGGCGGTCATCCCGACAAACTCGATATGCGGCCGGTCGATTGCGGAGAAGGTGAGCGGCGCGTCCCAGTAGCGAAAGAGCATCCGGTACTCGCCGGCGGATCTGACGTCGTAGGTGTAGCGTTCGACCAGGGTTCCGTTCGCATAAAAGACCGCGTCGTAATGCTGGACGTCCAGGTCCCCCCGGAAGAGAGCGGGGAGCGCGGTCGCTCCGGCGACCGCCAGCACCCCGACGACCAGAGTGACGGCGAGAAGGGTGAGGATCTGTTGCCGCTCAGTTATCCGCATGGTTCATCAGAACGCTATCGTCGGGACGCGCTCGATCTCCTCGCCAAACTCCAGGTACTCGAGTTTCGAAAAGCCCATGGCGCCGGCGATCAGGTTCGAGGGGATCGTGTCGGTCATGGTGTTGTACTGCTGGGCGATGTTGTTGTAGGTGTAGCGGTGCCGGGCGATCTCGTCCTCGACCCCTTTGACCGCGCCCATCAGGTCCTTCACCGTCTGGGAGGTCTTGAGATCGGGATAGTTCTCCGCGACCGCGAGCAGCCGCCCGAGAACCGACCGGGACTCGCGCTCGATCTCGTTCAGGTCGCCCGGGCCGGCGCTGCCGACACGCGCCCGCATCTCGGTCACCCCGGTCAGGGTCTCCTTCTCGAAGGTCGCGTAACTCTTCACCGCGCCGAGGAGCTGCTCGATCATGTCCAGCCGCTTCTTCATCGCGACCTTCACCTGCCCGACCGTCGCTTCGGCGGAGTTTTTAAGGGAGAAGAACCGGTTATAGATGCCGATTGCCGCCGCCACGATGCCGATGACGACCAGCACCACGACGCCGATAAGGACAAGGGAGATGATGTCCAACGTTGTCACCATTACATTATGGACTCTGCGGCATATTTAAGGAGTGACCCCGAAGCCGCATGGGAAGCGAGAAAGAGATAGGTGTGGAAGAATCCGGGAAGTTCCGCGCTTCGACCGCGTATTCACGGACAGGCCGGCTACCCGGCGATCTCCTCGCCGGAACTCACCATCGCCACGACGTTGCCGTCCGCGTCCCGCAGAAGGGCGTTGTGCCAGAGGATCGACCGCTCCCGCCCGTCCCGCGTGACGACCGGGCTCTCCTCAAACGGCGGGGGCTCGTGGCCTGCGGCCACGAGACGGCTGAAGTTATGCGCGAGCCGCTCGCGCAGCCGCTCGGGGACGACCGTTGCAAACCAGTTCTTTCCTGCGAGATCTCCCTCGGGGTATCCCAGGATCGCGCTCGCCTTCCGGTTGACGAGGTCGATGGTGCCGTCCGTCCGGATCACCGCGATCACCACGCCCGCCGCCTCCAGGTATCCTTGCGCCCGGTCGCGCTCGGCGATCAGGTGGGTCTGTGCAGCGGCGCGATCGGTGACGTCCTCGGCGATCCCGAGCATGTACTTCAGCATGCCCTTTGAACTGAAGATCGGGATCTTCTTCATGGAGAGTGTCCGCCCGCCCGGTATCCGGATCTCCTTCTCGAGGGCAGCCGCCCGCTCCACGAGTTCCCGGTCGCCGTCGGCGAAGAAGGCCGCCATATCCGGTGGGAAGATCTCCACGGCCCCTTTTCCCGCCATCTCCTCCTGCGTCATCCCGAGGAACATCTCGGCGGCCTTATTCGAGAATACGAACGTGTTCCCCTCCACTTCCCGGACAAAGACCATGCTCGGGATGTTGTTGACCACCGAGTAGAGGAACGATTTCCACTGGGCCACCCGTTTTGCGGCACGCGCCCGTTCGGTGACGTCGCGGCAGGCCATCCGGTAGCCGGTGAAGTCGCCGATAACATCGTAGACCGGTGTTGCGCTCACCTCGAGGATGACGGGGCTCCCGTCCCGGTGGAGCATCGTCCATTCAAAGAGGGCCCGCGGTCTCGGATCGGCGAGGAGCGCGGCAAACTGCTCCCTGACCGGCTCCGCCTTCTCCGGGGGCATGAAGTCGCAGGGAGTCTTTCGGAGCATCTCTTCGGGTGCGTAGCCGAGGATCTCCTGGCTTTTGGGGCTGACGTAGGTGAACGTGCAGGCCTCGTCGACGTTCAGGATCAGGTCGCTGATGTTCTCGACGAGGCTTCTAAAGAGGAGCTCGCTCTCGCGCAAGGCCTCCTCTGCCCGCCGGCTCTCGGTGATCTCCTCGAGGATGATGGTGACCCCCGGCGCCCCGTCGTTGAAGACGGTGGGGATGAACTTGATCCGGAAGAAGAGTTCCTCGTCGTGGCGCAGGAACCGGAGTTCCTCGGTGACCTCGCGGCCGCCCAGGGAGTCGGTGATCCGGCTCCGTATCAGCGGGTGGTCGAACGCGGCGAGCGGCGACGTCTCGATGGAGTTCCCGATGATGGCGTCTCGCTCCTTCCCCGCAAACGAACAGACGGCGTCGTTTGCCTGGACGATCCGGCGGTCGCGGTCGAGCACCAGGACGAGATCCGACGAGAAGTTGAGCATGGCGGCGATGGGGACCCTCTGCGAGAGGTAGAAGACCTTGGCCTTCCCGTAGGTCTCCATCTCCACCTGGCCCGATACCAGGAGGACGTCGAGGTACCGGGAGACGGTGTTCCGGTTGATCCCGACGGCGGCGGCAAGATCGGAGACCGACATGCCACGCGGATGCTCTTTTAAGGCCCGGAGCAGGAGAGAAAGTGCGTCGGTAGTGGGGTCCATGTGCAAATAGTGTTTCGCGCCGGGAGATATAGGGTTTTGCAGTGCTGCATGCCATGTCGCTACATGCAACGCCACACCTCAATGCAAGGCAATGGCAGAAAGTAATAAATATCCTACCGATCAATCTCTTAATCCCCAGAGTCGAGAGACGGGGAATCTCTCCGACAGACCGGGCCGCAGAGGCACAGCGGGCCGGACCGGCGCAAGAACGGCTGGGATCGGTGAACGGAACATTCACCACGTTGACTGCATCAACGTCACGATGCACCGGAAGAGACCCGGTGCAGACAGGCACGCCTCTCTAAACACTCATACCGGCACGGTGGAATGCGGCACCGGGGCGGGTGGCACAACCGCCCCGGGACTCCCCGCAGGCACCGCATGGTTATCACACACCCAATACGCCTCTTTTTTTGTTCTCTCCTTCCAGGATGTCCAGAACCAGAGAGCAACATCAATCTCCCATCAGAACAAAAACCCCCGCCGCTTCTCGATATCCCCGCAGGGGAGCGGCCGATCGGGGGGCTCGGAGTCCACTTCATCCGGACGGTGACGGACAGCGTGACCTACGCCCGCGAGGGCGAGAAGAACGTCCTCTCGATGGAGAAGAAGCGGCCGGCGTCACTCTGAGGCCGGAAGCGGCGACCCGACCGCCCGGGGGAGAACCTCTTTTCTCGTGACCACCTCGGCGGACTCTTCGAGCATCAGGTTGACGAGCTCGTGGTGGCCGGCGATCCGGAAGTCGGTGCGGAGCGCGACGACCTTTTTCCCGAGAGCATACGCGTACCCCATCTCCCACGAGGTCCCCGAGTCGGCGTCCGCGCCGTCGATGACCGCGACGACGGTATCGACGTCATGGAGCGCCGCGGTGTGCTGCGAAAAGATAGCCCGGTGCTCCTCCCGGCCCCGGGTGTGGCTCGTGTCCCCCACCTCCTGGGGGAGGTAGACGTCGAAGAGATGCGCTTCGAGGAGGGCGCGGAGCGCGAGGTTGTAGGTCCTCTCAGCCTCCGAGAAGAGCGGGGCCGCGAGGTAGATACGGTAGCGGGCGAACTCCTTCACGTCGATCGCCGGGATGTCCGGGAACCGGGAAAGAAACGCCCCGCGCCCGGGCTGTTTCTCTGACGAATGATAGGTGGCGTTCACCCCGCAGGTCGGGGAGGAGTCCACACCGATTATGGCGATGGGCGGCTCTCCGCGTTCCCGTATCGCGGCACGGACCTCCGCTTCGAGCCCATCAAGGAGCGCGGAGAACTCGTCGGTCGCGAGCCGCTCAAGAAACGAGCCGGGGGGGCGGTCGCGGCCGAGGTAAACCGTCTCCGGGCAGGGGAGCGGGACGATATCGATCGAGAAGCGCCGGCAGCGTTCCGCCGCCCGGCGAAAGCAGCGCAGGTCCTCATCGGTCGTTATTCCGCGGGCGCGGCACGCGGGATTCTCTATACAGGGAGCGATGAGCACGTACATTGATAGTATCTCGACGGCGTACCATAACAAGACAGATGATACCGCTCTACGCCTACCGGGACGACACCTGCGACCCCCGGAAATGCACGATGAAGAAACTCGCCCACCGCGGGCTTGCCCGGATCGTCACGAGTATCGCAAAGATCCCCCGCTCGACCCTCCTCCTCGACCCGACGGCGGAGCAGGCGGTCTCCCCCGCCGACCGGAACCTCCCCTCGGTGACCGCGCTCGACTGCTCCTGGGAAGTCCTCGATACCGGGGCCGTCGCCTCCTGGCGCAACCGCCGGGCGCTCCCGTTCCTCGTCGCCGCAAACCCGGTGAACTTCGGCCGCCCGTTCCGGCTTACCTCTGTGGAGGCGATGGCCGCAACCCTCTACATCCTCGGCGAGAAGGAGCAGGCGCACGAGGTCCTCGCGGCGTTCGGGTGGGGACTGCGGTTCCTCGAGGTGAACGCCGACCCCCTCGAGGACTATGCGCAGGCGAAGGACAGCGCCGAGGTCGTCGCCCTCCAGGCGCTCTACATGTGACGTCTTCCCGGTTGACCGGGAGACCCACACCCTCCTGTAGCGGGCTTCTGATATCGGAACGGAAAAGAGCACGTATCGATGCTCGAGGGGGTGCGGGGGGCGGATGCCCGCCCGACCGCCCGGATGCGGAAAACACCGCACGCGACGAGGGAGTGCGAACATCTCCCACCGGGAGACGCTCCACTCGCGTCTACAGTTCTCTCATGTCATCGGGGAGATAGTTCCCCAAATTATTAGAGGCTGCATGCGATATTTATACAATTCTATTTCGTATCGGCGATCAGTCCTCATTTTGCCACATTTTGCCACAACCCTTTTTGAACCGGCCGGCGTTTTAGGAAATGATCCTGAAACGCGGCTCAGGATAGTGAAAAAAATGAGGGTTAGACGACGTTCGAGGGAAAAGATCGTTCCCCGCCGTCATCCGGGGACCTCGCACCCTCGATCACCGCATGAACGTTGCCTGAAGAAGATACACCGGATTCCGGCCTCAACCGGAGGCGCTCCAAAGACCGGCGGTGGCGCCGTTGATGCCTTTTCCAGAAAAATCCCGTAAAACCCATCATATTAAATAAGGCTCCAGTAGATCTTCGATTATGCGAACTGCTGTATTTATTGCCGCTCTTTTCATCGCCGTCACGGTGCTCGGGGCGGGCTGCACGGGAGAGAGCCGGCCGCCTCCGGAGGAGGCGGTCCTCCAGGAGGCCGTCGCCAGGATAAACGGCGAGCTCGCGTCGGTAAGAGCCTCGGCAGGCGAGAGCGCCCGGGTGCTCGGCGAGGCCGGGCTCACGAGCACCGCAGGGGAGAGGGCGGTGCGGCAGGCGATGCTGAACCACCCCTACACGGAGTCGACCCTGGTGGTGACGAAGGACGGCATCGTGGCGATGGCCGTGCCCGACAGCTACGCCGGCACGGTGGGAAGCGACATATCGTCTCACCTGGAGACCGGGCGATCCATTCGGAAGCAGGTGCCGCTCGTAAGCGAGGTCTTCCCTCTTGCAGAGGGATACGCCGGGGTTGCCCAGAGTTATCCCGTCTTTGGGGAAGGCGGGGAGTACCTCGGGTTCGTGAGCATCGCCTACCGCCCCGAGACCCTCATCGGCCGGACGGTCGCGCCCCTGGCGAACGGCACCGCGTATGATATCTGGGTGACGCAGACCGACGGCGTCGTGATCTACGACACAACGCCCGAAGAGATCGGGAAGAACCTCTTCTCGGACCCCGCATACCGGTCCCCCGCACTCCAGGAGGCGTTCTCCCGTATCGCCGCCGAGTCCTCCGGGTCGCTCACCTACTCGTTCTGGGACACGGATTGGGCGCGGACCGTGACGAAAGAAGCAGTATGGGGGACCGCCGGCATCGACGGGACCGAATGGCGCGTCGTCGTCACCCGGAGCCAGGATGCGGAAGAGACAGCAGCATGAGCCGGCCTGGAACTGGCGGCGGCAGCACCCGCCATCCCTGCCCGGTTCCGGCGAGACGACGTGCCGGAAGGCTCAACTCCGGCTATCTCCCGGGCGGAGCGCGGTTCGCCGATGCGTAACCGGGGCCCTTCTTTTTTCAAACCGGTTAATAAAACCCCGGCACCAGAACGTAGAGCGCCCAGCCCATATGCTCGCGACCGTAGCCGAAGTACTCGTCCTGGATGCGGTGGAGATAATCGATCATGAAGTCGCGGTCGGGGTGATCGGGGTGCTCGCCGAGCCAGGCGATGACCGACTGCCAGATCCCCGACTCGTAGCGATCCCAGTCGTCCGCGGACGACCTGACGACGGCGGCGACGTCGAGCCCGGCATCCCGCACGGTGCCGAGGATCTCGTACTCGGTCGGGATATCGGGCCATTCCCGGGCGAACTCCGGCGGGACGCGATCGGATCGCCAGTAACGGTCGCCGATGACGATCGTCCCCTCGTCGTGGACGAGGCTGAGGAGGGCGTCGAGCGTCGCCGAAAAGCCGCCCTGGATGTGGGAGGCCCCGATCGAGGCGGCGCAGTCGAACGGACCGTCGGGGACGTAGCCGCGGGCGTCCATGCATCGGACGGCAATCCGCTCAGAGAGCCCCGCCGCCCGGAACGCCTCTTCGACCCGGGTGCAGGCATCCTCCCGGGCCTCGATGCCGAGGCCGGATATCCCGTATTCGCGCCCCCAGAGGGCGAGGATCGTGCCGTTCCCGCACCCGATCTCCACGACGCGGGAGCCTTCCCTGAGCCCCGCCGCCCGCCCGGCGGCGAGCACCTTCTCCGGCGTGGTGGGGTTCATG
>DAIRGM010000011.1:0-59139 GCA_036794525.1 Methanoculleus sp.
GGGAGAGGAGATCGATCACCCGGAGTTTGTGCTCCGCCGTGACCCGGGAGAGGACTTTCGTCTTCCGCAGGCGGGCTTCGAGTTCATCGTCGGCCATCGTTTCGAGATCCGCCCCGGTCAGTGCTCCAACGCTCGACAGGCCGAGATTCTGAGCGATGGCGGAGGCGGTCAGCGGATTGTCCCCCGTGATCATGATGACGTCGATCCCGGCGCTCCGACAGAGCCGTATCGCCTCCGCCGCCTCGGGGCGCGGAGGATCGACGATCCCGGCAAACCCGAGGAAGACGAGGTCCTCCTCCACCGAATCTTCGGTCCACTCGATACCGTCCGGGAGCGGGCGGCATGCCGCCCCGAGCACCCGGAGCCCGCCGGAGGCATATGCATCGATCTCCGCGAGGAGGGCGTCGCGAAGGTCATCCGTGAGCGGCACCACCGACCCCTCAAGAAGCACCCGGGACGAACGGGAGAGGAGAACCTCCGGCGCCCCCTTCACATGGGCGACATCCCCTTTCTCTTCGGGATAGATGATCGTCATCCGCTTCCGGGTAGAGTTGAACGAGAATTCCTCTGCCGCTTCCGCGACATCCTCACGGGAAAGGCCCGCTTTGACCGCCGCGACCACGAGCGCCCCCTCGGTCGGCGTGCCGAGGATCCGCCATCCCCCTTCCTCAAGAGTGAGGCTGGCGTGGTTGCAGAGGAGGACGGTGCGGAGGAACTGCCGGAGCCCCGGGTTCCCGAGCGGGTCGCTGGGTTTTTCCCCGACGAGGAACTCCCCCTCCGGAGCGTAACCGGTCCCGGTCACCGTGACCTCGGTGTCGGGCGTCCTCACCCGGACGACCGCCATCTCGTTCCGGGTGAGGGTCCCGGTCTTGTCGGTGCAGATCACCGAGACCGCACCGAGAGTCTCCGATGCCGGAAGATTGCGGATCAGGCAGTTCTTCCGCATCATGCTCTTGATGCCGAGGGCGAGGGTGAGTGTCACGACCGCCGGGAGCCCCTCCGGGATCACCGCCACCGCGAGCGAGACGCCGATGAGGAACATCTCCAGGAACTCCCGCTGCTGCAGAAGACCGACGGCGACCGCAATCACCGCGATGGCGATCGCGATCAACCCGAGTTCACGGCCGAGGCGGTCCATCTGCCGGGCAAGGGGCGTTGCTTCGCCCTTGACCCGCTGGGAGAGGCCGGCTATCCTGCCGAACTCCGTCTCCATCCCGGTGGCGACGACCACACCCTGTCCATGTCCGTTGACGACCGTCGTGCCCGAGAACGCCATGTTGCTCCGCTCGGCAAGGGCGGTCCCGGAAGGGAGCACCCCCGGCGCCTTGTTCACGGGCGATGACTCACCCGTCAGCGGCGCCTCGTCCACCTCGAGCGAGGTCGCCTCGACGATGACAAGGTCGGCAGGCACCCGCTCCCCCATCTCGAGGAGGACGAGATCCCCGGGGACGATCCCCGACGCGTCGATCTTCTCCTGTCTCCCGTCGCGGACGACCACGGCGTGCTGGACGAGCATCTTCTTCAACGCCTCGATCGCCTCGCCGGCCTGCCACTCCTGCGAGAATCCGAGGAGCGCGTTCAAGAAGACGATGATCAGGATAGCGACGGCGTCAAGATATGCGTCGACGAGGAACGAGACTGCTGCAGCGATGATCAGGATGACGATCAGGACGCTCTTGAACTGCCGCAGGAATACCTGGAGGCGGGTCTCCCGGGCCTCTTCGCGGAGGATGTTCTCCCCGTAGCGCTGCAGCCGCTCCTCGACTTCTTTTGTGGAGAGCCCGGCCGGGCCGGTGCCGAGTTTCTGCCTGATCTCCTCCGTGGAGAGGGTGTACCAGTCGGGAGGAGAGGCTCTTTCGTTGAGCGGAGCCTTTTCCTGGCTCCGGGTCGGCACGGCCATATAAATCCAGTTCAGCGCGGGGCTATAAAAAGTATGGCGAACGCTCCATCGAGAAGACGAAGGCCGCAACCCGGGGCGGGACGGCGGATGGGGCCCGACCTGTCGTCTCTTCCGGTAACATTATATCGCTCAAACCCCCTGACCGGGGGTCGGGCCTCCGGGCCCGGGGAGGAACGACGATGAGCAGAATAGCGGTCCTGATCACGGATATGTTTGAGGATGTCGAGTACACAAAGCCCGCGGAGGCGTTCCGGGAGGCCGGCCACGACCTCGTCCACGTCGGCCTCACTGCGGGAGAGACCGTACACGGAAAGGCGGACCGAACACCGGTCACCATCGACCTGGCCGCAGCGGACGTCTCGGTAGACGACTTCGACGCGCTCTTCATACCGGGCGGCTACTCGCCCGACAAACTCCGTGCCCACGATGCGCCCGTCGAGTTCGTGCGCCGCTTTGTTGAGAGCGGCAAACCGGTTCTCTCGATATGCCACGCACCCCAGCTCTTGATCAACGCGCAGGTGCTCACGGGCCGCAAGATCACCGGCTGGAAGTCCGTCGCGCAGGATATCAGGAACGCCGGTGCGGAGTACGTCGACCGGGAGGTGGCCGTCGACGGCAACATCGTCTCGAGCCGGCAGCCCGACGACATCCCCGCGTTCATCGAGGCGTCGCTCGCAAAACTCGAGGAGACCTCGGGCCGGGAGGCCCGGGCGGCGGCTGCAGGGCGGCGATGAGGCCGGAGCCGCACCGCACAAACTCTTTATGGGTGCGGCCCGCACCCCCTCTTCAGGATGAGTCCAGCAGGTCCGTCAAAGAGCGCAGAGGCATGGGGCAGGCCTGCGGTCATCGTCCTCGTCACGGCCCTCGTCGTTCTCCTGGATCTCGCCTTCGGCACGGTCGCGTACACCCCTCTCTTCTACCTGGTGCTCATCATCGCCGCGTTCTGGTACCGGAGGCGTGCGGTCATCGTCGGGATCCTGCTCGCCCTGGCTCACGTCGCCGTCGGGAGCATCCTCTACGACACCCCGGACGCCGCCATCCTCGTGAACGCGGCCGCCTTCGTCGTTGCCGCATACCTCCTCGGCTGCCTCTTCGAGATAGCGGGCAGGCGTGCCGGCGCTCTCCACTTCCATATCGGCGACGCAGGCGGGGCCGCGTGCGACCGGAACACGAGACGGTTGATCGCCCGGCTTTCGAGCCGCGACCCTGAGACCCGCTACCAGGCGGCGGGGTGCCTCGGCGACGCGGGCAACCCCGCGGCGGTCGAGCCGCTCGCTGCCCTCCTCGACGACCCCGAGGTCGGAGTCCGCTGGAAGGCAACGGAGTCACTCGGAAGACTGGGGTCCCCGGCCGTCGGACCGCTCACGGAGAGCCTCAAGAGCGAGAACGTCGACGTCCGCTGGATGGCCGCGGTCGCTCTCGGGGATATCGGCGATCCCGCGGCGATCCGGGTGCTGATGGGCGCGCTTGACGACCCCGACGCCTATGTCCGGAGCAGGGCGGCGCTCGCGCTCGGCGCGATCGGCGAGCCCGCCCGGGAAGAGGTCGTCGCCGGCCTCTCTGACGGGAACGAGCGCGTCAGGCGGGGAGCGGCGGTTGCGCTCGGGATCATCGGGGGGGAGAGCAGTATTGCGGCCCTCGTCGAAGCGCTCCGCGACCCGGACGGGGAGGTGCGGCAGCGGGCCTGCACTGCGCTCGGGGATATCGGTGAGCCCGCTGTTCCGTCTCTCATCGAGGCGCTCGGGGCGGAGAACGAACTCTTCCGGCGCGGGGCGATCGCCGCCCTCGGCCTTATCGGGAAGCCCGCCGTCCCTGCGCTCGCCATGGCGCTCAGGAACGGCGACAACCGGCGTGTCCCCGCGGGAGCCGTCCGCGCCCTCGGGGAGATCGGCGATCGCAGGTCGGCCGATATCCTGATCCGGGCGCTCGAAGACGAGCGGGAAGAGGTGCGTGAGGCTGCCCGGGAGGCGCTCGCCGGCATCAGGAAGACATAACAACAGCAAGGGTGCACCTGAACGCTATGACTGACAGAACCCGGATCGAGGAACTGATCGCCGATCTCCGGGACGGCCCTCTCGCGGCGCGCCGGTCGGCGACCGCCGGGCTCGGTGAGAGCGGAGAGGCGGCAGTAGAACCGCTCATCGCCGCGATGCAGGCCGAAGACAACGACGTCCGGTGGTACGCCGCCCGTGCGCTGGTGCAGATCGGGGAGCCGGCGATCGCCCCCCTCCTTGCGGCGATGCGTGCGGTGTGCGACTGCGACTTCCGTCGATACGGTGCGGCGGCTCTCGCGGGGATCGGCGCCGCCGCCGTCGAACCCCTCGTTGCCGTCATCGAGAACGCCGATGCCGACCTCCAGCCGTTCGCCGCGATGGCCCTCTGCCGGATCGGGGAGCCGGCGGTCAAGTCGCTCCTCTGCCTGATGGAGAGCCCTGATCCGAAGACGCAGGAGCGCGCCGTCCTCCTCCTCTGGAAGATGGGGGAGACGGGCGGCGTCCCGCTCACCGAGGCGCTGGAAGCGAGAGGCCAATCCGCGAACAATAAATGATCGCGACGCCTTCAGATCGTTAAGGTCTGAATGGCATCTCGCAGGGCAAAAGACGATCTCCGTGAACCCGGGAACGTTCTGGTAGCCGGTGCTTTCGGCACGGCAATCCTTGCCGCCCTTCTCGTGGAGCCGCCCGGCACCAACCTCATCCTCTGGGCGCTGCTCTTCGTCCCCGCCGCGGCGGTCGGTTACCTCTACCGCGAAAAGGGGATCGTTGCTGCCACCGTGCTCGGGCTCGTTTATCTCGGCGTCACGGCAGGGCGCGCCTACCCCCCGAGCCCGAGCATATTCCTCCCCTTCGTCGCCATGGTCGCTCTTGCGTCGCTCGCCTCGACCGTCGGCTACTCGACCCGGGAGCAGATCCACTACCGGGAGGCCATGGAGCGGGCTCCCGGTGGTGCGTTTCTTCTCAGCCGGGAGGACGGGACGATAGCGGACGCGAACCACGACTTCGCGGAACTCCTCGGGTATGTGAGGCGAGATCTCGAGAACCTGCCGGTATCGAAGATCTGGCCCTACGGCGACGACCGCGAGCGGTTCTTCGCGCAGGCGCAGCCGGGTGCTGGCAACGTGGTCGTCGAGACGCAGTTCCTCGGCCGGGACGGGAGAACACACTGGTTTGTCCTCTGGGGGCGCTCTCTCGAAGACGCCGTCATCACCTGCCGGGTCTCGGAGATCACCCGATACCGGGAGGCGGAAGCGACCCTGAACGCCGAACGCCGCCGCCTCTTCGCGATCCTGGACACCCTCCCTGCGTATGTCACCCTGCAGGGGGAGGATCACGTCATCCGGTTCGCCAACAGGGCGTTCCGGGAGACCTTCGGCGACCCGGAGGGCGGGCACTGCTACGAGGTGAAGCGCGGCTCCCGGCGGCCGTGCAACCCCTGCAAGGGGGCGATGGTCTTCACCCTCAGGAGCCCGCAGCAGTGGGAGTGGGACCACATGAACGGGAAGACCTACGAGGTTCACGCCTACCCGTTCACCGATATGGACGGGGCGCCCCTGATGCTGCAGCTCGGGATCGACATCACCCAGCGGGTTCAGGCGGAAGAGGCGCTCAAAGGGTTTGCCGGGAATCTCCAGACGAAGAACCGGGAACTGGAGGTGCTCCGGAGCCAGCTCTCCCTCGTCAACGAGGAACTCGACGTGATGGTCCGGGAGCGGACCGCCGACGTGGAGAAACTCCTCGCCCAGAAGGATGAGTTCATATCGCAGCTCGGGCACGACCTCAAGACGCCCTTAACTCCGCTGGTCGCCCTCATGCCGCGGATCATCGAGCGCGAGCATGATCCGGATCTCCGGCGCCTCCTCGAGATCGTCGGCCACAACGTCACCTACATGAAAGAACTGGTTCAGAAGACCCTGCAGCTCGCCCGGATGAATTCCCTCTACGTCGAGCTCGAGCTCGAACCCCTCGACCTGCAGACGGAACTTGACAACGCGCTCCGGAACTACACCGTCCTCTTCAAAGCGAAGAGCATCACCCCCAACAACAACATCCCTCCCGGGATCACCGTCAGGGCCGACCGCATCCTCCTCGGCGAGGTCTTCAACAACCTGATCGCGAACGCCGTCAAGTACATCGAGGGCGAGAAGGGGACGATCACCATCGACGCCGCCTGCGAGCAGGGGATCGTGGTCGTCTCGGTCAGGGATACCGGGATCGGCATGAGCCGCGAGCAGCTCGAGAAGGCGTTTGTCGAGTACTACAAGGCCGACGCCTCCCGGCACGACCTCGACTCGCCGGGCCTCGGCCTCACGATCTGCCGGCGGATCGTGGAACGGCACGGTGGGCGGATATGGGCCGAGAGCTCCGGGGAGGGGAGGGGTTCGGTCATCATATTCACCCTCGAGGCGGTAGACGCGGCGTGAAAAATCCGCAGGGTTATATACTGTTCCGGGCGAGAGAAGTTACTGAACAACCCGGCGGGGTCCGGGGAGGGAGCAGATGACGGAGGAAGCGTGCCGGCGGATTATGGTCGTCGACGACGACGTCTTCATCCTCGCGGTGATGGAGGAACTCCTTGAACCGGAGGGGATCGAGGTCGTCGCCGCGGAGAGCGGCGATGAGTGTATCGCGGAGCTCGCGAGCGGGTTCCGGGGCGTCATCCTGATGGATATCATGATGCCGCGAAAGGACGGATGGGAGACGATCCAGGAGATGATCGACCGTGATCTCATGGAGGGGAACGTCGTCGCGATGCTCACCGCAAAGGACGTCCCGGACGCGGAACTGGAGCACCTCAAGGAGCACGTCATCGACTACATCACGAAACCGTTCGAGGCGGACGAGATCGTGGCCCTCGTGAAGGGGTACCTTAATTACCTGCCGTAAGGGGGAGAAAGATATGGAGCATTCCTCATCTCTGCCCCGCGATGGGCGGACGATCGTCGTCATCGGTTCGTCGACCGGAGGGGCGCGAACCCTGGAGATCGTCTTTTCCCAGTTCCCGCTCATCGATGCCGCCGTCATCCTCGTCCAGCACATGCCGCACTCCATGAACAACGCACTTTGCCGGCATATAGAAGAGATCTCGTTCATGGAGACCGGGATCGCAGAGGACGGCGAAGAGATCGAGCACGGCAGGGTCTACGTGGCACCGAGCGACCTTCACCTGAAACTGATCGGAAATCGGACGATCAGTCTCTTCGACGACGTGAAAGTGCAGTATGTCAGGCCCTCGATCGACGTCGCCATGACGTCGCTTGGGCGGCGCGAGAGCGACCGGTTCGCCGGGGTGATCCTCTCGGGGATGGGGAGCGACGGTGCCGAAGGGATCTGCCACATCAAGTCCATCGGGGGGACAACCTTCGCGCAGGCCCTCCGGACGTGCGCCATCCACTACATGCCCCGCGCCGCGTTCGCGACCGGGCGGGTGGACGAGATGCTCCCGCCGGAAGGGATCCGCGAGAATCTCATCCGGTTCGCCGGGATCCTCTGACGCCCAGCCTTTTTTGCAGCCTGCCGGAATCGAGGTCGATGAACCCGAACGACTCCTCTAAATGCGTGAAGAGTCCATACTTCATGTATGGAGGTCTCGCCTGCTGTCGCCCGGTACTTTGACGAGATCGAGGCCGGGCTTCTAGCCGCGATGCAAATCGCCGCCGCCGCACGCGCCCGGGGGCTCGATCCGAGAACGGAGATCGAGATCCCGGTGGCAAGCGACCTCGCCGACCGTGTTGAGGCGCTCCTCGGCTACAAGGGGATCGCCGCCCGGATACGGGAACTCGAGCAGGAGATGTCCCGTGAAGAGGCGGCGCTCAAGATCGGCGACGATTTTGTGGCACGGAAGTTCGGCGAGACCACGCCGGAGGAGGTCCTCGACCATGCCATCCGGGGAGCGATGGCCCTCCTGACGGAGGGGGTGGTGGCCGCCCCGACGGAGGGGATCGGGAAGGTCAGTCTCGGGAAGAACGACGACGGAACGGACTACCTGAAGATCTACTACGCCGGGCCGATCCGGAGCGCGGGCGGGACGGCGCAGGCGCTCTCGGTGCTGGTGGGCGACTACGTCCGCCAGGCGCTCGGGATCAACCGCTACATCCCCCGGACCGAGGAGGTGGAGCGCTA
The DNA here is from genome assembly GCA_036794525.1 of Methanoculleus sp. GTDB lineage: Archaea > Halobacteriota > Methanomicrobia > Methanomicrobiales > Methanoculleaceae > Methanoculleus. The sequence continues at coordinate 8,020 of DAIRGM010000011.1, forward strand.
CATCGAGGAGATCCGGCAGTACAACAACATCATGAGTCTCCAGTATCTCCCGAGCGAGAAGGAACTCCGGATGATCATCGAGAACTGCCCGGTCTGCATCGACGGCGAGCCGACCGAGCAGCAGGAGGTGAGCGGTTACCGGAACCTGGAGCGGGTGGAAACGAACACCGTCCGGGGCGGGATGGCGCTCGTCGTCGCGGAAGGGCTGGCCCTCAAGGCCCCGAAGGTCTTGAAGAACGTCCGCAAGATGAAGATGGAGGGCTGGGACTGGATCGAAGAGATGATCGGCGGCGGCCCGAAGAGCGACGATGACGATCCGTCCGCCGCGATCAAGCCGAAAGACAAATACATCCGCGACCTGATCGGCGGGAGGCCGGTCTTTTCATACCCGATGCGGAAGGGCGGGTTCCGGCTCCGCCTCGGCCGGGCGCGGAACACCGGCTTTGCGGCCGCTGGCCTGAACCCCGCGACGATGCACATCCTCGGGGATTTCCTCGCGGTCGGGACGCAGATGAAGGTCGAACGGCCGGGGAAGGCGGCGGGGATCGTGCCGGTGGACTCGATCCAGGGGCCGACGGTCAAACTCCGGAGCGGGGAGGTGCGCCGGGTGGACGACGCAGCGGAGGCCCGGCGGCTCGCCGGGCAGGTGGACGAGATCCTGGACGTCGGCGAGATGCTGGTCAGTTTCGGGGAGTTCATGGAGAACAACCACCCGCTGATGCCGCCGGCCTACTGCGAGGAGTGGTGGATGCTCGAGGGCGGCCCCCGCCACCCGGCAACCGAACTGGAGGCGATCGAGTTCGCGCTCGACGGCGCACCGCTTCACCCCGACTACACCTATATGTGGGACGATGTCGCCCCGGACGATATCGCCCGCCTTGCGGACGCGGTCTGCACCGGCGGGAAGATCGAGGACGGGGTGCTGCTGATCCCCCATACCCCGGAGGCGAAGGCGATCCTCGAGGAACTCCTGGTGCCCCACCACCTCGCGGGGGATCGGATCGCGATTCCCGAGCACCTGGTGCTCCTTGCCTGCCTCGGGCTGACGCTGCAACTTACGAAGCGGCCGGCATGGGAGGATGCCCCGATGGAGGACTCGCTCGACCTCGTGATGCACCTCTCGGGCTTTACGGTGCGCTCGCGGGCGGGAACCCGTATCGGCGGCCGGATGGGGCGGCCGGGGAAGTCGAAGCCGCGTGAGATGAAACCGCCGCCCCACTCGCTCTTTCCCATCGGCGACGAGGGGGGAGCCCGCCGGTCGTTCCAGGCAGCCTGCGCCCCGAAACCCCGGTCGAACACCGACGGGGGGGTGATCGAGGCGGATGTCGGGGAGCGGCAGTGCCCCGCCTGCGGCGCCTTCTCCTACAAGAACCTCTGCGAGTGCGGGGCGCACACAAACCCGGTCTTCCGGTGCCCGAAGTGCAGCAAGGACGTCGGGCAGGATGTCTGCCCCCGGTGCAACGTGGAAACGGTCTGCCTCCAGAAGGTCACGATCAACGTGAAAGCGGAGTACCTGGCGGCGATGGATAACCTCGGGGTGCGCGAGTCCTCGGTCGCGCTCTTAAAGGGCGTGAAGGGCCTTATCTCGCGCGAACGGCCGGTGGAGCCGATCGAGAAGGGGATTCTCCGGGCGCTGCAGAACATTTACGTCTTCAAGGACGGCACCGTCCGCTACGATATGATCGACCTTCCCCTGACTCATTTCCGGCCGGACGAGGTCGGCGTTCCGATCGAACGTCTCCGCGAACTCGGCTATACCCACGATACTTACGGCCGGGAACTCGTCAGCGCCGACCAGGTGCTCGAACTCCGCCACCAGGATATCCTGGTCTCGGAGGACTGCGGCGAGTGGCTCGTCCGGGTGGCGAAGTTCGTTGACGACCTCCTGGTGCGGTTCTACGGGCTGGAACCCTTCTATAATGCGGAGAAACCGCTTGACCTCGTCGGCCAGCTCCTGATGGGGCTTGCCCCGCACACGAGCGCCGGGGTTCTCGTCCGGCTGATCGGGTTCTCGAAGGCGCCGGTCGGCTACGCTCACCCGTTCTTCCACGCGGCGAAACGGCGGAACTGTTTTGCAGGCGATACGGAGATCGCCGTCTCCGACGGGCGGGGGTGGACGACCGTCCCCATCCGTCAGTTCGTGACGGAGAACTTCGATCTCTCGAAACCGGGGATCGACCACGTGGGGACGTTCTACTCCGATCCGAAGCAGCCGTTCTACGTCAGGAGCATCGACCCGCAGGGGAAGATCAGCCTGAAGAAAGTGACGTCCGTCTCCGTCCACCGCGCCCCGGCGCACCTCGTCCGGTTCGTAACACGGCGGGGGAAGGTCCTCACGGTGACGCCCGATCACGCGATGCTGGTCTGGGACACGGACTACCTCCGAAAGATCCGGGCGCTCGAGGTCGCGATCGGCGACCGCGTCCCGGTGGAGGAGGGCGGGCTCGTCGTGGCGGACGAGGTCGTCTCCCGCGAGACGGTGCAGGCGCTCGACGACCGGGTCTACTGCCTGACGGTCGCCGAGAACCATACGCTGGTTGCGAACGGGATCTTCTGCGGGCAGTGCGACGGCGACGAGGACTGCGTGATGCTCCTCCTCGACGGGCTGATCAACTTCTCCCGCGCCTACCTCCCCGAGACCCGGGGCGGGACGATGGACGCCCCGCTCGTCCTGACCAGCCGGATCGATCCGGCGGAGGTCGACAAGGAGAGCCACAACGTCGACGTCTGCGACCACTACCCGATCGAGGTCTACAACGGCTGTCTTGCCTACGCCCACCCGAAGGACCTCGACAAATACGTCGACCGGGTGGAGCGGCGGCTTGGGACCCCGGCGCAGGTCGAGGGGTTCTCCTTCACCCATCCGACCTCGAACATCTCGGCGGGGCCGCTCGAGTCCACCTACACGAAGCTCGGGTCGATGCTCGACAAACTCGATGCGGAGCTCGACCTTGCGAAGAGGATCCGGGCGGTGGACGAGGACGACGTCGCGGAGCGGGTCTTGAACACCCACTTCATCCGCGACCTCCAGGGCAACCTGAATGCGTTCTCCAAACAGAAAGTCCGGTGCATGAAGTGCAACGCGAAGTACCGGCGGATGCCGCTTGCAGGGAAGTGCACCCGCTGCGGCGGCAACGTCATCCCGACCGTCCACGAGGGCTCGGTGAAGAAGTACCTGGAGATGTCGCGCAACATCTGTGCGACCTACGCGATATCGGACTACACGAAGCAGCGGGTGGAGGTGCTCTTCATGCAGATCGAGTCGACCTTCGGCGAGCCCCCGGAGAAGCAGCTCGGGCTCGCGGATTTTATGTAGAGGAGCCGCCCGGCGCCGGAGGCCGTCCGGGGATCAGTCTTCGCCCGGCGGGGCCGGCCGCCAGCAAGCTCATTACTTTTGAGGTTCAAGAGGTACAGGCGCGAGTGTTACCGAGCGGCCAAAGGTGATCGACTCAAGATCGATTCTCGAAGGAGTTCGCAGGTTCGAATCCTGCCACTCGCATTACCATTTTGTGAGGCCTTCACATTGGCATCAACTACTGTCTGATGAAATTATTATTTATGGAGGTCATCCCAAAAAGATCTCCGAACCCCCGGCATACCCTGATCGGAGCCCTTAATTCTCAGGTATCCGCCATCTGAGCCACACCCTGAGCCTGGGGAATGAAACGGCTTTCCACTGGATATCGCCACGCGGGGGAGGGTCCGGGAGGGGGACACCCCCTCCCGGTAACAGCGTTTTGGGACAACTTCATGGACAAAATGTCATAAGAAAAAATAATCAAACATACTGAATAGGAGTTACGTAGTTTGGGGTATCACCCTCCTCTCTTTCTCTCTCCCCATTTTATCCCGACGAATAGATCAGATCCCAACTTTTACACCAATCCGATCCTCTGGTAGAATAATCAAACCGCAAGATCTTTGGACTTCCCCCCGCCGCCCCGCAACACCGACGGCGTCGGGCGCCGGCCGCAGACGCGGGCCCGGGCTCATCCTTCTCCACCGGGAGGGGGTGAGGTGAACGACGTTCCGAGGGAGCGGAGTTCGAGAAACCCGCAGGATTTCGAGGACAGGAGTTTGAGCACCGCTAGGTGCGAGTGGCAGGGTTGACCGGGACAGTCGTTTGCAAATTTACACCTGTTTTCACCTCTTTACACCCTGATTTACACCACGAAAATCCACCTAATGGAGTCCGTTTTCTGATTGGCCGAATTTCCTCCGGAATATCTGGGATGTTTTCACCACGGCGGATTTCACAGACACCCAGAGTCGGGTCACCCGCTCCTGCAGGCAGGCTCTCCGTTCCTGGGAAATGGTGTAAATAACTACTCTGATCTGTACATATCTCTGTACATATCTCTCCAATAGAGCAATCCCCGCCATTATGGCCGGGATCTTCGTTTACACTTTCTCCGGATTTCTGGTGAAAACCTGGTGAAAATGTGAAAACATGAAAACCACCGTTCTGATCGTCCGGATCGTCGTCCAGCCAAGACCGTAGCACCGCTACTCCAGGCCCGGTAGACCTCCGGGTCAAACACGAAGTAGATATGCCAGACACGTGTTACTGAGAGCGAACCCCGAAACCTCCCGGGAAGGAACTCGTAGCCGGGACCGGCGAACCACGCAAGAGCAGCCTCTGCGACTTCCGATTCGGTGAATGTGTAGAGGTTTATTCTTTCAAACCCCTGAATATGAAGATATACTCCTTGCCTGACTTCCGCTTCGTCAGGTACCCCAATTCTTCGAGGCGGAAGAGATCGCTTCTCGCCGTTCCATAGGCCACGCGGTATGTCTCGACGATCTCCTTGATCGTGATCGGCTTATCCGGGTGTTTGATGAGGGATTTGACGAGCTCTGCCTGGCGAAGGCTCAGCCCCTCGTTCTCCTGGAGGATGGTTACTGTCTGTTTGCTCTCTTTCTGCTTCTTCTCGATGTACTTCTGGATATTGTCGACCGCGGTCTTTACTGCCGCGAGATTGTAGCGGATGAAGTACGTGAGGTCGTTTTCGTCACTCTCGGTGTAGAGGTATGCGAGTTTATATTGCCCCTCCGCATCTTTTATCGCTCTCGATACCGCCATGTATTCGAACAGCCAGTAGTCCTTCCGGAGCATGTACCAGTAAAAGATACTCCGTGCAGTCCGACCGTTCCCGTCATTGAACGGATGGATGCATCCCATCAAAAAGTGCAGGATGATGCCTTTGATCACCGGATGGATGAACTGCCCGTCGTCATTATTTGCAAAGGCGCAGAGTTTCTCGATGAGTCCTTCGATCGACGTGAAATCGGGAGGCGTGTGCAGGACATTGCCTCTGAAATCAAAAACTCTGATCTCGTTATTGTCCCTGAACCTACCTTCATCGTTTGAGTCTTCGAGCGTATCCCTGGTGATGGTCTTGTGGATCTCCAGAATCACCTCCGGGGTCAGTTCTTCGTCTTTTATCTGAGTGATCCTCTTCAGCGTGATGTAGTTATTCAGGATCATCCTCTCGTCTTTGGTGGCGGGTTTCCTCTTTTCACGGAGCATCTTTTTCGCAATTGTCCTGGTGACTGCAGCTCCCTCGATCTGGCTCGATGCAATCGCCTCTTCCATCAGAGAGTTGATGATGAACTGATCCCGGTCGTGAGGCAGTGAATCGAGGCAGGATGAAATGCTTCCCGCTGCCGACTTGTCAAGAAAATGAAGTTTTTCGAGGAAATCGTTCAGAAGGTTATATTTCAACTGAAGATCGTCGAACGAGACATATTTCATATCCCTCTCTCTGAAGGTCTTCATCAGTATCCAGACGTAGAGGGGGTCTACCGGAAGATCGCGCCGTTTGAGCTCTTCCCAGTGCAGGTACCGTTTGTTATAGCTGAAGACCGCGCCGATCACATCTCTGGTATCCGCATACTCCCAGGCCTTTTTTACATCTGCCGGAGAGTATTCGGGAGTGTGAGGGAGTTTCATGGTTAAATTTCATCTATTGCTTCAATCCTTATTATCATTATCTATCAATTTGTTACATTTTGATAGGAATTATAAACGAGGCGAGAGGTTGCCCCGGAGCATCCGGGATGATCTCATACAGTAATGCTCTCTTCCCGATCCGTGCTGGCGCTCCTCCTGAGGTCAGGGGCGATCTTTCGGGGAGCCGGCTCAAGGGGGTCCGATTCCACAACTAGGTGTGGTCAAACGGCCCGCAAGCAGAGCGATGGTCAAGAAGGAGTTAGCCGAAGCGAAACGAGATCTTGATCCGGCGAAGAATTCTCTCCTCGAATCGGATTTCAAGTGGGCGGTTGTCAAGGCATACTACTCGCTGTTCCACGCCTGCAAATCGCTGCTCTTTTGCGCCGGTTATGTCGAGAAGAGCCACGAGTGCCTTATAGCCGCCATCGAAGAGCTGTTCGTCGACAGAGACGTGCTACCTTCTACAGTTGTCTCCGACCTCTGGAGAGCAAAGACTGCATGGGAGGCCGCCGACTATGGTCTGACGTACGGTAAAGCCTCCGCCAACGGATCCGTGCGCGATGCAGAGCAGATCTTCGATATCGTCTCGGGTTACCTTACAGGAGAGGGGTTTGAGACTCCCTCCCCGTGATCGCCGGGAGAGGTGCCCGGTGGATCAGGAAAATGGCTGAAGATCTCGACCGCAGCATGAAGCGCTGACCGGGATCGGCCATCGGGAACAGCAACACACTCCCGACGATCCGTGAAATACTAATTTAGTAGAGATTAGTAGTTCGTTAGTAGTTCGCGGCAGCGATGCCCGACACCTGCAAGCGCGATACGTGGATTCGTCCCGGGCAGATTCACCGGACGTTCAACCCCGGCCAAAAAAAAGAGGGTTATCCGATCCGCTGGTTGGTCTTCGGGTCCATGTAGAGCGGGTCGCGCAGTTCGGAGGCGGACCCCGGCTCCGCGGTCGGGAACGGGAACGCCTCGTAGAGCGACGTGAAGATGTAATCCAGGAGTTTGTCGACTGCTTTCATCGGGTCTATGACGACATACCAGTCGATCTCCCGCTCCGAGCCGGGCACGTCTACCGTCACCTTCACATAGAGGGTTTCGGCAGCCGCCGTTCCTAACTCCTCCGTCACGTAGGACGCACCAAAGCCGAAGAGCCCTTCCACGTACTTCTGGAGGATGGGGCCTACCGCTACGTCTTCCGTGAGGGTGTTCACGCCCGGAACCGCGAGTTTGCCCTCGGGCATCATATCCTCGAGCATCCTGGCCGCCGACGAGTTCAGGAGTTTGGAGAGGCCCGATTTCGGGTCGTTGACCTTGCCCTTGAGGAAATCGCCGAACTTGTTCGAGAAGAACTCGAGAGATATGTCGGAGAACGACGAGATGATTGCGTTGTACAGGCTGCGTTTCCCGTTCTCGTCGAGATCGAAGGTGTAGTGGCGCACCAGGTTGAAGACGCAGAGCCCCGCGATCACCTGGGCGAGTTTCTTCGGATTCGCTTTGCCGATATCCTCGAAGCACGACTTGGTGTAGTTCTCGATCATCTCGGAGATGTGCACACCGACCTTGATCTCGTCCCAGTTCACCCCGTTGCCCATGAAGAGGTCGGCCGAGAGTTCGCCGATCAGCTCGACCGTGAGTTCCTTCGTGGGGGTGAGGATCGCCTCTCCCGCAGGCCCCGTGTAAATGGTCATGAGGTAGGAGAACGCCTGGTCGCCGAACCACTTCACGACGGAGAGGAAGGTTATCCAGTCGTCCATGGTATCGGCGGTCTCCATGAAGTCCGCCGACTCCTGGGTGTAGTAGACGATCGAGTCGTAGACGATCTTCTTGCTCATCAGGCGGAGCTCGGCGGCAGTGAAGTTCTGCACGTTCTCCCGCAGGAACCGGGCGGTGTCCGGGTTGATGCCGAACTTCTGGATCCTCTTCTTTAAGAGGGCGAGTTCGGTCTCGCGGTCCTTGCGCACCCCGAGTTTGTCGCCGATGAGGCGGATGGGGAGATCGAGTTCGTAGGTCTCGTCACCGTACTCGCAGGTGATCGGGAGTTCCAGGAAGTAGGGGTTCTGCTCGTCCTCACCGATCTGCTGCGCGGGGGTGAACTTGTAGGCCTTGTTGGTGTTGTCCGGCTTCTTCTCGATGGTGTACTTGAACCTCGATGCGAGGACCTCCGTTCTCGGGTCGGTTCCCTTGAGTTCGCCGAACACGGGCGTGTACTCCGTCCCGTCCAGGAGTTTCACCACTTCCTTCTCGCCCTCGGTCACCCTCACGGCGAGGTTCACGATGAAGCCGGTCGGCTGGACGTCGTCCTCTTCCGTGTCGAGATCGTCGTAGGCCGCAAACCGGGCGTGCCCCTCGTCGTCGTAGACGACGTCGGTGACGCTGATGCCCTCGGGGTAGAAGATCACCGTGAACGCCTCCTCGACGGCCTCGTCATCCTCGGTGGTGGCGATGACCCTCGCGCCGTATCTCGTCACCTGGGCTCCCTTCTCGGGCAGCGGGCTCGTGTTGACGATCTTTGCAATGTAGTGCGTCTCGTCGATCTGCTCGAGGGAGCTCGTGAACGGCGCCTCGTCGAGTTGGGTGATCGTGACCTCCTTCGGCGGCTCGATGAAGTCGACGAGTTCGACCTCGACGTCGTAGGTCATCCCATCGCCGTAGAGGACGTTCAGCCGCAGGTCCATGGCCTTCCCCTGCTCGGGGAACTTGATCCTCGGCTCGCCGATGATCCGGAAGTGGATGTTGTTCGTGAACGACCCGCCCTTTCCGGTGTAGGCCACCCTGACGATCCCTTCCTCGGCCTGCTCGTGCTCATCCGCTGAGACAAACGCTCCCATGTAGCCGCCGGTGAACGTCGGATCTTCGACCCGGAGGCCGCCGCCGGAGGTTATCGAGAGCGTCGCGGTGAGGTCGTCGCGCTCGATCTCCTCGCCCTCCGCGGTGGTCTCGATCATCTGGGCGTAGATGGTCTCGGGACTCTTCCCGCAGACGATGTAATCCTCGAAGTCTTTGCGGATCCTCATCCGGTAGGTGCTGGTGCGCTCCGTCTCGCTGCCGCCCCTTCCGCCGCCGGCCGCCGCTGCAGCGCCCGCAACCGCGGCTCCCGCGGCACCGATCCCGGTTATAACCGCGAGCGGTATGCCGTAATCGCTCTCGCCGGCGCCCCCGCCCGGGGTGTTTATAGAGAAGGCGCCGCCGCCGTAGCCGCCGAAGACCTCGTCATAGTTCCCGACGATGAGCGTTCCCTTTGCGTTCGCCGCATCGGCGATGACCGAGTCCACGACCTTGTTCGCATCCTCGTACGCCTTCCTCATCTCGGAGCGTGCCGTAGCCACCTGGCTCTCCGAGGGATACGGATCATACGTCAATGACCGGCCATTGTCATGCTCGAGGCCGACATGGCCCCGTATCCTGATGTAAGCAAGCCCTGAGCCCGCCGGGTAGAAGTCCTCACGGATCACGTAGTAGGTGAACGTGTTCTCCAGGTGATTATCCGCGACGTTGCCGCCGGCCGCCCAGTTGAGATCGTCCGTCAACTCGCGCACGCCGACGACGCGGTGTCCGTTTATGGTAGTATCCACGTACTCGATCTCAGCACTGGAACTCTTGACCGATTCTTCGAGAACGGTCTGTAAGTAGCCGGCATACTCGCCCACCGTCTTGTACTTCGTGGTGAGGCCGAACTCGGTGAAGATGTAGCGGCCGGCAGTGACTTTTCCCGTAATCTGCCTGATCTCGCCGCCGCCTGCGTCGCCCTGGTAGGTGTAACTGTAGACATCCGTCGGGATCTCGGTCAGGACAAGCCGTTCCGCCTCGGGGTCTACCTTCCCGAGGTTGCCGATGATCAACAGCGTGTTCTCGGTCGCAAGAAGTTCGTTCGTCCCTTTCTTGTAGACGCCGATCGGCATATCGACGACGAACCCCTCGTCTTCCATGCTGTGGATGTACTTGCTCGCCAGTTTGTAGTCGTAACTGTTGGTATCGGTGAGCGAATAACTCGCAGCCGCGGTTCCACAGAGGATCGAGGCTGCAAGGAGTACGAGCAGCAGTTTCGTCATCGGCCTCATGCCGGGACACCTCCTGCCTGCTTCTGCACGGTGACCATCAGGACGGCACCGGCCACGAGGAGGATGAACCCCGCGATGTAGCAGATATACCCTCCAAAGACGGAGAGGACGACGCCGAGAGCAAACCCTCCTGCCCACCCCATCATCACCTTCGTGACCAGCCCGGAGTCGGCCCTGCCCTCTTTTGCAAAGGCTGCGGCAACGACCTGCCGCACGCAGCCCGCCCGGTTCGCCAGAGCACGGGCCGCGATGAGGAACGCCACGATCCCCACCATGCAGTTCATGATCGACGATGTTCCCGCAAGGAAATTGTAGACGAAGAGGGCCGCGCCGCCGCCGATGAGAAGAGGGGCGATCGATGTGATATCCCACCGTTGCCCGGAGAACTGTGCGGCAAAAGACCGGATGCTTGCGACGATGCTCTCGCCGGAGATCCCGCCGACGATGAGCAGCGTCACGAAATAGGCGATCAGGCCCTTCCCGATGAGGCCGCCGATGAACCCGGGCACCCCGCCGGAGAGCCCGCCCCGCGCGAAGGTCAGGAAGGAGAGGGACTGGACCGCCGCCGGGTTGAATCCCAGGGCCGGGAGGATGGTCAGGGCAAACCAGACCAGGGCCATGACTCCTGCGGTGATCAGGAGTTTCTTATTCGTTAGACCGCTCTTGAAGCCGTCGATCCTCTTTTGCACGCATCCTTTCACGACCCCGCCTGCAGAATGGTTGACCGCAATCTCCGCCGCTGCATCGTCTGCCGTGTCGGAGACGGAGAGTTCACCGGAGAGGACGTAATCGCCCGCCTCCGCCGCTGCGTGAGCGTCGCCGTCCCGTGCATAGTTGCCGTCGTCTATACGGGGAGATGCTCTGGACTCCTCGCGCATCTCCGTGACACCCGCTGAGACCCTGGCCGCTGCAGAGTCGATCATCACGGTTGCCTTATCAGCAGCGCCGGATGCAATCTCCCCGGCCCTGCCAAAAATTTCGTTCACCCTGTCACTGTCTGCCATTATTAACCGACACTCCTGGAAACCCGCCTGTTCCGGGATTATCCAATTAGTATCCTTCAGATTCCATGGTGTCGTAGAATCCGGGATATTTCTGAAAGGTAAATATCATGTCATCGCCGTGACCCTATTTAATATATCCTAAATGTTTCGGTCGGGCGCGAGGATGATGGAGACCTTGCCCGGGTCGGAACCCGGGCGCGCCTCCCCGTTCTGCCGCGGGATATGTTTCAGAAGATTAATCCGGCCGCCGGGCTTTTTTACTCTTTGTGAGGGGCCGTATGGCCGGAAAGGGTGGAAACAATCTTACTGCTGCAGCCCGGCTGATAGCGATAGCAGTCGGGATGTTCCTTCTCTTTGGTATAGCAATGGAACTCCTGGAAATATCGCTCGCACTTTTCTCGGTTCTCCTGCTGTACCTGGTCTACTGCGGATATATCCTGCCGGGGATTGATCGCCGGAGAGGGGCACCCGGGGCTGCGGAGACCGCGCTCCCTGGAACCGGCCGGTCGGACCGGTTTTCCCGGTTAAGAGCGATCTCAATGTTCCTCACGATAACAGTCGTCTCCTTCCTCTTCCTTGCATCTCCTGATCATCATGATGCACGAGTTTTCGCACAGCCTCTGCGCATACTTCCTCGGCTGGAAACCGGATCCGTGGGATATCATCTACGGGAGTATCATAGGGCCGCACCGGGATGAGAACGTCGATTATTCGGCTCTTTTTGCCGCGGGAGAGGGCCCGGCTGCGTCGGCCATCGCGTTTGCCGGCCCCATCTCGAACATCGTGCTCTTCTTCGCGACCGTCGGGCTCATGTCGGCAGAGAGCGTGAAGAACCACCGCCGGGCATACCATTGCGCTTTCTGGGCGTGCGTCATCACGTTCGCGATGGCCTTCGAGTACGTCTTCACCCGCTCCTTCCTGCAGCACGACGACTTCGGCAAGCCCCGCCCGGAGATGGGTGCAGAGACGTATGGGAGGACGCATCGTGCAGAAACCGCCTCCCTCCCGCCCGGACTCCTCCGAATCATGATCGGGCGGTTCGGGAGATGAAAAAAGGTGTATGGTAACGCCCGTCACCAGATGACGGGCCTCACCTCGGCGTCCCGGTAGAGGACGTCGCCGGGCTGGATCTCCGGGAAAGCGTCGTAGAACTCCGGGATGTTGAAGAGGGCGCCGTTCACCCGGAACTTCTCCGGGGAATGGGGGTCGGTCAGCACCAGGTTCCGGAGCGAATCCTCCCGGTCGTTCGCCCTCCAGATGATTGGGGCCGCGAGGAAGAACCGCCGGTCCGCTGCCGGATCGGCCGACCCGTTCTCCGCCTTCTTCCAGGCGTGGTAGGCTATGGTCAGGCCGCCGAAGTCGGCGATATTCTCCCCGAGGGTGAGGTTCCCGTTGACGTAAAGGCCGGGAAGCGCCTCGAAGGCGTTGTACTCGGCGACGAGCAGGGCCGTCCGGTCGTTGAAGTTCGCGGCGTCCTCCTCCGTCCACCAGTCCTTCAGGTTCCCGTCTTTGTCGTACTGCCTTCCCTGGTCGTCGAAGCCGTGCGTCATCTCGTGCCCGATCACCCAGCCGAGTGCCGCGTAGTTGAAGGCGGGATCCGCATCGGGGTCAAATAGCGGCGGCTGGAGGACGGCCGCGGGGAAGACCATCTCGTTTCCGGTCGGGTCGTAGAAGGCGTTCACCGTCTGCGGGGGGACGAACCAGATGCTCCGGTCGACCGGGCCGCCGACCTTCTCAAGCCCTTCGGGACCGTGGATGAAGGAGTGGGCCTTTGCGGCACGGACGTTTGCCACGTACGAGTCCGAGAGGTTCAGCCCGGAGTAGTCCGTCCATTGGTCGGGATACGCGATCTTCTCCCCCATGGCGGCAAGTTTCTCGTGGGCCGCGGCCTTCGTGGGCTCGCTCATCCAGGCGAGGTCCGCTATCCGTTCGTCGAAGGTCTCGCGGATGGCAGCGACCATCCCCGATACCATATCCCGGGTCCGGGGGTCGACGTACCGGTCGACGTACGCCCGGCCCACCAGGTCGCCGAGGAGTTCGCTCTCCGTATTGACGACACGCTGCCACCGGGGCTTCATCTCCGGGACACCGTAGAGCGTCGTCTCGTAGAAGGCGAAGTGCTCCTCCTCGAACGACGCCCCAAGGTAGGGAGACGCCTGGTCGATCAGCCGGTAGCGCAGGTAGACCTTCCAGTCTTCGAGCGGCGCGGTCGCGAGCAGGGAGTCGAGTCCCTCCACGTATCCCGGCTGGTAGACGTGTACCTCGCCGACCGGCCCGGAGCCCGGGATGGCGGCAAGGGTCCCCCACCCGATCGCCGGGAACTCTTCTTCCAGTTCGGCAAGCGTGTAAATGTTCGTGGTCTTCTGCGGGTCGCGGTTCTCCTCCGCACCGAGATGGCCCGCCGCAAGGGCCTCTTCCATCGCATAGACGGTCTCTGCGTCGATGGCGGCCTGCCCGGCAGTCTCTCCTGCCAGCATCAGCACCCGGGCTATGTGCTCCCGGTAGGCATCCTGGAGTTCCACGCTCCCGGTGTCGTTTCGGAGGTAGTAGTCCCGGTCCGGCAGCCCGAGCCCGCCCTGGTAAAGGGCCGGGACAACCTCGGTGCTGTCCTCGGGGTTAACCCCGGCCCAGTAGTAGTACGCCGGGGAAAAGCCCTGCTCCAGAAGAACGATCGTGGTCCCGGTCAGATCGGCACGGGAATCGATCCCATCGATCGCTAGAAGGAGATCGGAGATCCCGGAGAGCCCTTCCCGATCGATCGTCCCGTTATCCATCCCCGACAGGTAGAACCGACCGATGAGGGTGATGTTCCGGTCCGCATCCCCGGCCGGGACGGCCGAAGCGTTCAGGAAGAGGGCATGGAGGTCATTATCCACCCGGTCCCGCATCTCGGTGAACGTCGCGTAATACTGCTTATCGGCCGGGATAGGGTGCTCCGCCATCCATGCATCGTTCACGTATGCATAGAAGTCGTCGCCCGGATGGACGGATTCATTGAGGGCGAACTCGCTCTCGGGTGACTGCGATACGGGATCGGGGGTCGCCGTCCCGGCCGGGGCGGAGCACCCCGCGCAGGCGAGAACGGCGATAAGGAGAACGGTCAGAAGGACGTGTTTCACATGGAGGGTGTTCTTTTTGCGGGAATAAGGGTTGTGATCCGCCGCAACGGCCGTCGTTCAGGACTCGGGGCAATCAAGCCGCAGCCCCGCCGCGCTTCCTCCCGGCCGTTTCCTGCAGTATTCCCTCGACCCCCTTCGAGAGCGATGGCGGCCTCGATCGGGCGTTCTGCGGCTGAGAGGAATCTATTCTCTCAATTAACCCATATGAAGCGATAAAATAGTGGCTATCCCGTGAAGATCACTTGATCTTCTTCTGGAGTTTCTTGAGTTTCTTCTTGGCGGCTTCGCTTCCCCCGGCCGCCTGCTGTGCGAGCTCCTCTGCCTTGACCTTCTTCGCTTTATTCAGTTTCTCCATCTGTTTCTTGCTCGTCGGCATATGCAGTTACCTCGCCACGTCTCTGGCTGGTTCTATATCTTTTTTCTTCCGTATAAATACCCCGGTGTCGTTGTACCGGCCGGGAAAGTTTCAAACAAACGAAAAGCGGGCCCGTTCAACTGCTATTACACATCATTCTTTTTTAGGGAGATCTCCCCGGCCTCGGAGCCGGAGACGCGGCGATTGCATCCGGACAGGAGATCCGGGATCACCCGTCCTCGGTCTGGCAGGCAGGGCAGAAGTTACAGATAGAGAACGGAACCTCCTTCTCGCGGTCGCGGATGAGGCAATAGAACGAGCCGTTGCACTCTTCGACCCGGAATCCTCCCGGAAACGGCGTCCCCACCGGATGGCCCGGGCGGTCGAGCACAAACATCGTAAAAGCCGATATCAAGTAGTAGAAGACCCGGTGCCGGGGCGTGAAACGAAACGGGATCCGTTCTGCGGATTCATCCCAGCGGAAGCAGCCGTCGGGGATCATATCGCAGAACCCGAGGAATGTCTCACGATCGGTGATCGGTTCCGTCATGGAGAGGAACCGGCCCGACCGGTGCATGGCAAGAAGGTGGTGGTGAGCGCCGAAGAGCTGCTCGGTGATGTAGGGGCGGACCCTGCTCCGGTATGGCTCGGGCAGCCGGATCATCTCCGCGTACAACCTTCCCCCGAGGATCTGGAGATCGCCGAGCGAGTAGCGGCCGACCTCCCCGGCGAGGATCAGCCCGAGCTCGCCCTTCGTCACCGCGGCCGCCATCCGCTGGGCCATCTGGACAATTGCGCCTGCATCGTCCCCCGCTATGGTCTTCAGGGGTGAAGACGTATCCCCCGTCGGCATGGTTTCTGTATGAGAGATCTGCATCCGGGATCGCTTATCTCTTCCCCGAGAGCACGGTGATCGGACCCCCTTCCCTCATCCTCCCCGGCCGCAGGATATCCCCGGAAGATGCTAAGCCGGGAATATATCCCCGCCGCTCGACCGGGCGGTTGGTGCAGCCCCTGTGGAGGCCCCGGCACCGCCAACGTATATCGTCGCGCAAGTCCCATTTATATCAACCTTCAACCATGATCACCAGAACAACAATTAAACGATATGCCCTCCTGGTTGCCGGACTCTTCTTCATGGGCTTCGGCATAAGCCTCATCACGAAGTCATATCTCGGGACATCGCCGATCTCGAGCATCCCGTACGTCCTCTGCCTGATATTTCCCATCTCCATCGGTACCTTCGCCTTCTTACTCGGCGTCTTCTTCCTTCTCCTCGAGATCCTGATACTTGGAGAGGATTTCCCGAAGATACAGATCCTCCAGATCTTCGTGGGCCTGCTCCTCGGCGTCTCGATCGATCTCGGCATGCACGTGCTCTTCTTCGTCGAGCCTACAGTGTATGCCGGACAGATCGTCACGCTGCTCGCCGGCTGCGTCGCCCTGGCCCTCGGAGTCTACCTTGAGGTCTCTTCAAAGACGTTCGTCTATCCCGCCGATGCAATCGTGAAGATCATTGCAGACAAAGCCGGCAAAAAATTTGGATACACGAAAATTGCCTTCGATACGACGCTCTGCTGCACTGCGGGAGTGATCTCGTATGCCTCCTTTGGAACCCTTGAAGGCCTCGGGGAAGGAACGATCATCTCCGCGCTGCTTGTAGGTTACATCATCACGGCGATCAGCACTATATTCGTCTATTTTAACATCGGAAAGAACCCGGATTCTGCGAAGAATTAGACGGGCCCCGGAGACTCAAGACTCTTTTTTTCAGTTAATCCCGGAGACTGCGGGAACAGGGGCGATCCCGGTCTTGCACCCGAATCGGGACCCGCCCCGGCCGCGCACCAAAAAGGGCGTGGTCCGCCCCCTCCCGGGATTACGCTGCCGCCTCATCGGCTGGCGTCCTTCTGCGCCCGCCATCCGCCGTCCCGGCAACGCGCATGATGGCACCGATGTCCGGCGTCACCATACAGACGGGGAAGTAGCCGAAGAGCGACGCGTAGTCGATCTTGAGCGCCCGGTACCGGGCGAGATCGAGCGTTATCCTCTCGAGGTCTTCCGCCATCCGCGGGGTCACTCCTTCACGGAGCGACGCCGGGGCAAGGCCGTCAATGGCCGGGAGCACCTCCCCCCGGATCGTCGCGATCCTGGACGACAGGAGGGAGTCGACGAGTGTGCGGCTGTAGTCTCCCTGCAGGTACCGCACGACGATCGTCTGCGTCAGGAAGATGAGGGCGAACATGCCGGCCCCGAGCTCGATATCGGCCTCGGCGGAGATGAAACTGTTGTAGGTCATCCCGGGGAGGACGATCGCCGCGATGGTGATGATGCCGGCGACGGTCGTCACGACGGCGGCGGTGAGCGCATACTTCAGTCCCTGGGTCCAGGCCTCGTTGTACCGCTCCTTGATGCGGGACTGCATGCCGAGTATCCCTGCGAAGAAACCCCGCGAATACGGCTGGACATACACGATAGCACCGTAGAATACGATGATTGCGGCGGACTGGGCGATGACGATCACGGTGGAGTACGCCTCGAAATCGCCGTTCGCGAGCCAGCCGAGAAGTGCGAACACCGATGAGAGGGAGAAGAGGACGAGAAAGCCCGGGGCGAGCGGCTGGCAGTTGATGAAGAAGAGGTTCCAGCCGAGCTCATAGAGGGAGTTCCTCTGCTCTGTGAGGCGTTTGAGTCTCTCTATCGCATCGGCAGGGACGGCGGCGCCTTTTTCGAGGCTCTCCCACGATATGATCTCCTCGAGGCTCTTTCGCTCGCGATCTTTGAGATCGATGAAATATCCGATGTAGGACTTCAGATCGCCTGTATCGGTCGGGAGCAGAAGGAGGAAGGGGTTTATCATCAGGAATATGAAGGACGCCATGATCCAGTAGAGGCAATACTCCCCGGTGTATGCGAGAAGAAGGCCCAGGTTGACCAGTACCGTTGCAGCGAGGATGGGCGACGTATACGCAAGACTCCATCTCGTCCCGGTAAGGGTGGCCAGGTCGTTCTCTGCCGTATCGAGGATCTTCTCCGCCCCGGTCCGGGTGCGGGCAACCTGTTGTGAGAACTCTTCCGGCGATCTCGCCGGGATCTCTGCCGCTTTATTTCTCCCGAACCGATCCCCGTACGGTAGTTTCATCGATCATAATTTCTCCGGGGTTATTCATAAAAATGCGGGTACGGCGGGGAGATTCCGGATCGAAGGCGAGGATCTCCCCGGTCGCCGGCCGGCATCAAAATGGGAAGGAATGTATCCGCGCATGGCCCGGCGGCGGCACGCGCGGGAAGACCCTCTGCGCACGCGGAGGGGTCGTTCACGCCGTGATATCCCGATGCAGGATCAGGGCGCCCGCCATCGACCGCTCTCCAGACGCCGACTATCGCAGGCTAATCAGCCCGGGCCGTCTGATTTGCTGCCGCGGGCAGGTCGAAGGGTCCCGTGTATATTCCGGATCCCAGCCACCAGTTCTCGTCCACCTGCACCGCGTACGCCAGTTTCGACTCAAGCGTTCCGTTGTGCGCGGGATTGATGTAGGCGATCCGGTGGAAATTCTCCCCCTTCCTGATGGCGGCGTTCATCTCTACAAGAAACGTCCCAACACCGCCTTCGGTCTCATTCAGGCGGTTGACGCCGACCTTCTCCGGGTTGATCGGGTGGGCAAGGGTGGTGCCGTTGAAGTCATACGCGTAGATGTAGAGTTCACCGTGGATGAACGAGCCGTTCGGGTCGTTAAACTCGGCGAGAGCGGCTTCTTTACCATTTTCTTTCACGTAAGCAACCGCACTCTCGACGAAGGCGACGAGCGTCTCGTTCGAGGTGTACTCTGCCTGCGGCACGGTGGTGCTCTCCGGTGTCGTGACAACGGTACTGGAATCACTCTGCATGCAACCGGCCGAGAGCAACGACAGACCGAGAGCAAGGAGGACAGTGAATGAAATCGCGAGAGATCTCATCATCTCAGATTAGTTTCACCTGGTGATATATTTTTTCGGCAGGCGTAGCCCCCGATGGCCGCAGGGGCTCCATTCCGGCCAGCGGCTCTATCTACCCGCCGCGCCGGCGGCCGCCTGCTCCGTCAGCCATGAATAGAACTTCCGGTGCCAGAACGGCACGTCGATCGGCCGGGAGATCGACTGCCAGGCAGTCCAGACCAATCGATCAGACATACTCTGCCACTCACCGGCCCGTCTTGCCATATCGTCCGCCGGCTGCCCTACCGCGTGCAGGATCTCGTGCCAGATCCGGAGGACGAGCGCTTCGTCGTCTGTGTCCTCGCGCGTGACCCGGACGCTCGCCCGGTTCTGCATCCCGCCCCCGAGTGCCCGGGCGGGGATCTCGTCGTCGAAGACGTAGACGGTTCCGTCAGAGACCGGGAACGGGAACCCCTTCCACACCGGGTCCTTCTGGTCGAAATAGCGGACCTCCGGGGTGCCCGTCCGGACGGTGAACTCGAAGAACGGCGGGATGAGGTTGAGGTGCGGCTCAAGCCTCCGCCGCAGATCTTCGGTCTTGAAGAAGAGGTCGAAGTGAGGCATCGGGTGCGCATGGGTGCGCGTGCTGATAAATCATGGGGTCTCTCGGGGGCAGCCCCGGCGAAGCCCCGCCGGGCGGTTACCCCCGATCGCCGTCCGGCGACGGCTTCAGGGCGAGCGCTTCCTGTTGCTCGTCGATCCAGGCCCGGGTCCAGACCTGAAGATCGTTGATGCTCGCGGATCCCCGTCGGTCTCGCATCGCCCGCAGGTGGTCCTCGAGTTCATCGGCCATGGTAAATATCAACTCCTCGGATGCCTCTTGCGGCAACGGCCCTTCCGCTCGCAGGCGGGCAGCCCCGAGGTCAAGGAAGTGCTGCAACTCACCTGTTGCCTGAAGGATTGTGGTGAGATCCAGTTTGACAGTAGGCTCCATGATGAGGGGATTGACGCACCCGGTAATATTTTAATCCATTTCAACCTGACCCGTTAAGGGGCTTATTTTTGAGCATAGGTGATTATAATGTGCCCATTTGGGTAGAGGGCGTCCCTTCCCGGAGGTCGGGAGACTCCCCGGCCGCGGTGTGCAAATCATTTTAAGGACTCCCGGCACCCAGTGCACGCCCCCGATGTGGGACGTGTCCCTGGGTATGGGGCGCTGGAGTTGAAGAAGATGCAGGAGAGATCGGAGGTAATTCTCGAACGCAGGACGCGAACGGCCGGCGAGGAGTGGTCCATGTCGGCAGACGACATCCTGAAGAAGAACGTGATCAACCCGCAGGGAGACGACCTCGGGAAGATCTCGGACATGCGGATCGCCTTTCCCGAGGGCAAGGTGCAGTACCTGGTGCTCAGGTACGGCGGCGTGCTCGGCATGGCGGCAAAGAGGTTTGCTATCCCGCCGGGGGCCGTGATCTACCGCTCCGGGGACGACAACTTTGTTGTGAACATCGACAAACAGCGGCTGGACGACCTGCCGGGTTTCGATGAAGACCACTGGCCCCGGGAAGCGGACTACAGCCTCATCCAGTCGGCCGGAAGCATAACCCCGCCGACCCGCGAGGAGGCGGAAGCCATGAAGCGGGCGGAGACCCCGCCGCCCGAGGTCGTGACGACCGAGCGGGTCGAGACGCGGCCCAAGCAGAGATAACCGCGAACTGGAGAGTTTCCCGGGCGGCAACATCTCTTTCTGGCAGGCTCCTCAACCTGCCTCCTCGCCGCCAGGGGGCCGACCGCAAGGATGATTACTCAAAAAGATGAACTGGCGGCATCGTGCCTCCCGTACCCGCATCCGCAGGCGGTTCGGCGCCGCGCGAAACGCCGGCCGATAGCGGAGCCCTCAGGCTATGGCAGGTCGTCCTCATCGCCGTGATCGCCATCACCTTCACGGTTGCTTACCTGAGCGTTTATGCGCTGCTCAATAACGCCGTCTGGGGCGAAAACGACTTCATAGCGGCCAACCCCTGGGCAGTCCCGGCCGGAGTGGTCCTCTTCTCGCTGCTCGTCGGCCTCTCCCGTAAGTACCTGCACGCTCCCGACGTGATCCACGGTGGGTTCGCAGACTCGCTCAAGAGCGGAGAGAGCCCCAACCCCCGGACCTTCCCCGGCGCCCTCCTCTCATCGCTCTTCTCGCTCCTCTCCGGGGCAAGCGTCGGCCCGGAAGGGACCATCACCGTCCTCGTCGGCTACGTATCGTCCTTTGTCCGGGGGAGGCTCAGGATCAGCTCCCCAACGGCCGCGCTCGGCTTCGACGTCGCCGCCCTCGCCTCGGCGTTCAACGGCATTGTCGGGAGCGTGCTCTTCACCGGGGTCTTTGCCACCGAGTTCCAGGTCGGCGGCAACAAGAACGCCTTCCGGCTCCTGACCTGGAACCTGCTCGCCGGCACCATCGGCTTCGTCTTCTACCAGGTACTCGGCCTCCCGTCATTCGCCCGGAGCATTCCATTTGAGCCGATAGGCGAACTCCTGCCCGCCTACACCATCTACGCGGTCGCTCTCGGCATCATCGGCTCACTGCTCGCGATCTTTGCGGGGATCTCCATGCAGACCGCCGGGACGGTCATGGAGCGGGTTTTTGGGGCGGCAACCGTCGCCCCGGTCCTCACCGCCGGGGTGGTGATCGCAATCGTCGGCTATTTCGTCCCCGAGGTGCTCTTCTCCGGGGAGGGCCAGATTCACGGGGTCATCGCCGACCCGGCCCGGTTCGGGGTCGCGATGCTCCTTGGTATGGCGGTCTTGAAGATCCTCCTGCTTGCGCTCTCGTTCAAGAGCGGGTACATTGGAGGGCCCCTCTTCCCCATCATCTTCGCATCCACGCTGGTCGGGCTCGCCCTGAGCCTCGTCTTCCCGGGTGTGCCGGTCGCGATCCTGGTCCTCTGCATCGAGACCGCCGCTCTCACCCTTGCTCTCGGCGCACCCCTGACCGTCATCCTCCTGGTCGCGGTCGTGGGGACGGCAGATCAGTATACGATCGTGCTCCTCGCGCTCTCCGCGGTCACCGCCATGCTCATCGGTGCCCGGGTGAAGGGGCGGTCGGCGTAACGGACAGTCCGCCCTGCACCAGGTATTTATACCCTGGAACCCATGACGCCGACCGTCCATCCCGGCGTGCCGGGATGCGGCAACGAGGGGGGAAGAGCATGCAGTTCATAAATATATTCACCTGGGAGCCCGGGAAGACGGCCGAGATCATGGAAGCGCGGGCCAGGGAGGAGATTCCGGAAGGTGTGACCGTGATCAACGAGTGGCTTGACCTTGTGGGGAACACGGTCTTCCGGCTGATCGAGACGGACGATCCCGTCGCCCTCATGAGGATCAGTTTTCCCTGGAGTGACCTCGGCTACAGGGAGATGCACCCGGTCATGGAATCAAAAGAAGCGCTGGCTATTCTCAGGAAATGAGGCAGGGAGAGGCGGCCCTACGCCCCTCCCCGGAGGCTGCCCTGCCTGACCGGAATCATGTAGGGCACCTCCAGATCCCGTCTCACCACCGCTTCGATGCCGTAGACCGCCCTGAGCATCTCCTCCGTGAGCACCTCTTCCGGCGTCCCGTAACCGTAGACCGCCCCGGCCTTCATCACCATGAGGCGGTGGCAGTAGGTTGCGGCGAGGTTCAGGTCGTGGAGCGCGACGACGATCGAAAGGCCCTTCTCCTCGGCAAGCCCGCGGAGGACTTCCATGACTCCCATCTGGTGGCAGATGTCCAGGTTGCTCGTTGGTTCGTCGAGGAGGATTGCGCCGGTCTCCTGCACGAGCGCCCGGGCGATCATCACCCGCTGCCGCTCCCCGCCGGAGAGTTCGGCGATCTTCCGTAGCGCCAAGTCCCCGAGATCGAGGAGGTCGAGCGCGGCGATCACCTTCTCCTCATCCTGCCGGGATACCGTCCAGTTCAGGTAGGGCCGCCTCCCCATCAGGACGGTCTCAAAGACCGTCGCGGAGGTCCGGTTCCCGCCCGACTGCGGCACGTAGGCCATCGCCTGCGCGACCTCGCGGCGGTGCATCGAGCGGATCTCGCGTCCATCGAGCATTACCGTTCCCCCGCTTGGTGAAAGCATCCCGTCGATGCACCGGATGAGTGTCGTCTTCCCGCACCCGTTCGGCCCGACGAGCCCGAGGACTTCGCCCCCGTCGACCGAAAACGTGATCCCGTGGAGCACCCGGCGGTCACGGTAGGCAAACGAGAGGTCTTCGACCGAGAGACGGGGCATCAGGTATCCCTCCGGCGCATGAAGAGGTAGATGAAGAACGGCACGCCGAGGAACGCGGTCACGATCCCGACCGGGATGATCTGCGGCGCAAGAACGCTCCGCGCGATGCTGTCCGCAGAAAGAAGGAGGAGAGCCCCAACCAGGCCGGAGGCGGGAAGGAGCGTGCGGAAGTCTCCGCCGATAGCCATCCGGGTGATATGCGGGGCGACGAGCCCGATGAACCCTATCGTCCCGGTGAAGCAGATGATCACCGCGGTGATCAGGGAGGCGATCACCATGAAGACGATCATCGAGCGCTCCACGGGCACCCCGAGACCGGCCGCCACCTCGTCCCCTTCCGCGAGGGCGTTCAGGTCCCAGGAGCGGTAGAGGAGGTAGGGTATGGTGCAGGCGAGGACGAGGCTGACGACGGCGAGTTTGGGCCAGGTGGATTTGTCGACCGACCCGAACGTCCAGAAGACCACCGCACGGAGCTGTTCGGCGCTGCCGATATACTGGAGCAGCGACGTCACCGCGGAGAAGAGGTACATGATGGCGATTCCGGCAAGGACCATCGTTTCGGAACCGATCCCCCGGTAGCGGGCCATCCCGTAGATGGCGAGCGCCGCAAGCAGGGCGAAGAGGAAAGCGTTGCCGATGACAAGATACTCGCCGCCCGCGACGCCGGCGCCGAGGACGATCGCGATCGAGGCGCCGGTGGTGGCCGCCGACGCGATCCCGAGGGTGAAGGGGCTCGCGAGCGGGTTTCTGAGGATCCCCTGCATGACCGATCCCGCTATAGCGAGCCCGAATCCGGCACAGACCGCGAAGAGCACCCGATGGAGCCGGTAGTCCCAGATGATGATCCCGGCCATCTCCGGGGCGGTGAATGTGCCGGGGAAGAGCCCGGCAAGGATCGCGAGGTAGGACTCGGCCACGGTGAAGTCGGCCGACCCGAGCGTGACCGCGACGCCGATGAGGATGACGAGGGCGGCGAGGAGTCCGCCGATGAAGAGCGCCCGGTTTTTCTTCAGCCGGGCATACCCTGTCTGGATGACGACGCTCTGCTCCATTTCTGCACCGGTCACGGGTAGACGAACGTCCCCTCGGACGCGAGGTCGAAGTCGATACCCTGGAACCCGGTGAGGTAACGCTGGTGGACGGCGTGCGGGTCGAGGTCGGCGAACCGGTCGGGGTAGAACCACTTCGCGAGGTAGGCCGTCCCGACGAAGTGCTGGGCGCCGCCGAGGATGTCGGAGTGGATGACGTGGACGCGGTCGTCCTTCACCGCGGAGATCTTCGTCCACCCGGGCCGCTCGACGAGCGACGACCGGATCGCATCGAGTGCTTCGGGGTCGTGCCCCGCGTAGCCTCCGGCGGCCAGGCCCTGCCCGGCCAGTTTGACGACGACCTCGGGGTCCGCGACGAGGATCGCCTCGGGGTCGACGACGGGATACTCCGCGGTCCCGACGGCGAAGGGGTTCAGCCCTCCGGCGAGTTCGGTCTTCTCGTTGTAGCCTGCAGTGGCGGCGACGGTCGTGTGGTCGAACCAGTACTCGAAGTAGACCCGGGTCTTCTCATCGTCCGGGATCCCCGCCGTGCCGTCCCGGATCCGGTCCATCGTTGAGGCGTAGAAGGAGGCAAACTCCTCTCCCCGTTCGGTCTCGTCGACGATCGAGGCGATCGTGCGGATCTCGGTCTCATAGGTTGCGGGCTTGAAGCAGTCGAACCGGAAGACCCGGATACCGGGGCTGCTCGCCTCGAGCCTCTTCTGGATATCGTCGCAGGCCGCGGTGCTGATCGTCGCGTAGAGGAAGACCGCGTCGGGCCGCACGGAGATGACCTTCTCCATGTCGGGTGACCAGATCGACCCGACGTTCGCCTTATTTTGACACTCGGGGAAGAAAGTGCTCTTCTCGTGGCTGTACTTGTCGACGGCGACGATCTTCTCCATATCGAACCCGAGCGACCGGAGCGTCTCCAGGGACTCGCCGCTGAAGGTCACGACCCTGCGCAGGGGCCGGTAGAGCGTCACCGTCTGCCCCGAGGAATCGACGATCTCGCGGGGTCTTCCGTCCCAGCGGGCGTAGACCCAGGCGGCGTCGCAGATCTCGTCCCGGTCGAGGTCTCCCGTACCGCCCATATAGGCGGCGTCGAGGTAGGCGAGGGCTGCCGAGGCGTATTCACCGGAGGCAAGCACCCCGTCGCCGTCGGCGTCCCCGGGGATCCCGTCTGTCGCCGATGCCGGGACGGCGAGGAGCAGGAGGAGGGCGAGAACGAGGGGGGGCTGCCGCTTCACCGTCGACCACCCCGCCCGGCGATGAGGAGGGCGGCAACCGCTGCAAGAACCGCGAACGGCGATGCGGCCTCCTGTGCGGGAGGCTTCTCCCCGCCGCTCCCCGCTGGCGTCTCGATGCCGTCCACCGCGACGTGCGAGGTGGCTACCTCCCCGTCCGACTCAGCGAGGAAGTCCTCCCACGTCCCGGTGATATCCCCGCTCCCGGAGGCGGGGGCGGTGACGGTGTAGGTTATGCGGGTCTCGTTCATCACGGCAAATCCGATCGACTGCTCCCGGACGGCGACCCGGTCGGCCGGGTGGTCGGTCCCCGCGAAAGCGTAGCCGGCGGGCAGCGTCTCGACCACCCCGCCGAGGTCGATGCCGTCGATCGAGAGCGAGACGGTGAAGACCTCCCCGGCCCCCGGCTCGGCCGTGGAGAGCGTCCGGGTGACCGGTGCGCCGCAGACCACGGCCGGGATGAAGAGAAACAGAAGGAAGAGGCAGCAAAGACGGTTTGCCGGGAGACCTATCATGGGTTCTCGTTTGTCGATCGGGTAATATGAATGTTTCTGATTGTGCTAACAAGTCTGAAGATCGGGTGTTCAGAAGTATATCGGGATGACGGCCCGGGTGGAGAGGTGCACCGCAGGACACACCGGTGTGAGGCGGGAGGGTGCTGGTATCCTCACAGTCTTTATGACGAGTACGCCCTATTATCTATTGCGTGAAAATATACGTCGATGAATCTGGAGATCTCGGATTTGGACCAAGGGCGTCTCGTTATTTTGTCCTTGCGGCCCTTGTAGTCCGTGATGAGCAGAAGATTCGGCGCTGCTTTAAAAAGATCCGACAGAGAAATCTCAAGAAATCATTCAGGGATCTCCCTGAGTTCAAGTACAACAACACAAAAGGGTTGATCAAAAATCGTATTTTACAGTGCATAGCCGATTGTGATCTCGACATCGCCTACGCGGTGCTCCGGAAGGATCAGGTGTGCAGCAGGCTGAGGGATAAACAGCAGATCGTCTATAATTATCTCACCGGGTCTCTTATATCCAGGATTGCCAACCAGTACGCGATCGAAGGATGTATTTACGTCTGCATGGACAAATCGATGTACAGCCTTCAACGTGACCATTTTGACGATTATCTCGCGTACCGCATGTTCGATAATGGCGTTCCCTGTGCGACACCACTTGATCAGCTCGTCATCGAACACGTTGATTCTCGAACAGAACCCTGCATACAGGCCGCAGACTTTACGGCGGGTGCAGTCCACCAGCGGTATCGGGAAAACAATGAAATTTACTATACTATCATCGAACCTAAAACGACAATTGCGCTCGATTTTTTTAAGGGTCGCCAGAAGTAGAATGGTGAACCCTTCCCTACTTTGTCCCACCTACCTCAAGGTAGCCTCATCCGTTTCGGGAAGGACTTACTCACTATATACATACAATGCAGAAGAGGATATAAAAGTTACGTAACCGCAACGCCGACAACCTGGTGCCTGTAACCCGGCGCGTTTGGGCAGGCATCGCTCTCCTCCGGAAATAACAGGTCGGTCGCCTCCTCTCTGTTTACAAACCCGCCGATTCACCGGCAAGAAGGCGGCGCACCTCCTCTTCGGTATAGCCGGATGCTTTCCCGGTCAGCGTCTCCACGTCGACGCGGATCACGGTCGCCGCACGGAGCACCGCCTCGGGGTATGACCACCCTCCGCTTCCGGCGTACTTCTCCATGAAGAGGTCGAAGATCCGGTTCTTCTCGGCAGGATTCGCTACAAACGATGCGGTGCCGATGACGGAGATGTACCGGACCCCGAAATCACACGCTCTCTCCGAGCCCACGAGTTCCACGCCGGTCTCCGTCGGCGAGGCCGAGCCTGCAGACGAACGCTTCGCGAAGAGCCGCGGCGAGCAGTGCGGGGTCGGCGATCTCCTTATCCTTTCATCTCATTGCTGAGAATGTTGCATGCAGGGCCTCATTACAGCATCCCCTGCATCCCCATCGCGACGAGCAGCATCGCCGACGCCGCCGAGAGCAGGAAGATCGTCACCGCCCAGACGACCACGAACCCGACGATCGCGAGCGGGCTCGTCTCCCGGTAGGGGACGAGGCCCTCGTTCATTCCTTTCGCCGTCCGGTAAGCATCGTAGACGCCCCAGGCCCAGATCGCCACGCCCGGAACGATCAGGATGAAGAGACCGAGGAGGCTTCCGAGCAGCACCAGGATGCCCCGTGCGAACTGTCCGTTGTAAGCCTGGCCGAGGCCGTTGAAGAGGAGCGAAAGCCCTGCCGCAAATGCCGGGTTCTTCTTCTTCTCCCGGCGGGAGACCTCCGCCGCCGCCATAGCGTCCCTGAGCGAGACCGGTTCCGCTGCATCGCCGTGCATGAATGTCAGGTACGCCCGGCGGGACTATCATTCTTTCCCGGCGCCCGGAGTGGCGTTACCGGTCAAAGACCTTCTCGATCCGCACCCGCCGCCCGAGTTTCGTCTCGTACCACTCCTGCTGCTTCAAAGCCTGTTTCCAGCTCCTGATACGGTGGCGGATCCGCGTTCCTGTCGCCGTATCGATCAGTACCAGCCTCGGCATCTCGTTCTCCTCATCGATGCATGGAGCTCGACTCCAGGGATTACGAACGTTTCCTTTCGGGATCGTCCTCCGGACTCCACCGCCGGTGTCGTCTGCGTTCTCGGGGTATCATCTCATCGGACCGGAGGCGCATGAACCCGGCAGGAGACGGTCGCCACGCTCAAGTCCAATCCATCGCCGGATGGCAGTCTTCGGGAACCTGAGGAAAGATTTATCCCCCTATATATCATCCCCACCATCAGGTGAGACCGGATGCAACAATCAACTTACTGTGGATACTGCGGGCGGGAGTTCTTGCTGAAAGAGCGGGTCGCAGGCGGAAGCGTGCCGTACTGCAGCGTTGAGTGCCTGGAAGCGGCGGCGAAGCAGGACGCCAAAGATGGGCCCCGGCCGGAGAGAGTCCTGATCTCAGGTCGATCGCCCTGGTACAGGTAATCCTCTGGTGGGAGGCCACCCTGCCATGGAACGGGGGCTGGAGCAGCGTTAGCCGTAGAAAGACCGGGGATTTCAGTACTGGTGGCGCACGGTTTTACAGCACGTAGTCCGACGCATGGAGAAGGACAGTATGCCCCGTGCGGTATATCCCTCAGCGTCTTCGCGGATAGAGACGGGGATTCAAAGGACTGCTGATTTACCAGAAAATTGGTACGCTGTTACCAGACCCTGTGACATGCTGGTTAATAGCCAGCATCTCTACCAACCAGAGAAAATAGCAAGAGAGTAACGGAGCGCCGCCAACAGGACTCGAACCTGTGACATGCTGGTTAACAGCCAGCCACTCTACCAACTGAGTTATGGCGGCACGAGATAGTGCTCTATAATATCTTGACTGAACCGTATTAAACGTTACGGGAATTCTCTTCCTGGATAACCCGGAGAAGACCGATCAGTTCGTCGACCTCGGCGTCCAGAGTAACGAGAAGGTCGGCCGCGAGCGGCGTCGCCACCGCGCCGGCCGGCGAGGCGCGGATGTAGCCCTCCTGCTCCAGGATCCGCAGCGAGTAGCGGACCCGGTGGTAGGGGAGATCCAGGATCTCGGCGAGTTTCATGATGCCGATGGGCTGGTACTCCACGACCGCCCGGATCACCTCCAGGTGCCTTGAGACGAGTTCGATTTCGGATTTGATCTTTGCCAGCATGGGTTTGCCCGCGCGAGTGCCGCGCGCACTATTATGGTTGTTCGTGCAACCAGACCTTCGTCCGGGCATACTGCTTCCGGAACGATAGGGAGAAGATTGCCCCTACCCCGAGGAGGAGAAGACCGATCGCAAGGCCGGTGGTCCCCTCGGGCGCGAACCGGAAGAGGACGAAGACACCCATGGCGAAGCAGAGGACGATGACGTTGAGCATGACCGTCAGCATGACGAACTTTGCCTTGAAGACCTGTTTGGTTGCCTCATCCATTATTCATACTTGAACGCCGGGGTAAAAGTACTTGTGGTTTCAGCGGAAGAGTTGATAGAATGAATGGACTGGATTCGGCTATCCGGGACGCAGGTGCAGCGGCATACGCGGCCTACGGCTCGTCCATAGATGCCAACGTGCGCTACCTGACCCGGTTCCGCACCACCGATCCCGTGGTCTACGTCCAGAAGCCGGGCGAGCGCGGGATGATCGTCGTCCCGCAGATGGAGCATGAACGTGCCGTCCGCGAATCTACGGCGGCGGTCATCACCCGCGCTCACGCAGGCTACCTCGATTACATCAAGGCCGGAGAGCCGCGCTGGCGCGCGACCGCCCACATGCTCGCCGACCTCGCTGGCGGCCCCGTCCTCGTCCCCGCGAACTTCCCGCTTGCCCTCGCACGGGAACTCGAATCGTTCCAGCCGGTCGTGCTCGACGAGCGGGGGGCGGTCGAGGCGATGCGGGTGGTCAAGACGCCGGAGGAGATCGAGCGGATACGGTCGGTCCAGCGGGCCACCGAGGCCGCGATGAAGCGCGGGATCGCGCTCATCCGGTCATCCGTCCCGAAAGGCGGCGTCCTTTACCGGGACGGCGCGCCCCTCACCTCTGAGGCCGTCCGCGCCGAGATGCACGCCTACCTTCTCGCCCACGGCTGCCGCGCGACCGAGACCATTGTCTCCTGTGGTCTCGACACCGCCCTTCCGCACAGTTCCGGCGCAGGATCGCTCCTGGAGAACGAACCGATCGTCATCGACATCTACCCGCAGGACGAACTGACCGGCTACCACGCCGACATGACCCGGACGTTCGTGAAAGGCGAACCGTCCCCCGCAGTCCGGGAGATGTACGAGGCCGTCAGGGACGCAAAATCCCACGCCGTATCGATGCTCCGTGCCGGTGCTGTCGGCGCCGACCTCTACCGCGCGACGGTCGAGTTCTTCCGCGACCGCGGCTACGAGAGCAACACGCAGGGGTTCACCCACAGCCTCGGCCACGGCGTCGGGCTCGAGGTGCACGAAGAGCCGTCGCTCGGCCCCCAGGGGGGGGTGCTCGTCCCGGGAAACGTCATCACGATCGAACCGGGGCTCTACTACCCCGGGACCGGGGGCGTCCGCCTGGAGGATATGGGCGCGGTGACACAGACCGGGTTCGACCGGTTCACCCAATACAGAGAGGAGCTCACGCTATGATCATGGATGACGAAGTCTACGACGCCTACCGGGAAGCAGGGGCGCTGGCAAGGCGGGTGCTCCGCCGGGGTGCGGGGCTCGTGAAAGAGGGGGCGTTCCTCCTCGATATGGTCGAAGAGACGGAGAATATGGTGGCAGAAGAGGGGGCGCTGCTCGCCTTCCCCCTGAACGTCTCCTCGAACGAGGCCGCGGCGCACGACACCGCCATGCCCGGCGACGAGCGGGTCTTCGCCCGGGGCGACCTCATCAAGGTCGATCTCGGGATACACGTCGACGGCTACATCGCCGACACCGCCATGACCGTCGACCTCGGCGACCACGGCCCGCTCGTCGAGGCGTCCCGGGCGGCCCTCGAAGCGGCGATCGGCGCCGTCCGGCCGGGGGTCGTCACGGGAGAGCTCGGGACGATCATCCAGGCGGCGATCGAGGAGCACGGCTACAAACCGGTCGGAAACCTCACCGGGCACGGCCTCGACCGCTACGATCTCCACGGGAAACCCATGATCCCGAACGTCGCGATGAACGGCGGCACCGTCCTCGAGGAGGGGATGGTCTTTGCAGTCGAGCCCTTCGCCACAACGGGGTCGGGGAAGGTCGCCGAAGCGTCGCGGGTGGAGATCTATAAACAGATCGCAGCCCGGCCCGCACGCCTCCCGTCGGCAAGGCGGATCCTCGAGGCCGCCCGGCCGCGCCGGGGGCTCCCGTTCTCCCGCCGCTGGGTTCCGGGCGACAAGGTCGAGATCGGGCTCTCCACGCTCGTGCGGAACGGGACGCTCCATCCCTTCCCGGTGCTGCACGACCTGCCGGGCTCGTTCGTCTCGCAGGCGGAGCACACCATGATCGTCACCGCTGATGGGTGCGAGGTCACCACCCGGTGAGTTACGCTTATTGATGCCGCGCGCAAATATGTCTGCTCATAATATGACCGGCGACACAGGTACACGTGACGTCCTCGCTATCATGGAACTCCTGCTCACCGCGGAGATATTCAACCGGAACGAGGAACTCGATATCAACGACCTCAGCCCGCGCTGTCGGGAGTTCTTCGGTGCCGGGGGCAGCGGAAAGTCCGAGGTGAAGCGTCCCCTGATCGTGAGCGAGGGGGCGATCAGGAAGGTGTTCGAGACCCCGGACTCCGTCTGCCAGGCGGTTCGCGCAAACCCGTTCGTCGGCTACGATGATTTCGGGCAGCGGCTGAGTCTGCCCTCGCTCGATACGGCGGCGGGGTGGTTCCTCAAGAAGGGCGGGAAGGAGAGGATCGGGGTGAACCCCGTTCTCGCGTACTTCTTCGACGGGAAAGACGGTATCGAGGTCAGTTACCGCGAAACTCGGGCGAAAAACCGCCGGTTCGAGGATACGAAGGAGTACGTGGAGGGGAGGGTTTCGCGGATCATCGCTGAGAGCGAAGAGATGCGGGAGGCCCGCGACCTGATCATCATCAGCGCGCCGGACGAGGTCGAGTACTCGCTTGCGAAACTGGTCTGCACCCCGCGCCAGGAGGAGATGATCAAGAAGATCGCCGTCGCCCTCGAGCACCGCGACTACCTGAAGCGGCACGGCATCTACGAGTTCGGCAGGCTCCTCTTCGTCGGCCCGCCCGGAACCGGGAAGACCTCGCTTGCGCTCGCGATGTCGCGGGAACTCCACATGCCGGTGCTCGAAGTCCGTCTCGCGATGGTCACCTCCCAGTATCTCGGCGAGACATCGAAGAACATCGACCGGATCTTCGATCTCGCGAAGAAACTCACCCCCTGCATCCTCTTCATCGACGAGTTCGACTTCGTCGCGAAGACCCGGGTCAGCGATGATCACGGCGCGATGAAGCGCGCGGTGAACATGCTCCTCAAGAACATCGACCAGATCAGTTTCGTCAAGAACGGCGTCCTCCTTATCGGGGCGACGAACCACCCGAGGATCCTCGACGAGGCGGCCTGGCGGCGGTTCGACGAAGTCGTCGAGTTCCCGCTCCCGGACCAGGCGATGCGACAGGCGATCCTTGAGAAGGTCGCCGCCACGATCGAGTGCGACTGCGACTTCGCGGACCTTGCCGCCCGGACGGAGGGGTTCTCGGGCTCTGACCTCCGGATGATGATGAAAGAGGCGGTGATCTCGGCGCTGATGGAGGACCGGCACCAGGTCAGCCCCGTGGACGTCGAGCAGGGTCTCCTCCGGGCGGAGGAGCGCAACGTCATCCGGACCGGGCGCTGAGATGCGGATCACGCTGCTCGGGACCGGGGACGCCATCGGGACGCCGAAGGTGGGGTGCGACTGCGAGAACTGCCGGGCGATGGTCGCGGCGGGGCGGTCGAGGCTCCGGACGTCCCTCCTCGTCGAGATTGAGGAGAAGCACATCCTCATCGAGTCGTCCCCGGATCTCCGCCAGCAGCTTCTCCGGGCCTGTTCCCCCCGTATCGATGCCGTCCTCTGGTCGCACGGACACTACGACCACTTCATCGGGTTCGGGGAGTTCTACCGGGTGCAGAAGGTGCCTCCGGCCTACGCGCCGCCGCCGGTGATGGACTACTGCTCGCGATATCTCCACTTCCTGCCGTTCGAGAAGCACCCGGTTCCGGTCTACGAACCCTTCGACCTCTTCGGCGTGACGTTTACCTTCTTCGAGGTGAACCACCCGCCGGTCTACACCTGCGGTCTCCGCATCGAGCACGACGACGTGACGGTTGCCTACACCGCCGACACGCGGGAGGATATCCCGGAGAAGAGCAGGGAACTCCTCAAAAATACCGATATCGATCTCCTCTTCGTCGATGCCCTCGTTCCCGAGGGCTACAATATCACCAAACACATGAACTACACCGAGGCGGTCAGGTTCGCCCGCGACGTCGGGGCGAGGGACTACCGGTGCGTCCACATGAGCCACATGGTCCCGCCGGGGATGCCGCACGCCGGGTACGATATGGAGACGTTCTGCTGGGAGTAGGGGGGCGGGAGGGTCAAGCTCACATCGACGCGCGTGGCACGTGTCAGGCTGGAGAATGCCTGCGTTCCATTTTTCCGTTCATTTCATATCCCTCCGGTAATTTGCTTTGATGACCATACCCTTGAATAGGCCCCGTATTCGGAGATCACTGAGATAACCGCAACATCGTGGGATCGGACTTGAACCACCCGGCAGAAGGGGCCGGAGAAGCCGGGGTGGCACATTTCCAAGGCTGCCATCTCAATCATTCAGCCCCTCGATATCGATGGTCGCATATGACGGGTAAAGATAGAAGATCATTGTTTTGTTATAGATCATAACCGTTCTATCGGTTTTATGGTCGAATATGGTATAAATCATCGAGGAAT
Organism: Methanoculleus sp.; assembly: GCA_036794525.1. Lineage (GTDB taxonomy): Archaea > Halobacteriota > Methanomicrobia > Methanomicrobiales > Methanoculleaceae > Methanoculleus. The sequence continues at coordinate 41,445 of DAIRGM010000011.1, forward strand.
TTTCGTCAAACCTTTTCCACTGGTGGTAATCTTCGGGACGAGGGCCTGAGATGCGATCCGTAACCCATAGTTTGGCCCCCGAATGTCCTTCAAGCGTTCTGTTCGCCGTTTCATCGACTTTGATGAAGAATGATAACCCTTCTTTTTCAAATTCCACGTCGACATACGCCAGGTTCGGGTCATGTTCGTCTGTTTTCTTAGAAGCAGTTGTGATCTTCCATCCATTTTCGAGCAGGATCCCGGTTCGCTGATCATCAAGGAGAATGGCAACGATCGGCGTGACGTTCGCCGTGGAGTTGTCCGGATCTATAACTTCGATCTGCGAGGTGTCAATGGGGATCGACAGGTTTCCGCTTTCATAACGCAGAATTACCGCAGGGCCTTCATCCACTGGGGAATTCCTATTGATGCTTTCAGTACAGCCTGATCCGAGCAACAGAAGAGTTAACACACAAAAAATGAAAATCGTTTCTTTCATCCGGCCACCATCAATTATAGGTGTTAAGTCGTACTCGTGTTGGATTCTGAATGATGTCGACCCAGCAATACCGCATGATCTCGTAGGGAACGTTGGTTGAATACCAGGGTTCCAGATCGACACTCATGGGCGTCCCGAAACTTTTGTATTCCATGTGGAGAGGGACCGCCGCCCGACCCTCCGGCATCAGGCCGCTCCCGTCGCTTTACGGATGAAGACGAGGTGACCCCAGGGGAGGGAGGACGCCGGTAGTTCCCCGGGCCGTGACCAGCCGGGTTCCGTATCGATCTCGATGCCCGCCAGAACGTGCCACGCGGCATCGTCTGCGGAGGGCTGTTTTCCCACGACATCCGAGATCGGAGTCAGGTTGAGCACACCGGTGGCACCTGAGGCAAAGTATCCGCATTCAGTAGTCCAGGCGACACCTGTCGTGTCGTGAGCATGAAACTCGACCCGGTGGCCGAACAACCCGGAGAATATGCCGAAGGTATCGAAGGTGTTCAGGAGTTTACCGACAACGTCTCCCGGGGACTCCGTGTATCGCGGAGATGTTTGGGGGCCGGATTGGCCGAAAAATCCACCAAGAGGCTTCAAGGAGTAATACGCCGTGTCCAGATCGTAACTTACGCGAAATCCCGAGTTTCTCCAGTCATCCTCCGGTGTCATGGCGATGTGAGATCCGAGACAGAAATACTCGTGTCCCTGATCATAGTCATTGGAATGCTGGTAAAGTGCCGTTGTTGCGATCATCTGCCCGACGCCCGGGGACACCCGGACAGTTGTGTGGCGTGCAACCTCGACATACTCATCGGACAAACCGGCCGCATCACGGAGCCGCTCACGCACTGTACAGGCTTCCCCGCCGGATATCCAGTCTTCCGCCCGGGCCGGAAAACCGTCCGGTGCCAGGTTTGCTCTGTCAGTCACCTCGGCGTAGGATAGCGCGACACCGTCGGGGAGGACACGAGCGTAGTATCCGACGAGTTCCGCGTCAGGGGGGAGATCCGGGAAGAAGATCGCCTCATACCGGAAAGAGAGATCCGGATTCGAAGGGACGGAGGAGATACCGGACATGCGATCCATCCAGTCCGTTACTTCGCGCGGCGAGAGATTTTCATGAGAAAGGTAGAGCGAATCGGTATTCAAACCGTTGAAATCGTCATAAGACGAGTTCCCGGGAAGCGCACAGGCCACATCGATCATTGTAACGAAGGCGCAAAATAGCACTATAAACGACAAGCATTCGATCCGAGTCTGTTCCTTCGGTTCAGGCATTAAAAAGAAGAGAAATGTTGGTGATGTCGACACAGGCTATCTCCAGTTAGGTATGAACGTATCCCCCACTCCACTTAATCTTACAGAGATGACCCCAGGAGTTTGTTCCGGAAGGAGCGAAATAGGCGATACCGTCCACTATTTTTCCCCATCCGTCTGAAACATCGGCCATCACCCGGGAGACAACATATGTGTTGCCATTCCGTGCAGACGACTGCGAACAGTATGAGTGCTGACCCGGGGTGAACTCAAATGTAGTGGCTGCGCAACCGGCAAGGAGGAAAAATTCTTCGTGCCAATAAAGGGTGTTGCCACCCAGATTGTGGAGCTCAACATGTGTACTGGGAATGGCTGTTGACCACTGGAGAGCGCACCCACCAGTACCAAGAGAGAGCCCGACAGTCGTATACCCATTTGTAGTCTGTGGATCATTCTGGATTACCTGAACATTCGGCAAGTGCTGATAATAACCCGGGACTGAATAGTCAGAATCTATTTCCACGTCAAACTGCGCGTTTCTATATGGCTCATAACCAGATATATCAATGCCCGGATCAGTTCTCAAGGTCGTCTTTGTGAAGAAATAATCCTGATTCGAGTTAGTTTCTTGATTATCCCAGTACCATGTCGTTGTAAGGTACGCACGCCCGACACCGGTGTAAGTTCTGCTTATCGTCGCTGTATGAATCGGGGTCGGTCCATATGAAAGAAGCCCAATATCACCCTCTTTGAGGGACTCCTCCGTTTTGTTCTTCAGCGGCCCATCGATCCAAGCATCTGTATGAGAAGATATTTCCTCCAACGAGAGGTTATCTTTGGATGAAACTACCTCTACATAAGAGACACTCTCTCCATTTGGAAGAACCCGAAATACGTAAGCAACGATTTTCTCGTCTTCGGATATATCAACTTCAGCTGCGCCGACATACCTCGGTTGGATATTCTTAAACTCTTCCTCAAAGGAACTCATTGCTGCTTGAGTCCTGGCGCCGATCAGATCCTTGGGTATTTCAGAATCAACAAGACGTACAGTATACTTTTCCAAGTCATATCGCACATTTTGTTCATTACCCTGAGACTGCCACACTTGTTCGGCGGCCATCACCGGCATCATCATCACACTCACCAGCAGCAGTGCCAGGAGCATGGAGAATGCCCGCATTCCAATTTTTCTGTTCATTCCATATTCCTCCAGTAACTTCCCGGAGGGCGGAGAGGCATACCTTCAAGTACGGGAAGAGCACACGTTCCTTTTGCCTCCGGGCGCGCGGGACGTTCGGCTGCGACGTGTGGCCGGGGCGCTTCGGTGCCCCATTGCCTCCGGGCGCGCGGGACGTTCACCCATCCGATTCGCTACTGGCCGGGTGGACCTCCGCATCGTTGCAGGCACCACCTGCGGCACCTACAAGTGTTCACTTGTCAGTTTTGAGATAAATTGTTTATGGGACAAACACCAGCTCGAAGAGCAGTTTTTCCGGAAAAGAGTAGGGATAACGTCCTGGGCTCACTCTAGACACACTGCCTGAAACGGACTCGACCCGGGAGAATTCGCGCCCGACTGCAAAAGCAGCGCCGAAATGAGCAGCCGCACGGCGAAGCCCCCTTCACGGCCACGTCGTCAACACCACGTAATACGCCCCTTCGTACTCCATGAGCGGGTACAGCCCCGTCTCCTGGTCGGGACCGTAGGCATCGTGGAGCGCCTTGCTCTCCGCGTACGAGACCCTGGCACCCCCGACGACGCGCTGGTCCCGCGAGCCCCACTCCCACGCCGACGGGTTCCGCTCTTCGCCCCGGATGACCGCATCAAGCGCCGGATGGTCGGCAAAGTCCTGCCCGGTCAGGGGGACGATCATGCTTTCTCCCGGCTGCACCCCCGTTCGCTCCATGACGTAGAGCATCGGCTGCCCGCCCGAACTCTCGTGAGCGTAGAGGATGAGGGCGTCGGCGAGCATGAAGCCGAGAGCGACGGCAACGACGCCGGCAAGGCTGCAGGTGACGATGATCCCCGCTGTTTTGAGCCGGTTCCTGGATTTCATTTGTGTATCTTCTGCCATGTGGTCTCACGACCTAGGGTATCCAGATGAGAAAGTAGTAATACGCACCGTCATACTCAAGGTATGGGTAGTTTCTTGCCTCGACATCGGGGCCGAACGACTCGATGAGTATTCCCCGCTCCATCCACGTAACCGGAGCGCTTCCAATCGTTCGCTTGTCGAGGACACCGTATGGCGTGTCTCCCGAATACCAGGCCCCGGGGTCCCGTCTGTCTCCCCGGAGCACGGAGTCAAGTACCGGATGCTGCTCAAAATCTTTCTCGGTCAGGTGGATGATCGATGCATTCTGCAGAGGTTCTCCTCTGATCTCCCAGGTGTTCAATCCCGGAGACCCGCTGCTTCCCGCGATCCAGGAAGAGAGGGCGGTATACGCGAGCACAACCGTTGCGACGAGGAGGATGACGCCGATGAACGTCAGAACCCCGATGGCGAGCCGCTGTCTGTTGACTTTCGATTTCATGATCTCATCTATGCTTTCACCCAATCCCGCTGAAACGGGAGGGACTCCATCCATCTCTTCCAGTGCATTCTGTTTTTGATTCCTGTATCTCTAAAAGACCTCCTGGCGATGATCCCAAAAAATGAACTGAGGGCGAGATTCAAACCCGATCCCATCAGGAGTGATAGTTCGCAACCGTCCATTTCGTCTCCCGGATTCTCCTTGCGTTGTCGTGATCGGCATCCCCGTGGTAGTCGTCCGATGAAAATTCGGTGGTGCTCAGTAGCTCATTGAAGAAACTGTATGTCACGGTATTCTTGAGGTTGAGGGGAGGAGATAACGGTTGATACCACTGGTAGGCTTTCCGATAGGATGGGTTTGGCCGTTCAGAATCTGGATCCTGATGACCGGTATCAAAGAGGTGCCCCAGTTCATGGATACTCACGCATCTGCGACCGTGTGTGGTACCCAGGTATCCGAGGTCTTCACCGACCATCTGGGCCCAGGCATGCCGGTGATGGTACGGATGATAACCATAAGTAGATCCCTGCACAGAACCAGCTGCATCATATCCTCCAACATATAGCGCAATATCCGAGGCCCAGAGATCAAGGTCGCTATTCGGATAAACCCTCTCAAACGCATCAAGGGGTTCAGTCAGGATATCGTGCTGATTTGAGAGTTGAACCCGCCTGGAATCAGTATATGCCATTACACAGAGCGACACCAGGATATCATTCCGGCCGAACTGCCGGTTCGCCTCGGCTACAATATCCTGAGCGACAGATTTCCAGTTGCTCTGGTCCTGGTAGAACTGGTTGTCGGTAACTACCAACAGATTGACCGTGGCATACTGATCCTGGAGTCCTATCGTGGAAGATTCCAGATTTTCAGGAGCCTCGGCTGTAGCATATCCTTCTGACGGCGTGAGCGTCCCGTAGTCGATAATAACCGGTTTTTCGGGGTTTTCAACATCCCGAGAACTGTAGATAACATGCAGAGGCGACGCTTCTTTCTCCGCGCGTACTCGCGACTCGACCGGGGTGATCCAGAACGTCTCATCACCGAGCGTTACACTCCCGACGAGGACATTACCCCCGGTCGTCAGGAGAACATCGCTCCCGTCAACTCCGGCGATCATTCCTTCGTATGAATCAATGTCGTCGTCGATCTGCTCGAAATCCATCCTGTGCAGTTCGGCCTGGTACTCCTTGCCGTGGATCCGGAGGGGGAGTACACCCCGTACCTGCTTGTTCAGTGCAATGTGGTCGAACGTCACGAGGTCGTACCGGGTAATGCCCTTCGGGACATTCAGCTCTTCCGGCTCGGTGATTCCAGACGTTCGCATATCGGATACCGATGTAGCACCCGCGATAAGCACATCCATCGAACCACCGATGACCAAGACTGGCTCGCCGTCGCCTGTGGCAGGGGTCCCTGTTACATCCTGAGCACTCACCGCAGACACCACAACCATGCTTAACAGCAGCACAGCGAGGAGCATGGAGAACGCTCGCATTCTAACTTTTTCGTTCATTTCACTTTCCTCCAAGAGCTTCCCGGAGGCAGGAGAGGCATACCTTGAAGTACGGGAAGAGCACACATTCCCTTTACCTCCGGGCACGCGGGGCGTTCATCCGACGTTTGGCAAACCGGCTGGGTGAACCTCCGCACCGTTGCAGGCGCCGCCTGCGGCACCTACAATTGTTCACTAGGTCGCTTCGGGATAAACCGTTTATGGGACAAACACCATTTCTACGCGCGATTTTTCTGGAAAAGAGCAGGGTTAACGCCCTGAGATCACCATAGACACCACCACCTATCGCGGACCCATTCCGGGAGAATTCGCGCCCGAGGACAAAAACATCGCCGGAATGAGAAAAAATGCTCCAGCGGATTTGGTGCAGGGATGCTCTCGCCGTCCACCGCGCGCAGGCCGTCCCGCTACGCCCGCACCGCACCAATCTCTTCAGATATAGTGGCTCCAGGCACAGTACGGCCTTGTTGCTCCTCAAACACGTTCGTCTCCAAGAAAGGAAGAGGGCGGAGGCGAGAATAGAATCGGTGTTTGTCCCATAAAACTCATAAAACGCGGATAACAATCCTCCTTCATGGCATCAGCAAAGAGAAAATGCATGGTTTTTGCCCTGCTGCTGGTAATTGCCTTCCTTGCCGTGCCCCCGGTGTCGGCAACGGAAGATACCGAATACACGATTTGTCCTTCGGCTTCGGATGACCCGGTGACGACCCTGCGGCTGTCCGACAGCATCGGGCAGGGCGAGACCAACAGGCACCAGTTCAATATCGGGAGTGAAGTTAAGCACCTTGAAGTGTACCTGGACTGGGGTCCTAGCCCCAACCCTGACTCCCTGGTGTTGACCGTGTATACTCCTTCCTGGAAGAATCTTGGCACGCTCCACGACAGCATCGATGGCCAGACAAATGACAGAATTCATATAGACATCGTCCCAGATAGCAGTTATGTGGATCGGGGAATCTGGACATTCGATGTATACGGCGAGCAGGTGTCGTCCCAGAGATCATACACCCTCAACATCTATCAGCACTCTCAGGCCAGGTGAGTTCCTGAGGCTGCTTTCCCTCACGTTCCTCCTTTCGATGTTGCTGCTGGTCTCGGTCGGCAGTGCCGCCGAATACACGATCCTGCCCTCGAACAACATTGGAAGGGAGCCCGGAACACCCTTGGCAGGCGAGACTGTGCAGGAGATCGATCCGATTCCGCTCTGGCTCTTCTTGTTGTTGTGCATAGTTCCCCAGCTAGCAACAGCCCCGATCGAGACCCTTCTTCCCCTGAAGGCCGTTGGATACCTTGGCTATAAACGGATCTCCAGAAAGAATGTTCTGGACAGTCCGCGGAGACTTGAGATTCTTAGTTTCATCAAGGCAAACCCGGGGTTGCATTTCAGGAAATTGCTGAAGGAGATGTCCCTGACGAGAGGGACACTTGGTTACCATCTGGAAAGACTGCAGTCCGCAGGCCTGTTGAGGGCGGTCAAAAGGAGGGGGAGGATCCACTATTTTGCCACCGGTTCGCCATTTTCGGCTGAAAAAGAGACTCTTATCATTACTATGAATAATGACGCCCGGCGGGGAATTATAACACAGATCTTCCTGAATGGGGGTGCACACACCGAAGAGCTCGCCGAAGAGTCGAGTCTGTCCAAAGCCACAGTCTATACGCACGTAAAATATCTGGAACGCCAGGGGATTGTAACGTCCGAGAGGGAGGGACGGTATGTGCGGTATACTCTCATCGACAACTACGCTCGAATGCTGGTGACGGAGTATGTGCATGACCGCAGTCCCGAACCCGCACGGGTTCCTGCGGAACATACCGGGTGAGTCTGTCTCGCGGATGAAGGCTCTTCCCACCTTCAGTCCGGCACATCTCCAGTCCCCGCCGGCGCCGCGCAGACGTGCGCGATCGGCCTGTTGCCGGTATTCCCGGATTGTGTCGGAGTATCAGGTTCCTGCAGCTGCAGAACGGATCTTGTTCCCGGTCCGGGGCCTTCGAATACCCGGTAGAATTGATGATTGGCACAGAAATGATATAAAGAAGGACAACGACGTTCCGATTGACGATACCGCATGCGGTATCCTGCGGGAGTCTGCGGATCTCGATTGGCGTCGTTTTCCGGCCCTCGCGGTGTGCCTGGAGGCTGATGGTGCTGGCGGCTGCGAACAGGGATAGCCCTTGCGGTTCCGCGGCCTCCCGTGGCATGCGTGAAATGAGGATGAAACCATGAAACCTATCATCAAAACCGGCTGCACATTCGTGGCAGTCCTCCTCCTTGCCTGTTTGGCGGCATCGGCGGGGTGTGTTGGGACGAACGTGAGTGAAAACGGACCGGCTGCACCGACGCCGCCGGAGGCGACGGCGTCACCCGGGGAGACCCCGGCCCAACCGTCGTCGGACGGCCGGATCGGCGAGGGGGAAGCGCGTTCGCTTGCCGCGGCCGCACTGGAACGGGAGATCCCCGGGATCCGGATCGAACGGATGGTCGCCGAGCCGTACGATGTCCAGACTTATGGCGACGTCTGGCGATTCCGGGTGAAAGCGGAAGACGACCGCGATCCTGCAGACGATATCATGGTATCGATTGATGCTGTCGACGGGGAGATGGTGCATTTCCAGGATGGCCGTGACTATTTCCGGTCTGCCGACCCTGCAATCACGATCGATGCGGCGGAAGAGATCGCCGATGCGTATCTCCGGGAGCGAAACGAGAGTTCGAGTGTCGTGAAGACCGACGCCGCGCTCTCTATGGTAGATACGCCACTGGGTTCGCGAAACGGCCCGTATCATTTCGTGTATCACCGCTCGATCGACGGCGTCCTCTGCCGGTTCGACACGATCATCCTTGCGATCGATTCGGTCAGCGGCCGCGTCGTCTCTTACTCTAAATTCTGGAAAGTATCAAACAACGACATCATGGCCGATCCGGAACCTTCGATCTCGGAAGACGCGGTACAGGAACGGGTTCTGGCGTATCTCCACGATACCTACGGTAAGAAACCCGGCGAGTTCGTCATCCGGTCGACAGAGCTGCGGTGGTACGACCTGATCGCACGGCAACGCCCATCAAAGGAACCGGTCGCGGTGCCTCTTGCCTGGCACATCACGTTCGACGACGAGCGGTACCGCTCGCAGGATCCGCCACGGGCGGCTGAAATATGGATGAACGCCCATTCTGGAGAAGTTCTTTCTGCAAATTACAACCCGGGGTGGTAGTAGTCCGGTGGAAGACGAGAGAATGGCAGACCGGGTATCCGGTCCGAATCGCACGCTCCTCGTGGCCGGGAAAGAGTTTGCCGACCACCTCGCGAGCCGGCGGTTCACCCTTGTCCTCCTCCTCTTCCTGATCCTCTGCTCCGTCTCCCTCTACGAGGGCGTCGAGAACTACAGCGAAAAACTCGCGGCATACTCCGACGGTACCGCGCCGGTGCCGAAATTCCTGGGTTATCCCGGGTGGATGCCGGAGAAGCCCTCCCTCCTCACGGTCTTCCTCAACCTCTCCTCGATGGTCGCGAGTTACGGCCCGCTGCTTGCGATCGCGACCGGGTTCGACCTGATCACGCGGGAACGCTGGTCGGGCTCGCTCAAAACCCTCCTTTCCCGCCCGGTTTTCCGCGACGAGGTGATCACCGGCAAGGCACTCGGCGGGTTCGCCGCCCTGACGCTGGCGATGAGCATCGCGATTCTCATCGCGCTGGCGCTCCTCCTGCTCTTTGCAATCGTTCCCTCACCAGCCGAGCTCGGAGCGATCCTGGCCTTCTGGCTCGTTTCGCTGGTCTACCTCTTCACGTTCTTCTCGGTCGCTCTCCTCGCCTCGGCGGTCGCTGCCGATAGCGGGAGCGCTCTTGTCTGGTCGCTGGTCGCGATATTCGTCTTCTCCTCCGTCGTACCGATGGCCGGCGGCATCCTTACCGATGCGACTGCCGGAACGCCTCCGGATGAGGTGGATCTTATGAGCGACCCGCATCCCACCGAGGAGGAGTGGCTGCAGTACCGGGAGGAGGAGCGTTCCTTCGATGAGCACCGGAACCGTATCGCGATGGCCGTCGATCTGCTCTCGCCGCAAAGGAATTACCTGGAACTCTCGCTGGCGATCACCAATCCACGGGTTTCGATGTGGATCATCCCCGACCCCTTCGCCTTGAGGACGCCCCACCCCGGGGAAGAACCGCTCCCCGACCTTTCCGACCTGATCGCTCTCATCTGGCAGCCGATCGTCGCCATGCTTGCGTTACCGGCGGTCTTCTTCGGAGCGGCATATACCCGTTTCATGCGGATGGATATCCGATGACGGCGGAGATGGATTTCACTCAGTACATGTACACGTGCGGCGGGCAGGTGTGCGCGCACTTAATTCCTGTTGTGCGGTCATCTCGGAAGCGGGCCAACAATCTCGCAAGATCTTAGAATCGGGGGGAGGATATACGAATTCCGGTTCGAAGCACGCCCCCACACCCGGGGCGGCCTGGGTCGATTTCCACTGGATGTCCGCCACATTACTCATGAACCGGAATGAGCTCTGTAGACTGGAGGGAACCGATCCACCCTGTCCCGGCGTGCTCCCGGTGGGCACGATTGAGGCAAGCCCGGCGCCCTCCTGCAGGCCCCTCGCTCAAAACCTCCGATAACCCCTGCTCCGGTGTCCGACTGCGATGACGTGGATAACCAGAAGGTCGTCTATGATCGAGAGGATCGCACGGTAATCCCCGACCCGGAGTGAATACAGTGGAGGGTTACTCGCTCCCTTCAATCTTTTGAGATGCTTCTTCGGGTCGGTCTCGCCGGCGAGCGATGCAATCTCCTCGCCTATCCGGATTGCTATGGGTCGTGGAATGCTCTTGAAGTCATGACGGGCCGCTGCGGTGATGACCACACGGCAGGTCATTCCTCCTTCAGCTCCGCCATGACCTCCTCCAGGGTGTAGACCCTCCCGGCCCTGAGATCCTCAAGCGATTGCTCGATTCTCTGGATCGTCTCCTCGCTGAGCGGCTCTTCGTCGATTGCCATCTCGACCAGGCGTTCGATCACCTCATTGTAAGATTCCCGGGGATGGACTTTCAGGGCGTTGAGCCGACCCTTGAGTTCGACGTCGATCTTGATGGTGGTGCTTGTCATACTGGGGTATACTCGGGTTTACCTGATGAAGGTTTGTGTGGATGTGTTGTGTGGTTTCCTGCAGGGGTGTCCGGGGTATCGGAGATCGTTTTGCCAGGGGATCACACCCTGCTCGGTGACGATCAGGTCGACGTACTCCGTGGGCGTTACATCGAAGGCCGGACGTTCGACGGCTGGACAACGGCCATCGTCGAGACGCGGGGTGATGCTAGCGCTCCAGAATCGGAACAACAACCTGACCGATATCCGGGCCCACCTCACGCGCGACGAGGAGACTACAGAAGTGACGAAGCGCCTCCCGGTGGAGCACCTCTCGCCGGTCATTGAGAGGACCGGTGATGACCGGTATGCAACGGTCATCTTCGTTGACGAGGGCATCAGCCCACCCGGAGAACTGACGGTCTCCCTCACGCTGACGGCCGGGTGCGGCCTCTTCCACGGGATGGGGCAGGAGACCTACCGGACAGAAGTGAGTGAGGACGTCCCTGCCGGGGCGGATGGACGGATCGTCGTCAACGCAACGGTCGAGAAGTGCCAGTCGTCCAGACCGTGAACAAGGGTGGCGGGTGTTTTCACATCCTTCACTATCGAGGTGCTTCTTTGAGTCGCTCTCGCCGACGAAGCGGTGTGGACTCCTCGCCTATCCGGATTGCTATGGGTCGTGGAATGCCCTTAAAAAGGATGATGGGCTGCCTCGGTGGGACCACACGGCCGGTTATTACTCCTCATATTCCTCATGCCCTCCTCTGGGTTGCGGACCCTTCTGACTCTGAGATTCTTCAAGTGACCACTCTTACGTCTCCGGGACAATCTTAGGGATATACGATGGATATGTCTCATAGACGGAGTATACCTTGCAGGAATCGTTGATCTGAACAACAATCATCGAGGCGGTCATGTGGTCATCGGGGTCAGGATCCTGGAGACGAAAGACGATCTGGGTATAATTCATATCCTGTTCGCTATAGGTGCCTCGTGAGAACGCGATTGCGCCAATACTTTTGTTGCCCAGCAATCCGATGACCTTCGGGTCATTAAGCGCCACGATCAGTAATTGAGGGACGTGACCTCTGCCGGGCACGTCCCTTCAGCCCCTGCTGTGGGGGCTTCATTCTGTGCTGTAAGGAGATAGCCGGCCCCGGTTCCGGCTATGAAGGCCAGTATTACGATACCGGCAGTCAACGCGTTTATGCTGGCCATGATGTTACCTGCTGCTCATTAGATTGCTACTTCCTACAGGAGCCACCCCTCAAGGACATCAAATGAGATATCGCCGGGCACTTTTCAGAGATTATGCGGTTCATTCCCTTTCGGATGATCTCCTACCGGAAGATGAGATCCCCGTGCGACGAAGCGCTCTCTCCGCCTTTATCGCACGCGATCTCCCAGTGGTACGCACCGGGACGCTCAGGCATGAAGTCCACCGACAGAGTTCCTTTCCAGTCGTCGTTGAAGAACGGGGTGTCGTTTATGGACCATGTATCTACCGCACCATCCGGCCCTTCCAGCCAGAACTCGGCTGTCTCTCCGATTGCACGGTTGGTGTCGGCGTATTCGCACTCCACGATGAACCGGTAAACCGACCCCGGCACATGATTTTCGACGAACCATGAGCCTGCATATGCGGTGCAGTCTGTCCCTCCTCCTTCGTCGATGACGAGCGAACCACCGTCGATGGGTATGACGTGGACCCATGTCAGGTTCCCGTCAACGGACATGATAGTGGTCAAGTCTGGATCTACGGGCGTGATGCGTGTCAAATTCCCGCCGGCAGGTATGGTGTGGGTCGGATCGTTCTCTGCGCTGACCGGCATCACTGCCATGCAGGCCAGGAGCAGGCCGATGGCGGCGGCAGCGCACATTCTGAAGATTTTGTTCTGTTTCATGATTCAATTCTCCTCTCACGCATGCTCCAGGAGGCCACGGAACCGCAACGGCTATCCCTGTTCGCAGCCGCCAGCACCATCAGCCCCCAGGCACGCTGTGGGATCCGGGGCCCGACGCCGATCGAGACACCCGGCCCCCGCGAGATACCGCGTGCGGTATCCTCGATTGAGGCTTTGTTGTTTCTCTTAATACCTTTTCTGTGCCAATCATCGACACGTCAAGGCGTTTGAAGGCTCCGAACAGGGAATATGATCCGTTCTGCAGATACTCCGGTACTCGGGAAGATCCTACGGGGTTACCGAGCTTACGAGGCACCGCATGATGTCCGCCCGTGTAAATTATCAGATATGCTCAGCAGGTTTACCCGATAGGACCGGGCCGGACAAAGCGCTCCTGGTGACCCGGGTTGAGCTGGTCGATCCGTTGAGAGTGCAGTAGATCCACCGGGGATCGGAACTCCGGTGATGGTCGCTCGTTACGAAGAACCAGCGGCGCTACGGTCTCCTCGTAGGGCGCGCATAATCCCCTTGCCGGAGGTGGATTTTCTGAGGAGGGCCATAAAATTGCCGGGTTTTGCCATTTTGGGGAGCGTCTCTGTTATTGATTCTGAACGCCGTCGAGCCTCCTGGACGGTGCCCGGGGATGACTTCCACTGGAAAATCTCCATTCCTTCCGTGTTATCGATATCCGTCGCTGATCCGATGAAAGCAGCACTCGGAAATTCCCGATGACAATTCGAGGGTCAGCACAGAACGTTTAAGGTTGGGGGTTCGGACGTTGTGCATAGGTTCATGAGCATAACAAAGCACAGTGCACACTTTAGAGAATGGCGCGTTGTTGCCCGGTGCAGCCCCCTCATAGGGGGCCGGACCGTGCACAGAGCGGCTGACCTGTTCTTTGTCCTGACCCTGGCCCTACTCCTCTTCTGGAGTCCTGCGGCAGCAAAGATCATCGTCGAACCGGGCCCCGCCGAACTCCCCACTGATGTTACCTACATCGACGACGAGGTGTTCGTGCCGGTCTGGCAGGCCTACTCGCCGTTGGAATTCCTCACTATCGTCCTGCTCATCCACTGCCCGCTCCTTGCGGTGCCCTTCGAACTCGTCTATTCCGCCGGCGTCATGGCCTACCTCGGCTACCGGACCTCACGCCACCCCCTGGACAACAAGAAACGGTCCCGGATCTACGCCTGTATCCGGGACCACCCGGGGATCGCGTCTGCGGAGATCGCCCGTATCACCGGGATCAACCGGGGGACGATCCGTTACCACCTCTCCCGCCTCCGGGAGGCCGGTCAGATCAGTGTCGTGCACCTGGAGGGCGGGATGGGCTGTTTTCGGAACGGCGACTATGATAAAACCGAGAAGGCCGTATGCCTGCACCTCCAGAACGGCACGCGTCGGCAGATCTTTGCCCTTCTCCTTGAAAAACCCGGCATCGCGCAGTCGGAGATAGCCGAGATCGTCGGCATCTCGCGTTCCACAGCCGCCTGGCACCTGCGTAGGCTCGCCGCAGACGGACTCGTCGAAGCGAATCGCGACGGCCGGGCGGTGTGCTACGCACTCACCAGCGAGGCACTGGGGTCTTCCGGGGCTCTCGACGGGACGGCAGACGGTATGGTGCCCCTCCTTCCCTGGAACGGAACGGTTGCCGAAAACCGTGCCGACTCACCTCTCCGGTAGGGGAATCCGGGCCTACCGCAGCTCCTCGATCCTCCATCCGAGATAGTCCCTTATCACCGTGAACGCCAGCTCCGGTGGGATCGCCCCCTGCTCGGTGACGATCAGGTCGACGTACTCCGCGGGCGTCACGTCGAAGGCCGGGTTCCTGACGCGGACGAAGGGGAGTCCCTCCGCCACCTCGCGGGGCAGCACCTCGGCGGGGTCGCGCTCCTCGATCTCGATCAGTTCCCCGAGGATCGTCCTCGGTGCGAACTTGTAGGTCTCAGCCGCCACGATGACGTTCGTCCGGGCTTCGTTCGCGGCATGCGCAATCTGTGCTGTCCCGATCTTGTTCACCACCGCGCCGTTCACCGCGATCGCGTCGGCGCCGACGACGACCAGATCGACGTCGTTGATGAAGTAGCGGACCGCCGAATCGACGATGTAGTTCGTCCGGATACCGGCGTCGTTCAACGTCCGGATCGTGATGAGCCCCTGGCCGCGGGGACGAACTTCCGTCGCGTAGACCTCGATCTCCTTCCCCTGCCGGTGAGCCTCCAGGATGCACCCGAGCGCCGCCTCGGAGTTGCAGTGGGTCAGGAGAACGTCGCCGTCGGAGATGTGACGTGCCCCGATCTCCGCTATCCGCTCGATTGCATGCTCCGAGTGCTCGACGAACTCGGCTGCCCTGGCAAGGACTGCGTCCCGTGCGGCCTCCACCGAGTCGAACGAGTCGAGCGCCCGCATCACGGAGCGCACCGCGTTCGGGAGCGAGACGGCGGTCGGCCGGGTTCCGGTGAGGAGATCGGCCGCTTCCTGCATCTCCCGCTTGAAGGTCTCGGGGTCGGATACATCGAGATTCCTGGCATAGTCGGCCAGTGCCTCCACCGCAGCCCGGGCTATCCTGCCGGCGCCCCGGATCTCCATATTCTTTATACTTGCTGCCGTCTCACTCAGTAACATACGTCCTCATTGATGAAGAGGGCAAGAGACTACATAGATTTATTGACGTGAGAATATGTCGGTAGCCGTTGTTTTTGATAGTGCGGGCACACTTCTGCGGACTTACCGGGTAGCGCGCGACATCCTCAACGACGAGATGCTGACCGAGGTCGAGACCACGACCATCACCTTCGGGTCGGAAGCGCGAGTGCTCGTCGTCCTCCACCTCCACTCCCGTGACGTCATGGAGGCGCCGGAGGACCAGTGCCTCTCCGAGTTCTTCCTCTCCCGGTCGGTCGGGTTCGGGGTGGCCTGCTCCCGCCGGGTCATCCCCGCCGAAGAGGTGGGGAACCTCCTCTACAACGACAAACGTGCCCGCATCGGTGATCTGCAGGCATGCATCCGGCAGGTCTGGAGCTGCTGCAAGAGAGAGTCGATCGTCACCATGAACAGCGGCGTGATCCTGAACATGGACATCCCCGGCATCGAGTTCACGGTGACGACCGGCGGAAGGCCGTTCGAGGGCGCGAAAGAGGCCGTCAGCGAGCTGCACCGGATGGGCGTCCCCGCATACATAGCGTCCGGCGACCGCGTCGCGAAGCTCGAACGGATGGGCGATTACCTTGGTATCCCCCGGGAGAGGGTCTACGGCGTCGCGACCCCCTCGATGAAGGCACGGATCGTGGAGGACCTCAAAGAGCAGTACGACAAAGTTGTTATGGTTGGAGATGCCATCAACGACCTGAACGCTTTTCGGAGAGCGGATCTCGCGGTGCTCACCGAACAGCAGTCTGACCGGAAACCGGCCGTCCTTTATTCGAGCGTGGATCGCGTGATCCACAACGTCAGCGAGGTGCCCGGTATCGTGGCAGAACTCCTCGCGGATACCGCGTCGCCCGGGAAAAGTGCAACAATATAAACCCTAATATGATCCCAGATGAAGATTAGTTTAACGAGGACCTCAGGATGACCCCACTTATTACGGTGAAGAACCTTTGCATGGAGTTCAACGGGACTGCCGTGCTCAAAAATATCAATTTTGAGGTGGCGGAGGGAGAGACCGTCGGCATCATCGGCAGGAGCGGCGCCGGCAAGACCGTTCTCATGCACCTTATGCGGGGGGTCGAACAGCCTCCGACACAGGGTGCAATCATCTATCACGTCGCCGTCTGTAGCGGATGCGATCACGTCGATGTCCCGAGCGAGGCGGGAAAGCCGTGTCCCGTCTGCGGGGGCAAGATGGAACCGGCGGATATCGATCTCTGGGCGGAAGAGAACGCGACGATGAAACGGAGGATCATGCGCAGAACCGCCATCATGTTCCAGCGGACGTTCGCGCTCTACGGTGACGACCGGGTGATCGAGAACATCCTGCGGGCGCTCGACGACGTCGGCTACCCGGGGGAGAAGGCCGTCAGCAGGGCCGCCGACCTGATCGACCAGGTCAGGCTCTCCCACCGGATGATGCATATCGCCCGCGACCTCTCCGGCGGCGAGAAGCAGCGGGTGGTGCTCGCCCGGCAGCTCGCGAAGAACCCGTTTATGCTCTTTGCAGACGAACCGACCGGGACGCTCGATCCGGAGACCGCCACGCTCGTCCACCGGATGCTCATCGAGAGCGCCCGGGTAAACGATATGGGAATGATCGTCACGTCCCACTTCTCAAACGTCATCGAAGATGTGGCCGATCGGGCAATCCTCCTTGAGAACGGGGAGATCAAAGGGATCGGCGCCCCCCGGGAAGTCATCGGCCTGTTCATGGAGAACTACAGCGACGTCGAGCAGCGCCAGGCCGGGGAGGTTGGCGAGAAGATCCTGGTCGCCCGCGACGTGGTGAAACGCTACCTCTCGGTCGACCGGGGCGTCGTCCGGGCGGTCAACAGCGTCTCGTTCGAGGTCGCCGAGAAAGAGATCTTCGGGATCATCGGGAAGAGCGGGGCGGGCAAGACGACCCTCTCGCGGATCATATCCGGGATCCTCGAGCCCACCAGCGGCGAGATGAACATCCGGATCGGCGACGACTGGATCGATATGACGAAACCCGGCATCGAGAACCGCGGCCGGGCAAAGGGCTACATCGGGCTCCTCCACCAGGAGTACGACCTCTACCCGCACAGGACGGTGCTCGACAACCTCACCGACTCCATCGGTCTCGAGTTCCCGAAAGAACTCGCGATGAGGAAGGCGATCATCACCCTCGGGATGGCCGGGTTCAACCCCGAGAAGAGCAAGGAGATCCTGGACCGCTATCCGGGGGAGCTCTCCGAAGGCGAGAAGCACCGTGTGGCCCTCGCCCAGGTGCTC
>DAIRGM010000012.1:0-57094 GCA_036794525.1 Methanoculleus sp.
GGGGGTGCCCCCCTCCCGGTAACGGTGTTTTGGGACAACTCCGAGTTTTGCTGTCTGGGGCTGGAACGTGGGTAGGAAGACAAAGCCCAATCCGGTCTGAGAAGTATCTAAAACGATCGAGAGCTACAGCCTCCTGGAGGATGAGGATGCCATATAGATACGCAATCGAGATAATCTACAGCGATGAGGACGAAGGATTCATCGCCGTGGTCCCGGAACTTCCGGGGTGCTCTGCCTTCGGCGGGACTGAGGAGGAAGCGCTCCGCGAGGTGAAGGTTGCCGTCTCTCTCTGGCTTGAGGCCGCCAGCGAAGAAGGAAGGAGAATTCCGGAGCCCGTCGGCAGGGAGCGGCTCCGGGATATTCTTTCGGGGACGGGGGCTGCATGTGGGCCGGGAGCATGAACGGGGCTTCTTAGATACAGGCAGTCTCCGGGAATCAGACACATACAGGGCCAGCACACGGTTTTCCCATATGTCCTTTGGCAGGAGGCGACTGCTACAGGATACTGGATTCTACTGCAGGGAAGGGTTAATGAGCAGGGATGACGCAACCCTCTTTGCTGGCAGGTCTGATTTATACGTGGAATCGACCCGCTGTGCGGGAGCAGCCGACGCGGGAGGGGGAAGAAGTGGATGATATTGACAGGGAGCGGATCATCGGTCAGCTCCGCCGGTGCCTTGACGGCAGGGAGGATATCCTGCTTGGGTTCCTCTACGGCTCTTTCCTCCGCCATGCCGAGTTCCACGACATTGATATAGCGTTGTTGGTCTCCGGGGAGAGGGAGCCCTATGAACTCTATCAGTATACCATGGGGATCGCATCCGACCTTGAGCGGTGCATCACGCCAAGGTATGAGATCGATCTCCGTATCCTGAATGATGCGCCCGTCGAGTTCCAGTATGAAGTAGTGAAGACCGGACGTCTTCTTGTCTCCCGGGATGAGGGCACGCGCATCGCTTTTGAGGCTGGCGTGATAGCAAAGTTCCTCGACCTGAAATACCTCTACGACAGAATCGACAGGGCTCTCCTTGCCAGGGTGGGAGAATGAGGCTTTTCCATCATATGCGGGAACTGGAGGAGGCTCTGAGGGACTGGGAGCGGTATCGGCGCATCTCAGAAGAACAGTTTCTGCAGAACCGGGATACGCAACATATGGTTCACCATGCCATGCTGCTATCCATTCAGTCAGCAATCGATATAGCGACCGACGTGATCGCAGAGGGGAGATTGAGAAAGCCTTTCACGTACCGGGAGACATTCGAGGTCCTCGCGGGTGAGGGGGTTATCCCTGAACCTCTTGCAAGGGATCTCTCAAACCTGGCAGGATTCCGAAATGTGCTCGTCCATATCTATTGGGATCTGGATCTCAAGCAGGTGTATGCGATCCTGCAGCACGATCTTGACGTCCTCCGGACATTCTCCGTTATCATGAAGGAGCACGTTTCAGAGAGCGATTCCGCCGAACAGGATGGATCTTTTTCAGAGCCCTAGCACCCTCCTCACCCGAACTCCGCGAGCGCCACCACCGGCACCCCCTCGAGGTCGTCGAAGACCACCGGGTAGAGCCGCAGGGTCCAGGGCTCTTCGAGCAGCCGGCCGTAGGAGAGGTCCACGTCCTCGAGCAGGAAGATGTGCGGCGATCCGCAGAGGAACCCGCGGTGGGCCTCCGCACCCTCCTCCGGTTCTGCCGGGACGGCGATGGAGATGGTGTCGATCCCAAACAGCCTGAGGGCGGGGTTCTCCGCGCGGAGGAAGCCCGGAACCTCCGGGTGCACCCAGGGGTGCTCCCTCGCGTAGGCGTCCGGGTCGCTCTCCCGGCTCCGGCCGCTCCCGGTCCGGATGAAGAGCGCGCGCGACGTCCGGATTGCGTCGAGGTGTTCGAGAAGGTCGTAGATCCGGATCGGTTCCGCCCCGGTCTTCGGGATCGCGATGCACCGTGCGGGCTCAAAGACTGCCTCCGGGGCAAGGAGGGACCTGACCGAGCCGCCGCCGGGGCAGAAGTGCCGGGGGAGGTCGATATGCGTCCCGGCGTGGCTTGATACGGTGATCAGGCTTTTCTCCTCCGCATCGCCCTTCTCAAAGGACTTTGTGCGGGTGATCGTGAGCGGTTCCGTGCCGGGGTAGAGGGGCGCCGCCCGGTTCAGGGGGTACGAGATCGGGATGAGCATATGTTCCCCCGTAGGTACTCCCGGAGTTCATGAAGGTTCTCCACGATCCCCTCCACCCCCGGCCGGCCGACAAACCGGTTCGGGTCGCCGGGCGGGATCCTCGCAACGAACCGAACGCCGGTCGCGCGGGCTGCGTCCCAGTCGTTCGGGGCGTCGCCGACGAAGAGGGCCTCTTCGGGTGCGGCACCGGTCTCGGCGAGGATCTCCCGGATACACTCAGCCTTCGTCTTCGGCGAGCCGTAGATCCGGACGAAGTACTTCGTGAGATCCCGGCGGCGGGCGATCTCCTGCATCTCGCCCTCCGGGGTCGCGGAGACGATGTAGAGCGGGAGCGCGCGCGAGCAGTCCCGGAGGAGTTCTTCTGCGCCGCGGACGTAGGGGACGGTGAGCATGGCGTCGATGATCAGGTCGACGTACTCGCTCGCGAGCCGCTCCTCCTGCTCGGGGGTGAGTTCTTCGTGGAGGATGTTTGCGTAGATGTGGCGGAACTTGTCGTACCGGGACATCCCGCCGTTCTCGAGGTGGAAGGCGATGATTGCGTCGAGGTGCCCGGGGGGCGCGAAGGAGAAGATCTTTTTGAACGCTACGGTCTTCAAGGGGAGGGATTCGACGATGACGCCGTCGAAGTCGAGGATGAGGGTGGCGAGCATGATAGTTATCTCATCGATTGCTGGATACTAGTATCTGACGGGGGATTGGTGGGGTGCAAGGCTCTGCGGTGCCTGCAAGCCTGCCTATCATTCAAGAGTCGCCGTCTCGGTTCTGGGAGGGCGTGGCCGCCAACCGTGCCCCCCCACTGCAAGGCGATGGAGATCAGCGCCTGCGCCCGTCCTGGCCAGGGCGGCATCGTTCCGGCGGACGCACCTCCCCCTGTGACGGTAGGCCGGAGCTGGAGAAGGCCGAAGGTCCTGGACTGGCGACGTTTTGGCAAGAGCGGAGTTTGAGCACCGCAAGGCGCGGCTCCCGATGGGAAGCCGTTCCACCTTCTCCCGGATACGGTTTAACGGGTTTTAAGGCATCGGATACCACAAGATCGGCAGGGTACCGGGATTTAGTGAAGCGATATAGAGTGTTGAGCTTTACCCGGCAACTTTTCGGCCACCATCTCCGGAAACGGCCGAGAATCCGGTGCCGACTGTGATGACCAGATTTTACTGTATCATATCAAATCACCATATCATGAGACAGTAATCTGGTTACCGTAACGTTTTTCGTGTTACAGTAATTTACAGTAACTATGGATCTCGATCATCTCCTCGCCCTCATCAGGGGTGGAGAATCCGAACGAGTTGAGTTCAAAAGGGCACCATCGAAGACACTCCACCGTGAGATTGCCGCGTTTGCGAATTCCGATGGTGGTCACCTCATCATCGGCGTTGACGATAGCGGCAACATCGTCGGCACCGATGTGGCAGCCGCACTCGAGATGGTTACGAGCGCCCTCCAGCCCATTGTCCCCGTGCCTCGCATCATCACCCGGAAACTTTCCGTGAACGGCAGGGATCTTCTCATCGTTGAAGTACAAAAGAGCGGTTCGCTCTGTTCCGTCGGCGGTATCGTATACATCAGGACAGGTTCCAGCATCCGCCCTCTCTCGATCCAGGAGATACTCATGCTTTCCGCAGAATTAGGGATCGTCGCCTGGGATGGGGCCTCGGCGGCCGCTCTCGCGGAGGCCGAACCTGGTTTTATTGATTGGTTTTTTAGTGCCCTGGGGCGCTCCCGGGGAAAGACTATTGCAGAAGAGGATCGTAACCGCTACCTCCGCAGCGCCGGAGCTATCAGGGATGGAATGCTGACCAACGCGGGAGTTCTCTTCTTCACCAATGCCGGCGAGTATATTCCTCATGCCCGGGTTCGCATGATCCGGATAGAGTTCGAGGAGCCGGTGTGGAGTCGGGAGTTCGAGGGGCCGGTCTGGAAGGTGATCGAGTCGGCATACACGAGCCTTCTTGCCGAGATCCGGAAGATCGAGGTGGTTGTTGGCACGCGGCGGGTCAAGGTCGATGAGTACCCCCCACGGGCCATCCGGGAGGCCATCATCAATGCCGTCGCTCACCGCAACTATACTATCGGTGCTGACATAAGGATCTTCCTTAACCCCGATGGGATCGAGATCCGGAGTCCGGGCGGCCTGATGCCGGGCGTCGACATCGCTGATCCCGAGCATGTTCCTCGAAATCCGGCGCTCTCAAACCTCCTCTATGATACCGGGTTCATTGAGCGGTACGGCTATGGGATCCGCTTGATTCAGCATGAGGTTGCAGAGCACTCCTTCTGTTCGGTCACGTTCTCGACGGCACCGAACCGATTCAGCGTTATCTTCAAGAAACAAGCAGGCTCCCTGATAGATGAAATGGATCAAAAGATCCTCGGTGCGATCCACAGCCCCCGGAGGAGCAGCGAGATCGCCGGAGAGGTCGGGCTCTCCCGGCCAACAGTTGTGAGGCGGTTAAAGGCCCTCGAGGGGCTCGGCCTTGTTCGGCGTGAGGGTGCAGGGGCCCATATCCGGTATGTAGTGATCCGATGATCTCTGGCATCCCGCTCTATCCGGAGCACATATTTTCCCCATAACCACTCAAAGCAGCACGATTATACGATCCTATGAAGGGGCATGTCCTGATATAGATGGACCCTTTTTAGAGCCTACAGCCCCTCACCGAACTCCGCGAGCGCCACCACCGGCGCAAGGAGCGTCCTGACCGGGCCCTCCCGGGGGCAGAAGTGCCGGGAGAGGTGGCTGGAGAGGGTGATCAGGCTTATTTCTTCGGTATCGCCTCTCTCAAAGGACTTTGTCCGGGTGATCGTGAGCGGTTCCGTTCCGGGGTAGAGCGGCGCCGTCCGGTTCAGGGGGTACGAGATCGGGATGAGCATATGTTCCCCCGTAGATACCCTCGGAGTTCATGAAGGTTCGCCACGATCTTCTCCACCCCCGGTCGCCCGACAAACCGGTCCGGGTCGCCGGGCGGGATCCTCGCGACGAACCGGACGCCGGTCGCGCGGGCTGCGTCCCAGTCGTTCGGGGCGTCACCGACGAAGAGGGCCTCTTCGGGTGCGGCACCGGTCTCGGCGAGGATCTCCCTGATGCACTCGGCCTTCGTCTTCGGCGAGCCGTAGATCCGGACGAAGTACTTCGTGAGGTCACGCCGGCGGGCGATCTCCTGCATCTCGCCCTCCGGGGTCGCGGAGACGATGTAGAGTGGGAGCCGTCGGGAGCAGTCCCTGAGGAGTTCTTCTGCGCCCTCGACGTATGGCACGGTGAGCATGGCGTCGAAGATCAACCCGACGTACTCGCTCGCAAGCCGCTCCTCCTGCCCGGGGGTGAGCGGCTCGTGGAGGATGTTTGCGTAGATGTGGCGGAACTTGTCGTACCGGGACATGCCGCCGTTTTCGAGGTGGAAGGCGATGATCTTGTCGAGGTGTTCTGGTGTGAAGGAGAAGATCTTTTTGAACGCCGCGGTCTTTAAGGGGAGGGATTCGACGATGACGCCGTCGAAGTCGAGGATGAGGGTGGTGAGCATCAGACGTTTCACCAGCATTTAATCCAGATAGGGTGAATAACACGTGGTATATCGTTTCTGTCAGAAGATCGACCAGCACAGCCATATCTCATATCGTTCCACGCTTAACTCTTAGCGGCGGGTGATTTTACCCTCATTGAACCGACCAGATCCCTGAAGAGCGAAGTAAATCCTAATTTTATCGCAGCCAGATACCGTATTGTAATCGCTCTCCGAAGAATCAGTGCAATTACTACTATCTTTTCGAGAGCAGTGAGGTCAAATCTGTATTCAAAGAGCATTTTGATCGAGTTGAAGATCAAAAATATATACCCAAAATAATTATTGATCTTAGAAAGGCCCAGAGACTGAGTCGTATTGGTCGGGGAGCAGCCAGCAAAGCCCGGTCCATTGATAAATAACCCCGGATCCGTTTTTCCGATCTGTCCGTGCAGGGCAAGGAACAGAACAAACGTATTGTCTTCGCCAAAGAAGTTCTTAAACTTATAGGATCGTGCGATATCCGCCTTCATCAGACCATAAAACTCGATATTCCGATATTGATTGAGAAGTAACTTCTTGATGCCGGGAAGTTTTCTCATGCTGACTGTAGTTATGTCTGATGTCAATATACTCTCCTGTTGCGAAGTTTCGCTTCTTTTCGCAGCCTCACTGTAACACAGGACAAGTGAATCGTTTTTGAAAAACTCCTTGAGGCATTTTTGAATGCAGGAATCTTCCCACTCATCGTCATCTGCAGCCCACATAAAGTATTCGCCGGTAGACTTCCCAATGACAAACTCGAAATTATATGCGGGCCCTTTGTTTACTTCCTGCCGATAATACTGGATTCTGGGATCTTTCGCCATAAACTCTCGGACTACTGCCCCGGTCTCCGGTCCAGGAGAACAGTTATCCGAGACAATAATTTCTAGATTCCTGTAGGTCTGTCCGGTAATGCACTCCAAGGTCCGCCGCAGTCCGACTGGTCTGTTATATGTCGGGATGCCCACACTGACAAGGGGTTCAACCATCAGGACATTATGAGGATTCTCCAATCCCCACCACCTCTCTCACCGCATCACAAACGTGTCTCACGCATTCAAACGTCATATTCATCCCACACGGCAAGTTCACCCCATATGGAGAGACACGGTAGGAGACTACATTACGTATCTGAGCATCACATGCCGAAGTAAATGCAGAATAAGCCGGTTGTGAACTGAGTGGATAAAAGAACGGCCTGAGGTCAATCTCTCTTTCCCTCGTCTTTCGGATAATCTCTTCCTTCAAAAGCCCGAACTCTGCATCAAAAATCGCCGTAACCATCCAATAGGAGTTTTTCGTCTCGGGATGCTCGCAATTTAGCGCTATTCCCTCCACCGATTGCAGGTTCTGGCGGTACCAGGAAAATATTTGCCTTTTCCGATCCACAAGTTCATCAATCCGTTCCAGTTGTGCAAGGCCAAGAGCTGCCTGCATACTGCTCATCTTGTACTTATACCCGACTTCCGCATTCCAGAACATCTTTTCACCCGATGCTCTGCCATGATCGCGGAGTGTGAGGCAACGATCATATAGATCCTTTCTGTCAGTGACAAGCATACCGCCTTCACCGGTTGTCATCGTTTTAGACCCGTGGAAACTAAACACGCCAACGTCCCCAAAACTACCGGCGCGTTTCCCGTGGTACTCCGATCCGATCGCCTCAGCTGCATCCTCAATGACGGCAATCCCCTTATCCTGTGCGATGTCCCGGATTGCATCCATCTCAGGCATGTTCCCGTACAAATCCACTGGAATAATCGCTTTTGTTCTTGGCGTTATACATTCTTGAAGCGAATCAGAGGAGATACACCAGGTCTTTTCATCACAATCGGAAAAAACCGGGGTCGCCCCAACATAGGTGACAGGGGCTGAAGTCGCAATCCAGGTAAGATCCGGGACAATCACTTCATCTCCTTTTCTGACTCCTAAGGCAAGGAGTGAAAGGTGGATTGCGGAAGTACAGGATGGCAGGGCCATTGCATATTCTGTACCGATATAGTGCGAAAATGCCGTTTCAAACCGGTCATGGTACATGTTGGCATTTCCGTACCATGCATGCGCAGTGGCATCTGCAACGTAATCAATTTCTTTTTGGGTGATCCAGGGGCCTGCAACAGGGATACGTGCCATACTTTTCAGTCCTTGATGCACTTTAAGTAGCCATCGGGAGCTACAGATACCATGAGTTTGTTTTCGGTTTCTTTGTCTATGATAAACCGATCGTTGTGTTTTAAAAACTCCCATACTGCTGTTTTTGGATTGTTTCCCTTCCCCCAACAACGATCTGGATAACTGTTGTCATCAACGTCCTCGATCCCCGTATCGAAAACAATAAGGTACCCATTTTTCTTTACTAACGTCGAATATAGCTCGAGTTCACGGAGAACATGAGTATGGGTATGGTCTGAGTCCAGTATCACCATCACATTTTTCGAAGATTGGCATAAAGCAGATACTTTACCAAAAATCGTGTCCTCCGTTGACGACCCTTCAATAAGTGTGATACGCTTGAATAATGGATGTTTCTCTAAAGCTTTTCTATTCTGTTCTCGAATTTCAATGTCAATACCAATAACTGTTCCTTTACCGAGTAATTCAAGCAGCGAAGCGTATAAAACTAAACCTCCGCCATGTGCAATACCCGTTTCGATGACAACATCAGGTTTTGTGTTCAAAATAATTTCCTGAATTGCCATTATATCTTCTGGTAACTGAATAATAGGGCGTCCAAACCATGTAAAATTATATGTATACTTGTACTTCACGATTGCCTGAAGTAACTTTTTACGTAAAATTTTGATCTCGTCATCATTCTGCATAGCGCTAATTAGCATTGGATCATTGACAATTGTCGGAAACATAGGACCTCCATTCAATTAATCGATATCAAAGGTTACTATTCCTCGATATAACTCATTTTTTGATCACTGCGTAGATGATATTACAATCATCAGGGTAATCTTTCCCGATTTCGTAACACGCACGACAGTACTCTGCTTTCCAATCTTTTTTTTCGGATCCAACTCTTCCCCATCCAAAGCCTCCTTCGTCCCACAATCCATTCCTTAAAAACCAATCCATCTGTGGCGTTGAGAGCATTTTTAAAAAGATTCCTCCTGTAACAACGATTTTTAATCCCGCCTTTTTAATATCGACTTCTAATGTTTTCCTTGTATAGGAACGCCGATGGCCAGCAATGGTTTTATCAAATGGACTTAGTTCCTCACAATCGTTTAGTGTTCCCATGAGTACTGCGATTCTACGATTGATTGCATTTGCATTTGGCACGTGAACGATCAAGGTACCGTCGTCTTTAAGGAAACTTGCACTTTTTTTCAATACACTAATCGGATCTCTAACATGTTCCAAAATATTGATTAATGTAACATTATCGAACCGTTCACTGGTCTCAAGATCTTCGATCAAACTGTGAATAAATTCAATATTTTTATTTCGATTACGGGCTTTTTCTAAATGCGTACTTGAGGCGTCAACTCCAACGACTCGGGAGTAATGCTTTTGAAACTGTTCGGTTAACAACCCATCCCCGCATGCAAAATCAAGTAAACTGGTTCCGTGCATAAACTCCAGGCAGGATTGCACTTGGTAATATCCCAATACCGCGCCATAATCTTCATAAAATCCTGATTTTGAATAGGGGTAGTTTTCCTGTAAGTCTAATTCCGTATCCGCATTTTCCATGATCTTCACCTCACTTCACTCTTCTGAATGGTATTAACAATGCCTACTTGGAGTGGTGTACGAGGCTCCCATTCCAGTACCCTCTTCGCTTTGGAAATATCCATAACAATATTTGGAGCATAACCGTTAATTTTTCTGTGTTGAATCTTACTTTTTGACTGCAATTGTTTAACAATCACTTCAGCAACATCACTTGTGGAATAACCCACTCCCGACCCAACATTAATAGAGCCAGAAAGATCTCTTTCTATGGCTAATTTCAATGCTGAAATTGCATCATCAACATATAACAGATCCAAAATTGGATATCCATTAAGATATTGGTGAGCTGTAACTTCCTCATTTTTCGCTGCCTTGTCAATAAAATTATAGATGAATTTGGGCTTATCCCCCTCACCATAAATCGGGCTGAAACGTAATAACAGATAATCCAAATTATCATTGATTTTTGAATACTCAAGGAGATTTTCGCATATTGCTTTTGTTTCGCCATAGGCTCCTTTTGGATGTGGAGGTAGACTTTCAGATGCAAACAAAAGGTTTGATCTGTATCCCGAGTAGATCTCCCAACTGGAGGGGTATATCAATTTAATTTCATTATCGCAACAGACATCG
The DNA here is from genome assembly GCA_036794525.1 of Methanoculleus sp. Classification (GTDB taxonomy): domain Archaea; phylum Halobacteriota; class Methanomicrobia; order Methanomicrobiales; family Methanoculleaceae; genus Methanoculleus. Next base: position 10,034 of record DAIRGM010000012.1, read on the forward strand.
ATCACGTTTTTAAGCATTACAATACTGGCTCCCATCGCCTCATTACTGCTATATATTCGTGGATTTGCAAGGTGTACAATACGATCAACATTTTCTTTATTTACAATAAGATCAAGATCCATAGCTCCTTTGGATAAATCGATTTGCCGGTGTGATGGAGAAATAATTCGGTAGTTTGAAAATTGTTTTACTAATTGACTCCCTAAAAGGCCCGTTCCCCCGGTAACAAGTATTGTTTTTTGCATACTCATGTCTTCATTAGCAGGAAGACATCCAGCAACTGCTCTTCGGACTGCAGATAGCATCTGAACTTTAACCATTTTTTCATCTGTTGAAGATACCGTTCGTTGAACCGCATCTGAGAATGGGATCCCTTCAAATTGAGATAGAACACCTGCAGCTATAGCGTTACTCCGAGAGATTCCGTAGTCACAGCAAATAACAACTCTTTTTCCTTGTCTTAGAATATCTATTGTCTCACCTATTTTTTTTTGAATAATGCCAATGTTGTTGCCTCGTTTATCTACAAGGTCTCGTACATCTACGATCTGCAAATCGCCCTCTTCGTGGATTGCCTCATTGTACGCAGCCGTACCTAAGGTATCGGTTATCCATCGAATCATTTTTTCACCTCATTTATTTCAACGACAGTTTCATCGAAACTTCTTAAATAATAACCAGGTCTTATTGGACCAACTGATTCCAATTTTCCAGTGAGTAAGAACTGTAAAAATATATCAATTTCATTTATACCCGCGAGAGCCCGCAAGTATGTGGATGCAGAAAACCGCGGGTTGATTTCAAAGGGAATAAAGGTACCATCTCTCATTCGTCCCTGGATATTCAACGGTCCTCTACTACCAATAGTTTCTGCCATTTTTTCAGCAATGGAACAAATTGTTGGAAATGTGTCAATATATCCTTGTGTATATCCACTTGAGATTAATCCGACATTATTCTGTTGAGCTATCGAAAGTTTTGAATTAAAAGTTCTTCTTAAGGCAATGGAGTATGCCACGGTCTCGTTTGGCAATGACAATACACCAACAGTGAATTCACCTTCAGTAACTGGGATATATTCTTGGACGAGTGCATCCCTTTTATTGAGTTTTAAATAACGCAGGTATAGTTTCACTTCTTCGGTAGTTGATGCAAGAAAAACGAAATTACTCCCACCCGAGCCGGTTGCTGGTTTGATGATACAGGGTAAGGGAACTTCTGTAGACTTTGTCAACCCTGAACCAAACAATGTTTTCGGTATTTTAAAACCCATTGTATGCAACTGATGGAAAGTGGTTTTTTTATCCGAATAGTTTTGTATGATATCTGCTGAGTTACCGACAAAACGAATGCCGTTCTCTCTCAGTAAGTGTTCATCCCTCCCCAGCAGAACCATGGGTTGTTCTCCCCCTGGAACAAGGAAATCGATGGCGTTTTTCTTGCACACCGATACAACTGAATCAACGTAGTTTTCCTCACTGACAACAAAAGTTTTTTTGAATCCTTTTTGATAATGACCATAGGCATATGGTGAAATATCACAGCCGAAGATCTCATATCGTTTGGCTAACGCCAGACATTTGAACAACTCTGTCCCCAGTGAGGCTCCGGCGATGCCAGCAATCATCACCCGCGGCTTTTCACCCATGATTTACCTCCTGAATATCTCATACTGTCTGTCTTTCTCTGAGATCGTTACATCACCACATGCCGGCCAAGTTATCCTAAATGTTGAATCATCCCACCGTACCCCTCTCGCGCATTCCGGATGAAAGAACTCGGTCATCTGGTAATAGACCATACAATCGTCTTCCAGGGTCTGAAACCCATGGGCACATCCCTTCGGGATATACACCATTTTAAAGTTATGTTCGGTCAATTCCGTAGCAAACCACCGGCAATAGGAGGATGAATCCCTCCGCAGATCCACTACCACATCATAGATCGAGCCCCTGACACAGGATACAATCTTTGCCTCTTCAAACGGCGGAGCTTGATAATGCATCCCGCGGAGCGTTCCTGATTTTTTGTTGTAGGAGATATTACACTGGATAATCTCTGTTTCGAGCCCTTTTTCCCGAAACTCCTCTTTGCAGAATGACCGTGCGAAAAAACCCCGTTCATCCGTGAGAAGCTCTGGTTCAATAATGTACGCACCCTTGATCTCTGTTTCAGTAAAGATCATGCATCGATCACCCTAACCTCTGGAATAGGGATGATAAATTTCCCTCCCCACTCACGGACGAATGAAAGTTGCTCCATAATCTCGTTTGCGATGTTCCACGGCAAGATAAGAATGTAATCAGGTTTATCGATCTGTATCTGATCCGGGTGCTTTATAGGAATATGCGTTCCCGGCAGGAATAGGTTCTGTTTGTGGGGATTTGCATCAACGGTATAGTCGAGAAAGTCCGTCCTGATCCCGCAGTAGTTCAGGAGCGTGTTTCCTTTGGCAGGTGCACCGTAGCCCACAACGGTTTTACCTTCATTTTTAATGGCGATGAGAGACGCAAGCAGCGTTCTCTTGGTTGCCTCAACACGCCTGCTGAACTCTTCGTAAGTAACCGGATCGAGTAATCCCGCACGTTTCTCTTTCTCCAACACCTCTGCGACGCGGGGTGAAATCTCATGTATCCGATCAGCCTTATGTTTCGCATAGATCCGCAGTGATCCGCCATGCGTGGAGAGTTCATCAACATCAAAGATCTCGAGTTGATGCGCGTTAAATAGATGCCGCACTGAATGCAGGGAGAGGTAGGAATAATGCTCCTGGTAGATAGTATCGAACTGATTATTCGCTATAAGCTGGAGAAGATGAGGGAACTCCATTGTGATGACTCCCCGGGGTTTTAGGGCGATGCGTAACCCTTCAACAAAATCATTCAAGTTCGGGTTGTGTGCAAGTACATTATTTCCGATGATGAGATCTGCCCGGCTATTCTGAGCGGCCACGTTCTTTGCATAATCGGTATTAAAAAAGGTGATCTCGGTCGGGATACCCTTTGCAATAGCAACCTCTGCTGTACCTGCTGCCGGCTCCACACCTTTGACAGGAATATGCTGTTCTTTGAAATATTGAAGCAGATACCCATCGTTGCTCGCAATTTCCATCACAAGGGAATCCTTGTCATAGCCGAATCTCCCTATCATCATCGCGACATATGTTTTGCAGTGAGCCAGCCAGCTTGAAGAGTACGAAGAAAAGTACGCATAGTTGGATGAAAAGATCCGGTCGGGCGCTTCAAACACATCCAGTTGAACCAGCGAACAGTGTGGACAGTAATAGCACTCAAGGGGATAATACGGTTCCATCACATGGATCTCCTCTTTTGAGAGGTATCCGTTTGACAGGGGGGAATTACCCAGATCCAGGAATGGTCCGGGCAATGGTGAACCACAGGAGCGACAAGATTTCATTCTTTACATCCTCTTTTGGAGGTCCATATATTCATCAATATGGGCACACCGCTGGTCGAAGACCATTTCGGGGGTTAGGTTTTTGATCGCATATTCATCCAGGGTTAAGCGAATCATAGTATCAACGTCCAGAATCGGATGCCAGTTAAGTTTGTGGATTGCCTTGGATATATCCAGGCTGAGGAGTCCGGCCTCATGGGGAGTGTCACGTTTCGGTGTCTCTATCATCCCGCCTCTACTATGTTCGATAAATTTCCGTATCAACTCTTCAACCGTCAAATTGTTCCGGTGGGATGGTCCGAAGTTCCAGGCACCACTGAACGAATGCCCGTTCTGGATCATTGCCGCACCTAACAGGAGATACCCATAAAGAGGTTCAAGGATATGTTGCCAGGGTCTAACCGCCCCGGGGTTTCTGAGGCAAATAGGTTTCTTTGCTTCAAGCGATCGCATAAAATCCGGAACAATACGATCTTCCGACCAGTCTCCTCCACCAATCACGTTGCCGGCACGTACGGAGGAAATTGCCGGAGTATCGTCTGTTGAAAAAAATGACCGGATATACGACGATATGACAATCTCGGCAGCGCCTTTTGAAGCGCTATACGGATCATGCCCGCCGACAGGATCGGTTTCCCGGTACCCGTAGATCCACTCCTGGTTCTCATAGCATTTGTCACTGGTCACCATCACGCCTGTCTGAACAGATGACGTCTGGCGAATCGCCTCAAGAATATTGGCAGTACCCTGTGTATTGATCTCAAACGTTTCACGAGGCGTGATGTAAGACTCAGGCACCAATGGTTGGGCCGCAAGGTGGAACACCATCTCAGGCTCTGTTGCGGAGAAAATTTCCAGGATTCTATCGTACCGGCGAATATCGCATAAGTGATGAGTTATGACAGATCCCAGTCCGCAGATGGCGTAGTTATCCCGGGAGGTTTTTGGATTCAGTCCTATGCCCGTGACTGTGGCTCCAAGAATATGAAGCCAGAGTGCAAGCCATGATCCTTTAAACCCGGTATCCCCAGTGATAATAATCCGTCTGTCACCATAGAGTTCTGAAAAATCCATGCACCTACTCACCATATTTTCCAGAATGCTTCATTGTTATCCCATAACCGATTCAGGTATTCCGTATCGCGGATTGTGTCCATACACGCCCACCTTCCGGGATGTTTGTATACCATCAGTTCTCCTGCAGCAGCAAGGTCCTCAAGTGGGCCTGCTTCCAGGTCGCATGCCCCATCAGGAGTCAAATTTTTGAAGAAAGTACGGTTAAACACGTAAAAACCCCCGCTGATGTAATGATTGGATGTTGAGGGTTTTTCCCTGAAGTGCTTTACCTGGTTACCTTTAAGGTGCAGCTCACCGAACTGGGATGCCGGAGATACTCCGGTAACCGTTGCCATCTTTCCGTGCGACCGATGGAATGCAAGAAGTCGATTGAGATCAATATCCGCAACCCCGTCCCCATAGGTCACCATGACCTCGTCGCCAACGAGATATTTTTCAACGCGTTTTAATCGGCGCCGCCTTTCAGGGTGTTTTCCCCCGTATCAACAAGGGTGATAGACCAGTTTTCGGTTTCGTTTGAATCGCAGGGCAGAAATGATACAGAATGGTGATTCCCGAGTTTAATACAAACATCCTGACTCATCAAGTGGTAATGATAAAAATACTCCTTGATCAGATTCCCCTTGTACCCGAGTGGCAAGATAAAATCTGTATGCCCATATTGAGCAAAGATCTTCATGATATGCCAGAGAATTGGTTTACCTCCGATCGGAACCATAGGTTTTGGGCGATATTCAGTCTCTTCCCGCAACCGGGTTCCAAGACCCCCACAGAGAATAATGACCTGCATTGTACAACGTCCTTGCTCTAGGCTGTTAATTATCTCCTGAACCATCTAACTCTTATCTAAATGCTGCTCGGGGTGCTCCAAAAACTGTAGTGCTAAAAAGACGCTTTTGTTCAAAGGGAATGAATTTGAGACAGACACGCATTTTTCATTACAGATCTGGAATAAACGGGTTCCGGTTCAATAAGACCTCAGGGATAGCACACGCTGCCTCTATCCCCTCGTTTTTCTAACGATTAGACTTCACATCATTATCTGAATCCACTGATATAAATACATTGGGGATATGCATCCGGAGAATAAACGTTGAGACTAATATGCATCCTTGCTTTAACATAGTAAAACTTAGGCTGTATAAACCGTAGGAATGATTGGAGCAGTCCACGCAATTCCCTATTCATGAAACACCCTACACGATTAAACCCCTTATAAATGGCATATTGCAAAGCAGTTGAAAGTTATAGATGAAAATGCCGCATGAAGTTCCGGACATGGGATTGCTGAATATTATATCCTTCATTGATGCCGCACCAGGGGTCGCTGAACAACGTCCGAAAACAACGTTCTTTCCTTCCTTCCCAAATGCTACAGATGAACGACCATTTTACGATGATTCCATCAACACTATATAAATGAACGTTCAACGCACAGAGAGCATAGATTTTCCAAAATTACCCGCATTATTCAAGTGCTGGTGTAGCGGTATCGATTTCTTTAAGTGACACTTCACCCAAATACAGTGTTGGAGATATGGCTGCGGCACAACTGTGAATCGGAAGGAAACTCTGCAGGCAACAGGTCCGTCTGGTGCAAGATCGTGAGAACGGCTATGCCGTGCCGGCCTAGTCGGGCTTACGAGGCAGATCACCAGTATGTTCGAGGAAGCTGTCAGGCGCCGTATTCCATTATCTATCGTAAAAGCGCCGCATCTATAGAATGCGGGGCAGACATTAGAATGATGAATCTGCGGATCGAAGATCCTGTGAGGTCAGCTGCTACGGGACTCGAATGATGATTGGACGGAGAAATGATATGAAAGTTCTTGTTTTAGGCGCCACCGGGATGCTCGGTCATAAACTGTTACAGTCCCTGTCAAAACAGTTCTCAACGAAAGGCACTATCAGGAGCTATGGGTCGGACTTCCGCGGCTACCCCGGGGTATCTGCCGGTAGCATAATTGCCCATGTCGACGCAGGCGATATTGCCGGAGTCAAAACAGCAATTGAAGAGTATGAACCCGATATCGTCATCAACTGCATCGGCATCGTCAAACAGCTGCCGGCAGCCCATGATCCCCTCCTGAGTATTGCAATAAACGCCCTCTTTCCGCACCAACTCGCGCACATCTGCCAACAAAGAGGAATCCGGCTGATCCATATCAGCACGGACTGTGTCTTTTCCGGCAAGAAGGGGAACTACAAAGAAAACGATTTTGCCGACGCCGACGACCTGTATGGTCGAACCAAGTACCTTGGTGAGGTCGATTACGAGGGTGCCCTCACTCTCCGCACCTCAATAATCGGCCGCGAACTCGGGAGCAGCCACGGTCTGATCGAGTGGTTCCTGGGTCAGGAAGGAGGGGCAGTCAGTGGCTACACAAATGCAATCTTCAGCGGCCTGACGACAAATGCCTTTTCCGATGTTATTGCCACTATCATTACAGATTATCCGGAGATGCGCGGTGTCTGGCATATCGCATCCGAACCGATCAGCAAATATGACTTGCTTAAACTGGTCAAAACAGTCTATAATCTCAGTATGGAAATCCAGTCGGATAATTCTGTCGTGATAGATCGAAGTTTGAATGGAGACAAGTTACGAGAGAATACGAATATTATAATTCCCTCTTGGCAAACAATGATCGAGCAGATGCACCTGGATCCGACACCATATGGAGTTACGAGGTCAAAAAATGCTAACTGACAAAACGATACTGGTTACCGGAGGTACGGGGTCGCTTGGTAAGGTTCTGATAAAGCGATTACTCTCCGGAGAGATGGGCTGCCCAAAAAAAATCATCGTATTCTCGCGCGATGAGGCAAAGCAGCATTTCATGCGGATGGATTACCTCAATCGCACGACGGCTACCGACGAGGTCATCTACAACAACTTCAAACGCATGCTCGAGTTCCGCATCGGGGATGTCAGGGACTTCCACAGCATAAGCAGGGCTCTGCGAGGGGTGGATTTCGTCTTTAATACCGCTGCATTAAAGCAGGTTCCTTCCTGTGAATACTTCCCCTTTGAAGCTGTATTGACAAATATCACCGGGCCGGAAAATATCGTCAGGGCAATACGGGAGCAGAACCTTCCCATCGACACCGTCGTTGGCATCTCCACGGACAAAGCCTGTAAACCCGTCAACGTCATGGGCATGACAAAGGCGATCCAGGAGCGCATATTCATTCAGGCGAACCTTGATTGTCAGAACACACGCTTCATCTGTGTCCGATACGGCAATGTGCTCGCATCTCGCGGCTCGGTGATCCCGCTCTTCCACGACCAGATCCTCAACGGCGGCCCAGTTACCATTACTACAACAGACATGACGCGTTTCCTACTCAGTCTGGATCAGGCAGTCGACACGATCTTCGAGGCGGTAACATATGCATATCGGGGTGAGACCTATATTCCCCGGGTCCCCTCGGCAAAGGTGACCGATATTGCTGCCTCTCTTATTGGAGACCGTCCCATCGGGATGGTCACCACAGGCATCAGGCCTGGAGAAAAAATCCATGAAATTCTCGTCTCTGAAGAAGAGGCGCATCGTACCATACCTCGTGGCGACTACTACGCCATTCAGCCGATTTTACCTGAAATCCGTAGAGAGGCCGACTCCGGGCCGACTATCGGTAAAGAATATAGTTCGGCCGACAATCTGATGACGCCGAAAGAACTGCACAACGAACTGCATCGGCACGGACTTCTCCTTGAGGATCTGGAATCGAATCGGGGTGAGTTGCTCAGATGAAGGTAATGACTGTTCTGGGCACCCGGCCCGAGATCATCCGCCTGAGCCGGATTATCCCAAAACTGGACCCTCTCTGCGAGCATGTGCTGGTTCACACCGGGCAGAATTTCGATCCCAACCTCAGCGAGATCTTCTTTGAGGAACTCGGTATCAGGTCTCCCGATCATTTCCTGGGTGTCCAGGGGAGATCCTTCGGCGACCAGATCGGTCAGATAATCAAAGCCTCCGAAGTGATCATGCAGTCCGAGCAGCCAGACCGGCTGCTCATTCTCGGCGATACGAACAGCAGCCTCTCGGCGATCGTTGCAAAACGAATGGGGATTCCGGTCTATCACATGGAGGCAGGAAATCGATGCTACGACGACCGGGTTCCCGAGGAGGTCAACCGCCGGATCATCGACCACTCCAGCGACGTTCTACTCCCATATACTGAGCGAAGCCGTGCAAACCTTCTACGTGAGGGCATTGCAGGCGAACGCATCCTTGTGACGGGCAACCCGATCTACGAAGTGTTGCAGCACTACCGGCAGCCTATCGATGAATCCGACGTCCTTGAGCGGTTACACCTGACATCAGGCGCGTACTTCCTTGTTACCATGCACCGGGCCGAGAACGTCGATATCGAGTCGCGCCTCCGTGCACTGGTAGCGGCACTGGAAAGGCTCCACCAGATCCATGGAATACCCCTTGTCTGCAGCCTCCACCCCCGCACCCGGGACACGATGAAACGGTTCGGGCTGCTGGATCACATCGGTCCGGGCATACAGTTCCACGATCCTTTCGGCCTCTTCGATTTTATCCGGCTCGAGCAGAACGCCCGTTGCGTACTGAGTGACAGCGGCACCGTCCAGGAGGAGTGCTGTATCTACCATGTCCCGAACGTGACCATCCGCGACGTGACGGAACGGCCCGAAACCATCGAGTGCGGCAGTAATATTCTGAGCGGAGCGGAACGCGACACGATTGTGCGCGCAGTCGAATGCGTGCTGTCGCAGGACCCAGACTGGGAGGTTCCGGGCGATTACATGGTACGAACGGTCAGCGATAAAATTGTAAAGATTATTCTGGGTTACGGCCCGGAAAGAAGGAGATGAAGCAGTTTCTGTAAAGAGGATGTGCCGGATCCCATGAAATTTGCTCTCGTCTCCCTTGGCCTGCCTCCCTCCCAGTCCGGGCAGTCACTGGTGCTGTATCATCTGCTCAGGGATATCGAACCCAACCGGTACTGCCTTATCACACAGAAGAACTTCCATCTTTACGGCAGTCAGGGAAACGGCTCGTCCAGCCTGCCCGGCAAGTATTACTACATCAATCCCGACTACCAGATCGTCCGTGGAATGCTCGGTTTTGCGTCGAGAGCACGCAGCACAGGTATTCTCAATACGCTCTTAAATATACGGATCCGCCAGTTACGAAAGATAATCCGCCGGGAAGGATGCGAGGCCGTAGTCGCATGCACCGGGGATCTCTTTGATCCCCCCGCAGCATACCACGTAAGCAGGTCCCTCGGCATCCCATACATTCTCTATGCATTTGACCACTACTCCCACCAGTGGATGCCGCCTCTCCTGCATGCTTTTGCTCAAAAGCATGAACGGCAACTTGTTCCTGGAGCAGCAGAAGTCATCGTGCCTAACGAGTTTCTCGGTCGGGAGTACCGCCGCGCATACGGAGTTGAGGCGACGGTGCTGCACAATCCCTGTGACCTCTCCCGGTACGAGGCAGATCCAGGCTTTAATGGAACCGAGAGGAAAAGAGAGACAACGATACTCTACACGGGAGCAATCTATGAGGCTCACTATGACGCCTTCCAGAACCTGGTCAATGCCCTAGAGTCTCTGGGCAGGCCGGAGATTCACCTCCACATCTATACGCCGCAGTCGGAATCAAGACTGAGAGCAAATGGCATATCCGGAGATTTCGTCACGTATCATCAGAACCAGCCGATCTTTACGATGCCAGAGATCCAGCAGAAGGCTGACATCTTATTCCTCCCGCTCGCATTTAACTCGCCATATCCCGAGATCGTGAAGACGGCATCCCCGGGAAAACTCGGCGAACTTCTGGCGGCAAGACGCCCTGTACTGGTGCATGCACCTGCAGACTCCTTTGTTTCCTGGTACTTTAAGCAGCACTCCTGCGGCCTGGTGGTCGCCCATAACGACCCCGTCGAACTCGCAGAAGGGATCGAGAGCCTCATCAAGAATCAGGAGCTTCGGCGGAACTTAAGTAACGCCGCGTATATCCGCGCAAAGGAAGATTTCGATGGTATGATCATCAAAAAGAAATTTGTTGATCTTTTAGAAGCCCGGTGTATGGGGTGATAGAATGGATTACAGCGACATGTACCAAAACGGCGACTACCTTCGGAAGAATCCCACATGGGACATAGGGGATTCCCCATGGAAGGCCGGGCAGATCCTGCAAATACTCCGGGAGCATAACGTCCATGCACGTACCATCGGCGAGATTGGTTGTGGGGCAGGCGAGATATTGGTCTGTCTGCAGAGAGCAATGAGCGACGACTGTGTTTTCCGGGGCTACGACATCTCGCCTCAGGCAATCGAACTTTGCAAGCCAAAATCAAATGATAGATTACATTTCACCCAGGGCGATCTGCTCCAGGAGCCGGATATTCATTGGGATGTCCTCCTTGCCATTGACGTGATCGAGCATGTCGAGGACTATCTTGGATTCATGCGGGCAGTTAAGGATAAGGCAACATACAAGGTATTTCACATCCCGCTGGAACTTTTCGTGCTCTCGGCACTCCATTCCGGGTTTTTACGGAAACAGCGGCTGAACAGCGGCCATCTACATTACTTTACGAAGGACATACTTCTGCAGGTCTTCGGCGATCTTGGCTATGATGTTCTCGATACTCGCTACACGTCCGGCTATCTGGTTTCGCGCGGACACGGATGGAAAGACGATCTTCTCCGCATACCGCGGCGAATCTGTTTCCCTCTTCACAGTGACCTGACCGTGAGGATATTCGGCGGATACTCCCTGCTGGTGCTGGCACGGTAGATACGACCGACCTTGGAACTCCGAACGATGGCGCCGATGCAAGGCTGGTTATGAAGACATTCTTTCGATCAGCCAGTCTCATGCTGTTTATCCGGATCGCATTCAGGAGTATGGATCCGGAACGTTTGAACATCAAGTGCAATTCATGGTGGAACGTATGATTGGCTAAAAGGCGTTTTGACGATGGAAGGAAGATGATCGACCATGAGGGCAGGGTTCAGGCAAATCGCGAGGGATCTGAGGCGCGGCTATAAATCCGTAAGATATCCTCCCCCACACATCTCCATGAGTAGGGTCTGGCTCGGCCTGTAATAGCATCGGCATTCCACGGCATGTCCAGCGCTCTGATAATATTCTCCGCAAGACCCTGTGGATTACCAGCATCACAGAGCAGACCGGCATCACCCGGAGTTACGATCTCTTCGCTCCCGCCATTTCTCGTGGCAACGACCGGTTTCCCACAGGCCATCGCCTCAATCTGCACGATCCCGAAACTCTCCCTCAGGCTTGGCAGGACAAAGATATCAGAAGCGTTCATCCACAGAGGAATCTCGTCATGGGATTTACCTCCGACAAGACGCACGTATTGTTCAAGCCCCAACGACGATACCTTCTTTTCTAATCTATGCCTCAACTCGCCCCTGCCGATAATAAGGCAGAGAACATCTTTCCTCTTTCGGACGACTTCAGACATTGCATCGATCAGGTATGTGTGGCCCTTGACCTCCACCAGATTTCCAACGCTGAGAATTATCTTTCGTTCCACAGGGAGGCCGAGAGTTCTCCTGCACATCTCCATCTGCATCGGGTGGAATTGATCGTGCCTAAAGCCATTCGGAATAACTTCAACCGGTGTGGTCACGTCCAGCTTCTTTATGCATTCCCGGTTGCTGTTGCTGACCGTTATAATGGCTTCAGCTGCGTTGAGAATCGCCTCGATCCGCTCTTTCCACTCTGCATCCCGAAATGGCAGATCGTATATATCGTACCCATGTGCAGTGACAACAAACGGGATCCCATACTCCTCCTTCAGCTTCGCACCTACAAAGCCGTTCGGCCAGACAAAGTGCGCATGAACAAGATCAGGATATGCTCCAGACTTCTGGAGTCGGTTTTCAACAGCGTTGTAGTAACGCTCCCCAATCCTTTTAAACTGATGATCGCAGGGTAGATAGAAGAGAGGTACTGGACAGATAGATACATTCCCCGGCAGGTTCGTCGGATCAATAAGAGAATCCTTCCGGAACGCTTTGAGGCGAGGTGCTGGAAATACCTTGGAGATCTCGGTTGCCGGGTGGTACCTAACATACACATCAGTATGCATAAACCTCCCTGCAAGCAACTCTACCGGGTCCTTGACAAACGTGAGGTAATGGTCTGAGAGAACCATCAGTCTACGATCTTCCACAGGTACCGCCATCCGGATTGTATCAGTTGCAGGAACTCCCGTCGTCTCAAGTGGTGAAGAACCTGGGACTGGATTACCGCGGAGCGTGAAGAGAGTTCCGAACGCACGACTCTCTTGACCTCCCAGGTTCCGGGGTTCACCAGCGCACCCACATTCCCGATCTCACCATAGGTATGCGCGTCGCTGCCATATATACCGGGTTTCTTAAGTCGCTCAGCCAGTTGCAGCGCCCTCTCGTTCTGCTCTGCTGTAGAACGTGCGTTCCATACCTCGATGAGATCTACCGCTTTTGCCAGTCCGGGGATACCCAGGTGCGATCGATACGGGTGCGGCAGGACGGCAACGCCCCCCTGTCCTCTGATCTCTTCGATGACCTCATCCCAGCCGCGGGAACGGATCTCCTCATTGACGAAAAGGCCGATGATGTCACCGGAATCGGTCAGGATTTCCACGCCGGGGATAACAGTCACTCCAACTTCCTTCTCCAGTTTTCTGGCATCGAGAGAACCCCGAATTGTGTCATGATCCGTTATTGCAACGCCAGTTAAACCGACCTCCTTTGCCCGCTTCAGGATCCGTCCTGGCCTCATCAACGAGTCTTGCGAGTAATTCGAATGGATGTGGCAGTCAAAGTAGAGGTCTTCCATGCGGCCTCCAGAATCTCCCCTGTTTGACACGGAGCGCAAACTCCCCAACCGTCATGCCGATCTGCAGGATGTTCGGCACGATATCATGAGAGTCAATGTCGTAATGGATAGTCCTATCCGCAAAATCGGAGAAGAAACGCGGCAGGACTCTCGGATTTGTCACCGCATGGAATATATCCTGGGGGAAGAGCCACCTGAACTTCACGCCGGATTTATAGGAAAAAACCGGTTCGATATCCCCTTCGCATGCCATCCTGCAGGTCAGGTAGGGGAAGTCCACCCCTGATGCAATGGCAAGCTCAAGAGAGCCCCAGAATTTTGGATTGATCTCCATCAGAACGTATTTTCCTGTCCGCTCATCTTTCTTGAACTCGACCATGGCCACACCGTGCCATTGCAGGCTGTCAAGCAGTTTCAGGCCCTGTTCCATCAGCACTGGGTCATAGATGCTCTCGGCAAGGGCGCTCGGTCCACCGGTGACCGGGTATTCCCGTAACCGCCGGTGCATGAAAATAGCCCTTGCCTCCCCATGGTTGTAGAGTGCAAAGAATCCGTATCCTCGCCCGGTGATATATTCCTGGACGATCGGCGAGAATGCCGAAATTTTTTTGTACTGAGAAATGAGTTCCTCAGATGAATTCGCATATCCAACATTACCATTCTCTCGAGCCCCTTTCACCACCACAGGATAGGAAAGGGAGTCTGCAATCCGCTCTGCATCCTCAAGCGACTGCGGGTAGAAGGTCTTTGGGATAGCAATGCCGATACTCTCGGCAAGTTGCATGGTCTTGTCTTTATTCCCGGCAAGATCGATTGAGACCCTATCAGGTAGGGGTACCCTGATGTAGGGTTCCAGTCTTTCCTGGATTTGGGAGATCTGGTCAACTGCCGCGTAACTGATCGGCAGGATCACATCGAACTGCTCCCGTTTGACCAGATCGTACACAAACTCCGAAAAAGTAGTGTCACGCTCCGGGTTGGGAGCAAAGATCCCTTTTGAGCAATACTTTGAGTGGAGCGATACACTCAGGCGCAGGTCGGAGAGCACCGTAACATTGACTCCCCTCTTCCCCAGGGACCGGACTGCTGCCAGCGTGTGTTTAAAGTTTCCGTCGGTGATCAGGACTCTCATACAAAAACCACGCTCACCCGCTCCCTATCGCACCTGATGTCCACATACCCTTCGCCGCAGATGTACTCAGCATCAACATGTCGAACTCTCTCCGGGTCAATATGGACCCGGATGCGCAACGGCGGCAATGATCGGGCCGGCTCAAGGCCTCCAACCGTGATCTTGAAGCCGTCTTTGGTTTTCGAATATTCTAACTTGACATTACGTCGCATCCTGAACCAGTCGACTATATCGATCGCGCGGGTTATCCAGGCGTTATCTGACTTTGCCCTGTTGATGATACCCGTATACACGCTACCCCAGTCGCGGGGGGCAGCCAGACAGTCGCTATGCCAGAGGACCGTGACGACACCGCCGTACCGCAGCGCCTGATCGAGGATCTCATTACAGGTCCGGTACGCCTCCCTCTCATCCAAACCCAGGCAATTTGCCCTTTCGCACCCCCTCTCCGTCGTAAGCCAGCAGTGCTTCCCAAACAGGCTGACATCCTGGATGTGGAGAGGGAGTTCCAACAGCCTCTCCACCCCGCGGGGCTTGTAGACCTGCAACGTCCCTGCCCGGAACCCGACGTCCTCGTTGTACCCAAACGTTGAATCGTACTCGTAGCCCGCGTCATCGAGGATCTGCCACGTCCCCTCATCGAAGTGCAACCAGTGCACCCGTGTGCCCACCCTGACTCTTGTATCCCTCGGGAGCGCCATGCGTTCGGTGCCGGCACTTGCTTTATCGGTCCAGTTATCTATGCCGTGAACCCCCACTTCCCAGCCGCCTGCAGTCAGTTCCTCGATCAGAGCATCATCAATTGAATAATAGCCAGCGCGGATCTTGGGGGATCCAATGCCCGCATGACTGTTACGGGGCAGGAAGTAGAACGTGGATTTCACCTGATGCTTCTCCTCAAGCATTCTCCAGGTCTCGAAGAGATCCCAGGGGTCCTTCACAAGCCTGATTTTTGCGAGGATAATCTTGACCCCCTCGAGGAACCTCCGTTGGCGAAAACAGTTGTAGGCTGCGTAGAGGACTGAAGGAAGAGATCTTTCCCTGACAGAGGCGATGTCAACATCGTGCGTGAGCGCAAGCGAGTAATTATACCCCCAGGGCATCGGCGGGATCTCGATCAGAGGAGAAAAACGCTTTATCTCCTGGCGCAACGCATCCAGATACTCTTCACAGATTGGTTTGCGGTTACGGGGAAGCCCCGCATTGAGCGTATCAGCGATCTTTCCGATTAGATCGTTGCCGGTCAGGTTGATCACGTTGCAGGCTTCCGATATATGGCCGTTTTTTGATATGACAACATCATACGTGGATCCCGGGGTATACCACTCCCAGGGGACCTTCAGTAACTGGAACACCTCCTGAACCGCATATTCATCGCCGTATTCTACCCCGATCATTTCTATATGCCTCTTTCAGGGTGTGCAGTTCTTAGATCACTCTGGTTCTGATGGACCCGGAGAAAGTTAGTCTAAATAGATCAATTTGATAGATATAAACTTATACTTTGCCTAATTATGGAATAAACATGATATTGATGGAAATGAAAGTTTTGGTCCAGTTAATTGCATTGAATAGGAGTAATCCTGGATCAGATCTTGTAAACGATCCCGGATTAGAGGAGGAAGACAAAGGGGACCTTTTTGAAGTTCGTTATCCTGGTTTTTTCGGCCTCCAGACCTTCGAGTGAAAATCTTGAGTGTACCAAGTATTGGTTCGTCTTTTACGAAAAGAACCCCTCGAGGGGAGAAACAAAGAGAAAAAAATGAGGGCTTGAGAAGCGGTCAAACTTCAAGTGCTAATTTTTTCTTCAATCTCTCGATATACTCCAAGCAGCCTCCCCTCCATCTCCCCCCAGTTGTACCGCTCAAGAACCGCCTTCCGCCCGTTTTCCCCCATCCTCCGCGCCTCTTCCGGGTGCTCCAGCAGATAGACGATCGCCTCCGCGATCGCATCCGAGTCCGTCGGGTCGACCAGCACCCCGCACCCGGTCTCACCAATCACGTTCCGGATCTCCGGGAAGTCGCTCGCAACGACAGGAAGGCCGCAGAGCATATAGTCGAAGAGCTTGTTCGGGAGGCCGATGTAGGCGTTGTAGTAGTCGGGCTGGAAGACGAGGAGTCCAATACTCCCCGTACACAGGGTCTCGTACATCTCCCGGTAGGGGAGGTAGCCGGTCAGCGTGATCTCCGGCCTTGGTTCCGTCTTCGCCGCAATCGCACCGATATCCTCACGCACATTACCGACGAGCGTCAGGGAGAGATCGGGATACTTTGCCATCACCTTCGACATGGCACTGATGCACTCCCGGATGCCGTGGAACAACTGCATGTTTCCGGCCATGTACATCACGCTGCGCCCACTCCCCGCCTGTGGCGCCGGTGGTGCCGAATCGGCGACCGAGAAGTTGGATATGATCACGGGTTCTCTCCCGTTCCCCCTGAACCGCTCCGCGACGCTCTCGCTGACTGCAATCTTCGCGTCGGCAAACCGGGAGAGCCCGAGCTCAAGCGGCGAGAGCAGGTGCTCAAGGAAGCGGGTGAGAGCAGTCGTGTTCGGGAGGCCCAGATCGAACGGGATCTCGCTCGGCCAGTGCTCGTGGATGTCGTAGACGACCTTTCGGCCTTTCACGGCCTTCAACAGGAGCGCTGCGAGGAGAGCGTCCGGTTCATGGCAGTGGATGACGTCGCACTCCTGGGCCAGGCACGCCTTGAATGCCCGCCAGAACGTAACCGGGTGGAGGAGGTTCGATGCGGGTTTCCGGACGGCGACGACCCGCACGCCACCGTCCTCTCCGACGCCACCGGCATCCGAGGGGGCGATGATCGTGACGTCGTGCTCCTTTGCAAGGCTCTTCGCCTCTTTCTCGAATATCCGCCCGTCGTGGGGCCGGTGAGTTGTGGTGAGCATGCAGATACGCATAGGCCAGGATTCAGGCCTCCCTGCCCGGACACGAACGAGAGAGGCTGAACGGCCCCCCATTTATGGGGTGAGTATTTATAATTACTCTCAAATGGATGCCGGGGACGCCGGACGCGAGAGGCGAGGATAGTCGCCCGAGAAAACAGGTAGACAACCGGCGGCCTGCCGCGATAGCATGAGCAGTATTATGCCCCCCACTCCCCGAGGGTGCGCAAAGGTTGATATAGCGACGCGCCACTTATCAACCCCGGTCGCATGAAGGTCGCGCTCATCGCCAACTACTGGAAAGAGAGCCAGGGCGGCGGCATCAAGGTCTACCTGCAGAACCTGGTACAGAAACTGGCTGCGAGCGGCGCAGATGTGCGGGTCATATTCAGGGAGGGGAGCGATCCCGGTGAGGTCTGCATACCGACCAGCCAGCGGCTCTTTGCGGTGCGGTCGCTCTCCGCCCTGCAGGACTACGGGCCGGATGTCATCAGCGTTCACGGCGGCTGGCACTGCCTCTTCCCTGCGGTCGCCTACAAACTCATCCGCGGCTGCACCGTTGTCCAGACGTTCCACACCGAGCCTGAAGAGGCGCTGACAGACCGGTTCCGGATCTTCTACCAGGTTCTCCTCAACCGGTGCGACCATGTGACGTTCGTCTCGGATCGGCTCAGGGAGAGGACCATCGAGGTCTGGAACCTGAAGTTCCCGAGGACCGAGATAACTTACGCGGGGGCCCCTGAGGTTGCCATGGTGACCCCGGAGGAGGTTGCTGCGTTTCGCGAGCAGTTCGGTATCGAGGATCGCTGGCCGGTGCTCCTCGCCCTCGGCCTGACCGCGCTGAAGTACAAGGCCGAAGGCCTGAAACACCTCATCCAAGCCGTAAACCTCCTCAAAGAGGAGTATCCCGGGGTTGTCCTTGTCGCGACGCGGAAGGGCGTCTTCTCCCCGGAGGTAGAGGAGTTCGCACGGGCCGAAGGGGCGTCCGGACACGTCGTCTTCACGGGAGATATCGAGGACACCGCTGTGCCGCTCTCCTTCTGTGATATCTACACGCACATCACCCTCGGGGACGGGTTGCCGATAGCGCTCCTTGAGGCGATGGCCATGGGCAAACCGATCGTCGCAACCCCTGTGGCGGGGATACCAGAGGCGATCAGAGATGGGGAGAATGGTATCCTCGTGTCGCCGGAGCCAGCTGAGATCGCTAGAATGATCGACTACCTGATCGAGAATCCGGATATAGCCCGGCGCCTCGGAGAAAATGCGAAAAGGACCGTTGACGAACGGTTTACGTGGCAGAAGAGCGCGGCGAAGTTTTTGACGCTCTTCTCGGACGGTCGGCGGGTGTGACGAATCACCGCAGGAGGGCCTGCAGGTCGCCGGCAAAGGCGCGGAAGTTTCGGTTCGCGTTGTAGTTGCGCTCCCAGTTCTCCCTGCACGCCGACCGTATCGCCCGGGTGCCGCCAGGGTCGGCAGCAAGCCTGACGACGGCTCCTGCGATCTCCCCGGGTGTCGGGTGCTCCGGGAGCAGGATGCCCGTAGCGTCGGAGACGATCTCCGGGGTCCCGCCCACCGCCGTTGCGACCACCGGGATCCCGCAGCTCCCCGCCTCCATGATCGAGACCGGGACGCCCTCGGACTCGCTGACATTTATGAAGACGTCGACGGGGCTCTGCCGGTAATGCTCCAGGACGGCGGCGTTGTCGAGGTACCCGGTGAACCGGTGGCTAACGTTTCCGGGCAACGTTGTATCAGCGTAAGCCTCAACCTCCGCCTGTAACGGCCCTCCGCCGATGTGCACCCACTCAAACTCCCGGTCTGGCTGCATCCGGCCTGCCTCCGCAAGGCCTCGGACCAGGAGGTCGATGCGTTTTATCGGAATGATGTGGGAACAGGAGACGACCCGAAAGACCCCGTCGAGGGAGGGGGGCGTGAGGAACCCGGGATCTCCCGTGCCGAGCCTGGCCACTCGGAAGCCGGATGCACACGAGGGGTGCCGGGCTGAAAGATACCTCTTTCCGTGCTCCGAGACGAGGTAGATCCGGTCAAGGGAGCAGGCTCTGGCCTCCTCAAACGGCATGTAGGGTGGGGTGTAGCGTTCAGCGTAGAGGTCATACCCGTGCGCCCGCGAGACGCACTGGATCTCCGGAAAATCTCTCTTTGCCAGCACGGCGCCAAGCGCGGTGCCGTCGAACCAGTAGGTGTAGAGGAGCGTGCGGGCGGGATCGAGCAGCCCCGCCTCTACCCTCTGTGTGACCCAGTCCCGGACGTCGAGCGCGATGCCGAGGTAGCCGAGCGCCTTGCGCATCCCGGCCGGGTGGAGGATGCACCGGTAGTTTTGCCGGAACTCTGCGTAGAACTCTGGTGATGCAAGCGATGAGAGGATGAGGTGCAGGTAGTAGGCTGCCGTGCTCTCTTTCTGCGCATCGTGCATGATGGAAGTCTGGGCCGATATGTTCTCCGGGAGCAGCCGGTCGAGTCTCTCGCCGGGCGGGGGATAGAGGCGCGGAACAAGCGTGACGGTATCAAACACCGAGGAGAGATGCGGGAGTTCCCGGTCGAGGAACGACTCCACGACCCTGCTGAAGGGGTAGGATGTAGTGAAGACAACCAGGTGATCGCCGTTCTCGGGAGCCATCGTCACCGGTAAGGGGGCCAGAGCAGATAAGAGTTTTCAGTGCTGCCGGAACCTGCTGTCCGCCGGTTCGGCGACCGTCGGTAAGAGGGCCGCTTTCAGGCTCCGGTAGCGCCGGTACCAGGGAGCGGGTATGAACGCCATCAGGGAGTACGAGAATTTTCGTTGGCGGAACCTCCGGGTCGGGCACCAGGCCAGGTTGGCCCGCGCCAGGTCGGGACGCCCGGCCTGGATGTTCCGCGCTGCGGTCTGCAGCTGTTTTGCGGCGACATACTCCAGCACGTCGTCAAGCATCCCCGGAGGTATCAGCCCGCGTTCGATCGCGTGCCGTGCCGAGGCGACGAACGGGTTCTCGGGGATGGGCTGGACCCTGGTACAGGCCCGGCAGACCACGTCGGTATGATAAACCGCACCGATCCGATGGGTGAATGCGATCGGGTAGCAGAATGCAATTCTGCCCCAGAGGTCCACGTCCTCACCCCACCAGTGACCTTCGGCAAATCCCCCCATCTCCTCCAGGACCCCCCTGGGTATTGCCACTGAGGAGGCGCTGACCGGCGGCTCGCCGAGGGTTGCCGACTGAAAGTAGTTCGGGAGCAGCCCGCTCCAGGGGGCCGGAGGCACGGCCGCAATCGAGGCGACCCGCATACCGCCGTCCGGGTTGTAGACCGCGTAGGCCGTCGCGTAAGCCCCGGCCCCGGGGTAGCGCCTGCACAGGTCGAGGACCGCCTCTAGAAAAGTTGGATACCATTCGTCGTCTGCATCCAGAAACGCTACGAGATCCGCGTTCGCCTCCCGGATCCCCCGGTTCCGTGCAGCCGAGGCGCCCCGGTTTTCCTGCACGATCAAGCGTATCCGGGCTTCTGCAAAGCGCTCGACGAACGTCGCACCCCCGTCGGTCGACCCGTCGTCTACGACGATGACCTCGAACTTCTGTTCGGTCTGGGCAAGCACCGACCGAACCGCTCGCTCGATATATGGGGCCTTGTTATAGAGGGGGATGACCACTGAGAAAACTGGTTTACCACCGCCTACCAGATGCCCACACCTCCCTACACACCGGGGCGGTTGGTGGTACCTCTGGAACGAATAATCTTTGCAATCCCGGCGGCAGCCTGCCCATTCCAAAAGAGCGGGAACTGGTCTCCCACCGGAGCAAACTCGCGGATCATCGAGACAATCCTCTCCCGCTCCGCCCCCACAAGCACGTTCCACCCGGCCTCGACCGTCTCGACCCACTCGGTGTTCTCCCGGAGGGTGATGCAAGGGACGCCGAGCATGTAGGCCTCCTTCTGGACGCCGCCCGAGTCGGTGAGGATCTTCTCCGCATGCGCCATCAGGCGGAGCATGTCGAGGTAGCCGAGCGGTTCGACGACCAGGATGTTCTCCGGCATCGTTGCGAGAAGGCCGTATTCGCCGAGGTAGCGCCGTGTCCGGGGATGGACCGGGAAGACGACCGGCATCCCGGCCTCGCCGAGGGCGCCGATGATGGCGGCCATATTGTCACGATCATCGGTGTTCGACGGCCGGTGGACGGTGACGACGAGGTAATTCCCCGGTTCAACTCCGACCGCTTCAAGGATCCGGGAGCGCTCTTCAGCAACCGCGCGGTTGTACTCCATCGCGTCGCACATCACGTCCCCGACGAGGAAGACGCCCTCCGTGACCCCCTCGGCCGCGAGGTTCCGGACGGCTGTCTCTGTGGGGCAGAAGAGCATGTCCGAGCAGTGATCGGTGAGCACCCGGTTGACCTCCTCGGGCATACGGCGGTCGAAACTCCGGAGCCCCGCCTCGACGTGCGCCACCGGGATATGGAGTTTTGCCGCCGCAAGCGCGCCTGCAAGGGTCGAGTTCGTGTCGCCGTAGACCAGGACGACGTCCGGCTTCTCCTTTTCGAGGACGTCCTCGATCGCCCCGAGCATCGCTCCGGTCTGGTGGCCGTGGGCGCCGGAGCCGATGCCGAGGTTGTAGTCGGGCTTCGGGATAGCGAGCTCCTCAAAGAAGACCTCCGACATGCCGTAGTCGTAGTGCTGGCCGGTATGGACGAGGACTTCATCGTGCTCCTTCCTGAGTTCCCGGGAGACGGGAGCGCACTTGATGAACTGCGGCCGCGCGCCGACGATCGATACGATCTTCATGGTTACTCCCGGACAGTGTGGCTGTTCTTATCGCCGCGGCCGATGCCCTTGTATATGAACCCCGCCCGGATGAACGCGTCCGGGTCAACGACGTTCCTGCCGTCGACGATGACCGGGTGCTCCTCTCCAGATAACTCCTTCACCCGCACCGGATCGAGGGAGGCGTAGTGGTGGTGGCCGGTGAAGACGGTGACGACGTCCGCTCCCGCAAGGGTCTCATCGAGATCGTGCGAGACCTCTACCCCCCGATACGCATCCACATACGGGTCGTGAACCCGGACTTCCGCTCCCGCCTCCTTCATCGCCGCGAGATAGGGCTCCGCCGGCGTGTTCCTGGTATCATCCGAGTTCTGAATGAATGCCCATCCGAGGAGCGCGACCTTCGCGCCCTCCGGGGACTTACCCGTCCGCTTGAGCCCCTCAAGAGCCAGGTGAACCATGTGTTGGGGCATGAACTCGTTGATCTTCCGGGCGACGCCGAAGATCGACTCTGCCCCGTGCGGGTACCAGAGGTCGCCACCGAGGACCTGCGCGCCCCGCTCGAGGTGCCAGGAGTCCTTCGTGAGGCAGTGGCCGCCGACCCCGGCACCCGGCCAGAGGATCGCCCGGGTGATCCCCTCGCCCTTGAGGGAGTCGATCCCTGCCCGGACGTCGTAGACGTTGACGCCCATCGCCTCGCAGTGCAGCGCCAGCTGATTCGCGGCGGCGATCTGGAGGTCGCGGAAGGCGTTCTCGGCGGTCTTCGTCACCTCGGCCGCGGTCGCGGTCATCGGGATGATCTTCCCCGTCGTGAGGACGGGTTGGTAGAGTTCGACCGCCCGCGCCGTCGAGACCTCATCGATCCCGCCGACGATCCGGTCGTGCTCGCGGATATTGCGGAGCAGCCGCCCGACCATCACCCGCTCGGGGGCGTGGGCGAGCGCGAACCCCTCGCCGGCGACCAGCCCCGACTCTTCTTCGAGGATCTCGCGGGCCATGCGCTCGGTCGTGCCGGGGGTGACGGTCGATTCAAGCACCACGAGCGTGCCCTCGGAGAGGTGCTTTCCCACCGCGCGGAGCCCCTCGGTCAGGGCCGAGAAATCAGGGATGAGGTCTTTTGGATCTTTAAACGGGGTCTGGATAGCAAGGGTTACCGCGTCACACGCCGCAATCTCCGAAAAATCGGAGGTGCACCGGAACTTCCCCGCACCGACGACTTTAGAGAGAAGTTCTTCCAGCCCCGGCTCCTCGCCCTTCAGCGGGGACTCACCCCGGTTCAGCATATCGACCTTGTAGCCGGATGAAGCAGAGGCCCGCTGGAACCCGAGAACGGACTCAAACTCCGGGGCATCCGCAAAGAGGACCGCGGCGGGGATGCCGACATATCCCATCCCGACGACACCGATCTTCCTGATCGGCCCTTTAGCCCTGATGATCGATTGTAACCTGCTACTCATGAAAAACCATCCTTACGTCGCAAAACACTGCGCGACATCCTCGCAGATCTCCATGTTCAACAGCGCCTGCGTGGGGCTGACCGGGAACTCCCTTCCTCTGGCCGCGCAGTCGAGGAACGTCGAGAGTTCGAGTTTCAGCGGCTCCTGCTTGTTCACGAGCACCTTCTCGATGATGTTCTCCTGCACGTAGCGCTCATCCTCGACCGCGTACTGCCCGGGTTTTCTGTGGATGTAGATCTCCTGGGCCATGAAGTCCCCCTCGATGGTGAACTCCTCCTCCTCGATGTAGATCATCCGGATCTTCTTTGAGGATTTCCTGCTTGCCGAGAGGTAGACCGGGGTTCCTCCGAAAGAGAAGAGGGCGCTGCAGACGTCCTGGTTCCCGCTGCCGGCGAGGCGGTAGGCCCGGTCGGGGAGGAGGACGTTACGCATGATGTCCACATCATGGATCATCAGGTCCTCGACGACCGAGGAGCCGCTCACCCGCGACGACGCCGGGTTGTGCCGCTTCATCTCGATGTAAAGGGGGTTCCTGACAATCTTCTTGATCTCGGGGACGATCGGGTTGAATCGCTCGATGTGTCCGACGCCGGCGACGAGGCCCTCGGGGATCTTCGCGATGAGCCTCCTGCTCTCTTCTGCCGTCGCACATATGGGCTTCTCGATGAGCACCGGCACCCCGGCGTCGAGAACCTGCTCTGCAACCCCAAAATGGTAGGGCGTCGGGACGCAGACGCTCACCGCATCAACGCTTTCAAGCAGACCCTCCAGGGTCGGGGAGGCCGTTGCCCCGAAGGCTCCGGCAAGGTCGCCGGCCGCTTTCTCGTTGAGATCGAACAGGTAGAGCGAGTCCACCGCTTTTAGTTCCGAATATACGCGGGCATGGTTCCTGCCCATCATTCCGACACCGATTACCCCTACGTCCAAATTATCACCCGCCGATATCCTACGTACCCAGTCCTGTGATAGTGCTGATATACGTTGGCATCACTCCGCTATGACGTTATCGCGTCCCTCTTCCCGGGGGGCCCGGTGATCGCGGTCGCTCTTCCTGCTCCATTTGAACCGACCCCGGAAAGAGCCTCCCCCCGAAAGCCCGGGATGGTTGACAACCAATAAGGCCTTTCACGGCGAAACCAATGCTCGTGTTCCGCCCCTCCGGATACCTTGCCCGCGTCATGCGCATCGATGCCGTCCAGCGCCAGAGCGTCATCAGCCTCGGCTCGACGCTGGCCCTCACCACAGTCGGGTTCCTCTCCACGATGTACTTCGCTCATACCGTCGGTCCGTCGATACTGGGTGCGTACTTCCTCTTTGTTGCCTACTTCAGCATATTCAACCTGATAGGAGACGGCGGGTTCGGGGGCGCCGCGGTGAAGCGGATCAGCGAGGGCGAGGACCAGAATGCATTCTTCACCGCGTTCGTCCTTCTCCGGGTAGTGCTGACGGTCATCTCGGTGGGCTTCCTCCTCATCGCGCAGCCCTACCTCGTCAAACTCACCACATCAGGGATGCTCCCCTGGCTGATCCTCGCGCTGATCGTCAGCACCTTCACGAACGTTGTCTCTAACAGTGTCTACGGCAGCGGAAAGGTTGGCGTCAACCAGATCAGCAGCCTGGTCGATAACCTGACCCGGGTAGTTGTCCAGGTCATCGCGATCGTCCTCGGCTACGGTGTTGCAGGGCTCGCCGGCGGGTTTGTTGCCGGGATCCTTGTTTCGGGGCTCTTCAATTTCCGTTTCCTCGACCTCTCGCCGGCACCGTTCCGCCGCTCCCACGTCCAGAGCCTCTTTGCCTTCTCGTTCTGGACGTTCCTCAGCGCGAGCGGCTACCTCGTCTTCTCGTACGCCGACACTATCATGATCGGCTACTTTATGACCGAGGCCGACATCGGTATCTACCGTGTGGCACTCCAGCTCACCTCGATTGCGACGTTCGTCACCGTAGCACTCCATACCACCCTCTACCCGAAGATCAGTTATTGGGGGAAGAAGGACGACCTCCCATCGGTGGAACGCGCGCTCGCCCGTGCATTCACTTACTCGCTCCTCCTCGCGGTCCCGGTCGTTGCCGGGGGCTGGATCCTCGGCGAACGCCTCCTCTACTTCTTCTATGGAGAATCGTTCTCTACCGGGGCAACGGCTCTCGGGATACTCCTGCTCGTCCAGGTGGCCCACGTCTTCGTGTTCCTCCAGACGATGTGCTTGAACGCACTCGACCGACCGAAGGACTCGTTCCGGGTCACGACAATCGCGGTCGCCGCAAACGTCGGGCTAAACCTCTACCTCATCCCGGCATACGGCATCGTCGGGGCGTCGGCGGCCACGTTCGTCACCATGGTGCTGAACGCAGTGCTCGCCAACCGCGCCCTCTCCCAGACCATCCGCGTGCGGATAGAGCCACGGGCCGTAGGCCACATCGTCCTTGCCGCGCTTGTTATGGCGGCGGTCGTCGTAGCCTACTCGTTCATCATCCCGCTCACGAACGTCTTTGTCGTCCTCGGGGCGGTCGCGCTCGGCGGGCTGGTCTATCTCCTGGTTCTCCTCAAGATCGATCGGGGCATCCGCGACGAGTTGAAGGAGCTGACCATGGGTCTCGGCGTCCCCTGGCCGGGTCTGCTTTGAGGCCGGGCGGAGCTACCCCGGGCGCCCGTCCGGTTAAAATAGCAGGCGCGGCAATGTGTGGCTACACCCGGGAGAAGATGATGAAGAAAGAAGTTCGTGAACTGGAGCATGAAGAATTCCCGCTTGCAGAGATGGTCTGGACGCACTACCGCGGTCAGAAGGCCGACCCGGCGCGGGAGAGGATATTCGGCGTCTTTGTCGACGGCGCCCTTGCAGCGACGGCGCGCTGTACCCGCCATCCGGGCGGCCTCGAGATGGACTGTGTCTTCACGCTCGACGAGCACCGCGGGCACGGATACGCCAGGGAAGTCGTGCAGGCGCTCCTCGAAGAATGCGGCTCCGAGACGATCTACATCCACTCGACCCTCCCCCTGATCGAGTTCTACGGGAGACTCGGGTTCGAACCCATTCCCGAGGCGAGACTGCCGGAGAGCATCAGGGAGCGGTTCATCTTCTGCTTCGGGGAGATGGCGGGGTGCAACGTCGCCCCCATGATGCGGAGCCCGGGGACCGGGTAGCCTCACGAGACCTCGTCGGTACGGAAGAAAAGTGGCATCCGCCCCCGCGGAAGAGCGACGGCGAAGATCGTACCGCCGTGGACCGCGGGGCCGGGCCTAGTGTTCGATCTTCTTGATATGCTCTATAGCGTTCTCCGCGAGTTTCTCCCGCCCCTGCAGCTCGGCGACGTCCCGGATGGCCTCGAGCATGTGGACGGAGTCCTCGAGGAAACTCAGGATGTCGGCGGGGTAGAGGTCGATCCCGTATTCGTCGAGGAGGTGGGCGCTGATCTGGCGGTGATCGAGTCCCATCTCCCTGAACTCAATGATGGTGAGGGTGAACTTCCTCTCCGGGCACCCGCAGAAGGGTGCGTTCTTGCACTTGCAGTCCATGAAGTCGCGGAAAAAGGCCAGGAGCTGCTCGTGCGTCCGGCGGTCGAGGTTTTCGAAGTTGATCGCCTTCCCGAGCGACTCAAGAAACGCGCCCGAGAAGACATGGTCCGGGAGCCGGAACCCTGCTGCCCGC
Organism: Methanoculleus sp.; assembly: GCA_036794525.1. GTDB lineage: Archaea > Halobacteriota > Methanomicrobia > Methanomicrobiales > Methanoculleaceae > Methanoculleus. Next base: position 37,266 of record DAIRGM010000012.1, read on the forward strand.
TCGAGTTTCCGTGCTGCCCGGAACCGGGCCTTCTTCGCAATCACGACGACTCGCCGGGCTCCTCGTCGAACTTCGCGAGCGACTTCATGGCATTGCTCATCGTCTCGATCTCGATGAGCCACTCGTCGAAGAGGCCAGGGTCCTCCACGTTGTCCTTGATGTACTTTGCGCAGCAGGTAGCCCCGTCGACCACGGCGGCCCCGATGTTCGCCGCAACCTCGAGCGCCTCCTCAAGATTCTCCTCGTCGATACCCTTGCCCTTCTTCACGAGCGCCTTGATGTCCTTGTCGAACTCGCCATCGAGGTACTTCCGGCAGGCGGTGAAGAGCACCAGCAGGGAGAGCTGAAGCGACCCGATGATCTCCTCGAGGTCTCCCTCGGGGAGCCCGGTCATGACGATGAGCTCCACATCATCAAGTTTGGCGATGGTCTCCTCCTTCGTGAACCGGTCGTTCTGGTAGAGGCGGACGATCTTCAGGACCGAGAGGGTGATGTCTTCGGTGAAACTGAAGAGCATCTGCTCGCCTTCCGAGACCTCTTCGCCTTCGGCGGGCTCGAAATTTGCTTCCTCGAGCGTCTTGATCCAGTTGTCCCAGCGCTCCTGATTGTAAAAAATATAGAAGAGTTTCATGGGTTCTGCCTGTTTGGCACTCGCTTTCTTCGCCATATCAGTACACATTCGGAGTGCCTCTTTTAAAAACCATTTGCTCTTCGTCTAGATACCGGGAATTGGCGCGATTCGCGAAGATTCATCTAGGACGAGCGAATATATGAAGAGCAGATGACGCGAGTTCGCGGGCTTGATGCTCTCCTGAGATCCTACGAACCCGTTGCGGTTGCGCTCTCCGGGGGAACGGACAGTTCGGTTCTGCTGGCGTTCGCCCGGCATCACGGGGTTCAGGTGATCGCCATCAGCATCGATACCGGCCTCACCCCGCCCGGGGAACTCGCGGCGGCGCGCAGACTCTCGGAGCGCCTGGGGATCGCGCACGTCGTGGTTCCGCTCGATATGCTTGAGATCCCCGCTGTCCGGGAGAACCGGCCGGAGCGGTGCTACGTCTGCAAGCGGGCTATGATGGAGGCGGTCGTGGCGGAGGCACGGCGGCAGGGGTGCCGGACGGTGGTCGATGGGACGCATGCCGACGACCGGCCCGCGGCGAGGCCCGGGATGCGGGCGCTCTCCGAACTCGGGATCAGGAGCCCGTTTGCTGAATGCGGTATGGGGAAGGCAGAGATCGAGGCCCTTGCAGAAGAACTCAGGGTGCCCATCCGCCCGCCGTCCGCGTGCCTCGCAACCCGCATCCCCACCGGTGAGCCGGTCACCCGGGAGTGCCTCGCCCTCGTCGCGGCGGCGGAGTCCCTCCTCGCGCGGGAGATCCGGGGGACGATCCGGGTCCGGTGCATCGGCGGCGCCCGGGCCTTGATCGAGGCCGACCCGGCGTACCGCCGGAGGCTTGAGGAACTGCTCGGTGCGGTGAAGGAACTCGGGTTTGAGGACGTGGCGATAGCCTCCGGGGGCTATCGTGAGGGAGGTGCAGATTCGTGGAAGCGGTGATGGTCAGGTACGGGGAGATCTTCCTCAAGAGCGAGACGGTGAAGCGGCGGTACCTATCGATAATGACGAAAAACATCGGCCTTGCGCTGGAGAGCGAGGGACTCACCCATCGTATCGAGACTTACCGGGGGCGGATCATGATCTACGGCGACGAGCCCCGGCGGATCGCTACGGCGGCCGCAAAGACTTTCGGGGTGGTGAGCGCGAGCGTCTGCACGGTGACCGCGGCGGATATCGAGGGGCTCGCCGCCACGGCGGTCGAGCACGCGGAGAGGAATCTCCGACCCGGGATGTCGTTTGCGGTCAGGGCCCGCCGGTCGGGTGTCGAGGGGTTCAGCAGCCAGGAACTCGCGGCGGCGGTCGGTTCGGCCGTCCTCGACCGGATACCGGAGGCGCGGGTCGACCTCTCGGCGCCCGACTACGAGATATTCGTGGAGGCCCGGGAGTACGGCGGCCTCGTCTACGACGAGTTGATTGCAGGGCCGGGCGGGCTCCCCTACGGGACGCAGGGCGAGGTGATGGCCCTGATCTCGGAGGGGATCGACTCGCCGGTCGCGTCGTGGCTGATGATGCGCCGGGGATGCCTGATGGTGCACGTCAACATGCACGGCGGGCGGTTCGGGGGTAAGGATGCGAGAAAGAGAGTTCTCGAAAATCACGCCCGGCTCTCTCTCTGGGTTCCGGGACACCCCCTCGATCTCCTGGTCGTGGAGATGGAGCCGTTCTTTGAGGCGATCACCGCGCTGAAGGAGCCGCGCTACCGGTGCGTCCTCTGCAAGCGGTTCATGCTCAGGGTGGCGAGCATCCTTGCAGAAGAGCGCCGAGACGCCGCCCTGGTCAACGGCGACAACCTGGGGCAGGTGGCGTCCCAGACGCTCGCGAACATGGCGGTGATTGCTCCTGCGGCGACCGTTCCGGTGCTCCGGCCGCTGATCGGGTTCGACAAGGAGGAAGTCGTCGACCGCGCCCGCGCCATCGGGACGTTCGAGGCCCACCCGGGAGACGTCGGGTGCTCGGTCGCCCCCCGCTACCCCTCGACGGCGGCGCCTGCGGAGACGATCGCGAAGATCGAAGAGGCGATCGGCGCGGAGGGTCTCGCAGAACGGGCGGCGGGGACGGTGCGGCGGTTCCGGGCGAAGAACGGGGAGGTTGAGGAGGTTGGGTGATGGGACCGGTTGCAACTCCAGCTGATGGTATTCGTACTCCGTATCGTCACAGAGCCCCGTTCCCAAAACTTGTGGTCCTTTGAGCCTCTGAAATCTGCACAGGCAGGTGCTTCTGCGCTTTGCCGGTCGCGCACCTAAACCCAGGGCTCTCACACGTCCTTTGCTCGTTTATGCTCATGCACAGATTTCGAGGGGATATCGCCACGCGGGGAGGGGGGCACGCCCCCCTCCCCTGTCTCTACCACATAAGAGGATACCCGTAACCCCCACCCCACCCGGCCTCCTCCCCCGCCCCTCGGGGCGGGGGCAGTGCGTGGCGATATCCTCACGGTCCACTGTACCGGGTTTTGCACTGTTCTTGCCTATAACGGGTGTACTCAAGCGAAGGGTGCTTGCAAACTCCTCCAGAGAGTTCAGGTACATGATAGACCGGATAGCATCCCGGCCCGCACGAACCCGCCCTAAAAAAGAATTCCGGGGGATATCCCTCAGACTATATTCAACCCGTTCTCCCGCGCAACCCCGACAAAAGCCTCCCCCACATGCCGGATCTGCTTCTCCGTCAGTCCAAAGGTGTTGAACTTCCAGACCCTGGTGGAGCCCGGGATGACGCCGGTGATGCCCTGCTTCTTTAAGTCGCTCGAGAGGAAGAAGCCGCGCTTCTTGTGTTGCTGCGCCACTGTATCGAAGGACTCGCGGGTATCGATCCTTGTCAGGGTGTGCTGCCGCGGGTAGTCGGAGAGGACCTTCGTCCCCTCGATGGAGAGGAGGGCATCCACGACCGCCTGCGAGTGCGCCACCTCGGTCTCCCAGTTCTGCACCCGCTCTCTGACGCGGGGGAACGAGGCCATCATCCCGACGACGGTGACCCCCATCAGGGTGCAGCCCATCATCTCGACCTCTTTCATACCGAACGTCCGGCCGGTCACATCTCCCTTCGCCTGCGTCGTCCTAAAGACCCGCTCCGCGTGCTCGTTCGTCGTCGCGAGGACGCCGGAGGGCGCCGGTGCAGCCATGCTCTTGTGCCCCGACCCGACCACGAAGTCGGCGCCGATCGCTTTCCCATCAACCGGCATGATCCCGACGGTGTAGGCCCCGTTGACGAGGACCGGGATGTCGTACTGGTGGGCGACCTTCGCGATGCCCGCGACGTCGTGGACGTTCCCGAACTGGTAGTCGACGTGGTCGACGAAGAGCAGCGGCGGCGTCTTCGAGAACTCCCGGATCACCGCCTCGATCTTCTCTGCCGCGGCATCGGGGGTGATGTGATTATTCTTGTCCTTCGGGATCTCCCGGGGGATCCCGCCGGCCGCCTCAACCGCCATGAACTCGGTGTAGTGGGCGAGCGCCGTGAGGATGACCGGGTCGCCCTTCTCGACAAGGGTGGAGGCGACCGCCTGGAACCCCCGCCGCGCTCCCGGCACCACCCGCGCCGTGTCCATATTCAGCCACGCGGCGAGGTCCGCGTGGTACTGCGCGATAGGTGGATTCTTGATATAGTCGAGCCGGGGAGGGTTCCGGCAGTTGTCGCAGACCGAGTAGCCGTCCCCGTACGCTATCGCTGCCCTCATGGCTTCTGCGGTGAGCCGCCCGCCCGCCTGGATGGGGTCGATGTTGATGTACATCTCCTCGACGTCGCGGGACTCGATATCGACCGCGCACTTCACCGGATCAACTCCTCTTCGAGGATTGCAACCTGCCGTTTCACCTTATCGAGGGTTGTTGCGGCGCGCGCTTTCTGAACTTCGTCGAGGTCGTGCCCGGGAGCTGTCTCCCGGAGCAGGAACCGGACGTCGGAGAGGAGGAAGAGCGCCTGAAAAACTGCATCTACGGCTCTTTTTGACACGAGTTCACCATACAAATATCACCGGAGATATATTAGATTACGCGTGTTCCGGACACCGGCCCGGTGCCGAATACATTCACGCCGCGCAGATCAGACATTTATACTCAAGGAGCACGGAGATAAATTGGGCATGAAGATCGTTCATCTGGCAGACACACATCTCGGATTGGCAGCTTTTAACCGGGTCGATCCGGAGACCGGGATGAACCTGCGCGAACAGTTCATCTACGACAACTTCCTTGCCGCCGTCGACCGGATCATCGCCATGCGCCCTGATGCGCTCGTCCACGCGGGCGACCTCTTTCATCAGGTCAAACCGAAGACCCGCGCTTACACGACGGCGCTCGACGCTCTCTCCCGTCTGCACGATGCGGGAATCCCCATGATCGTGGTCGCGGGCAACCACAGCATGGCGAAGACCCGCTACACGGCGTCGCCGTTCGAGGTGCTCGAGCGGGGCGGCTACGCTGCAACCGACCTCTACGTCGCCCACCACAACCGCTACCGGCGGGTGGAACTCGGGGATACGGTCTTTCACCTGATACCGAATATGCTCGAGGCGGAAGGCTACCGGAGGGCGTTCGAGGGGATCGAGTTTTCCGGCGGCACGAACGTGCTCGTCACCCACGGTCTTGCAAGCATCCTGAAGGATAGGAGGCTTCACACCGTCGCCGAGCACGAGCTGGACGCGACCATCCTCTCCGACCGGTTCGACTATATCGCGCTCGGCCACTACCACAACCAGGTGCAGGTCGCCGACAACGCCTGGTACAGCGGGTCGCTCGAACACTGCAACTACGGCGAGATCGCGGAGGAGAAGGGCGGCCTCGCCGTCGATCTCGCGTCGGGAGAGGTCGAGCATATCGACCTCCCGCGCACGCCGATGTTCAGCCTCGGGAGGATCAACTGCGACGGGCTCTCGGCGAGAGAGGTCGTGGACGGCATCCTCGACGTTGCCGATGACCATGAACAAAAGATTCACCACGCGATCTGCCAGGTGACGCTCGACGGGATACGCCGCGATACGCTCCGTGCGCTCGACCAGAAGGCGCTCCAGGATATCCGGAACCGTGCGCTGGACCTCAAGCTGCAGGTGCTGGCCGTCGACGATCCGTCCCGGATACTCCACGAGGACTCGCTCGTCGGCATCGACTACGTCGCCGAGTTCGAGCGGTTCGTGGAGAAGGAGCACCTCGCCCCGGGCGACGAGGAGTTCGTGAAGAAGACCGGGACGGAGGTCCTCCGGTCGGTCATCGCGCACCATAAAGAGGGAGAGCGTGCTGCTGAATAAACTCCGGATGCGCAACTTCAAGCGCTTCCGCGACCAGGAGATCGTCTTCCAGGACGGCATCACGGGGATCGTCGGGAACAACGGGACGGGTAAGAGCAGCATCGTCTCCGCCGTCCTCTTCGCCCTCTACGGCCTGCAGGGCACGGGGCTCGACGGGAACTACATCGTCAGTTCCTTTGCGGGGCCGCAGGACGTCTGCGAGGTTCGCCTGGACTTCTCGGTCGGCGGCAACGAGTATGCCGTCGTCCGCAGATTCAAACGCCGCGCCTCTTCGACGCTCCACGAGGCAAACCTCTACCTGAACCAAAGACTCCTCGCAAACAGCGTCCTGAACGTCGGACAGGAGGTGCAGCGGGTTGTCGGCATGGGGCCGGGAGATTTCCGCAACACCATCTACGCCGGGCAGAAGGACCTCCTTGCCCTGCTCGAGAGCAGGGCCGGTTCCCGGAAAGACTGGTTCATGCAGGTGCTGGGCATCGATTACCTCAAGAAGGACAGCATGGAGCACCTCAAATCGATCGTCGATGCCCGCGAAGGCGCCTTCCGGGAACTCTCCGGCCGGCTCCAGGAACTGGATGCCGAAGGGGTTCGCGACCGCCTTGCGGTGCTCCGCACCGGGCTCGCCGGGGCAAAGGAAGAGGCAGAGAAAGCCCTGGAAAGAGAGACTGCGGCCGCGGAAGAGTTCGACGGTGCGCGCACGGCGCGCGACCGGCTGCTCTCGGTGCGCGAGCGTTACCTGCACCTTGCGCGGGAAGGGGAGATGCACGCGGCCGAGATCGAGCGGCTCCGGGCCGAGTGCCGGACGGCAGAGAGGGAGATCGCCGATCGGCAGCGGCTGCGGGCCGACCTCGAAGGACTCGCTCCCCTCGCCGGCCGCTACGAGGGGCTGAAGGCCGGGATGGCCGCGATGGCCGAGAAGAAGGCGCTCGCCGACCGCCTGGCCCTCGAAGCGAAGACCGCGGAGGGGCAGGTCCGGGAGTACGGCGAGCGCCGCACGAAGGCCGGGGCAGAACTCGCTGCGCTTGCAGGGGACGAACAGGCGGTTGCCGGCCTCGAGCGGGATGTCGGCGAGTGGCAGAACCTCCGCGACCGCATCGCTGCGATGAAAGAACTCCAGCCGGAGTACAATGCTCTCCGCGAAGACCTCGCGCGCATGGACGAGCGGTTCGCCCAGATCGAGCGGCGTGTCGGGGAGAACCGGACGGAGATCGAAGGGATCGAGGAGAAGGTCGAACGTCTCCGCGCGCTCGAAGTGGAGATCGGGGAGTACGACGCCCTCCTGGCCCGCGATGAGGTGTTCCTCCGGGCCCAGGAACTCGCCCGCCAGGAGGGGCGGTGCCTGCAGGAGGTCGACGCGGCTTCCGAAGAGATGAGCCTCCTCGAGAGCGAGATTGCCGGGCTTTCCCGGCAGCTTGCCGGGATGGGCTCGATCGAAGATGAGATCGAATCAGCGGAGAGCCGGAAAGAGTACCTGACATCGCGGATCAGCGCCTGCTCCGAGCGGCAGGAGGCGCTCCGCGAGGAGATCCGAAAGTTAGCCGAGCACCGGGCGGAGATCCTTGCCGCCGGCCCGGAGGGATCGTGCCCGACGTGCCACCAGGGCCTCGGCGACCACTACGAGCAACTGCTCGGCGATCTTGCGGATGCCGGCGCGGCGATGCAGAAGACGCTCGCCGGTCTTGAAGGGGAACATGCGAGGGCGACCGCCGACCGCGAGCGCCTCGTTGCCGCGTTGAAGGATCTCTACGGGCGGCGCACCTCCTCCCAGCGCTTGAAAGAGCAGCACGCGCTGTACTCGTCCCGGTACGAGCAGAGCGCGACCGTCGCAGAGCGGTGGCGGGCCGAGGCGGAGCGTCACCGTGCGTCGATCCGGGCGCTCGGCGTGGAGGGTTACGATCCGGCGGCGCACGCCGCTCTCAAGGAGCGGATCCGCGCCCTGTCGGAGATGCGGACGGCGGCCGACACCCTCCGGGGCGAGTGCAGCCGCCTCTCCGCCCTCCAGAAGGAACGGCAGCAGCTCATCGGCGACGTTGAGGGGCATCTCACTCGAAAAGAGGAGGTTGAGACGAAGATCTCCCGGCTCGGGTTCGATCCAATGGTCCGGCAGCGCCTGGAGGCCGAGGCGCAGGCGCTCGAGCCGTCCTGGCGGGCATACACGGAGGCGCAGGCCCGGCTCACGCGGCGGCCGGCGCTGGAAGAGGAACTGGCGGACGTCTCCACACGGATTACCGCGCTCGAAGGGAGGCTGCAGGCTATCCGGGATGAACTCGCCTCTCTCTCGTTCGACCCCGACCGGTTCGCACGCCAGAACGAGGAGTTCGGCCGCGCCGAAGCGGCGCACCACAGGGCGCTCGAACTCCGCGTCCGTCTCGAAGAAGTCCCGAGGCTGGTCGAGGCACTGGAGGCGAAGCAGGCCCTCCTCGCGAAGAGGGAGGCCGAACGGCTCCGGGTCGCGGAGGCCGCCGAAGGGCTCGGGTTCAGCGAAGAGGCGGTCACGGCAGCAGAGGAGCAGGCCGCGACCTGCGAGCGGGGTCTCCTCGCGGCGCGGGAGCAGCGGTCCGCCGTTGCGTTCCAGATAAACGGCCTCAAGATGGATATCGAGAAAGAGACCGGGAGACTCTCGCGTGCGGACGACCTCCTCCGGCAGCAGGAGGCGCTCACCGAGGAGATCGGCCGCCTGAAACTGACCCGGTCGATGATCAAGGAGTATACCGATCACCTCCTCCAGGTGGTCAGGGACCGGATCGAGGAGGAGGCGGGGAGGGTGCTCGCGGAGATCACCGACGGGCGCTACAGCACCGTGATGCTCGATGACGACTTCACCGTCCTCGTCCACGACATGGGAGACGACTACCCGGCCGACCGGTTCAGCGGCGGGGAGCAGGACGACATCGCCATCGCCCTCCGGGTGGCGCTCTCCCGGTTCCTCGCCGAGGTGAACGAGGTGCACGACTCCACGTTCCTGATCTTCGACGAGATCTTCGGGAGCCAGGACGAGGGACGGCGAAACAACCTTCTCCGGGCGCTCCGAACCCAGGAGGCCCACTTCCCCCAGATCCTCCTGATATCCCACATCACCGAGGTCCAGGACGAGTTCTCGACGACGCTGATGGTCGAGATGGGCAGAGATCAGGCGAGCCAGGTCAGGGAGTTCGAATGACCGATCCGAATACCGCCTACCGGGACGCGATCCGCCGGATCGCAGGGCGAATCCGCGAGTACACCCCACCCGACCTCCCCGGACGGTTCGCGGCCGCGAGCGGGTATGATGCATCGTCCTACCGCCGCTGCTCGTCCAGGTTCGACGGGGCGGTCTCTGCGGTGGACGGGAGCAACACCGTCATCCTCGATGCAGGCAGTTTTGCCGTTGCCGCCGTCCGGGCATCGGTCAGTTCGTACTCGGGCGGTTCGCGCCTCCACCACCGGACGACGCCCCTCCTGATCGTCACGGTCAACCCGGGGAGGGGGAACGAGGACTTCGACGAGATCTATCACGACTGCTTCCACTGCCCGCCGAAGGTGCATCTCGACCACGACGACCCGGTCCAAAACACCGCCGTCATACGGGATACCCTCGAGTTCTGGGCTGCAATGGAGATGGCCGCGGAGGTCGATGCCGGCGACCTCATCGTCCTCGACGGCACGCTCCAGGTCCGCCACGCGAGCCACGACGAGGTCGTCGAGAAACTCCTGAACCTCTGCAACCTCCGGGGGGTGCTCATCGCTGCGGTGACGAAACGGACGTCGCTCACCTGGGGCGGCGGACACCCGATCGTCCCGGCGGCGGAGGGGCTTGCACGCGACCTCGGCGTCCCCGGACCCTGGTACCTCTGCGTCTCCACCCCCGATGGCCTGATCGACCGCCGGGAGACGGACTCCTGGAAGCAGCGGGGCGAGCAGTACGTCGCAAGGCTGCACCCGCGGGCCGAGCGGGCGTTCAAGGTGGAGATCCCCGCGTTCTACAGCCCGGAGATGGTCGAACGGGTCTTCTCGGCGCTCGCGGCCTACGCCGACGACGGGCGCGTCACGGGCTACCCCTACCCGCTCCTCGACGCCCATCTCACGACGAAGATCGGGAGGGATGCGGTCGAGCAGGTCCGCCAGGATATCATCCGGGACATGGACCGGCTCGGCATGACCCGTACCGACTATACCGGCATATTTGGTGACTATCATGATGAGTTTGACCGATATTAGCGGCGATGACGCCTCGAAGTACCGCCTGATCGGCGACCGGGTGCTCGGTTACCGGTTTGCCGCCCCCCACGACGCGGAACTCTATCTCGGGGACGTGCTGAAGATCACGGACAGTGTCAAAGGGCTGACGTTCTTTGCCAAGGTGACCGATCTCCTCCACGACTGCAACTTCTCCGACCCGAAGTGGGACACCCGCCCCCATACCGAGCATTTCTACGGGATAGGAGAGGATGTCTTCATCCTCGTCGAGGCGATGCCGCTCGGGTACGTCGGGGGTGACGGCACCTTCCGAAAACCCCGGACGCTTCCTGCGAAGTTCTCCCGTGTGGAGCGCCCGGAGTCCCGCGACTTCGCGTTCCTCGCGCAGGTGATGGGCGAGATCGAGGTCGGCGTGATGAAGACCGGCCAGGGCGTCATGAAGGACGTCAGGGTGGCGCTCCACGCACAGGTGATGCGTCAGCACATGGGTGTCTTTGCGACGACCGGCATGGGGAAGAGCAACTTCATGAAGGTCTTCTGCGCCTCCTGCATGCAGGCGCGGGAGTTCGGGCTCCTCATCGTCGACCCGCACGGCGAGTACGTAGCGGGGGGGCGGTCGTCGAGCGGAGAGGCTACCATGGGGCTCCTGCACTACCAGGCCGGCCGTGACGGGCTCGAGGTCTTCTCTACCCGGCCTGAGGATTACCGGAGGAGGTATCACTTAGACCAGCTCTACCTGGACTACGACGACTTCAGGGCGCCCGATCTCCTCCTCCTCTACGAGCACTCGCCGCCCCAGCGCGAGGTCGTGGAGATGCTCGAGAGCACGCCCGGTTCCGAGGTGATCGACTTCTTCCAGAACACCGATTTCGCGACCTTCGACGCCGAGACCTACACCGGCCGGCACCCCCGGATTGCGAACGACCTGAAGAACTTCTCGCCGAGCACGCTCTCGGTGATGCAGCGGCGCATCGCCGGCATGATGAATCGGAACCGGGACTTCTTCCGGAGGCAGGGTTCATCGATCCCGGATATCCTGAAGGCGCTCCACGAGAACAAGGTCGTCCTGATCGACATCCCCGGGATGAGCGAGCAGAGCGAACTCTTTGTCCTCTCGATCATAACGCGGAGGATCATGCGCAGCCACCAGGGCGAGGAGGCCGGGGGCGAGGGGGAGCCTAAACAGGTCTTGATCACCATCGAGGAGGCGCAGCGGGTGCTGGGCTCAGGCTCGGGGAGCACCCGGACGTTCCGTGAGGCGGCGATGGAGGGGCGGAAGTTCGGCGTGGGGCTCTGCGTGGTCACCCAGCAGCCCAAGAACATCGACGCCCGGGTTCTTGCGCAGTTGAACACCTTCGTGGTGATGGGGCTCTCCGATCGCGGCGACCGCGACACCATAGCAAGCAGCGCAAAACAGGATCTCTCGCGCCTGGATACCGAGATTCAGACGCTCGAACGAGGAGAAGCGGTCATCAGCACCATCGGGATACCCTTCCCGGTGAGCACCCGGATCCATCTCTTCGAGGAGTATATCGCGGATCTCAACAAAAAACCGGCGGCAACGCCGATAGACGACGGGCTTGAAAAGACGTTTTAGAATACAAACACGAAGGTGATTCTGGCAGGAAACCGTACCGTTTCCGCCGTCCCTTCATTGAATTGCTTGACGCCCTGCGGGCGTCGGAATTACTGATCGTTCTTGATCTTACGTATGGAGACGCAGTTGACGACCGCATCCCCGGTCATGATGTAGCGTTTGACGACGGTTCCGAGCACCTCGACCACATCCCCTTTCTGCACGTTCTCTGCCGGCGAGGTGAACATCTTGACCGATATCTCACCTGTCCGGTCGGCGACGAGGTACTGCGGCCGGTTGAGGAACTGGAAATAGACCCGCTCGACGACGCCCTTTATGCGCACTGGTTCGCCGAGCTTGTTCAGGTTGATCTCCCGTATCCGGGTGTTCTTTGCTTCCGCTTCATACATCGGCACCAGCGACGCATACTGCTTCTGGCTCATGTAGTTGAGCGCCATGGGTATGAGGAGCAGCATGACAGCCGACGGAACCGCCCAATACAGCGCGTATACATCCCCGGTTGAGAAGACATACACCGCGATCAGGATAACAAAAAAGAGGAAGACGGCCAGCGCAACGGCCGTCACCCTCACTTTGACATCTCCGATTTGCATCGTTAATCAGGGTTACTTAAGGGCTGCAATTTCCTTTCTGAACGCGACCCAGTAGAGGACACCGACGAAGAAGAGACCTCCGACGATGTTGCCGAGCGTGACCGGGATGACGTTGTTGGTCCACATGGAAACCCAGTTGACCGTGTCGACTGCCTTCGTGGGGTCGATGCCCGTGCAGAAGATGCCCGCGGGGATGAAGTACATGTTCGCTACGCTGTGCTCGAACCCGCTGGCAACGAAAGCGAAGATCGGGAACCAGATACCGACGATCTTGCCTATCGCGTCGTCGGCGCATATACCGAGCAGGACAGCGAGGTTGACGAGCCAGTTACAGGCGATTCCCTTGAGGAAGACCGACCACATGCCCATAGCACCGAAGTAACTTGTCTTTGCGGTTGCTATGGCAACTGCTCTCAAGCCAAACGGCGTGAGCGTCGCGATTCCGGCGGCATCGAAGCTGGCAAACGGGCCGTATGCCATGATATACGCGAAGACCACCGACCCGATGAGGTTACCGATGTACACCCAGAGCCAGAGGTTGAGCACGCTTGCCCAGCTGACCTTGTGGATGAACGCCGCCATGGGGGCGAGCATCGCGTCGCCGGTGAAGAGTTCGGCACCGGTCATGATTGTGATGATAAGCCCCACAGGGAAGACGGCACCCAGAACGAGCTGGGAGATACCGGGACTCGCGGCACCGAATCGCATCGCGACGTCGGTTGCCTGGATGCCGGTCGAACAGACCGTCGCCAGGGCAGCACCCATCGCGATGAACGCTCCGGATAGGAATCCACGCAGAATCATGTTCCAGGCAGGGAGTCCGACCTTGTACTTTCCGGAATCACCCGCTTTTGCTACAATAGCAACTGGAGGATGGAATACCATTTTTCATACACCTCTCTAAACGTCCTACCTATACCATCAGGTAATCCGGATGGATAGGTCTGATTAATCTGTAATCTGAGAGTGCTATTAATAGGTTTCGAAATGATCGTTATGAGTGGGAGATAGAAATCGATTTCTGGCATTTATCGACGCTCTAAGTTAATTGCCATAGTTAAACATGAAGAATCGATAAACACTGCGTTTGCGTCCGCTTCCGGGATCACGCGGAATATAGATGAGTGAAGGAGGATAATTGAGCGGAGGCGCGAGAGCGTCCGCGTAGATCGCCCGCTTTCCGCTCCCCATCATGCCGGGAGGCCGAATACCGGGTAAAATCATCGTCGATGCATGCGCGTCGGGACAGGCCTCCGGGAGATAAGGAGTAACGTCCTTTTAGGAAAATTCGCCCATCGGGCCTGGTTTTCGGTGTCCACCGCCTTCCCCCCGGTTGAGCACCTTTCCAGACGGAGCGTGAGGGTGTTGCGGCACCCTGCGGCCCCCGCCCGACTCCATGTTCCGGGCAGAGCGGCGACTGCACACGGGAGTCCGGGTTTTGGTCATGCACACCTCCGGTCACTGGAACGCTTCGCGTTCTTGTGAGTTTCGCTCTCGCGCCCTCTAGAGCACGTCTCGTTTACTTGAAGACATCAAAGATCTGGTCGCTCCCGGTGGCGATAAGCCGGTCGCGTTCCGCGCTCTCCTCGACGAGCGCGAGCACCGGCGGGGTCATGTCCTCACCGGGATGGAACCCAAAGAGCCTCTCGAGATCGGTCTGGATGGCGTGTAAGAAGACCGAGTTCGAGATCTCCACCGGGCAGAGTTCCTCGCACTGGCCGCAGTTGACGCAGGAGTCGGAGATGTGCGCGAACCGGATCAGGTGGAACATGAACGGCGGCGGGATCACACCGGGTTCGACCAGGTAGTCTTTCTTCGCGCTGCACTCGATGCAGTAGCAGATCGGGCAGTTCTCGATGCAGGAGTAGCACTTGATGCACCGGCTCGTCTGCTCCCGGATCTTGTTCAGGCGCTCCGTTCCCTCGCCGAGCGCCCCGAAGTAGCGTTCCCTCCACCTGTCGCCGAGTTTCAGCATCGCGTTCTCGACCTTGCCGCGGATCTCGATACCTTTCGGGTTCGCAGCCTCGGTCTTGAGTTCTCCTGCCTTAACGGCTGCATCGAGAAGGTTTGCCCCCTTCTCGGAGCAGACCTCGACGAACGTGGCGTTCCCGGATTTCTCCCCAATAACGCCCCAGTTGCCGCAGGCGAGGTCTGCCTGGCGCGGGATCTTTATCTTGCAGCGGCGGCAGTTCGACCGGCGGCCGAGGCCTTCTTTTCCGAGGAGGTCTTCCGCCCCCTCTTCGAGTTCGTCGATCGAGACCGAGGCATGTTCGCCGTCCTTCGTGACGACGATGAACTTCCCCTTGTCGATCTCCTCCTTGACGACGTCGTCGGGGTCCAGACCGAGTTTCTCCCGGACGACCGTCCGCGCTACCTCCGGCCGGATGGTGCCGCCGCAGTTGAGGCCGATCACGATGATGTTGTCCAGGTTGACCTGCCCGCGTTTGGCCATCTCGTAGATTGCCTTGACGTCGCAGCCTTTGAGGACCGTCGCAATCCGCATATTGGGATCGGTCGCGAGGAGGCACCGCCGCATCTGTTTGGGGAGGAGCAGGGTGCCGCAGTGGAGCGATCCCGCGATCCCCCCGATCTCAGTGGGGTCGGTGATCAGCGCCGGCATCGCGTCGTAGACATCCGCGCCCTTCCTGACCGCAAAGACCCCGTCGACCATGCCGCTCTCAAGAGCGTGGCGCAGCAGCGCGGTCACCGCCCCGCCGGTCTCCGCCTTCTCGCGGAGGCTTTCATCCGTCGTCCATGCATAGAGCAGATCGCCTTTAGTTGCCATTCTTCACACCTCCGCGATCTTCTCGACTTTCACGGCACAGGCCTTGAACTCCGGGATCTTCGCGATCGGGTCGAGAGCGTTGTTCGTCAGCCTGTTCGCCGGATGCTCTTTGTAATGGAATGGGATGAACATTACACCCTTTACGATATCAGGGGTCACCCTCGCGGGGATCTCGACCGACCCCCGGCGGGTGCTCGCCCGGACAACCTCGTCGTTTTTTATCCCGAGCACTTTTGCGTCCTCGGGGTTGATCTCGATCCAGCCGATCGGCGCCTCCTTCTCCAGGCTCCGCGACCGGCGAGTCATGGTGCCGGTGTGCCACTGCCAGATCGTACGGCCGGTCGTAAGGACGAACGGGTATTCGGCATCCGGCACCTCGGCGGGCGGTTTCCACTCGATGG
The DNA here is from genome assembly GCA_036794525.1 of Methanoculleus sp. Taxonomy (GTDB): domain Archaea; phylum Halobacteriota; class Methanomicrobia; order Methanomicrobiales; family Methanoculleaceae; genus Methanoculleus. The sequence continues at coordinate 52,676 of DAIRGM010000012.1, forward strand.
GCGAGAAGACCCCGAGCCCGTCGGGCATGGCGAACGTCTCCCTATGAAGGATCGCCGTTCCCGGGTGCTCCGCGGTCGGACAGGGCCAGTGCAGGCCGTCCGGGTCGAGGCGGGCGTAGGACATCCCGTGGTAGGAGGGCGTGACGGTGGCGATCTCGTCAAAGATCGCCTCAGGGTTCTCGAACGCAAACTGCTCCGGATAGCCCATCTTTGCCGCGAGGTCGCAGAGGATCTGCCAGTCTTCCTTCGCTTCGCCGGGTGCCTGCTGTGCCTTCCTCCAGCGCTGGACACGCCGCTCGGTGTTCGTCTGGGTACCGTCTTTCTCCGCGTAGCATGCCGCAGGCAGAACGACGTCGGCGAGTTCGGCGGTCTCGGTCATGAAGATGTCCTGGACGACCAGGAACTCGAGGTTTCGGAGTCCCTCCTCGACGTGGCTGAGGTCCGGGTCGGAGAGCATCGGGTTCTCGCCCATGATGTACATCGCCTTGATCTCACCGGGCCTGTCGGCGAGGATGTTGATCATCTCGGTGACGGTGTAGCCGACCCTGCCCTCGGCGAGATCGTCAACGCCCCACAGCTCCATCATCTTCTTCCGGGTCTCCTCGTCGGTGACCTTCTGGTAGCCCGAGTAGACGTTCGGGAGGGCTCCCATGTCGCAGGCGCCCTGGACGTTGTTCTGGCCACGGAGCGGGTTGACGCCGCTGCCGGGTTTTCCCAGGTTGCCGGTGAGCATCATCAGGTTCGCCGTCGATTTGACGTTGTCGACGCCTGTTGTGTGCTGGGTGATCCCCATCGAGTAGATGAGCGCGGCGACGTCGGCGGTTGCGATCCACTCGGCGGCCTGCTTGAGGCTCTCGGCCGGGATCCCGGAGATCTTCGAGACGTTCTCAAGGCTGTAGTCCCCCTTCATGACGACCTCCTTGAGGTTCTCGAAGTCCTTCGTTCGCTTCTGGATGAACGCCTTGTCCTCCCAGCCGTTCTTGATGATCTCCTGCATCAGGCCGTTTAAGACCGCGACGTCGGTACCGGAGACGAACGGCATGTAGAGGTCGGCCTGCCGGGCGGTCGGGGTGTAGCGCGGGTCGGCCACGATCACCTTTCCGCCGTTCTGCTTTGCCCGGACGATGCTCCGCGCGATGAGCGGGTGCTGCTCGAAGGTGTTACTCCCGAGGACGAAGATGCACCTGGAGTCGGCGATGTCCTTGATCGAGTTCGTCATCGCGCCGGAGCCGAAGACCGCCGCAAGGCCCGCGACGGTGGACGAGTGGCAGAGCCGGGCGCAGTGGTCGACGTGCGGGGTCTTGAGCGCCACCCGGGCGAACTTCTGCATCAGGTAGTTCTCCTCGTTCGATGTCCGGGCGGAGGAGAGGCAGGCCATCTCCGCGGGCTTGTAGGATTTGAACTTCTCCGCGATCAGGTCGTAGGCTTCGTCCCAGGTCGCCTCGACGAACCCGCCGTCCTTCTTGATGAGCGGTTTTGTGAGGCGATCGGGGCTGTTGATGAATTCGTGGGCATAGCGTCCTTTGGGGCAGAGTTTGCCCCCGTTGACGGGGGCGCGCTGCCAGTGTGCAACGTCAAAGACCTTGCCGTCCCGGACGACTAAGTTGAACCCGCACCCGGTGCCACAGTACGGGCATGTCGTCGATACGTACTTGATCTCCATCTTTCTCCCTCTGGCAGGGACTACATACCGCCCGGGTTATATAATAAGAATGGTCACGGCCGATTTTCTGATGAATAGTAGTGGGTTCTATCCTGGCCCGGGTGAGCGGCAGGCGTAGTTCCTCCGGGGAGGAGTCATCACAGGGAAGATGATAGAGAGACCGGCGCCGCCCGGGTAACTCGTCTTCCCCGGCATGAGGAGGACCTCGCGCTCGAGTCAGAGGATACAAAATCCGTCAGTCTTCGCCCGCTTCTCTCCCCTGGTGTGCCTCGGCGATCCGGCTCTCCGCGATCTCCCGGTAATCGGGGTCGATCTCGAACCCGATATAATCCGCGCCGAGAGCAAGCGCCGCAAGAGCCGTGCTCCCGATACCCATGAAGGGGTCCATGACAAGCGTCCCGGGCCGGCAGCCGTGGAGCCGGATGCACATCTCCGGGAGTTTCTCCGGGAAACTGGTCGGGTGCGGCCGGGAGGAGCGGATCGTCCGGTAGGGGATGAACCAGGTGTTCCCCCGATCGCGGAGGTCGCGCTCCGCCGCTTTCCAGCGGCCGATGTTGCTCTTGTCCTGGTAGGGCACCCCGACGCCGAGTTTGTCGAGCGCCACGTCGCCCCTCTTCGTGAAGTGGAAGATGTGCTCGTGGCACTGGCTCAGGTAACGGGAGCTGTTCACCGGCTGGTAGTGGCCGACGGCGATATCGCCGGCGATCTTCTCGTAGTCACCGACGTCCTCTTTCTCGATCGCGATCGACTTGACCCAGTGGATGACGTTCTGCAGTTCGAAGTGAGGGCGGAACCGCTGGACGACGTCGAAGGGGATCCAGGGGTCCCGGGGTTTTCCGCCGATGTTGAGGAAGAACGAACCGTCGTCGGCGAGAACCCGCGCCGCTCCGGCAGCGACCCGCCCCATCCAGTCGAGGTAGTCCTCGCGGGGCTGCTGGTCGTTGTAGGAGTTGTAGTTCTTCCCGATGTTGTAGGGCGGCGACGTGACGATGACGTCGATGATGCCCTCCGGGAGGCGCTGCATGCCCTCGATGCAGTCGATGGTATGGATGGTGTTGACGGCAAGCCCGCACATCCCTCTCTCCTTTTTTGTCACTCCGATCCTGTTCAGGTTCGCTCTCCCGGGCAAAAAGATGAACGAAAGACGGCGTCAGGGCCCATCGCCGGCGAGCACCTCCTGCCGCGTCCGCTCGAGCACATCGATGAAGTCCTCGACCTCGTAGGGGTTGAGCGAGCCTCCGGGCTCGAGGCGTATGACTTCGAGAAGCGCGTCCTTGAGGATCTCAAGGCGGCTCTCGGGAGGGAGGATGACCTCGAACCGGCGGAAGATGCGGTCGGATATGCAGACGAAGTTCCCGTGCAGGGAGGCAAACGTCAGGATCTCGTCCGCGGAGGGGACGCCCGCCTGCTCGACCTCGACCTCGATCACCGCAGGCGTATCGGCGCTCTCCTCTCCAAAACAGCGGACGACCCTGATCTTCGTGGCGACTCCTCCCCCGGTTTGGGCCGACATTCTCCCGAAACGATATAGTTTTATGCCGGGCGCGGGAGGTCTTCTTCGCACGGCAGGAGTCCCGCTCTCTCTTCGCGGTCGCGGGAAAAATGTCGGGGGAGTCCCTACTCCCTGAAGTACGCGACGATGTTACGGAAGAACTGCATGTTCATCGACTCGCTCGGCAGCAGTTTTCCCTCGCGTTTCAGCCGCTCTTTTCTGGTCGGCCAGTCGTAGAGGTTCACGAACTCCATCGCCCGCTCGGGGTGCGGCATCAGCCCGAGGACCTTCCCGTCCGCCGAGGTTATCCCGGCGATGTCCGCGAGCGCCCCGTTCGGGTTGTAGGGGTACTCCCCTCCCGCGGGAGAGAGGTCGTCGCGCACGTAGCGGAACGCGACCATCCCCTCCCGCTCGATCCGCGCGAGGGTCTCCTCCGAACAGGTGAAGTTCCCCTCGCCGTGGGATACCGGGCAGTAGAGGTGCGTGATGCCCCGCGTCCAGAGGTTCTCCGCCGCGGGTTTCAGGGTGACGAACCGGCACTCGAGCACGCCCTTCCGGTTCGGCATCAGGGCGATCTCGCGGGGACGGTCCTCGTCGAACGCGGGGACGAGGCCGAGGTTCGCGAGGATCTGAAAGCCGTTGCAGATCCCGAGGACGAGGTTGTCTCCCGCGAGGAACTCCTCGACATCGCTCCAGAGGTTGTTTCTGACGCGGTTTGCGCAGGCGTTGCCGGCGCCCATGTCGTCGCCGTAGGAGAACCCGCCGGGGAAGACCAGCAACCGGTAGTCGGAGAGGGTCTTCTCGCCGGCGATGAGGTCGTTGATGTGGACGATATCGGACGCCATCCCCGCCCGCATCAGGGCGACCGCCGTCTCCATCTCGGAGTTTATCCCGTAGCCGCTCATGACGAGGGCTTTTGCCGTGGTAATCATCTCAGTACCCCCCAAAAGGCGCTCTGTATGCTGCTTCCATCGCCGCTAGCGGCTGCTCGACGAGGACTTCTCCTGCCGATACCCGCAACGTCGTGCCGCCGACATGGCCGAGGAGGTGCGCGTCGCCGCCGAAGACCTCCTCGAACGCTTCGCGGTCGCCGGGGGCGACCGTGACAATGAGCCGCCCGGGCGACTCGGAGAAGAGGTAGCGGTCCGACCGCATCCCGCCGGGTATGGCGAGGTCCATGCCGATCTCTCCTGCGAGCGCGACCTTTGCAAGGGCGACGAGCAGCCCACCGTGGGTGACCGGGAAGGCGGACGCGACGAGCCCT
>DAIRGM010000059.1:0-12136 GCA_036794525.1 Methanoculleus sp.
TCCCGGTATCGACCCCGTAGAGCACCTCGAGCGCCATCACCAGTTCTTCGAGGGCGGTGTTTCCCGCCCGCTCCCCGAGGCCGTTGACGGTGACGTGGGCACAGGTCGCCCCCGCCCGGAGGGCGGCGACGGTGGTTGCAAGCCCGAACCCGAGGTCGTCGTGACAGTGGATCGAGAGCGGGGCAAACAGGAGCGGCGGTATGATCGCGGCCGCCCGCTCGGGGGTGAGGAGTCCGACGGTGTCGCAGAAGCAGAGCCGGTCGGCTCCCCGCTCGACCCCTTCCCGGAAGACCTCCGAAAGAAACGCCTGGTCGGCGCGGGACGCGTCTTCGCCGGATAACTCCACAATCAGGCCGCGCTCCTTCGCGTACTCGACGGCGCTCCAGGCCATCTCGCAGACCTGCTCGCGGGTCTTACGGAGCTTCTTGCTGATGTGGAGGTCGCTCACCGGGACGACGAGGTGGACGGAGTCGGCACCGGCATCGGCGGCAAGGTCGATGTCCCCGGGAAGCGCCCGGACGTAGGTGCAGCACTCGGCGGCAAGCCCGGCGTCGGCGATGGCCCGGATCGACTCGCGTTCTCCGGCGGAAGCGGCGGCTGAGCCTGCTTCTATCACGTGGACGCCGACGTCGGAAAGATGCGTTGCAATCTCAAGTTTCTGTGCCGGCGTGAGAGAGACACCCGGTGTCTGTTCCCCGTCCCGTAAGGTAGTGTCAAAAAAGCGGATCGATTCAACAAATAAAACAATCACACATAGTGCAATTCACCGTCAAGGAATTGGCGGCAAGGATACTTAAATGTTGGGCATTCGGGGAACCTGGTGCAGAGAAAAAAGGGGAGGGATGTTACGCCGCCGGGGCGCTCTCGTAGAGGAGGGTGACGTAGCGGGCGGAGAAGATGATGAACGCCGGCATGAGCAGGAAGAGGAGGATCGGTCCGGCGAGCGGGATCAGGGCAAGGATGAACTGTGCGATCGTTATCACGATGCCCATGACGAGGAGGGCGACGAAACAGCGGATCCACCCGACCCTGCCGATGTGGCGGATGAGGGTGCCGACCCTGAAGGCCTCGCGCATCTTCCCCGTCCGGGAGAATCTGACCGCCGCAAACGTCGAGAGGATCCCGATGATGATGGCGGCGAGAATGAAGATGACGAAGATTGCAAGGGCTATGAAGATGCCCATCTCGGGGCTGAGACCCGATGCGGAACCAGTTCCCGGTGTCGTTGTTGCCGAGACCGGGATGAAGTACAGCGCGAAGGGAAGGACCGTGAGGATCATGAGCGGGATCGAGTAGACGATCGTGATGACGATCAGTTTGATGCCGTCGATGAAAAGCCCGATCCAGCCTTCGAGTTCCGGGGCGGGCTTCGTGCCGCTCATCACCCGCACCGTGTAGCCGTACATGAACGGGAATATGATCGTGCTGACGATCAGGAGGAGCCAGCGGATCCACTTGCCCCAGATGGCGTCCTTCGCGTAACCGAAGGACTCGCTGATTAACTGAACGAGACCCATGTGTATCACCGGATATTCAGATAGGGATTACCCGGGATAGGGATAAACACGCTGCTTTTGTTCGGGGAGAACCCGGTGCGCTCCGCGGATTCTGTCGATGGGGATACCGCGGATGGGGATACCGCGGATGGGGTGCGAAACCGGAGAAAAAGGAAGGGTTGGTCAGGGGGATTACGCGGAGGCCGGGGCTTCCTCGTAGACCTGTGCGAGGTAACGGGCGTAGAAGAGGGCAAACGCCGCGTTGAGGAAGATGGCGATGAGCCACCCGAGGAGGGGTATCGCACTGAGGATGCCGACCACGAAGCCGTAGACGACCGCAACGACGAGGAGGACGATGACCGCGATGATCCAGGTTCCCCACCCGAGCCCACCGATCTGCGCAAAGATGGCGCTGAAGTTGAACGCCTCACCAAGGCTGTCGGTGTGAGCGAACCGCAGGATGGCGAACAGGGCGATGAACGCCATGACGATCGCGACGAGGAAGGCGAGGAAAGCTCCTGCCAGTGCACCGAGGATTGCGGCGCCGGCCGCAGCCGGGTCGCTCGTTGTCATCGCTCCAAGGGCGCTGATGCCGCCGAGGACGAGGAAGACCAGGATTGCCGGGATCATGTAGACCAGCATGATGATGTTCATCTTCCACCCGTCGACGAAGAGCTGGCCCCACCCATCGATCTCGGGGGCCGGCGTCTTGCCGGCGAGCACCCGCACGACGTAGCCGGAGAGCAGCGGGATCAGAGAGGCCGTGAATGTCTGTACAAGTGCCAGGACGGCCAGGATGACCCATTGCATCCACTTGCCGAACAGGGCCTCTTTGGTATACTCAAACGAGTTAGAGATCACTCTACCGTAGTCCATAGATGTACCACCATTTCTAAATTTGAGAATTTATTATATAAGTGTATTGGTCTAAATCAAGACTTTACACTATCCCTTTCTCGAAAAGGGTTAATTAGGTCCTGATGAACCGCCTAATTCCGTCTGAGATCCGTTTGACGACGAGGGGAGCGGCGCAGCGCATATAAATCGGGGTTTCGGCAACGACCGTGCCCCCGGCACCGGGGACGTCTCCGGCGGCGTTAAAAGAAAGAGAGTAAGGGTTCAGGCCGGTGCCTGAGCGCTCTCATAGATCAGCGTCATGTACCGGGCCGCAAAGATGTACCAGACGGGGTACAGGAAGAGCATGAGCAGCCAGCCGAGGACCGGGATCATGCCCAGTATGCTAGCGATGAAACCGAAGACAAACCCGGCAATCACGAGGACAATGATGGCGATGATGTAGCTTCCCCAGCCGATCTTTCCGATGTGCTCGAGGATAGCGCCGAAGGCGAACGCCTGGCCCATGCTGTCCTTCTGCGCGAACCGGATGACACCGATCGCCGAGATCAGCGATATGAGGAACCCGACGACGAGCATGATCAGGAGGCCGATACCAATCGTCCCGAGGGCGGCCAGGGGATCGTTCATCATGCCGGCAGGTATGATGAAGATGGCCATGACGATGAAGAGCGGGATGGCGTAGATGATGCCGATGATGAGGAGTTTCAGGCCGTCGATGAACATGCCCACCCAGTTCCCCGGCTCGGGAGCCGGCTTCACACCGCTGTAGATCCGGACCATATACCCCATGATCAGCGGGAATATGATCGTGCTGATGGCAAGCAGGATCCACTGGACCCACTTGCCCCAGACTGCGTCTTTTGCATAGCTGAACGAATCGCTCAGCATGTTTCCATAATCCATAGGTGTCTCACCCACGATTTAGTGTGAGATCAGATGATATAAAAGCGTTGCCATAATCGCTCAATCTACGGCCCTCTTTTGGTGAAATCAAGCGACCATTTCGATACAAATGGAGCAGTTTCGACTGAAAACGGTTTCCCGATCCGGGACAGCGCGGTACCGGCAGGCGCGGGGGGCTCCTCACGCCGGCGCCGGAACACTCTCGTAAGCCGCGGCGAGGTAACGGGCGCGGAAGATGCTGTAGACGACCCCTAAAAAGAGGTTGACGATCCACCCGAGGACAGGGAGCGAGGTGATGAGGGCGGTCGCGGCCGTGTACGCAAGGCCGATGAGGATGAGGATGACGACCGCGAGGATCCAGGCTCCCCATCCTATCCGGCTGATCTGCGAGAGGATCGCGGGGATGTTGAACGCCTGGAGAAGACTCCCCGTGTGGGCGAACCGCACGACGGCGATGAGGGAGAAGAACGATATGACGAGCCAGACGAGGGCGGCGACCGCGATCCCGGTGACGGCGGCGGCGACGGCCGAGGCCCAGACGTCCGGGTTGCCCGCCCCTCTCGCCGCTATGGCGGAGATAGCCGCGATCCCGCCGAAGACGGCCAGGACCACGATGACCGGGAGGAGGTAGATCAGGTTGATGATGTTCAACTTCCACCCGTCGATGAAGAGGCTGCTCCAGTCGTCGACTTCGGGGGCCGGCGTCCGGCCGGCAAGCACCCGGACGATGTAGCCGTTGTAGAACGGGAGCAGAAAGAGGGTGAACGTCTGGACGAGCGAGAGGAGTACCAGGAGAACCCACCGCCCCCACTCCCCGATGAGAGCGTCTTTTGCGTAGCCTAGCGACCCGGAGAGGAGTCTCGCGTAGTCCATACGCATATCAGCCGTGGAGAGAGGCTGGGGGATATAACTGTTTGGGCGGAACCGTCAGAACTCCTTTCTCAAGTAGATCATATCGACGAGCCGTTCGCCGCAGTCGAAGACCGGGTGGTCGTAATGATCGAGGAAGAAGTTCTCGACCCGATGGGAGACGGTGAACCCGCACCGCTCGTAGAATCGGAGTATGCGGGGAGAGTCGCCCGTGCCGACGAGCATCGTGCGGCACCTGCCCCGGTAGTGCTCGAAGATGTGCTCGATAAGCCGCCTGCCGTAGCCCTGCCCCCGGAACTCCTCGTAGGTGGCGATGTTCTTCAGTTCATAGACGCCGTCGCCTTCGCACGTCACCACGCAGACACTCTTGAGGACTTCGTCGTAAAGGGTAAAGAGATCCCCGCGGTCGAGGTAGGTCTCGATCATGGACTCCTGCTCGTCCCCTTCGAGCAGCAGGTCAAGGAACCGTCTCTTATCATCCCGGATTTGTTCGATCTTCATGGCGGGGTTTTGCGAAAAAAAGGATCAGTGCCGGAAGTGCCGCACCCCGGTGAAGACCATCGCGACATTGAGCCGGTTCGCCGCGTCGATGACCTCCTGATCCCGGATCGAGCCACCCGGCTGGACGAGCGCCGTCGCGCCCGCCGCCGCCGCGACCTCCAGGGTGTCGGGGAAGGGGAGGAAGGCGTCGGATGCGACCGCCGACCCGGCGAGGGGGGTCCGGGACTTCCTGACCGCGATCTCCGCCGACTCGACCCGGTTCATCTGCCCGGCGCCGATCCCGATGACCGCTTTTTCGTTCGCAAAGATGATGGCGTTGCTCTTCGTGTGCCGACAGACCTTCAGGGCGAGCTGCATCGCCTCCATCTCATGAGCAGTGGGCTCCCGCTCGGTCACGACCCGCCAGTCCTCGCGGAACGGCTCCGTCCGCTGGACCAGCACCCCGCCGTCGATGCTCCGGACCGCGTCCTCTACCACCGGCTCGGGCAGCCGGAGCACCCGCATGTTCTCCTTTGCCTTCATGATCTCGAGGGCCTCCGGCGTAAACGACGGGGCGACCACGACCTCGACGAACGTCCCGGTCAGTTCCCTGGCGACGTCCGCCCCGACCTCGCGGTTCATCGCGACGATCGAGCCGTAGGCCGAGACCGGGTCGACCTCCCGGGCGGCGATGTAGGTCTCGAGGAGGGTCTCCCTGGTCGCCACGCCGCAGGGGTTGTTGTGCTTGACGATGACGACGGCACACTCCTCGAACTCCCGGAGGAGGCCGACCGCGGCGTCGACGTCGAGGTAGTTGTTGTAGGACATCTGTTTGCCCTGGAGCGGCTGCTCGCCTGCAATGCCGGCATCGCCGTAGACCGCGGCCGCCTGGTGGGGATTCTCGCCGTAGCGGAGCGTCCTCCCGCCCCGGTACTGGAGGGTGAGGACGTCGGGGAACGGCCGGTCGATCCCGGTGAAGTAGTTCGCGATCGCGCCGTCGTATGCCGCCGTCCGGGAAAACGCCTTCGCGGAAAGGTTCAGGCGCTCCTCAGGGGAGAACCCGCCCCGCCGGACGGCCTCCGCGGCCATCCCGTAGTCGCCGGGGTCCATGACGACCGCGACGTACTTATGGTTCTTCGCCGCCGCCCGCACCATCGCCGGACCGCCGATATCGATATACTCGATGATCTCGTCGGTGCCGAGCCCCGCGTCCCTCATCGCCTCGAAGGGGTAGAGGTTCACCACTACGAGGTCGATCGGCTCGATCCCGTGCTCCTGCATCACGGCGTCGTCGATCCCCCGGCGGCCGAGGATGCCTCCGTGGATCTTCGGGTGGAGGGTCTTGACCCGCCCGTGCATCATCTCCGGAGAGCCGGTGTATGTCGAGACATCGGTATACGGGACCCCTGCCTTTGCGAGCGCGGCCCCGGTACCGCCGGAACTCAGGAGCCGGTAATCGTGCTCGACAAGCACCTTCGCGAGATCGACGATGCCTGCCTTGTCCCAGACAGACAACAGTGCCCACTTCATGGATACACGTATGAGGAGTGGAGAGATATATCTGGCGCTGCCCGCAGAACCCACCTTGTTTTCCTTCCAGATCCTCGCGCGGAGAACGCCGCATCTTGCGCGAATCCGGATACCAGGGGGAGAATATCGATACCAGGGGGAGAATATCGGTTGATGGGGGTCCAATCGAAGATCCGGCATCTAACCGGGGGCGGATACTCCCATTATCAGTTAGATTTATATAGAACCCCATTACAATAAATAATCGAACAAACCTATTACATCGTTTTCAAGCAGGTTAAGCGTATGAAGGAGGATACATCCGGACCAAACGAGAAGCACCAGAATCTCGCAGGCGAGGCGGATGCGGCATCCCCGGCGCTTGAAGAGCTGCAGAAGGCGTATGACGACCAGAGCGGCCGTTACCTGCGCCTTGCAGCGGATTTCGACAACTACCGCAAAAGGATGGCCCGGGAGATCGATGCCCGCACAACCTTCGCCATCGAGAACTTCGCGGTGGAGTTGCTCGAGGTCATGGACAACTTCGAGCGGGCCGAGAAGGCCGAGGGTGCAGGCCTCACGGAAGGGATGGGCCAGATCAGGAAACTCTTCACGACCATCCTCGAGCGGCACGGCATCACCCCCATCGAATGCCGGAACCTTCCGTTCGACCCCGAGCGGCACGAGGCGATCGCCTACGTTCCCTCGGACGCGGAGGAGGGCACCGTGATAGACGAGGCCGTCCGTGGATACTGTATGCAGGATAAGATCATCAGATGCGCAAAAGTCGTTGTATCTAAAGGAAAGGAGGAATAACAGAATGGTTTCGGAAAAAGTTCTTGGTATCGATCTCGGCACAACCAACTCGTGTATGGCAATCATGGAAGGCGGGCGGGCGACGGTCATCGCCAACGCCGAAGGCGGCAGGACCACCCCGTCCGTCGTAGCGTTCACCAAAGAGGGTGAACGGCTGGTCGGCAGCGTCGCGAAACGGCAGGCGATCACGAACCCGAACCGCACCATCCAGTCGATCAAAAGGAAGATGGGCACGAACGAGAAGGTCGCCATCGGGGACAAGACGCACACCCCGCAGGAGATCTCCGCGATGATCCTCCAGAAGATGAAACTGGACGCCGAGGAGTATCTCGGCGAGAAGATCACGAAGGCCGTCATCACGGTGCCCGCCTACTTCAACGACGCGCAACGGCAGGCGACGAAGGATGCCGGGACGATCGCCGGCCTCGAAGTGCTCCGGATCATCAACGAACCGACCGCGAGCGCCCTCGCCTACGGCATCGACAAAGAAGGCGACTCCACGGTGCTCGTCTACGATCTCGGCGGCGGCACGTTCGATGTCTCGATCCTCCAGCTCGGCGACGGCGTCTTCGAGGTCAAGTCGACCGCAGGCAACAACCGCCTCGGCGGCGACGACTTCGATAAGAGGGTCATCGACTACCTGGCCGATGAGTTCAAGAAGAAGGAGGGCACCGATCTCCGGAAGGACCCGGTCGCCATGCAGCGGCTCCGGGACGCGGCCGAGAACGCGAAGATCGAACTCTCTACCGTCCAGAAGACCAGCATCAACCTCCCCTACATCACCACGACGGAGAGCGGGCCGAAGTTCCTCGACACCGATCTCTCCCGCGCGAAGTTCGAGAGCCTGATCGCCGATCTCGTCGACTCGACCCTCGGGCCGGTGAAACAGGCGCTATCTGATGCCAAACTGAGCGCCGACGATATCAGCCACGTCCTCTTTGTCGGCGGGTCGACCCGCGTCCCGCTCGTGCAGGAGACCATAAAGAAGGTTCTCAAGAAGGAGCCCGACAAAGGGATCAACCCCGACGAGTGCGTCGCCCTCGGCGCCGCCATCCAGGCCGGCGTCCTGACCGGCGAGACGAAAGACGTGCTGCTCCTCGACGTGACCCCGCTCTCGCTCGGCATCGAGACGCTCGGCGGCGTCGCGACGAAGCTGATCGAGCGCAACACCACCATCCCGACAAGGAAGAGCCAGATCTTCTCGACCGCCGCCGACGGCCAGACCTCGGTCGAGATCCATGTGATGCAGGGCGAGCGGGCGCTCGCGAAGGACAACTTCACGCTGGGCCGATTCCAGCTCACCGGTATCCCGCCGGCGCCGCGCGGCATCCCGCAGATCGAGGTCACGTTCGATATCGACGCAAACGGTATCGTCCATGTCTCGGCGAAAGACCTCGGCACGGGGAACGAGCAGTCGATCACCATCAAGCCGCAGGACTCCCGCCCGTCCGAGGCCGAGATCCAGCGGATGATGGACGACGCGAAGAAGTTCGAGGAGGAGGACCAGAAGAAGCGCGAGGAGATCGAGATCAGAAACACCGCCGACACCGCGGTCTTCACCGCCGAGCGGGCGATGAAGGACGCAGGAGATTCGATCGAGGCCGCGGATAAGGAGAAGATCGAGAGCGCGATCGCCGACCTCAAGAAGGCGCTCGAGGGCGACGACCTGGAGGCGATCAAGCAGAAGATGGATGCCCTGACCGAAGCGGTATATGCACTGACGACGAAGATGTACCAACAGGCACAGGCGGCCGCCCAGCAGGAGAAGGCGGAAGGGGCCGCAAAGAAAGACGATAACGTCGTCGATGCCGACTACGAAGTCAAAGAGTGAGGTCGATGGGTCCGGACAGCTACTATGATATCCTCGGCGTCTCGCAGAGCGCCGATGATAAGGAGATCAAGAAAGCCTACCGGAGCCTGGCACGAAAGTACCATCCCGACGTCTGCAAAGAACCGGGGGCCGAGGAGAAGTTCAAGAAGATCAACGAGGCCTACAGCGTCCTCTCTGATGCGCAGAAACGCGCCCAGTACGACAATATGGGCCACGAAGCATACAGCAGCGCGTCGAAGGGCTCGTACTCCGGCGGCGGATACTCCGGCGGGTTCAGCGCCGATTTCTCCGGGTTCGGGGATATCTTCGAGACCTTCTTCGGCGGGGGGGGCAGGCAGCGTGCCGGCCCGCGCCCCGGCGCCGACCTCCTGATGAAGATGCGTATCACGCTCGAGGAGGCGGCGCTCGGGACGGAGAAGGAGGTCAGCGTCGACCACATCGAGCCCTGTCCTGAGTGCGACGGGTCGGGGAGCGAGACGAGGAAGACCACCACCTGCCCGACCTGCGGCGGCAGCGGTCAGATGCGGCAGATGAGCCAGTCCATCTTCGGGAGTTTCGTCCGGATGGCGCCCTGTACCGCCTGCGGCGGGCGGGGGAAGATACCCGAGACCCGGTGCAAGGCCTGTGGCGGAACCGGGCACCGGCGCGGTCGGGAGACCGTGAGTGTCCGGGTTCCGCCGGGCGTGGATACGGGGATGCGCCTCCGGATGGAGGGCTACGGCGACGCCGGGGAGTACGGAGCGCCGCCGGGAGATCTCTACATCGAGATCAACGTCGCGCCGCACCGGTCGTTCACCCGGCGGGGCGACGACCTGGAGACGACGGTCGAGATCACCCCGGCCCAGGCGGTGCTTGGCTCCGAGGTCGAGGTGAAGACGATCGACGGGCGCACGGTCGTCCTCAATATTCCGGCCGGGGTGCAGTACAACACCGGGCTGAAGATCGCGGGCGAAGGGGTGCGGTGGCAGACGAAACCCGGCGATATGCTGGTGCGGGTGCGGATCGTCGTGCCCACGCGCCTCTCGGACGAGGCGCGCGAACTCTATCTGCGCCTGCTCGAGATGGAGGGGCACAAACCCTCCGCGAAGGGCAGTAAGAAGGGCAAGGGCTTCTTTCAGGACGTCGTCGACAAGGTGAAAGAGACGGTGAAGTGAGGGGGAGTCCCTCTCGCTTCGGCGGTCGGTTTTCGTTATCTTTTTTGTTTTACGACTCCCGAATGTGGATACTGGCGAGTTAAGGCAACCCGAACAGCAGGGGCGATGAAAAAGCCCCGTACACTGGACCAGGGGGATATCGCCCCTGGGAGAGAGGCTGACGGGGAGGGGGGTGCCGCCCCCCTCCCCTGCCTCGCGCAAAGATCTACTCTTTTCATCAGCCCCACCCCGCCCGCGCTTCGCGCTCCTCCCCCGCCCCGGCCGGCGGGGGCAGTGCGTGGCGATATCCCCTCGAAATCCATGCCAGGGGATTAAACCTCATGGCCTGAACTCACGCGCAGCGAGGCTTCATATTGCGCCTAACTGCAACCGCAACAGTCGAGCCATCCTGACCAGTCTTTCGGCTACCGATGTTAAGACCTCTGCTTCCCCCATCCCCCCGCTTTATCGCCCTCCCGGCCCAATACCATAGGAATGAAGCTGCTCTTCGAACTCTCCGGCGAGCACCCCGACCTCCCGGCCATGGAACTGGAGTGCGTGGGAACCGTCCTCGACCGGGGGACCCAGGTCGCGGTCGCCGAGTGCCCCGACCCGGAGGCCGCCGGGCGCCTCGCCCTGACGCACGTGGTGATGGAGTACCTCGGGGAGTGCGAGGCCACGCGGGCGGCGTTCACGGCCCTCCTCCGCGACCTCGCGATCACGACCGATAAGCCGTTTGCGGGCAGGGTGAAGACGATCCAGGGGAGCAGGATGGACGCCACGCACCTTGAGCTCGAACGGCTGATCGGGACCCTGATCAGCGGCCCGGTCTCGCTCCGCGACCCGGTCGAAGAGTACCGCGCCGTCGTCTCGGATGACCGCTGCTACTTCGGCCGGGTCATCCTCCGGATCGACCGGGGGGGGTTCGATGCCCGGAACCCCATGCGGCGGCCGTTCTTCCACCCCGGTGTGATGATGCCCCGGATGGGCCGGGCGCTCGTCAACATCTCCCTTGTCCGCCCCGGGGAGACGGTCTATGACCCCTTCTGCGGAACCGGCGGGATCCTGCTTGAGGCCCGGGAGATCGGCGTCCGGGTGCTCGGGAGCGACTTCGACCCCGCGATGGTCGACGGCTACCGGCAGAACCTCCCTGGGTCGGAGGTGATGATTGCCGATGCCACAGCGGTCCCGATCTGCGACCATGTCCTCGACGCGGTCGTGACGGATCTCCCCTACGGCCAGTCGGTTCGGATCCGCGCGGAGAGCATGGACCGGCTCTACGACAGGTCGCTTGCGGAGATCCGCCGCATCCTGCGGCCCGGGAGGCGCGCGGTCGTCGTCACGCACCGCGATATCACCGATGTCGCAGCCCGCCACTTCACCATCCTGCAGGAGCACGAGCAGCGGGTGCACAAGAGCCTGACCCGCCGGATCCTGGTGCTCGGGTGACGGTGCCGACCCCGGTTTTATGGATCGTGCTCGTGCAAACGTCTCCCACCCATCATCAACCCACCCGCGCTTCGCGCTCCTCCCCCGCCCCTCGGGGGCGGGGGCGGGGGCAGTCATGGCGATATCCCCGGGAAAGCCGTATCCTGAATTGCATGTGAGGAAAAAGACCTGCGGCGGATCTCAACGCGTTGTTCCAGAGAGACTATCCTTTATGAGATCACCCGGCGATTTTCATACGTGGAAGTAAATTTTAAGCGATACGGGCTTTATCTCATCCGGTGGCAACTCTCGACGCCGATCCTCGCCGGCGTGCTCTACCTGCTCACGGACCTCGGGGCGCTCACCGCCACCATCATCGCGAACCTCATCGGCGGCCTCATCTTCTTCTGGGTCGACCGGTTCATCTTCACCTCCCAGGCGCTTGACACCCAGTGGGAGGTCAGGGAAGAGGTCCGGTGCGTGGACTGCGGCACGGTTGCCCGGGGATACCGCCTGGTCAGGGCGAAGAACTACGATAAGACCAACGATCCAGCGCCCGAGTTCCGGTGCGAGGAGTGTTCGAAGAGGAAGTCGGAAGAACTCAAAAAGCGTGGTGTGAAGCACTGAAGGAGAGGGAGCCCTGGCACCCCAGGCTCCTCCTGCTCATTTTTGCCGCACTGGCTAAGGGCTTAACTGAACTTGCGAAGAGCAGAGCATTCATCTGCGATTAACAGAAAAGCCCGGACTATGAAAAGCCCCGTACACTGGACCGTGGGGATATCGCCATTGGGGGAGGGGTTGCAGGGGAGGGG
>DAIRGM010000060.1:0-11459 GCA_036794525.1 Methanoculleus sp.
TCGGGCAGACGGCCGCCCACATGTGCTACCAGTGCGGCACCTGCACCGGTTCGTGCCCCTCGGCACCCCGGAGTTCGTACCGTATCCGGCTGTTCATGCGCAAAGCCGTCCTCGGTCTCGAGGAAGAGGCCCTCACCGACCCGGACCTCTGGCTCTGCACCACCTGCTACAGCTGCACCGACCGGTGCCCCCGCAACCTCGCGCCGACCGACGCGATCATGGCGATGAGGAACCTCGCGTTCAAGCGGGATATCATTCCGCGCAACTTCCTCCAGACCGTCCAGCTGATCTACAAGAGCGGCCACGGCGTCCCGAACAACGACGCAAACCGTGCGGCCAGAAAGAAGCTCGGACTCGAGGCGGAGCCTGAGACGACGCACAAGTACCCCGAGTACCTGCCCGGCATCCAGAAGATCCTCGACCACTATAAACTGAAAGAGAACGCGGATAGGATCCTCGCGGAGGGGGCGTGAAACCATGAGCGGAAACAATCACCAGTACGCATTCTTCCTCGGATGCATCGCCCCGAACCGGTACCCCGGCATCGAGGCTGCGGCTATCCAGACCAGCAAGAACGTCGGCATCGACCTCCTGCCCCTGAAGGGTGCAAGCTGCTGCCCGGCACCGGGTGCGTTCGGTTCGATCGACTTAAACGTCTGGTACGCGATGGCTGCGAGAAACATCGTGCTCGCCGAGCAGATGAAGATGGACATCGCCCTGATCTGCAACGGGTGCTACAAGTCAATCTACGAGGTCAACCACAAACTGAAGCACAACGATGAACTCCGCGACGGGGTCAACGAGGTGCTCAAAGAGGTTGATATGGAGTTCAAGGGGACAGTCGACGTCTGGCACCTCGCCGAGCTCTACTACGACCCCAAGATCGTGGGTGTCAAGAAACTCGCCGACAGCGTCAAGCGCCCCCTGGCCGGTGCGAAGATCGCCGTTCACTACGGCTGCCACCTGATGAAGCCCGGCAAGGAGCGGCACTTCGGGGACACCGAGAACCCGATGTGGATGGAAGAACTTGTCGCCGCTCTCGGCGCCGAGCCGGTCCAGTACCGCAACAAGATGCAGTGCTGCGGTGCCGGCGGCGGTGTCCGTGGATACGATCTCGCGCATGCGCTCGATATCACGAACGAGAAGCTGATCAATATGCAGGAGGTAGGCGTCGATGCAGTCACCGAGGTCTGTCCGTTCTGTCAGCTCCAGTTCGACCGCGGCCAGATTGAGATCAAGGAGAAGTTCGGTGTCGAACACGGCATCCCCGTCCTGCACTACAACGAACTCCTGGGACTTGCTCAGGGCATGAGTCCGGACGAGCTCGCACTCGACCTCCATGCCGTCGATGTTGAGCCGTTCCTGAAGAAGATCCTGTGAGGTGCAAATACATGGCAGAAGACAAGAATAAAGAGGCAAGGATTGGCGTTTTCCTGTGCCACTGTGGTACCAATATCGCAGGTACCATTGATATCGAGGCAGTAAAGGAATACGCCAAGACAATCCCGAACGTCGTCGTCGCTGACAACTACGCGTATATGTGCTCGACTCCCGGGCAGAACAAGATCGCAGATGCCATCAAGGAGCAGAACCTGACCGGCGTCGTCGTCGCGGCCTGTACGCCCCGTCTGCACGAGCCCACGTTCCGTAACGCGACCGCAGCAGGCGGCCTGAACCCCTTCCGGTTCGAGATGGCGAACATCCGCGACCAGAACTCGTGGGTGCACATGCACCAGCCTGAAGAGGCCACCGAGAAGGCAAAGGATGCAGTCAGGATCGCCGTAGCAAAGGCATCCCTGCTCGAGGACCTCATCCCGAAGAGCGTCCCCGTCGAGAAGACCGCGATGGTCGTCGGCGGCGGTGTCGGCGGCATGCAGGCAGCGCTCGACCTTGCGAACGCAGGGATCAAGACCTACCTCGTCGAGAAGAGCCCGACGATCGGCGGCAGGATGTCCCAGCTCGACAAGACCTTCCCGACGCTGGACTGCTCGCAGTGTATCCTGACCCCGAAGATGGTGGATGTTTACCGCAACGAGAACATCGAACTCCTCACCTACACCGAGGTCGAGGCGGTCGAGGGATACATCGGCAACTTCGACGTGACCCTCCGGAAGAAGGCGCGCGGCGTCCTCACCCCGGCCGAGGCCGAAGCCCGCGGCATCGTCGGCGGCGGCTGTACCGGCTGCGGCGACTGTGCCGAAGTCTGTCCGGTCATCAAGCCGAACCCGTTCGAACTCGGGATGGCGCCGAGAAAGGCGATCTACATCTACCACCCGCAGGTCTCCCCGCTGATCTACACCGTCGACTTCGACGCCTGTGTCAAGTGCGGTCTCTGCGTCGAGTCGTGCGGCACGAAACAGGCAGTCGACCTCGATGCGAAGGATGAACTCATAACCGTCAAGATCGGCACCGTCATCCTCGCTCTGGGATACGACATCTACCCCATCGAGAAGAAGTTCGAGTGGGGCTACAAGAACTACGACAACGTCATCACGAGCCTCGAGTTCGAGCGGCTGATCTGTGCGTCCGGCCCGACCGGCGGTCACCTCATCCGCCCGAGCGACGGCGAGACCCCGAAGCGGATCGCGTTCGTCCTCTGTGCAGGCTCCCGTGACAACACCGATACCGGCAAGCCCTACTGCTCGCGGTTCTGCTGCATGTACTCGCTCAAGCACGCCCACCAGATCATCGAGAAGATCCCCGGCGCGGTGCCCTACATCTTCTACATGGACATCCGGTCCTTCGGCAAGATGTACGAGGAGTTCTACTACCGCATCCAGAACGAGGGTGCGAAATTCATCCGCGGCAGGGTGGCAAACATCACCGAAGACCCGGTGACCAAGAACCTTCACGTCAACGCGGAGGACACGCTCCTCGGCCGGCCGATCGACATGGAAGTCGACATGGTCGTGCTCGCGGCCGCGATCCAGCCATCGGCCGAGACCGAGAAGACCCGCAGGCTCTTCGGCGTCTCCTGTTCGCAGGACGGCTGGCTCCTTGAGGCTCACCCGAAGCTGAACCCGTGCGGAACCACCACAGCCGGTGTCTACCTCGCCGGCGTCTGCCAGGGACCGAAGGATATCCCTGATACGGTCGCCCAGGCGGAGGGTGCGGCATCCGCGGCATCCATCCCGATTCACCGGGGTGAGGTGGAGCTCGAACCCTACTTCGCCGTCTGTCTTGAGGACAAGTGCGCCGGATGCGGAATGTGCGTCCACCAGTGCCCCTACAGCGCCCTCTCGCTCGTCGAGAAGGACGGACGCACGGTCATGCAGGTCACCGAGGCCAAGTGCAAGGGTTGTGGAACCTGCGGCGGGTTCTGCCCCGGCGGTGCAATCTGGATGCAGCACTTTGCAAGCCCACAGATCGTCGCACAGATCGATGCATTCCTCCTCGGAGGTGAACAGTAAATGGCAGACGAGAACTGGAAACCCAAGATCATCGCCATCATCTGCAACTGGTGTTCCTACGCCGGTGCAGACCTTGCCGGCGGCGCCCGCATTCAGTACCCGCCCGACATCCGCGCAGTCCGCGTGATGTGCACGGGCCGGATCGACCCCCTCTTCATCCTGAAGGCATTCCAGGACGGGGCGGACGGCGTGCTGGTCTCCGGGTGTCACTTCGGCGACTGCCACTACCTTGAGGGCAACTACAAGGCAGCCAAGAGGATGTTCCTCTTGAAGAGTGTCCTCAAGAACATCGGTCTTGACGACAAGCGTCTCAGGATGACCTTTGTCTCTGCATCAGAGGGTGCAAAGTGGGGAACGGTCATGACAGACGTCGTCAAGACCATCAACGAGCTCGGCCCAAGCCCGCTCACTGAACTTGCCAGATAATAATATAATAATCCAACAATAATAATGGACAGGGGATAAATAACAATGGCAATCAGAGTGAATTTGATTACGGGTCGCACCATCCAGCAGGGGGTGGCGATGGAGGCGGGGAAGGAAAAACCCGCCTACACCACCGCCTGCGGGATCATCGAGCTTGACCCAACGGACTTTAAGAAACTGGGAGCGTTCCGCAACACGAACGTACGCGTCACCAGCGACTACGGCAGTGTCGTCGTCAAGGCAGTCGAGGCAACCCAGGGCCCTCACCCGGGTGTGGCATACATACCGATGGGGCCATGGGCAAACAGGCTTGTCAACCCGAACACCTACTCGACCGGCATGCCAACGTTTAAAGGCACACCTGTTGAGGTGGAAGTCGCCAAGAACGAACCGGTCTACAGTTCCCTGGAACTGGTGCGCAAGGGATGCAGGGGTGAGCTAGCATGACAAAGACGGTAACCGACGTTATCTGCCCGTTTTGCGGCACGCTCTGCGATGATCTCGAGGTCGTCGTCAGCGATGACGGGACAAAACTTCTTGAGGTCTACAACGCCTGCGCCATCGGTGCTGAGAAGTTCCTCCACTCCCAGGCAAAGGACCGTATCACCCGGCCCCGCATGCGCCAGGAGGACGGATCCTGGAAGGAGATCTCCTACGATGAGGCAGTCGATTACACGGCAAAGATGCTTGCCGATGCCAAGAAGCCCCTGATGTACGGCTGGAGTTCCACGAACTGTGAAGCCCAGTCCGTGGGATCGGAGATCGGCGAACTCGTCGGAGCGGTCATGGACAACACGGCGACCGTCTGCCACGGCACGTCGCTCATCGCGGTCCAGGACATCGGTATCCCGAGCTGTACGCTCGGCGAGGTGAAGAACCGTGCCGACCGGATCCTCTTCTGGGGATGCAACCCGGCGCACGCCCACCCGCGGCACATGTCCCGCTACTCGATCTTTCCCCGCGGATTCTTCACCGGCAAGGGCCATACCGGCCGGAAGGTGATCGTCGTCGACCCGCGGCCCACCGACACCGCAAGCGTGGCGGACGTCCACCTGCAGGTCGAGCAGGGGCGCGACTACGAACTCCTCAACGCATTCCGCGTGGCGTTCAAGGGCGAGCAGCTCCCCGACGTCGTCGCCGGCATCCCGAAGGAGAAGATCTACGAGGCCGCCGAGACGCTCAAGAGCGGTCGGTTCGTGATCATCTTCTTCGGTATGGGCGTGACCCAGTCGCTCGGGAAGAACCACAACATCGACGAGGCCATCGCGGTCACCCGTGACTTAAACGAGTACACGAAAGCGGCCATCATGCCGATGCGCGGGCACTACAACGTCACCGGCTCCGGCCAGGTCTGGGGCTGGCTCTTCGGGTTCCCCTATGCGGTGGACCTCTCTCGCGGATTCGCCCGCTACAACCCCGGCGAGACGACCTCGAACGACCTGCTCCGCAGGGACGAGGTGGACGCCGTCTTCGTCCTCGGCAGCGACCCCGGCGCGCACTTCCCGTTCAGTTCGGTCAAAAAGATCTACGACCGCCCGTCGGTCGCGATCGACCCGCACGAGACCCCGACCACCGAGGTCTGCAAGGTTCACGTCCCGGTCGCCTTCGTCGGCGTCGAGACGGGCGGATGCGCATACCGGATGGACAACGTGCCGATTGAGACCAGGAAGGTTGTCGAACCCCCCGAGGGTATGATGACCGATGAAGAGTTCCTGAAACACGTCCTTGTGCGAATCAAGGAGATCAAGGGGGTATAAGCGATGGCAGAGTATCTTATCAAGAACGGGTTTGTCTTCGACCCGGTCCAGGGGATCAAGGGCGATAAGACCGACGTCGCCATCAAGGACGGCAAGATCGTCGCGACGACGGCTCTCAGCAGCCCGAAGGTCATCGATGCCGCCGGTAAGACCGTCATGGCCGGCGGTGTCGACATCCACGCCCACGTCGCCGGCCCGAAGGTGAATGCCGGCCGGAATTTCCGCCCGGAGGACAAACTCTTCGGGTACAAAGCACGGAGCGGTATCGAGCGGATGCAGGGAGGATTTTCCGTCCCGACGACGATCCGGACCGGCTACAACTACGCCCGCATGGGCTACACGACCGTGATGGAAGCGGCCATGCCGCCGCTCTACGCCCGGCACACCCACGAAGAGATGCGGGACACGCCGATCCTCGACCAGGGCGCCTACCCGGTCTTCGGGAACAACTGGTTCGTCCTCGAGTACCTGAAGAACCACGAGATCGAGAACGCCGCCGCCTACATTGCCTGGCTGCTTCGCGCCACGAAGGGATACGCGGTCAAGGTCGTCAACCCCGGCGGCACGGAAGCCTGGGCGTGGGGCCTGAACTGTGACAACATTCACGACCCGGTCCCCTACTTCGACATCACCCCGGCCCAGATCATCAAGGGCCTCATCGAGGCGAACGAGTACCTCGGTCTCCCGCACTCGATGCACATGCACGCGAACAACCTCGGGAACCCCGGCAACTACACGACGACGCTGGACTCGTTCAAGCTCTCGGAGGGGATCAAGCCGAACAGCAAGTTCGGCCGCGACCAGGTGATGCACCACACCCACGTCCAGTTCCACTCCTACGGTGGCGACTCCTGGGCGAACGTGGAGTCGAAGGCGAAGGATATCATGGCGTACGTGAACTCGCACGACAACATCACCATCGACATGGGTCAGGTGACGCTCGACGAGACCACGACGATGACCGCCGACGGACCGTTCGAGCACCACCTCACCGAGCTGAACCACCTGAAGTGGGCGAACACCGACGTGGAACTCGAGACCGGATCCGGTGTCGTGCCCTACGTCTACAGCCCGAGCATCAAGGTCTGCGGCATCCAGTGGGCCATCGGTCTTGAACTCGCTCTGCTCGCGAACGATCCCATGCGGGTCTTCATGACCACCGACCACCCGAACGCCGGGCCGTTCATCCGCTACCCGCGGATCATGAAGTGGCTCATGAGCCAGGAGGCGCGTGAGCAGCAGTTCGACGCCTTCAAGCACAAGGACAAGGTCATCGACGCGACCAACCTCGCCGGCATCGACCGCGAACTCGACCTCTACGAGATCGCGCAGATGACCCGCGCCGGCCCGGCAAAATCGCTCGGCCTCGCACACATGTACGGCGGGCTTGCACCCGGCCTCGAAGCGGATGTTGCAGTCTTCGACTTCAACCCGAACGATCCCTACGCGCCCGACGATATCGAGACTGCGTTTGGGAGCGCGGAGCATCTCTTCAAGACCGGCGTCCAGGTCGTCCGCGACCACGAGATCGTCTCGAACGGCAACAAGAGGACGCTCTGGGTGAACGCAAAGGTCAACGAGAACCCGCAGGTGATGCGCGATGTCAAGGAGAAGTTCCTCCGCTACTACACCGTCACCCTGAACAACTACGAGGTTACCGGGCACTACCTCCCGAACCCGTACGTCATCGAGGTCGATGCCACACAGTGAGGTGAGAGAGAATGGAAACAGTTACACTCACCATTAAGGATCAGCCCGATCTCTTCCTCGAGGCAGAGACCATCACCCCTGATGCGGTCTCCGGGAAGAAGACCGAAGAGATCGCGGATCTCCCCGTCTACGTCGGCCGCGAACGCCACCGGCTCGGAGATTTCTTCGAGATCTCCGGCAGGGCCGGAGCGACGCCTGAGGAGACGAAGATCGTCGTCAACGGCGACCTGTCCCGGGTCAAGTACATCGGCATGAAGATGACCGGAGGCGAGGTCGTCGTCAACGGCAACGCCGATATGTACGTCGGAGCATGGATGCAGGGCGGCAAGATCACGGTGAACGGGAATGTCGATGCCTTTGCCGGAACAGGCATGAAGGGCGGCGAACTCGTCATCAAAGGCAACGCCGGCAACTACCTCGGCGCCGCCTACCGCGGCGACTGGCGCGGCATGCAGGCCGGCAAGATCACCGTCACCGGCAATGCCGGAAGCGATATCGGCACCTTCATGAACGGCGGCGAGATCGTCGTCGGCGGCGATGTCGATGTCCATGTCGCCACCCATGCCGAAGGCGGGAAGATCGTCATCAAGGGCAACGCGAAGAGCCGCGTTGGAGGCCAGATGGTGGAAGGCGAGATCTACGTCCTCGGCAGCATCGACGTGATGATGCCCGGGTTTGTATACCGCGAGGATGTCGACGTCGATATGGACGGCATCAAGGGCCGGTTTGCCCTCTACGAGGGCGACCTCGGAGAGCGCCACCGGAAACGAAAGGGCCAGACGATCTACGCTAAGCTCTACCAGCGGATCGAGGCCTGAACCCCTTTTTTTTCTGCGCCGCATGTACCCGGTACCGGTCGTCGGAGAGCAGGCGCGGCCGGAGTAAAAAACGTAACACAAAATAACAAATTTTCGCTACTCCCATGCTACGGCAGGGGAGGCACGATAAGTATACAATTCTCTGCAATCGGCAATTTTCCGCCAGATATTTAATATCGGGCTCGCGATATATATTAGATCTGAGACATAAATAGCAATGCTTATATCATCAGAGAAGGTTACTATCTTTTTGTCCCAAGAGGACGTGCAATAGTCACCATCAGACACAGTCAGCGATGCTTTTAGCGTTCACTTCACAGTTCCGGACTGTATGCACATAAAGAGGGTAATGGAGGAAAATTATGGCAAAATACAAGGAAACTATTGACCTGTACGATGATGCAGGCAAGCAGTTGAAGAGTGGTGTGCCGCTCGAGAAGATCAGCCCTGTGATCAACCCGGCGACCAGGAAACTGATCGACCTCACCAAGAGGACGATTGCAGTCAACCTGGGCGGGATTCAGGAGAGCCTGAAGACCGGAAAGGTAGCCAAGGGATATGTCCTCGGGCGTGAGATGAACCTCGACATTATCGGCAACAAGGACGCTGTCATCGCAAAGATCAAGGAGATGGTCCAGGTCGAAGATGGCGACGACACCAACATCCGCGAGTTCAACGGCGGTAAGCTCATCCTCGTCGAGGCCCCGAAGGCCCGTCTCGAGGCTGCATCCACCTACGACGCCGCGATCACCGCGGTCGCAGCCGCAACCACCTACGCGCTCGTCGAGCAGTTCGACATCGGAGCGTTCGACGCAGCGATGGTCAAGGCGGCTGTCTGGGGTTCCTACCCGCACACGATGGACCTGACCGGTGCCAACGTCACGTCCATTCTGTCGATCCCCCAGAACAACGAAGGCCTCGGCTACGCGCTCCGTAACATCCCGGTCAACCACGCCGTGATGATGACCGGCAAGAACGCGATGCAGGGCGCCGCACTCTCGTCCACCTTCGAGCAGGCAGGAATGTTTGAGATGGGTAACGCCATCGGACCGTTCGAGCGCGCCCAGCTGCTTACGTACGCTTACCAGGGCCTGAACGCGAACAACATGGTCTATGACCTCGTCAAGAAGAACGGTGCGACCGGAACCATCGGTACCGTCGTCCAGAGCCTGGTCGAGCGCGCCATCGAGGACAAGGTCATCACCCCGGGCAAGAAGGGCGGGTACTTCCAGTTCTACGACACGAAGGACCCGATGCTCTGGAACGCCTACGCCGCTGCGGGAACCATGGCAGCCACCATGGTCAACTGCGGTGCCGGACGGTTCGCCCAGGCAGTCTCCTCGACGCTCCTGTACTTCAACGACCTGCTTGAGCACGAGACCGGTCTCCCGAGCACCGACTACGGCCGTGTCATGGGTACCGCCGTCGGGTTCTCGTTCTTCAGCCACTCGATCTACGGTGGTGGCGGCCCCGGTATCTTCAACGGCAACCACGTCGTGACCCGGCACGCCGCAGGCGTCGCTATCCCGTGCGTGGTCGCTGCGGCGGCACTCGACGCCGGAACCCAGATGTTCTCGCCCGAGAGCACCTCCAAGGTCTACGGCGACACCTACGGCAAGGTTGACGTCTTCAACAAGCCGATCCAGCAGATCGCAAAGGGTGTGTAAATAACACAAGGATACCAATGACCGAAGCCATATACCCTCAGGTTCGAATCGTTTCTGCGCGATTCCTCAGACCCGACACGGTGGAAGAACTCCTGAACAGGCTTGTTCAGGTCGGCGGGATTCTCCGGATGTCTCTTACCGGACAGAACCTTCCCGCCACCGTTCCCTACGGCCCGGCGCGGGGGAAACCCAACCCCCATCCGGACCGCAAGGTCATTCGTGTCGGAGACCAGGACGTCCAGCTCCAGGTACAGGTTGGAAACGTTATCCTGGAACTCGAGGACGAGTCGTATATCCCGGCCGTCGAGGAAGCAGTCGACGAAGTCTTTGCAAGCAAGGACTTCTCCTGCACCGTCCAGAGAGGGCGGTTCATGAAGACCCAGCCGACGGTGTCCGACTACGCGAAATACGGACCTGATGCCGACAAAGAGATTCTCGGGCTCGTTGATCCGAGGAAGAAAGAAGGCCCCATTATCATTCAGGGAAACAAGTAAGATGCCAATCGGAAGAGTGACTCAGGTCGTCGATTGCCGCGAGAGCATGGGGATGGGGAAAGGAGGCGGTCTCGCCCAGCGGGGCACCATCTCCGAGACCAGATCGCCCGATGTTATCGTGATCGGGATGTCCCCCGGCCGCAGACACGTGACAAAACCGGTCTGCGACATCACCTCTGGGCTCCGGAGGGAGGGGGCGGAGTTCTCCGTGACCACGCTCGTCCTCAATGCGGGGAGCGGGGTTCCGGCAGATTCGCCCGTCGCGGGCCATGTTCTCGGCGCTTATTTCGGACTGACAGAGAAAGAGATCGCCCAGATCGAGCAGCACAAGGTAGCCATCCTGCATCACGGGAACGTCCGCTCCCATGTGGTGCAGAAAGTCCGGTTTATCCTTGAGCACGCGGACATCAGGGCTATCGTCGTATCTCAGGCCCCGATCGACTTTGAGGATCTCGCAAAAGAGGGGATCAGGACTGCGGTGGTTATGCCGCCGCCCGACCGGACGAAGACGAAAGGCATGGTGATAGATATCGTCAGCGGTGTGACAAGAGGCCAGACACCCGGCAGGGAAAAATTGGCAGAGGTCGTTCGTGCCGTTATGAAAGCACTGAAAAGCCCAACATGAATGAGGTGAAAGAAAACATGGCATACAAGCCCCAATATGGACCGGGTACATCCAAGGTCGCCGAGAACCGGCGCAAGCAGATGAACCCCAAACAGAAGCTTGAGAAGATGCGTGACGTGACTGATGAGGACATCGTACTGATCCTCGGCCACAGGGCGCCGGGAGCCGCCTATCCGACGGCCCACCCGCCGCTCGCCGAGCAGCAGGAGCCCGACTGCCCCATCAGGAAGATTGTAACCCCGACGGAGGGTGCAAAGGCCGGCGACCGCGTTCGCTACATCCAGTTTGCGGACTCGATGTTCTTCGCCCCCTCGCAGCCCTACCAGCGGACTTACACCGAGTGCTACCGCTTCCGCGGTATCGACCCCGGTACGCTCTCCGGCCGTCAGATCGTCGAGTGCCGCGAGCGTGACCTGGAGAAGTACTCGAAGGAACTCGTCGAGACCGAACTCCTCGACCCGGCCCGCACCGGCATCCGCGGCGCGACCGTGCACGGCCACTCGCTCCGTCTTGCCGAGAACGGCATGATGTTCGACATGCTCCAGAGGAGTG
>DAIRGM010000061.1:0-11201 GCA_036794525.1 Methanoculleus sp.
GACGGTGATCTTCTCGACCCACCACCTCGACCTCGTGGCGGAGATGGCGGACTATGTCTACGTGATGGATAGGGGAACCATCGTGGGCTCCGGGACGGTCGAGGAAGTCTTCGCCCGGCCGGAACTCCTCACCCGGACAAGGCTCGACGTGCCGCCCATACCGAAACTGATCCGGTCGCTCCAGGAGAACGGCGTCGCCATCGATATGGCCTACACCTACGAGGACGCGAAGAAGGCGTTCCTCGAAGCCTACGCAGGACGAAGATGATCGACGACCTCTACTTCATCGAGAAGTACGCTTATCGAACAAGCATCGTCCACCGGCTGGACGCAAGGATAAAACTCCTCGTAGCCCTCGCCGCCATCGTGACGATCGTTGCCGTGCCGTACTCGACGAAGGTCTACGAACTCGGTGCCGTCCTTTTTGCTCTCTTTGCTCTTCTCTGGGCCGCGTCGCGCCTCCCGCCGACCGTCTACTTGAAGAGGCTCGTACTCATCCTGCCGTTCGGGATCTTCCTGGTCGGGTTCCAGGCATTTGTAAAAAACCCATATTATGACGTATTTCATACAATTGCCGTCCTGCCGTTCGGGATCGAGGTCTACGCGGAGTCGGTGGAGTTCGCGTCGGTCCTCCTCGTGAAGTTCGCCATCAGCATATCGTTCATCATCCTGCTCTCGTCGACGACAAAGATGCAGGATATGATCGAGGCGGCGGGGAGGCTCGGCCTGCCCCGCGAATTCACCCTCACGCTCGGTATGATGGTCCGCTACATCTTCGTCTTCGCCGAGATGTTCAACAGGATACGGACCGCGATGGCGACCCGGTGCTTCGACCCCCTCGACCGCACCCTCCCCTACCGCTACCGGCTGCACCAGATCGGCTACACGGTCGGGACGATCTTCATCCGGTCCTACGAGCAGGGCGAACGCACCTACACGAGCATGCTCTGCCGGGGATACGGGGCGAACGCCGGCCTGTATGTCAGGAAGAAGCCCCTCCGCACCGGCGAGATCGTCTTCTTCGCCGCGACGCTCGGCTTCGTCGTGGTTTCTGCGGTTCTGATCTATGGGCAGCCGTGAGCGACCGGAGGCCCGGTTGCACCCGGATCTCCTGTCCTCTCCCGGGTACACGCAAAAACGGATTGTTCATATCGTTCGGCGATACATAGGAAAATATGCCTGCAAAGAGCGAATTCGGCAGAGGGTTCGTCGTCAACCTGATGCTGCTTTCACGGCACTTCGGCCTGCCCCCCGAGCGAGCATTCTTTGGCGCCGCAGACCACCTCAACGACTTCACCATACCGGAACAGTTCCGGGGAACCGAGATCGAGGAACTCGTCGAGCGGCTCCGCAAGACGGTGATCTGGCACCAACCGGGAATCCTGGACAAGGAGGACGCGGCCGATGTAAAACGGCTCCTCAACCGGCTCGCGGTCGCGGTCGATAAAGAACTCGGCATACCCGATCCGGATACGGGAAAATACGATTGACGGGAGCGCGCGCTTACCGCGCGTGAGCCGGGATCGGCCGGTACGCAGGGCTTCCCGGGCATGTCTGCGTTGGAACCCTATCGAACCATAAAACAGCAGGATCACCTCAAAACAGGGGATTTCCTGGATCCAAACAGTATAAGTGGCTACACGACCAATATATACTGTGAGTTTTGCTGCGATTCAGGACGCCGCTCGTTCAGCGGAGGTCACAGATGACTGATACCTACGATGCTTCCCACATCACGGTACTGGAAGGGCTTCGGCCTGTGCGGGAACGTCCCGCCATGTATATTGGCAGCACGGGTCCACGGGGGCTGCACCACCTTGTCTACGAGGTCGTGGACAACGCCGTAGACGAGGCGCTAGCCGGGTTCTGCGACCTGATACAGGTGAGCATCAACAAGGACGGCTCGGTCACGGTGGAGGACAACGGCCGCGGTATCCCGGTCGATATCATGCCCCAGTACGGCAAGAGCGCTCTTGAGATCGTCCTCACCGTGCTCCACGCCGGCGGAAAGTTCGATAAAAATACTTACCAGGTCTCCGGCGGGCTGCACGGCGTCGGTGTCTCGGTCGTCAACGCCCTTGCAAGCTGGCTCGATGCGACGGTTTTCCGGGACGGCAACGTCTACAAGATGCAGTTCCGGCAGGGCCTGGTCGCAAAGCCGCTCGAAAGCCGCCCGGAGACCGAGCATGAGCAGAACCTGCGCAGTGAGGAGCGTTACGGCGCCCAGCCCGGGCAGCGGCTCGACTACGAGCGGCTCCAGGGAACCCGGATCACGTTCCAGCCCGACCGGTCGATCTTCGAGACCGTCGAGTTCGACTACGATGTGCTGGACCACCGGCTCCGCGAGCTCGCCTACTTGAACAGCGGCCTCACGATCAGCCTCCGGGACGAACGCACCGGGGACTCGGTCAGTTACTGTTTCGAGGACGGCATCAGGCAGTTCGTCGCCCATATCAGCGAGGGGAAAGAGAGCCTCCACGACGATATCATCTACTTCCAGAAGCGCGACCCCGAGAGCATGGTCGAGGTCGAGGTGGCCCTGCAGTACAACGACTCATACACGGAGACGATCTACACCTACGTCAACAGCGTAAATACCCGGGAAGGCGGCACCCACCTCGAGGGGTTCCGGAGTGCCCTCACCCGGGCTATCAACAGCGCCGCCCACAGAAACAACCTCCTCAAGAACAACGACGCCCAGGTCAAGGGCGAGGACGTCAGGGAAGGGCTCGCCTCCGTCATCAGCACGCGGGTGGCGAACCCGCAGTTCGAGGGGCAGACCAAGATGCGCCTCGGGAACAGCAACGTCCGGGGCATCGTGGACTCGCTCGTCTACTCGTCGCTCACCGAGTACTTCGAGGAGCACCCGAAGACCCTCCAGGTTGTCGTGGACAAGGCACTTACGGCTGCCCGTGCCCGGGAAGCCGCAAAGAACGCCCGCGAGCTCGCCCGGCGGAAGAGCACGCTGGAATCCGCAGGTCTTCCCGGGAAACTTGCCGACTGCCAGGAGCGGGATCCGGCAAAGAGCGAGCTTTACATCGTGGAAGGAGATTCTGCAGGTGGTTCCGCAAAACAGGGGCGGGACAGGAAGTTCCAGGCGATCCTCCCCCTGCGGGGCAAGATCCTGAACGTCGAGAAGGCGTCGGAGCACAAGATCCTGAAGAACGCCGAGATCCAGGCGCTGATAGCCGCTATCGGCACCGGGGTCGGCGACAGTTTCGACGTCGAGAGAGCCCGGTACCACCATGTCATCCTGATGACCGATGCGGATGTCGACGGTGCGCATATCCGGACGCTCCTCCTCACGTTCTTCTACCGGTATATGCCGGCACTCATCGAGAACGGCTACATCTACATCGCCCAGCCGCCGCTCTACCGGGTCGCCAGGGGAAAACAGGAGAAGTACGCCTACCGCGAGGAGGATATGCGGGAGATCGTCGGTGAGTTCGGCGAGAAAGGCGTCACGATCCAGCGCTACAAGGGTCTCGGTGAGATGAACGCCGGGCAGCTCTGGTCCACCACGATGGACCCGGCCCATCGGATCCTCAAGCAGGTGAAGATCGAGGATGCCGTCTACGCAAACGAGATATTCGAGAAACTTATGGGAGAGAATGTGGATGCCCGGAGAGACTTCATCCGCCGGCATGCAAAGGAGGTGAACAACCTTGACGTCTAATCAGGTCATCCCGATCAACATAGAAGAGGAGATGAAATCATGCTACATCGACTACGCGATGAGCGTGATCATCGGCCGTGCCATCCCTGACGCGAGAGACGGCCTGAAACCGGTTCACCGCCGTACCCTCTACGCCATGCGGGAGCTCGGCAACACGAGCGACAAGCCCTACAAGAAGAGCGCTCGTATCGTCGGAGACGTGATGGGTAAGTACCATCCTCACGGCGATTCGGCCATCTACGACACGCTGGTGAAGATGGCGCAGCCCTTCTCCTACCGCTACATGCTGGTGGACGGCCAGGGGAACTTCGGGTCGATCGACGGGGACTCCGCTGCCGCCATGCGATACACGGAGGCCAGGCTCACGAAACTCTCGGAGGAACTCCTGGCCGATATCGATAAGGAGACCGTCGACTTCGTCCCGAACTTCGACGAGTCGCTCCAGGAGCCCGACGTCCTCCCCGCCCGGGTCCCGAACCTCCTCGTCAACGGGTCGAGCGGGATTGCGGTCGGGATGGCGACGAACATGCCGCCCCACAACCTCCGGGAGGTCTGCGAGGCGACCTGCCGCATCATCGACGAGCCCGGCATATCCACGGAGGAACTGATGCAGATCATGCCCGGCCCGGACTTCCCGACCGGCGGGATCATGATGGGCACCGCAGGCGTCCGCGATGCCTACCTCACCGGGCGCGGGAAGTGCGTCGTCCGGGGAGTCGTGGAGATCGAGGAAGAGGGCCGGACACCGCAGATCATCATCAGCGAGATCCCGTTCCAGGTGAACAAAGCGCGCCTGATCGAGAATATCGCCGGCCTCGTCCGCGATAAGAGGATCGAAGGCATCTCCGACATCCGCGACGAGTCGGACCGGGACGGCATGCGGATCGTCATCGACCTGAAGAGAGGCGCCGCACCCCAGGTGATCCTGAACTTCCTCTACAAGCACACGGCGCTCGAGTCCTCCTTCGGCATCATCAATCTCGCCATCGTCGACCGCCAGCCCCGTGTTCTGAACCTCAAGGAGCTCGTCCACGAGTTCCTCAAGCACCGGGTGGATGTGGTCCGGCGGCGGACCGAGTTCGACCTCGCAAAGACGGAGGAGCGGAGGCACATCCTCAGCGGTCTCCTTGTTGCACTCGACAACATCGATGCCGTCATCGCAACCATCCGGGCATCCGGGACGACCGAGGAGGCACAGACGGCCCTGGTGGCGAAGTTTGGCCTGGACGAGGCGCAGGCGGACGCCATTCTGAAGATGCAGCTCCGGCGGCTTGCGGCACTCGAGCAGAAGAAGATCCAGGACGAGCGCGACGCTCTCGCACAGGAGGTCGAACGGCTGACCGCGATCCTCGCAAGCGAAGCAAGCATCCTCGCCGAGATCAGGAAGGAACTCGTCGATATCAGCGCCCGCTTCGGTGACGACCGGCGGACCCAGATCGGACACGCGACCGATATCCTGGAGAAGGAAGACCTCATCGAGGACAAACCGATGCTGGTCTCGCTCACCTCCTCGAACTACGTGAAGAGGATCGACCTCGACACCTACCGGAACCAGCGGCGCGGAGGGCGGGGTGTCATCGGCATGGCGACGAAAGACGACGACGGCGTCGAGAACGTCTTCGTCGCGAACATGCTCGATTACCTCCTCTGTTTCACCGACAGGGGGAAGGTCTATTGGCTGAAGGTCTACGACCTCCCCGAGGGGCAGCGGACCGGCAAGGGCAAGGCCCTCGTCAACCTCCTGAATCTCGACGGCGAGGAGCGGGTGACGACCGTGATCCCTGTGCGGGAGTTCGGGCCCGACCACTACCTCTTCTTCGCGACGAGGGAGGGAACGGTCGCGAAGATGGCGCTCGACGAGTTCTCGCGGCCGCGGCAGACCGGGATCAACGCCATCAACCTCCGCGGCGATGATGCGGTGGTGGACGTGAAGGCGATCGACGGAAACCAGGAACTGATCCTGACGACGAAGTTCGGGCAGAGCCTCCGGTTCCACGAGGAGGCCGTCCGCCCGGTTCACCGCAACGCCATGGGCGTGCGGGGGATCAAGCTCCGCCACGGCGATGCCCTTCAGGCGGTGGCGGTGGTCGAGGAGGATCATCTCCTCACCATCACGGAGCAGGGCTACGGGAAGCGGACGGAGTTCGACGAGTTCCGCGGTCACGGCAGAGGCACGATGGGCGTCCGGAACATCGTCGTCGACGTCCGGGCGGGCAACGTCGTCGGGTCGATGGCGGTCTCCGACGACGACGAGATCATCGTGATGAGCGCATCCGGCATCGTGATCCGGACGAAGGTTTCCGAAGTTTCGATCCAGAAGCGGGGCACCCGCGGTGTTCGGGTCATGAAACTCGGCGACGGCGACCGGGTCATCGGGTTCACGATCCTGGATTCTGAAGACAGGGAAGAGGCATAAGCCCCTGTTCCCTCTCTTTTTGCACTTTTTTCGGATTCCTTCGTGACCTTCAGCCTCTGATTGACTGTTGTGAAACCCTCCCACATAGAGAAACTGGCTGCACCATATGGGAAAGTATTTACACAATAAGAGAAGTAAGTGTTACATTGAGGCACTATGAAACAGAGAACCTATCTCATCTGCATTGCCCTGGTGGCGGCCGGCCTGATCCTTGCTCTCGGGTTCGGCCTGACGACTGCGAACATGATCGTCCCGGTCGTTGCCGTCGTCGCCGGCATCGCGATCCTGGCACTCTGCCGCCGTAGCGTGACGGAGGTCACAGAAGACGAACTCTCCACGATCCTGCACGGGAAGGCGGCGCTCAGCGCACTCGAGGTGACCATTATCGTCGCCGCGATCGGATTTGCCGTGCTGATGACCTTCTCGTTCACCGGCGGAACCGGATCGACTCTATCCCGGTGCGAGAACGGGTCGATCATGGTCGTCTACGGCGTACTCACTGCCCCTCCGGACCCGGAGTTTCTCTACAAGAACACCTACCTCATCCCCGACCCGGCGAACCTGACCATTGACGATGTCATGGCTCTCGACACTCTGTTTGCGCAAGGCCACCTTATCCGGGATACAACCCGTGCGTTCGGCGCGGCGCTCGGCGCGGTCACGGTGCTGCTGACTGCATTGTATGGAGTGTTTTTGTGGTATAATAACAGAAAATACGGGACGTAGGGGCAATGAAGAACAAGATCAAGGTCTTTCGCGCGATGCACGACATGACCCAGGAGGAGCTTGCCGATGCGATCCGGGTCACCCGGCGGACGATCAACTCCATCGAGCGGGGGAAGTACAACCCCTCCATCGAGGTTGCCTACAGGATCGCGAAGACCTTCGGCGTCACCATCGAGGAGGTCTTCTGCTTCGAGGACGGCGACGAAGATGCGGAGGCCGGGTGATGACCCGCTGCGACCACCTGACCGGGTTCTACGACGACATCCCGGCCGTGGACGATCACCCCCACCTCACCGCCCTGCTTGCCTTCGGGCTGGCATGGGCCCGGTTCATGCGGGAGGATATCCGATGGCCGGAGCCCACTCATGGCTGGACAAGCCGAGCGTGGTGCTCATCATCCTCCTTGCCAGACCAGCCTCTCCGCACCGGGAACCGTCCCCGTAACGTGCCGGATCCGGCACACTGTAACACCATCTTTTCCGCGGGTTTTATCCGGCCGAACGACAACTGGATGCCAGGATGAGGTGTCTGTGATGTTTCGTACGATAATCCGGGTAGATACGCACGGGGAAGGGGAGATCGTCGACCTCACGCCCCGGGTGGCGCAGGCGGTCGCCGAGAGCGGTGTTCGGGAAGGCCTCGCGAACGTCTTCGTCGCGGGCTCGACCGCCGCCGTCACCACCATCGAGTACGAGCCGGGGGTCCTCGCGGATCTCTCCCGGGCGCTCGCGGTCATCGCCCCGGCCGATATCCCCTACGCCCACGATGCGGCATGGGGCGACGGCAACGGCCGCTCGCATGTCAGGGCGGCGATCGTCGGCCCGTCGCTCTCCGTCCCGGTCATCGGCGGTGCGCTCGGATGCGGCACCTGGCAGCAGATCGTCCTCCTGGAACTCGACGTGCGGTCGAGACGCGAGCGGACGGTCTACGTCACCGTCACGGGCTGAGATTACGACCCGATCGCCGCACGGCGGACAAAAGGGTACGGTGTTCGGGTCGGAGACCCGGATAGTATCGCCCTGCTTCCGGCCCGGGCCGGATCGCTCGGGGAGAATGAGTGGCTTAATCGAGAGGTACCGTTTCGAGTTGAGATACCAGTTCCCAGATGCGGGTCCGTGCATGAACCGGCATGTTCGGGTCGTTGCTGATCTCGTCGATCATGGAGATTGCGGTTGCGGCGCGAAGGCCGATGCTTCTCGATTCGTCCTGGAGAACCGATCTGGTTGAGTCTGCGACGCGCCGGATATTTCTTGGAATGGTAGAATCTTCGCTGATATTCTGCAGCATCTGAATGCAGATCCGTATTGTTTCGTCTGGACTTGCCATTAGAATTACCCCTCTATTATTAATGGCATCCAGACATATATAAGTTCATTAAGGGAGTTCAACGAAATGACGGCTGATCAGGCTGACGAAGTCATGGCCGAGTATCTCCTCAAGGGAGGAAAGATGCTCGCTAAATCCTGTAAGGTCTGCGGCTACCCCCTGTTCGAGTATAAGGGAGAGACACAGTGCGTCATCTGCCCGCTTGCTGCGCAAGAAGAGCCTCTTCCCGAACCGGAGCCGCCTGCGACGGCCCCAAAACCCGGACGGTCCCCGGCACCGGCCGCACGGGAGGTGCAGGGCGAGGCTGCCGCCGAGATCGAGCGGACGATCGTCCATCTCTGCGAACGGATCCGGGGCGAGCAGAGGCCCGACGAATGCCTGACCCTGATGCAGGCGGTCGAGCGGGGCGCCAGAGCCCTCGCGAGACTGGGTCAGCGGTAAGGCCTGCGAGCGAGATCCCATATCGCACGGGCGGTCTTCTCCCCGATCCCGTGCACCGCCGAGAGTTCCTCCGGTTCGGCATCGACGATCGCCTTGAGCGACCCGAAGTGTTCGAGGAGGAGACGTGCACTTTTTAGACCGACATTCGGGAACGCAGCGAGCGCGTACTCCTGCTCCTCGCGGACCGAGCGGTACGACTTCTTCGGGTGCATCTTCCGCTCCCCCCGCTCGCTCCCCTCCCGCTGTGCGAGGACGTAGAGCGTCTCGGCGGTGTCGTCCGCATCCCGGGTGCGTATCAGCGCGACACCCATATCGACCGTGATGGCTGCAAGCGTGCCCCGGATTGCGTTTGGATGGATGTTTCGCACCGAATAGAGGTCTTCATCCCCCTCGATGATCAGGACGGGGCGTAGCACCGCGTTGGCCATCGCCTTGATCTGTCCGAAGAGATCGCGCTCGACGAGGGTGTTCATGAAGTCCTGCACGGTCTTCCTCTCCACGAGGATACGGTCGCCGATGGCGTAGTCGCCGAACTCGAGACGTTCCAGGGCGATCGACGCCCCAAGTTCGTGCAGGCGCTCAGCGACCCTCGACGACGTCTCCCGGTCGTCGACGGTGATCGCCGGCCCCGCCGGAGCGAACGAAAGGATATCCGCCTGCCTGGTGGCTGCCGGGACGGACGGGGCCGGGGCGGGAACGGGTGTAGCGCTCATCCCTTTGATCCCCGTCACCATCGCCCGCTCCCGGCTCTGGCTCACGTACCGGAACGTCTCATCAGACGTGCCTTTCGTCACCAGCACGACGATCGTGCCGCTGCCGCTTCGCCCGGTCCGACCCTTCCGCTGGATGCTCCGGATCTCTGAGGGGACGGCCTCGTAAAAGATCACCATATCCGTCGAGGGGACGTCGAGCCCCTCCTCGCCCACGGAGGTCGCGATCAGGCACTTGAACTCGCCCTCCCGGAACCGGGCGAGACTTGCGATCTGCTCCTTCTGCGAGAGCCCCCGCTCCGCGTCCCGGGACGCCTGGCCGACGAACCGCTCGCAGGCGATCCCGGCAGCGGTGAGCGTCTCCACGAGCGTCTGAACGGTGTCGCGGTAGGTGGCGAAGACGATGATCCTGCTCTCGGGGTGCGCCGCAAGCTGCGCCTGCACCAGTTCGCGGACGATCGAAGCCTTGGGGTGCAGCTCCTCCTTCCAGCCGGCGGTGGCCTCGACGAGGCCAAGGTAAGCGGGATCGGCGATGAGGCGCTTGCTTGCCTTGCTCCCCGAGATAGAGGCCCCTTCCACACCGAGACGGCCGAGGTAAAGTTTGAGCGCCTCGCTCCCCTGAGTCTCGGCGAGCGATATGGCGTGCCGGAGTTTCATGCACTCGGCATGAAGGGATGCCGCGGCGAACGCCGATGAGTCGCGCGTCCGTATACGCTGCTGGATCTGGGCGTTCAAGGCGTTCAACGCCTTCATCGAGAGTTTGTCCGGTTTCGGGACGCGGAAGTTGAGTTTCGCGAGCCGGGCAAGACGCGACTCCACGAGCCCCCGGAGAACGGCTATCGCCGCCTGCAGTTCTTCGGGCAGGTAGACGTCGACATAATGGATCTCGCGCTCGTGGATGTAGGGCCGGACATCTTCGTCGGTCTCCACCCGGGTCTCGACCGCCTCGATATGCAGGTTGTTGCAGACCTCCTGCACCTTCGCCGGGTCCCCGCCGGGGGAGGCGGTCATCGCGAGCAGCAGAGGGTCTTTCGCCGCGGTGCAGTAGTGCTGTGCGAGAAAGACATAGGCGTAGTTCCCCACCGCCCGGTGGCACTCGTCCACGACCAGCAGCACGACGTCGGCGAGGCTGTACCTCCCCGCGAGGCAGTCGTTCTTGATCACCTGCGGGGTGGCGAAACAGATCCGGCACGCCTCCCAGGCCCGCGCCCGCTCCTCCGGAGGGGTGTCGCCGGTGAACATGGTAAAATCGGATTCGTCCGGCTCGGAACCGTTCCGGACGAGCAGAAACTGCTTGAAGAAACGGAGGTGCTGTTCGACCAGGGGTTTCGTGGGCGCGAGCACGAGCACTCTCTCCTGGTGAGAGTAGAGGCGGGACGCCGCGACGATGAGCGCGACGGCCGTCTTCCCGAGGCCGGTCGGGAGGACGACCATCGTGTTTGCATCAAGCGCCCGGAGCGCGATGGAGAGTTGATACCGCCGTTCCTCGATGCTCTCCGGCCGGATCAGCGGGTGGGAGACGTAGTTCATGCCCTGATGTCACGGAACGCGACGGTGCCGGAGATGAGTGCGGAGAGGGTCTCCGGCAGCCGCTCGATCGGTACGCGAACCTGCTCCATGCTGTCGCGATCCCTCACGGTCACGGTGTTGTCTTCGAGCGTATCGTAGTCGACCGTGACGGCAAAGGGCGTCCCGACCTCGTCCTGCCTCCGGTAACGCCTGCCGATGGCGCCTGAGTCGTCGTACTGGGCGAGGATGCGGCACTGCGTGAGCCGCTCCGTGATCGTCTGCGCGATATCATCAAGGCCGTCCCGGTTCATCAGCGGGAAGACGGCGGCCTGGATCGGCGCGACCGCCGGCGGGAGCCGGAGCACCTTCCGGATCTCGCCTTCGACCTCTTCCTCGG
>DAIRGM010000062.1:0-11158 GCA_036794525.1 Methanoculleus sp.
GCGCTCGACTACGAGCAGTTCTGGCTCCGGTTCAGCGACGGGAGAGAGATCGTCAAGGAAATCCTGAACCTCTCCGGCAACCCCGAGCGCCACGAAAAGTTCGTCAACCTGCTTGTCGAAGAGGCGAATCGCGCGATCGAGGAGCAGCTCGAGGCCATCATGCCTCACGTCGAGAGCCGGATGCTCGCAAACGGCGCTCACCTCTTCGTGCTTGACGTGGAGATGTTTGCCCACCGGTTCACGTTCCCGCCGCCCGGGAAGACTTCCGGGGAGGTGCATGACCGGCTGGTCCGGGCGCACCCGGGAGAGCCGATCGTTACGCTTGGGTTCGGGCCGGACTTTGCCGTCCTGCGTTCCCGTGGTGTCATGATGAACATACCCCGGATGGTGCGTGAGCTCCATAGCGAGATCTCCGGCGGGGGAGTGAGCGGCGGCGGTCACCTTGTCGTCGGGAGCATCAAGTTCGTGGAAGGCATGCGCGATGTGGTGCTCGATAGTCTGATCCAGAAGATTGGTGAAGCACCAATCTGATCGCTACTTCTTTCTTTATTGGGTTCTGGTCGGAAGGTTGGCTCAATCCGGGATCAACCGCGTTCAGGGCCTTCAGAAGCCGGTAAAGCACTGCCGCTTCATTCCCTTCTCAGATCATCGCCGCTATGAAGTGATGCCTGCTGTCGCCATATTGCGGGGCAGATCGGGTGGTTAATCGTCGATGCAATTTTGATGGCGACCGAAATATAAAAATAGGATTATTTCCTATGCGGGCCCTCATGACAGGAAAACTACGGGCTTGGAGAGCACTCCTGGCCGTGCTGCTTCTGGCGGCAGCGGCCGTTGTGCTCCCCGTAGCAGCCCAGAGCACGACAGCCACGGAACCGCTGACCTGGACGCTTGCTCCGACACCCGGCGAGACCGTGACGGGGGAGACTCCGGAAGAGATCCCCGACGACGAGACTTCTGACATTACACCGGATGAGACGATAGATGACGAGACTCCGCCCGAGGCAACAGAGGACGAGACTCCTGAAGAGACCCTGGTCGGGGCGATGGAGAACGCGACTCCTGAAGATACTCTGGCCGGGACGGTAGAGAACGAGACACCTGGGGAGACCCTGGCCGGGACGGTGGAGAACGAGACACCTGAGGAAACCCTGGCCGGGACGGTGGAGAACGAGACGTCCGGGGAGCCTCTGACCGGGCCGAGCGGCAATACAACCAACGAGAGCGCCCCTCCGGTCGTAGTCGGGACGGATGAGGCGACGCCGGAGACGACGCCGGCGGACACCGCCACGGCCGAGTTGCCGACGTTCACACCGATCCAGGCGGCACAGGTCAACGGGAGTACGACACAGGCCGCTCCCCTCTCGATCGCCGGTGTCATCCTGGCCGCATTAATCGCCGGGCTCGTCGTCGTGTTCGGGCGGAACCGGAGGTGACGGCGGCATGCCGGGCACCTCCGCCCGGTGCCGTTTGAGACCCCGGGGCATGGGTGCCGAAAGCGCCCCTCCCCCATCCGGTATCCGCGCTCACGATGACCATGCCACGTTCTCTGGGTTGCACATGGCGCTCCCTGCCCCACCGATAGGCACGCCGATGCTCAATTATATACAACGATTAGTATACCGGTTACAATATTCTACGGGCCCAAATGGGTAGATATAAATATTGATCTGGACAAAAAAGACTTGCTCACGAGGGAAGCAGTCGATGTCGACAAAAGATCGTATTAAAGAGAAATATAGCGACACCCAGCGAAGGATCCTGTATCACCTCAAGACAGGACTGCGAGCCGGAAAATCTTACTTTAAATCCAAGTACATCGCAACGGATCTTGGCCTTTCCGCAAAAGAGGTCGGCATCAACCTTGCTATCCTCTCCGAGATCTGCGACGAGCTGGATATTCGGCGCTGGAGTTATTCGAACAGCACGACGTGGCGAGTTACCTCCCGTGCATCATAATTTTATCCTGGAACGCTCTATTCTACGATATGAAGATCATTGAGTTCGAAGCACCCGTCGAATTTGTAGCCAATATCAACGAGCACAAAGACTGCCTCATGTCCCAGGACAAGAACCATGAAAATCCGGAGGTGCTCTGGTTCAACATCGATGTCCCCAAAGGACACGGCGTGCAGGCCGGCGACCGGGTCAGGGTGACCGTCGAAAAGATCTAAAGTCCCCGCAACTACAACCGCATCGCCGGGATGCCCCCGGTCTCATCCGAGAGGGGCGGAGAAGTATTCGGGGAGCGTCTCCAGGGTGATGCGGTATGAATTCACATCGTCCACGCTGACGATGAGGTAAAAGTCCTTTCCTCCCCTCTCGACGTTTTTGATGATGCTGCCGGGGTAGTGCAGGTCGGCCCCCTCGACGACGGTCCCGCTCTCGAACTCCACAAGTGCCATCCTGAAATGCGCCGCCTGGGGCCTTATCGTCGAGGAGACACTGCAGTTAAGCCTCCACACCGCGTAGGGCACATGGAAGACCTCGGTGATGCCGCCTCGCCCCTCCTCGATGTAAGCGAACGGGATGATCTCCTGTGTTCCCCTCCATGAGGGGTCGGAACCTCCGTAAAGCGTGAGGTTGCCGGGGAGATGGCAGAGGGGGTAGTCCCAGACCCCGGTCGCGTAGGAGAGCCTGGTGGGTTCGAACGGCGCGGCAGGCGTCTGTGCGGGGGAGATGGTGACGGGATGCGTCGGGTCCGGGATCTCCAGAGCCTCCGGTCCGGCCTCCGCTATGGGCGGCCGAACGAGCAGCACCAGCACGGAGACGATGACCAGGGCGGCAAGAATGCTGAAGACGTCGCCTTTATCCACAGATAAAAGTGGATGTATTGGGTAAAAGTTCTTCGGGTTTGCCCTCCCCGGAGATCGACGGGGAAGATCGTTTGTGGGCCGGATTGACCCGGTTTTTTTAGAACCCGTCTTCATGATAGAATCCCTAAAACGGAACCGTTAATAAGAAGCCGCGACCACAATCCTCTGATAGCATGGATATCACTGAGGTGCGCACGTGGGTGATATTTTACCTGATCTCCTTCGTGGTGCTCCTTGCGGCGACCTTCATCACAACCCAGAGCGGTAGCCAGCTCTGGATCAGCCTTATGCTCATCATCATCGTCGTTGGCGTAAATTTTTACCTGCTCTTCTCCGAGTTGAAGCGTTACAAGGCCCGGAAGGCCTTCATGCACCGGATGTCGCAGTTCGAGGAGAACGAGACGGACGTGGAATCCGGCTACCTCTGGTGACGCTCAGGCAGCCCTGCGCAGTATCTTCTGCATGGCGTTGTACGGCACAAAAAGGTGCTCCACCTCTCTTGCCAGGTACTCGGTCTTCCCTATGACATAGTAACCATCGACGGCAAGTGCGGAGTGAAATAGATGCGTAAGGTCGTTCTTCTGCTTCTCGGTGAAGTAGATGGTGACGTTGCGGCAGGTGACGGCGTCAAGGTATCGGGAGATGGGGACGCCCGACATCAGGTCGTGCTCCCGGAATTTAACCAGGCTTTTGATATGGGGGCGAACTTCAAACGTGCCGTCTTCGTGCGCGATGAAGTGCTTTCGGAGCCTTTTATCGTCGACGTTCTCGAGCGTCTTTCTGTCGTAGATCCCGGCCATGGCCTTCTGCAGAACCCCGGTATCGATATCGGTCGCGTGTATCGTTACAGTGACATTTTGATGAAGAGCCATCAGTTCGTGCGCGAGGATGGCGATCGAATAGGGCTCCTCGCCCGTGGAGC
Organism: Methanoculleus sp.; assembly: GCA_036794525.1. Lineage (GTDB taxonomy): Archaea > Halobacteriota > Methanomicrobia > Methanomicrobiales > Methanoculleaceae > Methanoculleus. Next base: position 3,739 of record DAIRGM010000062.1, read on the forward strand.
AACCGGCACACCAGATCCTGATTGCGTTCTTGCGGCGGGCGAGATCCGGGAGTATCTCCCGGCGTATCACTTCGAAGACCTCCGGGTCGCGGAAAAACTTGGTGACGTTGATGGTGAGTGCGTTCCTGAGCAGGTCGTGTTCCTGGGGATTCGTGAGGAGGTACTTATGGTACGCCTCGAAGTCCGCGGTGTTCGTCAGACGCATCCGCGAGAGGATGCGCCGTTTGATGTAGTCCTCCTTGTAGTTCGAGCACTTGATCCGGACCAGTTTCTCGATGCTCTTCTGGAGTGATGCGAATTCGTCCATGGGGCTACCTGCTTACGCCGGGTGTTGATTTACGGAGACGATCTAGAGACTTGCGTGATCGCCGCCGAGATCGCCGATTACTTTCTGGACATCGAGCCATATGATGAGAGTCTTGGCCTTCCCGTCCTCTTCGTTCCCTATCTTGATGATTGCTTTGACGTAACTGCTGATAGACGACGTAATGCCGTCGCTGATACGTTCGATCTGTTCATTCCTGACCGATACGACACTGTGAACGTCGTCGACGATGATCCCTACGTTCGACCCGTTCGTCACGTCCGGCATCAGCACGACGATCTTTCGGTTCTCGGTCTCCTCCGATGCAGGGAGCCCGAGAAGATCACGGAGATCGATGATGTTCGTGATCTCGCCTCGCAGGTTGATGATGCCCGCGAGGTACTCGGGAGCACGGGGAAGGGGAGTGATCGGCATCATCTCCACGATCTCTCGTGCAATCTGGATATCCAGTGCGTAGTGCTCTGCCCCGAGCTGAAATTCTACCACGTCTACGGATGCTGCCATCTTCTCCTCCGTTCAGTTGATCTTGAACTGCTTCATTACCGTCTCGAGCTGTCCGGCCATGCCTGCCAGCTCGTGGGAAGCGCTTCCGACCTCCTCGGTCGATGCGCTGACCTCTTCGGCGAGTGCCGCCATGTCCTCGGTGCGGTTCAGGCTCTCCTTGGTCATGTGGGTGGACTCGTCCATCTTCTGCATGACATTGTTGGTGGAGTTCGCCTGGTCCTCGGTAGCCTTGGTTATCTCGGAGATACCGCTGGTGACCACCGCCACGTTGTCGACGATCCGGTTCAGGCTCACGATGACCTTGTTGACGCTCTCGATGCCTGCCTGGATCTCCTGGTGAGACGCCTGCATCGAGTCGGTGGTCTTCTCGGTGCTTGCCTGGATTGTCCGGATCAGATCCTCGATGTCCTGGCTTGCGCGCTTGGACTCTCCGGCAAGGTTCCTGATCTCGCCGGCGACCACGGCGAACCCGCGACCGTGCTCCCCGGCACGGGCGGCCTCGATCGCAGCGTTCAGCGCGAGGAGGTTGGTCTGGTTTGCGATGTCGGCGATCAGTTTGACGATGTTGTTGATCTCCCGCATCTGGCTGTTGAGGGTGCTGATCTCCCCTACGGTCTGCGTGGAGATCTCCTCGACGAGCTGCATCTTCTTCGTCACGACTTCACCAAGCGTTGCAGCGTCGTTTCCTTCCTTCGATGCCTTCGATGCCTGCTCCATGACCGACTGCGTCGTGCTTGCAATCTCCTCGATGGATGCCGAGAGATCGTTGACATCCATCCCGATCTCCTCGATCTTCTCGAGCTGGCGGCGTGCGTCCTCCGACGACTGCTGCGTCGAGACAGCGACCTGCTCTGTCGCCCGGATGATCTCATCGGTGCTCTTGCTGACCTCCTTCGTCGTCATGTCCACCTGATGAGCGGCTTTCGCCACGTCGGCGAGGAGCGTGCGGATAGCGGTCAGGGAGGCATTGTAGTCGTTCTTGACTGCGTGGAGAGGATCGTCGGTCCCCGCTTCCACGAACGCCGTCAGGTCGCCCTTTGCCATGGCGGCGAGTGCGTCCCCGAGTTCCCTGGCGCTCGCTCCAAGCCTCTCGCTCTCCTTCTTTGCGGTCTCCATCAGGTCGCGGATCTGGTCTTCTCTCTCCCGCTGCTCGGTCCAGTCGTTCCAGACGTAGAAGGCCATCTCGATCGCGCCGTTTCGGTCGAGGATGGGGATGGCGTTTAAGGTGAGATACTTCCTGGCGCCGTCGGGCCACTTGACCATGACGTCCGTCCGGGCGAGTTTCTTCGTCTCGTAGCAGGCGTAGAAGTCTTCGCCGTTGAGGATGGTGATGTCGTAGTCGTAGAGTTTCTTCGCGAGGGTCTCTTCCCGGGTTCCGCGCCACATCCGGGCGTACTCGTCGTTGATGTCGATCCGGCTCTTGTCCGCGCGGAGGGTCGCGATGGCAAGCGGATTCTGCTTGATCATCGCATCCACCCGGTGCTCGGTATCCTTGACCTCCTCCTCCTTCTCCTTCAGGTCGGTCCAGTCGTTCCAGACGTAGAAGGCCATCTCGATCGCGCCGTTCGCATCCAGGATGGGGATGGCGTTTAAAGTGAGGTATTTCCTGACACCGTCGGGCCACTTGACCATTGCATCCGTCCGGGCGGGTTTCTTCGTCTCGTAGCAGGCGTAGAAGTGCTCGCCGTCGAGAACGGTGATGTCGTAGTCGTAGAGTTTCTTTGCAAGAGTCTCCTCCCGCGTTCCGCGCCACATTCTGGCATACTCGTCGTTGATGTCGATCCGGCTCTTGTCGGCGCGGAGGGTCGCGATAGCAAGCGGATTCTGCTTGATCATCGTGTCGACGCTATGTTTGATCTTCTCGACCTCCTCCTTCTGCTTCTGCAAGTCGGTCCAGTCGTTCCAGACGTAGAAGGCCATCTCGATATCGCCGTTCGCATCCAGGATGGGGATGGCGTTTAAGGTGAGGTATTTCCTGACGCCATCGGGCCACTGGACCATGACGTCCGTTCGTGCCCGCTTTTTCGTTTCATAGCAGGCGTAGAAATGGTCGCCGTCGATGATGGTGATGTCGTAGTCGTAGAGTTTCTTTGCGAGGGTCTCTTCCCGGGTTCCCCGCCACATCTTGGCATACTCGTCGTTGATGTCGATCCGGCTCTTGTCGGGGCGGAGGGTCGCGATGGCAAGCGGATTCTGCTTGATCATCGTGTCGATGCGATGCTGCATCTTCTTGATCTCTGCCTCCTCTTTTCGCTTCTCAGTAACGTCGTTATAGACGTTCAGGATCCCTGTCAGCTCGTTCGTTTCGTTCAAGAGCGGGATTCCATACTGTTCCAGGATGTAGGTGCCGGCGGGGAACTCGATCGTCACTTCGCCGGAAACACGTACCTTCTCGGTGAGCACTTTCTTGATCCCGTCTCCTTTCTGATCAAGGACCTTGAAGTCCCGCAGGGTCATTGAGGTGATGCGCGACTGGTCGATGCCGGTCAGCTCGAGGTATGCCTCGTTGGCCGTGACGATCTTCATCGCGGTATCGACGACCAGCATCGGCATCGGGTTCTTCAGGATGATCGCATCGGATCGATGTTGCAGTTCGGCGATATTCTCCATCTGGGCCCGGATCTCTTCCTCTTCCTCCCGCTGCTTGGTGAGGTCGTTGTAGACGATGAGGATGCTCTCGACCGCATTCTCATTGTCGAGCAACGGGATGCCGTACTGCTCGAGCGTGCGGGTGCCCGAAGGCAGTTCGACGACGATCTCCCCATACACGCGCTTCTTCTCCAGGATTGCCTGCCGGAGGCCGGAACCCTTCTGCGACGTTATCTTGAAGTCCCTCAGGCTCCTGCCGAGCACCTGATCCATCGGGATCCCGCTCATCTCGGCGTAGGCCGTGTTTGCCATGGTCACCTTGAAGTTCGGATCGACGACCAGGATGGGCATCGGATTCTGCTGAATGATCGTATCGGACCCCTTCAGAAGCATCCTGGCCTTGTCCAGCTGGCGTTTGAAGCGCTGCTTCTCCTCCTGCTTCTTCTCGAGCAGCGCGTTGATCGAGGTGGCCAGCGGCCGGTAATTCTCCGGAACGCCTGCAAGGTCGATCTGAACGGAGTCGGCGCCTTCAAGCGCCGCATGGAGTGCGGCCTCGATCGCCTCGGGGAGCACCGCCGCCCCCTGTTCCTGTGCCTGTCCTATCATACCCGGCACAACCGGCCCGGTAAATAGTGCTTTCCTTCCAGGTTTGTCGATCATTGATTACACATCCTCATCATGATTGTTGTCCCGCTCGGCGAGCGCAGTTGCTATTGTCCGGTACTCCCTGCCGGCATCGCTCTCGGGTGCGTAATGGGAGATAGGAAGCCCCTTTTGCTGCGTCTCGTAGATTGCAGGCGAGTATGGGACCGCAAAGACCTGCTTGAACGATTTTTTTACCTCGGACTCGAACGCCTTCAGCCGTTCCCTCTCCCGCTCCTCTTCTGCGGCGGAAGCGGGCGAGAAGATCCGCTTCAGGAAGAGCGCAAGCCCGCCTGTTCCGGCAGCCGGATCGCCCGACCCTTTCCAGCGGGTCAGGATGGCGAAATCTGCTGCGACGTCTTCCCCGAGCATCTCCCTGATGTCGCCAAAGATCGTAGATAGGGCTTCCACGCCTTTCAGGGCGAACGTGCCGGAATCGAGGGTGACGACGGTGTGGTCTGCTGCGACGAGGCCGTTGATGACGAACTGGCCCATGCTCGGGGGCGTGTCGATCAGTATGAAGTCGTAGGCGTCCCTTACCTGCGCGAGCGCTTCCCTGAGTATCCCCGCCCGGTCCTCGATGCCGTAGAGGTAGGGCTCGACCCCCACGAGATCGAGGGTTGACGGAGCGAGATCGATCCCCGACGCCGTGGGGACGATCACGTCGGCGATAGCGACGTCGGGAAAGCCTTCAAAGATGCTCATGAAGACGTCATACATGCTCTGTTCGAGGGTTTCGGGGTTGATTCCGAGACCCGTGGTGGCATTGGCCTGTGGGTCGCAGTCTACAACCAGAACCTTCTTCCCATCTTTCTGAAGATATCCTGCAACGTTGAGGCATGATGTCGTCTTCCCTGTGCCACCTTTGTGGTGGGCGAACGCTATAATCGTAATGTCCAGCACCCCTTAGTATCCTTATTTGAAATAGGTACTATTAAACTTACTTTTCTGAAGCGATATATTCTGAGCGTCTTAAGTTTTTTGAAATATTTTTTTGCGCGAAAGGGTGGATCAAACGTATCTTCACCACTGTATCTCAAGGACTCCGAGGGATGCGGAAGAGAGCGGCGTGTATGCCAGTCGCACCCGGGAGGTCCGGCGCATACCGAGAGCGAGTTTCACTGAAGATATTCGCTGTCGGTAGAACGTATAATGGGTCTTCTGTCGCCGGGATCGCTTGCAGCCCGGAGCCTCTGTACGCGCTCGGAGATCGATGGCCGATAATCGGGCCCGGAACGAAGAGCTCCGGAGATCGCGCCTTTACGATTGACAGATGACTCTCCCGCCAGCAGGTCAAAGAGAAGGTTCTGGAGGAGAGTTCCGGGATCCCTCGTCCGGTAGCAGCGCCTCATCGCATCGGCGGCGTAGCGGTCGGCGGTAAACTCCTCATCGTCCATGCGGCGGTAGTATGTCCGGTAGGCGAAGAAGACGGTCAGGAGGAGGAGGGCGACGAAGACCGGTTTTGCAACCGGGAGGCCTCCCGCCAGCAGCGACGGGTGCCCGAGGAAGGCGAGGCAGAGGAGAACCGGGAGGGCCGGTAGGGCGGAGAGAAGAGAAGAGCCCTTCCTTACGTGCCCCTCTTCGTGGAGCAGCACGAAGCGGAGCGCATCGTCGCTTGCCCCCGCGAGGTTTCTTTCGTAGAATGAATGCCGGTAGCGGATGCAGTCGAGTGCCGGAGATCCCCGTATAGAGACGGTGAGAGGGCATCTCACCAGTCTCGTCCTGCGGTTGATCAATCCCTTCTCCTGAAGTTCCCGGAATATCCGGTACAGGCGGGGATCGCGGTCGGCTCCCTTCATTGTTAATTAATTATATTAATTATCTTATATTAAATATTGCTCCCGGTCAGATCGCCCCTTCTCCGGTAATTTCCTGATTTTGCCCGCAGTAATCCTACGGTGCAGGTCTTCCCCGGCGAAGCAGCGTCCGGCCCGGCGCAGTCTCTCTCCCGGGCAACCTCAGAAGAGAAGGGAGATGCACCCGCACGGCCTCCATGAATCCGGGCGGATCTCGTACCGTGTCCTGTGGTTTCGGGCTCCGGATTTGAAACCTCTACATTCTCCGTTTTTTTCACAATATTTTAATAATAGCAACCAAAATTCTGAATGAGTAGAGTGGAGGTGAATCTGGAGGGCTGGAGGGGGCCATACGGCCGTGCTTGCGCCGGCACGGTGTGCGGATCCCCGGTCCTCCGAGCAGATGTCCAGAAAATATATGATCTTTCTGATACTGGCCGTTGCCGCCCTCACCGGGGCTGCCGGATGCCTCTCCACATCATTTGGTGAGGTAACCTACAGCGGCGGCGCCCTGCAGGTCCAGGTAGAGAACACCGGCGACCCCATCGAGAACGCTGTGCTCCAGACCATGATCATGGAGGTGAGCGCACTCGAACAGAACGAGGCCTTCTCCGAAGCGCGGTACATCGACCTCGAACGGGGAGAGAACGAATACACGATATCGGTCGACCTGCAGCCCGGCTCATACAAGGTCTTTCTGACCGTATTCGTCGGCAACGAACGGAGAGGATCCGTCATCCGCGACCTGGAGGTACCAGCCTGATCCCGGCGGGACTCGCGGTGGCGCGGGGGCTCGAACCCGCGGACGCCGTCTTCTCCGGAGCGGAGGTATTCAACCCGTTCGCGTGTTCCTGGGAGCGGGTGGACTTCGCGGTGAAGGGCGGCCGTATCGTCGGCTTCGGGGATTACCGGGGCGCGCAGGAGTACGACCTTTCGGGCGCCTACGTGGTGCCCGGACTGATCGACGCTCACGTCCACATCGAGAGTTCGCTCCTTGCACCGTCGGAGTATGCGCGGCTCGTCCTCTCGCACGGCACGACGACGGTGATCGCCGACCCCCACGAGATAGCAAACGTCTGCGGGGCGCCGGGGATCGACTACATGCTCGCGGAAGGAGCGCGGACGCCGCTCGATATCCTGGTCATGCTTCCCTCCTGTGTCCCGGCGACGCCGTTTGATGCGGGCGGCGCCGTGCTCACGGCCGCAGACCTCGCCCGGTTCCGGGGACGGGAGAGGATCGTCGGGCTCGCCGAGGTGATGAACGTCCCCGGCGTCCTCTCCGGCGACGAAGACCTCCAGGCGAAGATGGACCTCTTTGAGGTTGTCGACGGGCATGCGCCGTTCCTCTCGGGAAAGGACCTGAACGCCTACATCTATGCCGGCGTCCAGAGCGACCACGAGTGTACGACGCTTCCCGAGGCGCGGGAGAAACTCCTCCGGGGGATGTACATCATGATCCGCGAAGGCTCGACGGAGCGAAACCTCCGTGACCTCCTCCCGCTCGTCGATGCCTGCACGGCGCCGCGGTGCTGCTTTGCCACCGACGACCGGCACGCCGACATGC
>DAIRGM010000063.1:0-11095 GCA_036794525.1 Methanoculleus sp.
CGGTGAGCACGGCGATCGTCGTCCTCTTCGGGACGCCGCTTGCCCTGGTGAACGCCCGGCGCGACTACCGGGGCAGGGAACTCGTCGACACCCTCACCGACCTCCCCATCGTCCTCCCGCCGGCGGTGGCGGGTCTCGCGCTGCTGATGGCCTTCGGCCGCCGGGGCGTGATCGGGCAGTACCTCGATATCTTCGGCATCCAGATCGGCTTCACCACGATCGCGGTGATCCTCGCACAGGTCTTTGTCGCCTCGCCGTTCTACATCCGGCAGGCGCGGGCGAGTTTCGAGGCGGTCGACCGCATCTACGAGGATGCGGCGCGGACGCTCGGGGCCTCCTCCGGGACCGTCGCTCTCCGGATCACCATCCCGCTCGCGTGGGGCGGACTCGTCTCCGGGGCGATCCTCTCGTTTGCCCGGGCGCTTGGAGAGTTCGGTGCCACGATCATGTTTGCCGGAAACTTCCAGGGCAGGACCCAGACGATGCCGCTTGCGATCTACACGACCATGCAGGGAGACATGAACGCCGCGATCAGCCTCTCCATCATCCTTGTCGTGATATCGTTTGCGGTGATCTCTGCCGTGAAGATCGTCACCCGGAGGAAGTACTGATGCTCTCTATCCATGCCGTCCGAGAGCTGCGTGACTTCGTCCTCGACGTCACGCTCTCCGTCCGGTCCGGCGAGACCCTCGTCTTCGTCGGTGAGAACGGGGCGGGCAAGTCCACGGTGCTGAACCTGATCTCCGGCATCCTCACGCCTGATGCGGGCGAGATCACCCTCGGGGACCGGACGCTCTTTTCGTCCGAAGAGAGGATCGATATTCCTCCCGAGAGCCGGAAGATCGGCCACCTCTTCCAGTCCTACGCCCTCTTCCCGCACATGACCGTCTTTGAGAACGTGGCGTTCGGCCTCCGTTGCCGGAAGGTTCCGCGGCCGGAGATCGCGTTTTTCGTGACGAACCAGCTCCGCACGATGAACCTCGCCGATCTTGCGGACGTCAACGTCGGCAGGCTCTCGGGCGGGCAGCGGCAGCGGGTGGCCCTCGCCCGGGCGCTGGTGCTCAACCCGGACCTCCTCCTCCTCGACGAACCGCTCGCCGCCGTCGATATGCGGGCGCAAGGGGCGATGCGGAGCGAGCTCCGCGACCGGATACGGCGCGCCGGCATCCCCTGCATCGTCGTCACCCACAACCTCCGCGACGCCCTCGAACTCGCCGACCGCCTCTGCCTCATCGAGGAGGGGAAGGTGGTGGCCGAGGGTGCGCCGGAGGGGGTGCTCGGCATGCGGGATAACGGTTTCATCGCGAGTTTTGCCGGGTCGGAACCCCACAACGGCTTTATGCCCCGGGCGCCCATCACCGGTCATAGCCGGGGGCCACCGGACTCCCGGCCCCTCTGATGACGACCATGAAGAAGCAAGGATACGTTCTCCTCCTCGCCCTGCTCGCGGCGATCTCTCTCGTGCCGGGCCCGGCTGCAGGGGAGACCGCCATCGAGTACTCGTTCGACGAGTCGCACGCGGAGATATACGAGCGGATGCTGGAGCAGAACGCATCCCTCGGCGAGTACTACGAGCAGGCCTGCCCCGAGTTCCTGGAGGGTATGCCCCCGGAAGTGAGGGCGCATGTTTACGATATGCCGATGTCCCGGCACCTGGATTGTGAGAATGTGACGTTTGTGCCTCCCGGGAACCGGGTCGCAATCGCCATCGCCTCGCCCGTGATTCCGGTCTGCAGCGTGCCCGTTGCCCTGGTCATCCTCGGCCTCGCCGGTATCGGTATCCTCATCCTGCTCGCTGGAGTCTTGCTCGTCCTGAAGCGGGTCAGCAGCAAGAAGGAGTGAACCTCGCTTTGGGCCCCGTGCGGGGTAACTCACTTTGCGAGACCTCGCCTTGCCTGGGTATCTTCCTCATCTGTCATCCAGACCGCGGCGAATGCTCTTCCACGGTGGTGATGTGAATTGCAGGAGAATTTACGAAAGGGTTCGCGAGGGAGACTTCCCCTTCTCCATCCTGTGAAGAGATATGTAGCCCCCCCCTCCCGCGCTTCGCGCTCCTCCCCCGCCCGCGAGGGGCGGGGGCAGTCATGGCGATAGCCGGTGGGAAGCCGTACACTACTAGAACGTTGCGTTCAGCACCCTGGCACACCATGCAGATCGTTGTGCCGGATCAATATTTCCGATAGACCTTACTCCGGTCTCCGACCTCGACCAGGGTGATTATCATGGTATTACCTTCGATGGTGAGGACCGCTCGATACTGCCCAACACGAAAAGAGTACAGGGGATTGCGTGAATGCCCTTTCATCTTTTTGACATAAGATTTAGGGTTCGGTTCATCTGCCAGAGCACAGAGTTCATCCTTAATTCGTTTGCGATCAAATTCCGGGATGATATCGAGGTCCCGCTCGGCGCCTGCCGTGATGAGCAGTCGCCATATCATAGGCCACGTTCCTGCACATACTCCTCGAAGGGACGAACTCTACCGGCACGGATGTCGTCAAAGGATTCTTCAATCTTCTTCATGGACTCTTCGGAGAGCGGTTCCGGATCATACGCCATGTCAAGGAGGCGGTTCAGCGTCTCGTCGTAGGTCTCTCGCGGATGGATCTTTACATCATCCAGGCGAGACTTGGTTTCCGGTTGAAGTTGAATCGTCGTAACCATAGTATTCTATGGGGTCATATTGAGTATAATGGTTACTCCATGGTGATCTCTTCGATGAGAGCACGGTGAAGCGGAGGGTTCCTGGCAGTATGCCAAATGCCGACATGTACCGTCAGCGTATAACACAGAATGGCGGGGCCCCGCTTTCATCCTGGAGCGTGCAGAGGGGCTCTTCATGCTCTGCCCCGAAGAGGCGCCTCATCCTGAAAAACGGTAACCCCATCAGCCTGATGGCGAGAATAATCGTATATGTCCCGGCGCCGTGACCCGTCACGGCGCCCCCGCCCGGCGCGCCGGGCCGCGTGCGCAGTAGAGATACTCCTGCGCATACCCCGCGTACTCCCCGAAGTAGTCCCGGCTAAACCGCCGGATCCGCTCGTACTCCGCCGGGGTGCACCCTTTCCCGGAGAGGCCGGGGAGGTAGGTCTCCCCCACGATCCGGCGTATCCAGACATCGACCGGGAACGCTTCAAAAAACCCGAACGCAAAGAGCAGCACGCAGTCCGCCGCCTTCGGCCCGACGCCCTTAAAGGTCATCAGCGCCCGCCGCGCCTCCTCGAACGGAAGGGCGGCGACCCGCTCCGCCCAGTCCGGGTTTTCGCTTGCGAAGCGGGCGGCCTCGCAGATATAATCCGTCCGGTAGCCGAGTTTACAGTCCCATAAATCCGTGCGGGAGACCCCCGCGAGTGCTTTTGGCTCCGGAAACGAGTACGCCGTGCCGAAAGGTCCGTCTATCGGCCTCCCGTAGCGCTCCGCCATCAGCGCGACCCGCCGCTTCACCGCCGGGATGTTCGTGTTCGTGGCGCAGAGGTAGGAGACCAGGCACTCCCACGGCGGCTGCCTGACAAGCCGGAGGCCGCGGCACTCCCGGATGGCGGCGCTTATCGCCGGGTCGCGGTCGATCGACAAGAGGATCGCCGGGAGATCCTGATCGAGCCGGAAGTAGTCGCAAACGAACCCCTCATCCGTCCCCTCGAACGTGAGGAGGTCTCTCTCCTGCCGTATCCGGACGGCGCGGCCGTCGACGACCCCCCGCCACCACCCGTCCGCCTTCTCCCAGCGGAATGCCTGCCCGCAGGAGAGTGTCAGGTCGAGGTCGAACGGCTGGTCGGCCCGGAGTTGTATCGTCGTCATGGCCGGTCAGCCCGGCGAAAGAAAAAGAGGTTATTCTTTCTTCTCATCCTTCATCTGCTGGTAGACACAGGACTGGACGTCCTGGCCGAGTTTCCCGATCGCGTCCGCCCGGCAGCGTGCGCAGTGGCGCATCTGCTTGATGTAGGGTTCGCACCGGTCTTGCATCTCCCGCTTCTCCGCCGGCGTCGGGGGGGTTATCCCGGCGAACTTGTACTGCGGGATGATCGGGATGACGTTGAAGGTGAACGCCCCCATCTCGCCGACCTTCTTCGCGATCTCGGGGATGTGCTCGTCGTTGATCCCGGGGATGTAGACGGTGTTTACCTTGACGAGCATCTTCTTTGCCACCGCCATCTCGATCCCTTTCATCTGCTGCGAGAGGAGGAGTTCGGCCGCCTCACGCCCGTGGTACTTCTTCCCGCCGTACTCGACCCAGGAGTAGATCTTCTCGCCGATTGCAGGATCGATGGCATTGAGCGTGACCGTGACGTTCCCGACATCGTACTTCGCGAGTTCCTCGATGGACTCGGGGAGCACAAGGCCGTTCGTGCTGATACACATGATCAGGCGCGGGAACTCCTCGTGAATCAACCGCAGCGCCTCGAACGTCTCGGGGTTTGCGAGCGGTTCGCCCGGCCCCGCGATCCCGACCACCTTCACGTAGGGATGCTCCTGCATGACTTTCCTGACGAGGTTGAGCGCCTCCTCCGGGGAGAGCACCCTGCTCGTCACGCCCGGCCGGCTCTCGTTCACGCAGTCGAAGTCCCGTATGCAGTAGTTGCACTGGACGTTGCACTTCGGAGCGACGGGGACGTGGCACCTCCCGAAGGCGTGGCACGCTTTATCAGAGTAGCAGGGGTGCTCGCTGATCTTGCGTAACTGCTCCGGATCGTAGGGAACCTCCCTGCCCTGGACCGTCGCGGTCCGGTATTCGTCGGCCATATAACTGATCTATGTGCCGGAGGATATTTTATACTGATGGTTGCCGGCCGCCCGCGGGACAAAAAAAGGGTGGTACGGGTCAGGCCGTCTCCTGGCTGAGATCGAACGGGAGTTGTTCCTTGCCCGTCTCACGCGTATCCCGCTCCGTCTCCATCCCGAACCGTTCCTCCGCGGCTCTCAGGATGCGGCCGAGCATCTCGGGGTAGGTCAGGCCCGCGTACTTCGCCATCTTGGCGAGGTGACCGTCCCAGCACCAGCCGGGGTTCGGGTTGACCTCGAGGAGTTTCGGGTTGCCGTGCTCGTCGAGCCGCCAGTCGAACCGGCAGTAGTCGCGGCACTCCAGGCGCTCGAAGAGGGCGAGGCAGCACCGCACGATCATCTTCTCGATCTTCTCGGGGAGATCCGCCGGTTTTGACGTCACCTTCCAGTAGGGCGAGTCCGGGAGCCACTTCGCTTCGTAGCCGCAGATCCGGGGGAGGTCCGGGGGCAGGGCGGAGTAGTCCTCCTCGATGACGGGCAGTACCATGCTGTATCCCGCCGGGTTCCCGATGATACCGACGCTGATGTCCTTTCCTGTGAGGAACTCCTCGACGAGGAGCGAGCAGCCGTAGCCGAGCGTCGTCCGGAGCGTTGTGATGATCTCGGAGAGTTCCTCGATGGTGTGGGCGATGCTCTCTTGCGTGATGCCGTAGGACGAGTCGCCTGCGTTCGGCTTGACGATCGCCGGAAACTTCATCCCGGCATCGTAGGTGCGGTCGCCCGGGGTGATGAAACAGGCGTCCGGCACCGGGATCCCCATCTCTTTTGCGATCCCCCGCACGAGCGATTTGTCGTAGCAGAACGCGAGCGACTGCGGGCCGGCCCCGGTATACGGGATACCGTAGATCTCAAGGAGTGCCGGGACATGAAGCTCTTTCCTCGGGTCGTTGTTGAACCCCTCGTCGCAGAGGTTGAAGACGTAGTCCACCTTCCCCTTCAGCCGCGGGAGATCCTGGACCAGCGTCTCATGTTTGCAGAGGTAGGTGAACCGGTAGCCCGCGAGTTCCCGCAGCGCCGCCTTCATCTGGTCGATGGTGTAGAAGTCGTCGTCGTCGAAGGTGCAGGAGGGTTTCAGGGCGTCGGGTTTGGCCGGATCGCCGAGGACCACCGCGACGTGTTTTGCCCGTTCCTGCCCCTTCGTCTTCGGTGCCGACCACTCCTTCCTGACCTGCGCGGTGACGATGTGGCGGCGCTCCATCATCCCGAGATCCTGGTTGCGCTGCGACTCGGTCGGGATATCGTGGGAGTCAATCCCGGAGAAACCCGCCCGTTCCAGGAGCCGCCGGAGCGCGTCGGGGGTGTAGAGGTGCTCGGCGTAGAACTGGTCGGCCACGACGCCTTTCTCGACGTCCGTGATCACCTCACGGGATATCAGGCGCTGTTCGTCGAACGAGAGCGACCTCTCGCGGCAGACGAACATGGTGTCGTCGATCCACTCCCACGACCTCGGCTGGAAGTGATCGCGCAAGTACTCGCCGTCGGCGACGTCCAGGAGCACCCGCCCCCAGGGTTTGAGGATACGCCGGATCTCGGTGAGGATCCGCACGTCTTCCTCGACGGAGTCGAAGTAGCCGAAACTGTTCCCGAGGATGAGGACGGCGTCGTAGGTGTCGGTGCGGTAGGGGAGCCGCCGGGCGTCCCCCTCCCTGAACCGGACGGGGAGCGCCTCTCTCTTTGCGGTTGACCGGGCCCGCTGGATCAGGTAGTGGGATTGGTCGAGGCCTTCGACGTTGTAGCCCCTGCGCGCGAGTTCGAGGGTGTGCCTGCCCTGGCCGCAGCAGAGGTCGAGAACCCTCTCGTGGGGCTGGAGGTGCAAAACCCGGACGATCCGGTCGATCTCCCTCTCGGTGATCCCGGGGTCGTCGACGACGTCGCCGTCGGTCTTCAAGTAGAGGCGATTGAAGATGCCCCGCCACCAGTCGGGTTTTACGTGCTCCTCAAGGTTCGGGACCGGACCGATCGTCTTCCTGTCCCGGTGTTTAACCTTACGTCTGCTATCGGGAGGTTCGTCGGTGTGGACGTCGTCCATCATGCCGGCCCACTCTCCCTGACTCCGTTTCCGGAATAGAACCGATGTTCTGCCGGTTTGCAAAAGAGAACGGTTATCGTGTACATAGTTGGATGATCTTTCGATAGGATAGTATCGATAAAAGCATTGCGTCATGATCCCCTCTCCGGAGGAAAACAGCCCCTCTGGAGGCGAATTCTGGTCCCCGTGCACCCCGAACACGCACCGCCTCTCCGCCCTCCCGGACCCCTGAGAAGCACCTTTTTATGCAAGCAGGTAGTTGAATATGTGCAGACTATCTGCATGGTTGAAGTATATGGAAGAGAGATACCCCCGCAGGGGCCCCCGATCGTTCCAGGACCGCCCCCGAGAGTTCCACAAAGCAGTCTGCGCTGACTGCGGCAAAGCGTGTGAAGTTCCGTTCAAGCCGACGGAGGGTCGACCCGTCTACTGCCTCGACTGCCTCCCGAAGCACAGAAAACCCCGGTTCTGAGTAGCCAGTAAGAATACTGTTTCCTAGAGTGAGTGAAATTCCGATGGAAGAGAGATATCCCCGCAGGGGCCCCCGTTCCTATGACGACCGCCCCCGTGAGTTCCACAAGGCGGTCTGTTCCGACTGCGGCAAAGCGTGTGAAGTTCCGTTCAAGCCGACCGAAGGCAGACCTGTCTATTGCCGGGACTGCCTCCCGAAGCACAGAAAACCCCAATTCTAACCCTTTTTTAGGTGACCGCGCCGTCACACGATGAGCCGCCTTCGCATCAGCCTGATGGCGAGGAGGAAGAAGATCACGGTAGCCGCCGCGATCCAGGCGAGGTTGAGGAGGTTCACCGGCGAAAACGCCGCGAGCGTGATCGCCCGGTTGATGCTGACGACGTGCGTGAGCGGCAGAGCGGCGAGGGCGAAGTACTGGATCGGTTCCGGTAAGAGGTCGAGCGGGAAGAACGTCCCCGAGAAGAGGAACATCGGGGTGATGAAGAGGAACGAGGGGTAGTTCAGCGCGTCGATGCTCGGTGTGATCGCGGTGAAGCACATCGCGATGCCTGCAAAGAGGAGACCGGCGAGGAACGCGAAGGGTATGAGGAGCAGGGACGACGGCATGGCGACGACGCCAAAGATGAGGAGCACGGGGAGCATCAGTGTGGCGTAGATCATCCCCCGGGTGGCGCCCCAGAGCATCTCGCCGGCGATCACCTCGTCGATGCTGACGGGTGTCGCGATGATGGCGTCGAACGTCTTCTGGTAGTACATCCGGACGAAGGAGGAGTAGGTGCACTCGAAGAAGGCCGAGTACATCACCGATATCGAGACGAGGGCGGGTGCGATGAAGACGGGGTATGGTATTCCGTCGACCGCCTCGATATACGTCCCGAGACCGAACCCCAGCGCGAGGAGGTAGAGGACCGGCTCGACGAAGGGCGGGATGAAGTTCACCCGGTAGGTCCTGAGGAAGGCGTCCCAGTTCCTCCGCCAGACGCTCTGGACTCTCGTGGTGATGTCGACCATCGCTACTCCCGGAGGCTCCTCCCCGCCATCCGCAGAAAGACGTCCTCGAGGGTTGCCGGCCTGACCGTCACCGCCGCCTCGTGCCGGCAGACCTCGAGCAGTTCTTGTGCGATCTCGTTCGGGCGATCCGTGAAGACCTGGAGGACGTCGCCGGCAAGGTCGTAGTTCACCCCGAGTTCTTTCAGGCGGGCGACCGCCTTCTCTGTCCGCTCGACCTCGACGACGTTGCTCCCGGCATGTTCCCGGATGAGGTCTGCCGGGGCACCCTCGATGAGGATCCTGCCGCGATCCATGATCACCAGCCGGTCGCAGAGGCGTTCCGCTTCGTCGAGGTAGTGGGTGGTGAGGACGAGGGTGTTTCCTTCGGCCCGGAGGCTCCTGAGTTTCTCCCAGATCAGGTGCCGCGCCTGCGGGTCGAGCCCGATGGTGGGCTCGTCGAGGATGAGCAGTTCCGGTTCATTGACGAGCGCCCGGGCGATGATCAGCCGCCGTTTCATCCCGCCCGAGAGTTTGTCGACCAGGACGTCTCGCTTCTCCTCGAGTTGCATGAACGCGAGGAGTTCGTCGGCCCGCTTCTCCGCCTCCCGCTTCGGTATGTCGAAGTAGCGGGCGTAGATCAGCAGGTTCCGGTAGGCCGAGAAGTCCGGGTCGAGGTTGTTCTCCTGCGGCACCACCCCGAGCCGGCTCTTGATCCGGCGCGACCGGGTATCCACGTCCATGCCGAAGACCTCCAGGGTTCCGCCGGATTTCGGGGAGATGCACTGGATCATCTTCATGGCCGTTGTCTTCCCCGCTCCGTTCGGGCCGAGAAACCCGAAGACCTCCCCTTCTCTGACCTGGAAGGCGATACGGTCGACCGCGACGAGGTCCCCGAACCGCTTCAAGAGGTCGTGCGCTACGATGACGTCCCCGATCGTTCCCCCTCCCGAAGAGCCAGTGGAGTCGTGCGACTAGAACATTCTTTCGCTCACCCTTCTGCCGCGCCGACGGTGCATGGTGCAGTTCCCGGCCCGGACGGGCCGGGATTCCGGTTTATCGGGGCGGAGCCTCCGCAGCCTTTTTGTCCGGCAGAGTAAACCGCTCTTATCCACAGATCTGGAGTCACAGCGAAACCATGATCGACAATTCCAACGAGACAGAAGGGGTCTTCTCCCCTCCGAAGACGGTGTACATCGGTTCGTCGGGGTGCCGCGGGCGGGGCGTCTTCGCCCGCAGGGACCTTGCGGCCGGTGAGGTGATCGAGACCTGTCCGGTGATCGTGCTCGCTGGAGCGGACGAGCAGGAACTTCTCGATAAGACGCACCTCTTCGACTACTACTTCGCCTGGGGGGATCTCGCCGCCGTGGCGCTGGGCTACGGGTCGCTCTACAACCACTCCTACCACGCGAACGCGGATCACGTCTGCGATCATCTCCAGGGCGCGATCCGCATCTCCGCCCACCGGCCGATATCGAGGGATGAAGAGATCACCATCAACTACGGCGGGCCGGCGGACTGTCCCGACCCCGTCTGGTTCGATGCGGTGGAGTGAGTTCTCTTAACGCCCGGAGCCGCGACGATCTGCCGTTCCGCACTCGTTTTGCTCCGGTAAACCCCCGGGAGAGTGCGGTCTTTCCCGGTATCCCGAACCGGGTGCCGGGACACTGCCCCATCCTCGCCGGGCAGTTCAGTCCCGCCTGCCAAAATCTCCAGTGGAAACTAAGGGGTTTGCACAATACTCTCTATATTGTAGATATTCTCTCGATTCTCTGTTGCGGCTGTCGACCCCGGTAACCGTCCCGCAGGCCGTGCGGGTAGCTCAGAACCGTCCTTCAAACTGGGTGATTTGAGGGATTAAGAGGCAATTTGGAGATATCGTAGATGGGTGTCCGGGGTGTAGGTGTGTGAGAAGAGAGATGCGGCCGGGACGTGCCGCAATCCGGCTGCAACGACCATGCCGGCCGATATGCCGTGCCGGTGCTCTATCTCCTGATGACCAGTTGCACCCGCTCGGTCCGCACGGCGCCCCCTCCGGTCGCCGTGACCACGGCGTCCACGGTCGCGGTGGAGACGAGGGGCGGGAGGTCGGGGGCCGCGACCTCGTAGGTGAGCGGTGGGTAGGGTGCGGAGATTGTGCCGAGGTCATGGTTATCGCGGTATACGCCCCCGAGCGCCGTAGCGGTGACTTTGACCTCGATGGGTGCGGCAAATCCGCCCTCGGGGTGCACCGTGAGCGTGAACCTGACGGTATCGCCCGGCCGGGCGGTGGCGGACGACGGAGTGACGCTGATCGAGAACGTGCGGGACGCAACCTGCACCGGGGCGCCCGTCGCGACCGGGGTTCCCGGGGTTCCGGCCGGGGGCGGGGGGAGGGCTGGTTCTTTTGGAGGGGGTGCGCCCGCGTTCGCGAGGAGGGCGTAGGTGGCGGCGAGCAGGGTCATCAGGACGCAGATGATGACCGCAATCAGCAGGGGAGGGTATTCTCGTGCCATGTGGGTATGCTGGCAGAACGGTTGCCGGTCTATTTATGCGTTGCCGCCCTGGAAACTGCAGAGCGGGGTAAAATGGGTGGGTTTTTAGTCGATGGCGACCATGACCTCGGTCGACTTGACCACGGCGTAGACCTTCTTGCCGACGGCAAGCCCGAGATTCTCCACGGACTTCTTCGTGATGACTGAGATGAGTTCGCCGCCGCCGTCCAGCGCGATGACGACCTCTGCGGTGACGACGCCCTCATCGATGGCCTTTACTTTTCCGGGAAGCTGGTTTCTTGCGCTTAACTTCATGATGCACCGCGGCGATGATCCTGCTCTCCGGGTAATATA
>DAIRGM010000064.1:0-10965 GCA_036794525.1 Methanoculleus sp.
GCAGAGGGGAAACACCTGGACCCATTCCGAACCCAGAAGTTAAGCCCTCTCACGTGATGTGCGGTACTGAGGTGCGCGAGCCCTCGGGAAACACAACTCGCTGCTATTACCTCCCTTTACACTGAAAACTGTTCTTTGAGTTTCTACTCTGTTTCTTTCTCGTGCGAACGCCCGTTATCGATCGTTCTTCTTCTGCGTAACGCATGGTTTATCATTAATACTATCATAAAACCGAAAGACGGGGTGGAGAAGAGCGGGAACAATCCCTGTCGCCCTGTTGAGGCGTCTTCCGGAACATCCGGCACGATGCCCGGTCGGGCTCTTCCCCGTTCCCGTGAGGTTTAAAGATTGGATCTCAAGGATGCCCGCCACTGCGGCGACACCATTCTATCTGTTGGTGGTGGAGTATATTTAACTTTTGTCGCAGGTCGAACTATTTGCCTTTACTTCTGCGGTGCGCATCATGCTGCCGGCGGCGCTTCCGAAGAGACCCTCTTCTGAACGTTTACGCCGTACGGCTGGCGCCTCCCCTGTACCCGGGAGAGGATCTGCGACAACACCTCCTCGTCGGTCGGGAGGCCCGAGGAGAGAACCTTCTTCATCCGGATCGGGACGGAGTCCATCCGGTAGCCCGTCCCCTCGCAGTCGATGCCTACGCATGCGACCGGGATATGGAGATCCGCAAAGGAGGTGCTGAGCGAGACGAACGGATCGATGACGATGGTCGGGATCGTCGCGAGGTGTTCGTTGCACCTCCTCGGCAGGTGTGCCCCGGGGTCGGCGCCGATGATGAGGCATGCATCGGCCTCGCCCCGGCGGAGCAGATCGACCGCCGTCGTCTCACCGGGGTTGTAATACGGTGTGCCGCGCGAGAAATCGACGCCGTAGGGGTAGCCCGTGAGGTACGAAAACGTCTGGTTGGTACCGTTGACGTTCCAGTGCCCGCGCATGGGGGTCAGAGTGAACTTCGTATGCCGGTTGAGTTCGTCGACGAGCTGGATGGCGTTCCTGACGTTTTTGTATCTGCCGGGAGACTGCGTCAGGCCAATCCCCGTGAAGAGCGCCCCGAACCGGGTGTTCCTGCAGAGGTCGGCGAACCAGATCAGCCTCTCCCGCGGAACGCCTCCGACAGTTGCAGGAAGGATATCCGCGTGACCCCTGAGGATTGCCCGGAGGGCTGAAAACACGGCGTAATCCCCGCCCGGCTTGATCTGTATGAACTCGTCGGCAATCTTCGCGGTATCGGTCTTTCTAATGTCCACGACGACGAGAGTCCGGTCGTGGTGCCCGTTGTCCCGGTACTTCCCGTTGACGAACGTCGTATACCGGGAGAGGTGGCGGGGGTGCGACTCGATGGGGTTCGAGCCCCAGTAGATCACGACGTCGGCCCGGTTCTTCACCGTACCGAGCGTGCACCCCGGGTGGCCCGCTTCCTGGATGCCCATGATCGACGGGCCGTGGCAGATCGACGAACAGTTGTCGATGACGCCCCCGATCGCTTCGGCGATATGGATGCCGATGCACTGCGCCTCCGCGGACGTCCCGCTCCACCCAAAAAGGAGCGGCCGTTCGGCGTCGGCGAGCACCTCCGCGGTACGGCGGATCGCCTCTTCGAAGTCGATCGCTCTCCAGGTACCTCCATCACTCGAGATCGGGTGCGTGAGACGGCTCTGCGACAGGAACTTCTCCGAGCCGAGCGAGCATGCGTTATCGACCGATCTGACGGCCCCGCTCCCGACCTTCACGACGAGGTCGTCGCAGAGGCACCCGCAGAGCGGGCAGACAACATCGCGGATGGTCACGAGATCCCTGTCTTCCCCGCCGACGGGCACCGGCACCGGAGGGCATGCGGCCCCGCCTTCCTCGATGAGGATATCCCAGCCCGATCGCGGGGGCCTCCGGGTCAGGGTCACCGTCCCTTCCAGCCATTTGTAATCCGGAGCACCGGTTCCCCGCGTGGTCGCGTGCAGGATTGCATTTGCGTGCGGCCCGCAGGGGATGAATACGGTTCCCGAGACGAGATCGTCGCAGGGTGTGGCACTGAACACCTCTTCTCCCGTGCCGGTCGAGAGGAGAAGATAGTCGCCCGCCGCGGCCCCGAGTTCCAGGAGATCGAACGGGTTGACGAAACAGCGTGCCGTTTCATCGGAATATCCGGGCATGTCTTTGTAGTAGAGTTTTCTGCCCTGGGCGATCGTCCTCCCGCTCGTGATGAGAACGTCCATAGAAGTTCAATCAGACTTCTGCGTGGATAATAGTTGTTAAAGTGGTTTACTTTCGGGATATGTCAATGGTATTTTTGCAGCCGGTCCGGGATGAATCCGCTTCTGCAGAGAGCCCATGGAGGAAAACAGCGGTAGAATAGGTTGGGCGGGGACGGTGACACCGTTCCCGCCCGGCTTCCATGGCGTCTCCAGAGGCACCCGGATGACGGTTCGCGTCCCCTCAGCTCCTCCCGGGTGACCTGTTGGTTCATTACGTTGATGCTTATGAGAATTCAGGGCGTGATCGTTACTTCATCAGCCTCTTGCCAACGGGAGATCTTCATCTGGTATTCCAGTTCCTCCGCATTCCGTTGCTCTCATGATGCACCGCAGATGCAGTGGCACCATACTCTCAATATATATCTAAGCTATTTAACTTTATTCATTTGTTGAATAAATAGCATTAACTCGATAGGTTCACCACCTCCGGGGGGGACCTCTCGTAGCCCGTCTCTCCCCCCTGGCCCCACGCATGCGGCAGAGGCGCGGTGATCTGACCGCGACCGTGGAGCACAGGCAGGTCACATCACCGCAGTCTGTGCCGCCGCCTCTTTCTCCCGCTGGAATGTCTCGGTGAGTTCAAAGAGGTTGCCCCTGCTGAGGTGCTGCTCTGCCAGGGCGAAGACTCTCTGCTCCTCCGTTGTGAAGTGCGCCTCCACATCCTCCCTCAGTTCACGGAGCTCCGGCAACCAGGCGTCGTTCTGGAGCGAGATTCTCTCGAAGCGTGCAAGCGTCGTACGAACCTCGTTATGCTCGTCGAGCGACCGCCGTATCTCCTCCGGAACCCTGTCCCGGAGATGCGCATACAGGGTAACCTCCTCCGCATGCATGTGCCCCGGCAGTTCCCGGCGCAGCGTGATGCACCGGACGTCCCGGGTCTCGGGATTGCTCTCGAGTTCGTCGAAGAGCGCCCTGATGAGATCGTGATCCTCCCGGATCAGTTCAAGAACCTGTGGCATACGCGTCCTCCGTCCGGGGGAGAATAGGGGAAGAGGAACTTAACGGTTTCGCCCGGACGATCCCGGCCAAAAAAGAGCGGTGCCGACACCTTCGCCCGGTTGCTCAGCGTGCCGCCATCGGCATCGCGCTCTTCTTTGCCTCTTCGTAACTGCTGCCGAGACTCGAGAGATCGCTACTGCTCATCTTCTGTTGCATCTCGGGGAAGATATGCTCCTCCTCCTCGCTGATATGGTGTTTCAGGTTCTCCTGGATCACCGTTATCTTCGCCACCCAGACATCCTCCTCCGACGTGGATACGCTGTCGAGCTGGGATAAGAGCGTCTTGACCGCGTTGTGCTCCTCGATCGACTCGAGGGCTATCTCCTTCATCCCTGAGTCCATGAGTTTCGGGTATACGGCCTGCTCCTCCCCGATCATGTGCGGTATGAGGTTCTCCTTCATGGTGTTGTACTTCTGCTCCCGGTTGCTCGTGCCCGTGCTTGAGAGTTCAGAGAGTTGCGAGAGCACCATCTCGTGCTCCTGCTTCAGGATATCAATAATATTCTGCGCCATCTGATCACTCCCCCTGACAGGGAGGCGTGCATGGGGAATCACGATATATATGAGTTATGCCCGGATCCGCGACCCCGGCACCCGCCCGGGAGATCGCAGGAATCACCTGAGCGGTCGCAGGTGGGCCTTCCCCTTCGCCTCCTCGAACCGGTTGCCGATACGCAGGAGGAGGGCATCGTCCATCTTCTGCCTGGCTTCCGGGAAGACCGTTTTCTCTTCCCGGTCGACATGGCCCCTCACCGCCTCCTGGAGTTGCGACACCGCGTCGACCCAGTCCTCTTCGTCGGCCGTTGAGATGCTGTTTAACCGGTCGATGAGCGCCTGAATGATCTTATGCTCCTCCCGCGATCCTGCCGTGAGGTCATGCAGCCCCTGCTCTTCGAGCCGCGGATAGAAGACCCGTTCCTCGCCGGCCATGTGCGGCAGAAGGGTGTTCTTCATCTGGTTGAACAACTCTGCCCGGTCACGGATCTCCCTCTGCTGGAGTTCCCCCAGTTGCATCAGCATCTTCGCATGTTCTTGCCGTAAGAGACTGAGTATGTTCTGCCCCATCTCTATCCCCCCTGTATGGATGCCTCCGGAGTACGCATCTGATAAAAACATATGGTGTACCCGATATGCAGGATCGATTCTCTCCCGGATCAATCCCCGGGAAAGCACCGGGAGGTCTCCGGAAACGCCCTCTCCGCGGTGCAGCAGAGCCTGCTGGATATCCATAAATGCTGCAGGCGCATAGGATTGTACATGTCGAACGAGGACCGGGCCGCCCCGGCTCCCGGAACGAAACTCCGGCGCGAACTCGGCCTTCCCGCGGTCACCCTCTCGGGCGTCGGGATCATCCTCGGGGCCGGTATCTACGCCCTGCTCGGGGAAGCGGCCGGCATGGCCGGAAACGGTGTCTGGCTGACGTTCGCCGTCGCCGCCGCCATCGCCGCGTTCAGCGCATTGAGTTATGCCGAACTCTCGTCGATGTACCCCCGTGCGAGCGCCGAGTTCGAGTATGTCTCGAACGCCTTCGGGAGGAGGCTCGCGTTCGTCGTCGGGTGGCTGATCGCCCTCTCCGGGATCCTCGGGGCCGCGACCGTCTCGCTCGGTTTCGCCGGCTACTTCTCGGATCTCTTCGGCGTCCCGGCTCTCCCCTCTGCGATCCTGCTCCTCCTCGTCCTTGCCGGGATCCTCCTCTACGGCATCAAGGAGACCGCCCGGGCCGCCATCGCCATGACCCTCGTCGAGGTCGGCGGCATCGTCATGGTCATCCTGATCGGCCTCCCGTATCTTGGACGGGTAGACTACTTCGAGATGCCCTTCGGGGTTCCGGGTCTCCTGCAGGCCTCCGCACTCGTCTTCTTTGCCTACATGGGGTTTGAGGAGATCGTGAAACTCTCGGAAGAGACCAGAAACCCCGAACGAACCATCCCCCTCGCCCTGATGATCGCGCTTGCCATCTCCGTCGTCCTCTATATCCTGGTCTCCCTCGCCGCCGTCTCCGTCGTCGGATGGGAGCAGCTCGCCGCCTCCCGGGCACCCTTCGCCGACGTCGCGGCCGTCGCCCTCGGTCCCGCGGCGTTCACCGTCATCTCCGTCATCGCCCTCTTTGCCACCGCAAACACCGCCCTCCTGATGATGATGGCGTCCTCCCGGATCATTTACGGGATGGCCTCCTCGTTCTCGCTCCCTTCGGTCTTCGCCCGGGTGCACTCCCGGACACGGACGCCCTGGGCGGCAACCATCGCCGTTGCACTCGCCTCCATGGTCTTCCTCTTTGCCGGCGAGATCGACTTCGTTGCAAGCATCACGAACTTCACGCTCTTCGTGACGTTTGCTATCATCAACGCGTCCGTGATCCTGCTCCGCTACCGCGCGCCGGGCGTGGCCCGGCCGTTCCGGATACCGGGCAATATCGGCAGGTTCCCGGTCATCCCGGCCGTCGGGATCGTCTCGACCCTCCTCCTCCTCACCCAGCTGGAGTCTCTGGTGTTGATGGTCGGCGGGGTCATGGTCGTTATCGGTGCGCTGATCGCCCTGTTCGGCGAGCAGGGATTGGCCGTCCCCTAACCTTCTCCCGGCTCTTTTGCCCGGTAGCGCTCGATCCCCCCAACCGCTTCCAGTCTCCCGTCCGAGAGGACGGATATGGCGCCGTGGCCGCATGCGACCAGGCACCGGCGACCACGCGGGGCGAGTTCTTCGTCTGTCTCCCGGATCAACTCAAGCAGCGCCTTCCTCTCCTGGCGTGCACGGTCGCTGTCGACGTTGACCGAGGTCACCAGGAAGTCGGCGAGCGAGTTGTAGCGCTTCCGCTCCTCGTCGAGGCTCCCGAAGTTGATCAGGGTGTCGGCGGTGAAGATGATCCCGTGCGTGGGGCAGAAGAAGTAGACCTGGCCGTGCATGTGCCCGCCGAGGGATTCCAGCACCTCGAACTCGAGGTCGTGGACCCTGAAACGTGCGAGGACGGGAAATATCGAGCGCATGCCGTTCCGTCCCGCTGCAAAGACCTCGGGGTTCTTCGGGGGGGTGAACTGCGAGAAGAGGTTGATGACGGTCGTGTAGACCTCTTCGAGGATTGAGGATTCGCTGCGCGACCCGTAGGCCCGGTTTGCCCGGCGGATGATCTCGAGCGACCCGGTGTGCGTATACGCCTTTGCGTCGAAGAACCCCGCCGCCCCGCAGTGGTCGGCGTCGGCGTGGGTTATGTAGATCTGTTTGATCTTCCCCGGATCCCCGAGGTCATAGTGCCGGAACATCCGGACGGCGTCTTCGTGGTAGACCCCGTATCCGGTATCGATCATCACCGTCTCGTCCGGGGCGCGGAGCAGGAAGATGTTCCCGCCGCCCGGCATCTGGAAGCAGAAGACCTCGACGTCGTCGGTGAGGCCGATGCGCTGGACGTCGGCGTAGAACCGGTCGCCGGTCGTGTTCTTGAGTGTCCGGCCGGTGAGGAGGATGGACTCGAAGACCTCTCTCGGGTCCTGGCCGAGGCTGTTGAGTTCCTGGACGATGTGGTTGACGTCCTGCAGGAGCGAGAGCAGGAACTCGTCCTCCGTCGTCCCGATCAGCCCCCGCACCGTCTGGGCGAACCGGACGTAGAAGACGGTGTCGTCGAGCTGCTCGCCGGTGGTGTCGTACTCGAGGATCTCAAGCCGGTAGCGGGACTTCAGCCGGTCGAGCAGGCTCTCGACGATCGCGGTCTCTTCGACGTTCAGGCTGATGGTGACTCTGCCGGGGTCGCACCGCCGGTCGTCGAAGTCGATGTAGGCGATGTTCGCCCCCGCCCCGGTGATGTAGGTGAGGAGCTCGAAGAGAGATCCGGGCTCATGGGGGAGGTGTACGGAGAATTTGAGGAACCCGAGGGTGGGGAGCGATTCCTGGAGGTAGCCGAGCGCATGGAGGTCTTCTTTCATCCGGGAGTATCCCTCCGGTTCTGCGGCAACCTCAAAGAAGACCGTGGCGGGATCGATCCGGCGGTCGTACTGGATGCGGATGATGTTACCTGAGTAGGACTTGACGATCTCGGCCACGCGATGCAGCGCGCCCGGTTTGTCGGGCATTCTGGCGACAAAAGAGTATTTGTTCACCCGGTTTCACCTTGTGCTTCATAGAGGTGAGCGACCGTCCTATAAGCACTTTTTTGTGCGGTTCGAGGAACCCGGTTCGACAAAAGAATGATGGTGGGTTCTGCGATCCGGGCTATCGGCCTCTGCGTCGCGAGACGGCGACAACGGCCAGAGCCCCGAGGCAGAGGGCGACAGAGAACCCGGGCGCCTCCTGCGGCGTCAGAGCCTCGGCGGCGGCGACGCCGGCCGCGGAAGTTGTCTTCATGGCGGCGGCCGGTGTCTCTTCTGGGAAGGCCGGTTCGAGCTCTTTTATCACGGTCGGCGGGAGCCGGGAGGTGAACGCGAAGTAGTAGACGTTCCGGTTATCCGAGCCGATCACCAGGTAGTCGGCCGATGATGAGAGCGCAATCCCGGTGACAGCACAGTTCTTCCCGTCGAGGTTCTTCATCCTGCCGTGCTGCCAGGTCCTGAGCCCGGCGCCGTTCATCAGGTAGGTGTACCCGCCGTCCGTGCCGACGCCGAGCGCGGAGCCGTCGCCGTCGAGGTGGACCGCGTTCGCCGCGCTCTCTGCCGTCCATACGGTGCCTCCTTTCCCTTCGCCGTCCAACATGACGACCGTGCCGCCGGCGGTTCCGGCGCCGATGACGGCTCCGTCACCCGTCATCGAGACGCTGTGAACGGCGGCCCCTGTACCATGCGTCCAGAGCACGTTGCTTTCGGCGTCCAGGAGACGGATCGTGCCGTTCTTGGTACCGGCGGCCACGAGCATACCCTCCGAGCCTACCGCCACGGTGTTGACCGCGCTTCCAAGCGGAACGCTCCAGAGGACGCTTCCCCGGTTGTCGGTGACGAGGAGGTCGCCCGCGCCGGTCCCTGCGGCACAGCAGTCTCCGTCCGGGGAGATCGCGGCCCCAAGAACCTTACTTCCGGCGTTCACTGTCCAGACGACGCTGCCGCTCGCGTCAAGCACCATGAGCCGGTCCCCGGTTCCCGCCGCGATGCCGTTCCCGTCGTCGGCGATCCCGACCGCGCTGACCGGATCGTCGCCCGGCACCGTCCAGAGCATGGTGCCGCTGCTGTTTAGGAGGGTGACGTTCCCGTCGGCGGTTCCGACAACCACGACGGCCCCGTCGGCACGTATATCGATCGCCGTTACGGCAGCCGGAAACCTGGATGTCCAGAGCAGGACGGGGGCGGATGATGACCCGCCACCGGATCCGGAGGAGCCGCTCGACGTCGTCCCACCTCCGCTGTCGGCGTTAAGATAGAGTTCCGTCCCGACCAGAAACCTGTCCTCTGATGTGGCATTCTCAAGACTATACGCCTGCCCCATCCCGCAGATGAGGCAGAGTGTGATGAAGCATGCAAGGATCCCTTCGATCCTCCGGCGCCCGGGCGGTTTGGGGCGCTTTATGAGACTGCTATGGGGTATTTGAGTTGGATAGCACCTGATCCGGGTCATGGTGTGCAGTGATACGGAATAGGTGTATATATACCTATCTTACCCCGGCATCGGGCCACATGCCCACTTTATTCATACGCTGTTATCAAGATCCCACGTTTTTCCCGGGAGGCCGGCACATTGCATCTCGTATCACAAGAAGAGGGAGCTGCATGCATCCCGCCGGTGAAAACGGTGTGACGGCCGGTCACGCCGCTGCGATTTTTAGGTGCACCGCCTGCGCCCAGGCGCGGACGACCTGAAAGTCGCGGAAGTCTCCGGTCGTTGCCCGGATCATCTTGATGATGGTGCGGTCGGTGAAGGAGAGGCCGCTGCTCTCCAGTCTGCCCGGGAAGATACCGACCTCCATCGGGTTGACGAGCAGCCTGACCGAGTCCATTGATGCTTCCGCTTTCCTGAGGATCTCGGGGCTTCTGTTCGTGACCGTGAGACCCACGGCGAAGTAGGCGACCGGGATGGTGCGCAGACGCTGCTGGTTTCTCTCGATGAATACCTGCGGTTCCGGGAGCCATTTCCCCATGTATATCGGGCTCCCGATGACGGCGGCACGGTATGGGGAGAGATCCTGGACTTCCCCCACCGGCCGGACATCGACATCGACGCCCGTTTTGCGGAGTTCGTCGCCGATCGCTTCCGCCACTTCTGCGGTAGAGCCGTAGCGGGTAGCGTAGGCAACAAGAATCCTCTCTGTCATGAGTAGGTACTTCGTGTTCGACCGGTCTTATTCGTTGCGGGCCGGGTTATCTTCTTATGGGTTGATCCCCCTTTAGGTTCGATGGCGACTAGAGATGAGGATGCCGAACGATGGTATCACAGAGGTCAGGCTCTCTGCACCACCGGATGTTTCACCGATGCGGTCGTCTGTTACGATAAGGCACTTGAACTCTCTCCCGACGATCCCGTCCTCTGGAGGAGGAAAGGGTTTGCTCTCATCAAGGCCGGCCGCTACGACGAGGCGGTCGCCTGTTTTGACCGGGCGCTCGCCGTAGACCCCGACGATGCGACGACATGGCAGCGGAAGGGCTACGCTCTCGCGCACCTCGGGGAGCACGACAGTGCGGTCGCCTGCTGTGATCGGGCGCTCAGTCTTGACCCGGAGCACGTTCTCGCCTGGCAGAGCCGGGGCTGGGTGCTCGGGACGATGTGCCGCTACGACGAGGCGGTGGAATGTTACGAGGCGGTTCTCTCGATCGACCCGGAACGGGGGTCGGCGGCCTGGCACCGGGACCGGATGCGGGAGAAGAGGGATATCGCTGCGCTCGCAGCCGAGATCCGGGAAGCCGAGCGGTTCGTCGATGTGCCGGCCTGCATCCGGGAAGTGATCGCGGAGAGGGATTACGAGAATGCCGGGCTCGCGCGGGCGGTGCTCCGGGAACTGGTCGGGCGGGAGGAGACGGCGGTGGCCCCCCGTTCGTGAGCGCCCGGGATCGGTATCGCCGACACCCGGGTCATGAGAAAGAGGGGGCCCGTCCCTCCTCTCGCTTCTTCACCTATGCGCGAAATACGCGCTCACCCGGCCGCCCTCGACGGAGTCGACCCGGGTAAACCCGATCCGCTCGAACTGGACGACCCTATTCGCCTCGCCGGCGACCGATGGTTCGCAGAACCCTTCGAGGGTCCCGTCCTGCTGCAGAAGGGTGCAGGGGAGTTTTGCATCCGCCGGCAGCCACTGGATGATCGGCGCCTTCTCGCGCCGGGCATCCTCGAGTGCGTCGCCTGCGTAGGATACCCGCGGCGTATCGCCGTCCCACGCGATCCCGACGTTGTAGAGGTCTTTCAACCGGACCATGCTCCGCCCTTCGATATCCGCCCGCGGGAGGAGGATCCTCCCTTCGGCGACGAGCGTCCTGACCCCCCGGGCGGGATCGCCCGGATGGAGGGCCGCGTGGGCCTCGCGGTAAGGGGCGTCCTCGACGGTCACCTCGACCGGGTCGGGCACGAAGAAGTAGCGGTTCGCCTTCGGGTCAACGATCTCCTTGTTCCGTGAGTAGAGGTTCTCCCACGAGAACGATATGTCGGTCTCCCCGATCCCGATATCGATCATGGCGTTCCGGACGGCCTCCGGCTCGATGCCGCGGCGTGCGATCGCCCGCATCGTCCCGAGATGGATGTCGTCCCAGCCGGTGTAGAGGCCGCTCTTGATCCCCTCGCGCATCCCCGACGTCGAGAGGACGAC
>DAIRGM010000013.1:0-52471 GCA_036794525.1 Methanoculleus sp.
AAGTAGGTTTCGACGGGGCTAGCCGACCACCATCTTGTTCGCTTTCAGGAAGAAGTCCATCCCGCCAGCACCTCCTGTTACCGCACCTCAACACTGTGCCGGTACGTCCTGCCGACGTCCCCATCCAGGACGAGGCTGACCCATTTTGTCTCTCCTCCGGGGATGAAAACCTGCACCGAGATTTCGTCGCGTGTAAATCCTTTCTCCTCGTCGATCAGTCTCGCCGTCACGATGATGTCTCCGTCACTTCCGTCGTTTCGGATCTCCGCGTTCACGTTGTACACGAGCCCTTTTGAGAGGCTGATGTCCCGGGTCGCGGAGTCCTGCACGACCTTCGGGTCGGGGCCGACGAGCCCAATACAACCGGCTGCCAGAACAAGAACCGCGACCAGGCCCAGAATGAGAATTGGTCTGCGCATAGAGGGGGTCAGTGAGTAACGCGATATGAATTCATAGGAACCAGCGGGTTATACCCATCGACCAGAACGAGATTTCCGGCCGATATCGGGCGGTCAGGGGCCTTCGCTCACGGTCGGTCCCGCTCTCCCGGCAAGGGTCCTTCCACCCGGTACCTCGACCGGACCCGCTCCGGAAGGATGCTCTGCCGGAAGACCTGCTCGAAGTAGCGGTCCGTCATCCCGGCGATGAAGTCTCTCGCGAGCTCCGCCGGCGAAGCGGCATCGATGTACCGCCGGGACGCCCACGGCGCGTCGATCAGGTCTTCGTAGACCGACGAGTCTTTCCGCTCATTCCCGATATCCTCAAGGATGCGGTCGAAGAGGTAGCGGAACATGAACCGGATCTTCTCTTCGTTTTTCAGGAGTTTTTTGTTCCCGTAGATGTGATGTAGGTTGAACTCTTTGAAGGCCGCGACAGAGGCCGATGCCTCCGCCGAGAAGGCGATGCAGTCGGCGTCGTAACTGTTCGTGACGATGTCCTTGATGAGGACGTCGAGCACCCTCCGGTTGATCTCTGAGAAATCCTCCTTCCCTCTCCCGGTGATGCCGAAGAGGGCCATGCAGTTCTCGGGGAACTCCTGCAGAGCCCCATCGTCGATGACCGCGACCTCGAGGGCGTCCTGCAGGTCGCGACCGAGGTAGGAGATACTGTCGGCGCACCGAACCACGCACCCCTCGGCAGTGAAAGGGAGCGCGTCGCCTCCCGCCTCGATCTCCCTCAGCTTCTCCGCAAGCGAGTCCCACCCGGCCTCGCCCTCGACGGCGAGGCACTGATTATGGGTTTCGCCGTTGTGACAGAGGATCCCGTCCAGCACCTGCAGGGTGAGGTCGCAGTCCTCGACACCGTCGAGGAACCGGACGCTCTGGACGTTGTGCTTGAACCTCCCGATCCCGTGCTCCCTGCAGAGGTCGTCGAGGAACTTCTCCCCGAGGTGGCCGTAGGGCACGTGGCCGATGTCGTGGCCGAGGGCGATCGCCTCGATCAGGTCCTCGTTCAGGCCGAGAGCCCGCCCGATCGTCCTTGCAATCTTTGAGACCAGCTGGACGTGGAGGACGCGGTGGGTGATGTGGTCGTTCTCGACGAGGTAGAAGACCTGGGTCTTGTCGATGTAGCGCGAGTAGGCCTTCGAGTGGACGATCCGGTCGGCGTCCCGGAAGAACGGCGGCCGGATGACCGGGTCCTCGGGTTTGCGGCCGGATCGCCTGAGGTAGTCGTCGTTCCGGGTCGCCCGGGACGAGAGGAGCGATTCGCGGTCGGCCATCCTCCGGGCCATCCGGTCAGCGATGTGGGGCGGAATCTCCATGATATCCTCTAGTGAAGAGTTCTCGGCCGGGAAAGAGGATAGGGCTTTCTGTATCGACCGGGGGGGTGCGGATCCGCGCAGGCTATATCCCGAACGCGCGTATCCATCCTGCATGTGTCCGGAAGTCATCATCCACAACAGCGTGAGCCTGGACCACGCGGTACGGGGCTTTGAGGTCGATCTCGGGCTGCACTACGGCGCGCTCCTGGCTCTCAAGCCGGGGGCGGTCCTCGCGGGTTCGGCCACGGCAAAGACCGGGATCGAACTCTTCATGGACATCACCCTGCCGGAGGCAGAGGCGGACCGGCACCGGCCCGAGGTCCGGCCGGACGACCCCCGCCCCGTCAGCGTCATCGTCGACAGCAGGGGCATACTCAAAGATCTGCTCCACTTCTACCGCAACATGGAGCACACGAAAGACGTCGTCGTCCTCGTCTCGGAGGCGACCCCGGAGGACTACCTCGACTACCTCCGCACGCGGGGTTACCCGTTCATCCGGTGCGGCGCGGAGCGGGTAGACCTCCGGGGGGCTCTCCGGGAACTCGGGGAACAGTTTGGGATAACGCGGGTGGTCTCGGACTCCGGCCCCGACTTAAACGACGTCCTGATCCGTGAGGGGATTGCGGATACGATCAGCCTGATCGTCCACCCGGTCATCGTCGGCGAGGGGGAGAAGAAGCTCTTCGGCCGGGCCGGGGGACGGACGACGCTCGAACTCCAGAAGGCCGTGCCGATGGAGCAGGGGACGATACACCTGGTCTACGCCCTGAAGAAGTGAGGGGTCGGCCTTCACTCCCTTCTTGCAGCGGCAAACCCGGCGAGGAGCACCCCGAGGACACAGAGGAGCGGGCCGAGCGTCCCGGTGCCGAACCCCGTCGGCGCCGATCCGATGAAGTAGTAAGGTGCTGCCGAGAAGTGCAGCACGAACGCGATGCCGAGGAGGGAGATGGTGATGGCCAGTGTGCCGGTGTCGTTTCCCATGGTTCTCGGAATAGACGTGGGCGAGGTCTGTTATCCATTTTGTGGCTGTTTGCCGGTCGAGGTTGAGCCCTGCCGGGCCCGGTGCAGCAGATAACCGCTCCCAGAACGATTCAGAGCAAACGGAGTTTCGAAACGTATATATCCGATTAATTAACCTCTTTACATGGTCAGACGATGTCAAAACGGTGCCTGCTTCTTCCCGGCGGAGGTATCGATCCCACCGCTTGTTTACACAAATTTTTCTCAGCGGAATTGCCGTTACGCCTCTGTATACTGATTCCGGATAGAGTACACCTGAAAGAATTCAAAACGTATTCGTCGACAATAAATTGCAACTGCGAGAAACTTCAATGAGCGGGAAAACCGTAGAAGACTGCATCAACGAGGTTAATAATTTAGCGGACAAGGCCGGCCTGTCCAGGGATATCTGTGCGTACCAGTATAGAGAATATAAATGGATCTCTACCAGCCTGTCATTAGCCATTCTGCTATTCTCGGCATCCATTGCGTTCTTGAGTATCGTAGATCCGGACATCCTGATTTCACTGTCGCTTCCCTTCCACGATCAGCAGGACACGAGAAACGTGATTGCATTCCTGGGTTTTCTGATATTTGTGATCTCATTCTCCGATAAGATACTGAACCTGACTGCGACGTGGGCGCGGCAGTATATGCCGGTGCTCTCGTCCACTCATTCTCCGATAAGATACTGAACCTGACTGCGACCCTGAACAGGAACGAGCAGGGAGTGAAGATCTTCACGGACTTCATATGGGACTGTCATACGTTCAGGGATGTGGGATCGAAAGACTGCGACGAGATTTCTGCCGGCCTGAAGTTGGAATCGATAAAGGAGCAGTACAGCTACCTCAACCAGGTGATGTCCTCCAACACGCTCTTCAGCAAAACGTTCCTGAAGGTTAAGAAATCGTATAAGATGAAGACAAGGGTGAGCAGGATGCTCGACGGGGATCCCAATATCAGTATCAATAAGTATTACCGGATGAGGATCTGGGAGTGGCTGTTCTGAAAAAAGACAGGTATGGCGTGTAGAAAGGCGGAGAACTCATTTTTGGCCAGAATTGGCGCCACCCCCCTCGCCCCGTTCGGCCGGATGCGGCAGAGCACCGGAACACCTCAACATTTATCGTTAAGTTCCCCCAAGATACCCGTACAGGCAAGCGAACGGCAGGAGGTGGTGAGCGGTGATCAATATCAAGCGGCAATACATCATAACCGACAACGACAGAAAGATCGGGGTCGTTCTTGATATCGAGACCTTCGAGAAGATTGAGGAACTCCTCGAAGACTGCGGGCTCGCGCTCTCGATGGAAGAGGTCGAGGAGGAAGAATCCCTCTCGCTCAACGAGGCGCAACGGTGCTATGCGCAGATGAAGAAGCGATAGCATGGTTCTTTGCCGCTATAAGAAGACTTTTTTGAAGGATCTGGCAAGGGTCCATCCGGACTATCAGGTTTACATGAAGCGACACCAGATCACCTATTTGGTTTTATATTCTTTTAATCTTGTAAATTCAATCAGATGGTCCAGATTCCCAAGAGTGAACACCTTCCCACGAGTTGAAAGAATGAGTTTCTTCATGTCTTCCCGACGAACACTGAAGCCACGTCCAGCAATACAGGCGATTACTTCATATCTAGGGGCTTGGTCAGCACGACGACCCTGCATACTAAGTTCTCCCAGATGTTGCACCCGGGTCACCTTATCGCGTGCTGTACCATCATCCTCGGCAATCTTCGCTTCGATGACTATCTGTGGGTTAAACTCGTCTGGAATAATAAAATCTGGCGCCTGATCAAATCCAGATACGCGCGCTGCTCGCTTTGTTTTTCGAAAACTAATCCCTGCGCGCGACAATTCACCTTCGATAGCAGTCTCCAAAACATCTCCCACTAATTCAGAGATTGAGTCGCGATGTGCGGCAAAAGGTCTTCCAAGAAATCGTTCATAGAGCAGCATTGAGTAGGGGACACCCAGATCGGCCAACGGTTGAAGACTATTCAGCCCTTGTTTCGTATCAACTTTATCTAGCCGGTGCAATATCTCTGGAACACCGTCTTGCACACCTTCATGGATCAATTCACAGGCAGCTCGTACCATTGCTTGTATGCGCATATCTGTAATTCCACCGTTTGAGGTGCGCAACGGTTCGAGTGGATTCGTGCGGATCTTCTTATCGATTGAGCGGGCAGCACCCTGACTTACTTCCACGTCAGTACGCTGTGTGGTTACGTACGCCCACTCAGGAGGAGTGAAACCTAGGATCGTCCGAAGTACAATAAAGGAGACGGGGATATCATAGACCGCTACTATCACCGACTCTGGTGAAATAGTCTGAAAACCGTGAGTGGCACGCTTCAGAGCTTCGTAGCCCTCCTCAAATACTGGATATTCTATGAACCCCTCTCCTTTGGGCATCGTCAAAAATGTGGATTCTAAAGAACCGAACGTCGCATCAATGTAATTCTCAAGATTCGATTGTACCTGTTCAAATGGAACTTCAAAGGGAAACGGCATCACGATCCTCCTCGTAGAGACGGGTCTGGACTTGCGAATTGCAGGGAGATACAATTTTCAAGTTCTGGGTTAGCAGATCGAAAATTAATTGAGGGTCCCCGAAATCTGAAAATGCTTCAGAGAACCGATTTAATCGCTCATCAATGGGTAAAGTTGAATCCCATTTCTTAAAGAGTTTGCAGATGGTCATGCGGGTAAGATGCCCATATGTGATGCACCGGACATCTCCTTCAGTTGGTTTCATGCCCGCGAGTTTCAGTTGATTTATCTCTTTTTGTACCAGATCTGCTAACTGCGTTAGAGTCTCGAAAACATGATCCTTTCGAGTATGCCCATAAGTTCGGCAGACAAAGACAGTGTCGACGATCGATGATTTTGTACCATGGATATGGATAGAACCCCCCATCTCGGCAGGACATGGTAGACTCGCAAAGCACATGAGGCCAGCATCAAGGATCGCAACACCAACAGCGTAGTATGTTTCAACATTGTTGTGATGGAACGTAAACACAAGTGGAGCCCCGGGTTTTAGGGCATAGGCCATATTACGGTAAACGGTGGACAGGCCCCCCACAAAATATTCCAGATCTCTACCCTGGCTTGCATTCACTGTTAACTCGTCAAGAGAACGTGTCGATGCCCTGTCAAACCCTTCTGCCTCTGTACCAACAAGCCCCCGTAACCAGACGTAGCAGAAGTCCATTAATTCACCATACTGAACGTTACCAAAGTAGGGAGGATCGGTGAACACAGCATCCAGACTTGCGGGCTTCAAATTCAAATTGGTGGAACTTTCGCAGTAAAGCTGCACATTTCTCTGGCCGTAGATATCAGAGTTGTCCCCGATCCATTCCCCTACGATAGGTATGCGGACCTTCTGTTTCCCTTTCGAGTATGTTTCAAACGGAGCATTGCAATACTGCTTTGCCTTAATATATTTGCTGACAATATTTCGCCAGCCACCAGAACCCACACTCGTATCCTGACCGGTCGTAATTCCTAGGAGATTTGATTCACATTGGATTAGTCCAACAGGGAACCCATGAACTGAGAAGATATCTAGGGATTTCAGAGCCATTGTATCATAACGACACAAAAGATTCTGATATCGAAGAAGATCAGAAAGATTTGTAGCAAGAGCATGTCTTACACGATCGTCTGAAACTTCGTTGATGTAACGGCAGCTCAACTCCAGACCAAGAAGTTGTCGCTCGTTGAAAAGTTCTTTGTAATGCGTATAACCCCAACGATGAAGGCGATTTGTTTCATCTCCTGACAAAATACTCTGCTCTGGAATATAGCGTGAATGGATCAAATGTAACTGCTGGATAGATCTTTGTACCTTATCTAAGTCCTTTTCATCGGGTTTCTTAAAGAATCGACCTTCATGCTCACCGGCCTTGTATGGATTGTAGTATTCTATTGCAAACAATCGGTGACGCAGGGGACCTGCTTCCGGCTGGGGATAATGATTCCGATGCCCACAATTAGGGCACACACAATAGTTACGCTGTGCAGGGCCACTAGAGAGCAGTTTCTCCCCACAGGTCTTGCACGCACCCAGTTGATCTAAATTAAAAACTTCATTCAGATCTCCACAGCAAGGGCATACCACAACTTTGCGAGGATGACGGATGTCTTTTGCGATCAGGTAGCCGGGGAACAGATCGATTGACGTGTTGCACTCTTCACAGTCAAGCACCTTCACCCAGAGAAAATACTTTACCGGGACGTCGTTGTTTCCATAAAGTGGGCAATCTGTTCTGTAAAGATCCCCTATCTCCTGCCCTAATGACGTAATTAATGCTTCGGCCTCATGTTGGTATTTTTGAAGGTCAATGTGCTCTATCTCCTCACGTACAATCCAAACAGCCATAGGATTTATATCAAAACCCAAAACATTGCATCCTAGCCGGTTTGCTTCGAGAAGGGGAGTCCCCCCTCCCATAAACGGATCAGCGATTGTAACATTAGAGAGAGTATGGGCCTGAAAGAAGGTATCAGTTACCGACTTTCCACTAAATTCCGATAAAATTAGACCACGGAACAACGTACCAGGTCTTCGAGCGAACCACTTATGAACCGCGATGATCGGTCGATAGTTTTGCTGGCTCTGCTTCTCCTTGAGCGCCAGTGCGGCAATTAGCGGTATATCAAAGTTTTCTTCGATACTCATTATCCCCTCTTCGGCCTAGCAGGTTATGATCTCAATGCTATATGTTTTAGGTGTTTCCACTTCTAAGATGACACCTAACACTCTAGATACGTCATACTGGCAGCCATACGGCAGATTCTTAATTCAATTTTCCACGCGCAACCTCTTTAAGTCAAAAATAGTTACTAAGGTATATAGTTCCTTCTTGCCGTCATTAGATAGCAGTTTACGTATTCCTATAACTCTGGTTTATGACAGATAAAACCAAGGAAAAAGCTTGAACCGACTAAACAAACTTGTGGTTTGAACCTTCAACAAAAAGAAAGCCGCTGGGGGGACTTGAACCCCCGACCTGCTGATTACGAATCAGCCGCTATACCGCTAAGCCACAGCGGCAACTGCCTTACAATGTTGCACCTTCGGAATTAAAAAGGTATCACCTGCCGGGAACCCCCGCCGGCCCGGCCCCGTTCAGGAGTACCCCCGGATGGTGACGTTGCTCTCCTGCTCTGCGGCGGCCCCGGGAGAGGTGATCTTGCCGAACTTCTGCTCGTAGTCGGCGACGCTCTTCGCCAGCACCTCCACCAGGTTCTTCGCGTGCCGGGGGCTGATCGAGACGATTGCCTTCCCCCGCGCTTGGTTCATGCCGGGGATCTCGTGCAGGAAGAGGAACGTGAACTCGTCCTCCTTGTAGGCGATCTGGATGCGGTTGGAGTAGACCGGGTCGAGATTGCCGGGGATGTTGACCGATATCTCGCGGTTTGCCATACCCATCTTCTGTGACCCGCTCCGGCATAAGAGTTGGTCTTGGCCGGCTCGCCGCCGGTGCGGAGCATACCCCGCTAAATAGCGGGAGGACGTAGTTCCTCTCAAACAGAACCCTGTGCATGACCGACTACATCCCGGTATCCGGCGTCGTCGCCTGCCACACCTGCCCCCGGCGCTACTACTTCGAGCGATCGGAGGAGCACCCGGAGTCGCCGCGCTACACCGTCTGCAAACAGGTCTCGACGCACCTCGGGGAACTCCTGGAGCCGGAGCAGATATGGCAGGAGATCCTCTGCGTCCTCCCCGAAGCAGCGGAGGACGTCCGGGAACTCTTCGACGAGTGCATCGCCGCCTGCAGCGAGACCAAATGGCAGCGGCCCGTCCAGGTCGACCTCGCCGTTGAGTCCGACACCCTCGGCATCCGGGGAAGAGTCGATAAGGTCTTCGAGGACGGCACGTTCGCCGTCGCCCGGTCGAGCGCCGCGCCGAAAGCCGGGGTCTACAACACCGACCGGCTCCGGGTCGCGTGCTATATAGCCTGCCTCAACGAGACCCTCGGTCGCCCCGTCGCCGGCGGCTACGTCGAGTACGTCGCGAGCGGCATCTGCCGCTACGTCGAACCGCAGCCCCGGGACCGGCGGGAGATGATCAAGGCGATCCGGGCGGCAAAAAGAGTGGTCGCGGGCGAACTCCCGCCCCGGCCCCTCAGGGCTCCCTGCGAGGGCTGCCCGCACCTCGAGCGGTGCACCGCCGGGCCGCGGCGGCTCTCGGATCTCTTCTAAACACTCTCGAGCAGCGTCTTCGAGACGATGTACTCGCCCTTCGCCTCGCGGGTCGTCCCGACGATCAGCCACCGCTCGTCGCCGTGCTCTTCGACGACGCCCTTCGCCTCGATGACCTCCCCCGCGAGCGCCTGGCCCGAGTAGGTGTGGGTGAAGGAGAGGATCCGCGATATATCGTCGTGGTCCACCGCGTAGACCGCCGGGCTGTCGAAGGAGAGCGACGCGTCCGTGACCGTCGCCTCGATCGTCGCCCGGCCGAAAACCTTCCCCACGCCGGCCGGAACCGCGTCCAGGTTCCCGTAGGCGCGGGTGTAGAGGAGGTCGAAGTAGGTCCCCTCGAACTCGCCCCGGTTCCACTTCCGCTGCTCGTGCAGGACGAAGGCATCGAACGATATCTCGGGCACCCGCTTGTCGTAGACCTTCCGCCACATCGTGGTGCTCATCGAGGGGATCACCCCCCTCCCCACGAGGTCGCGGAGCCGGCGCTGCGCGACGAACCAGGCATCGCCGTAGACCACCAGGTCGATATCCGACGCTTCGTTCTCAAGGCCACAGAGGAGCGAACCCGTGCATCCGAACGAGCCCGCCGGGAGGGAGAGGCGAGCGAGGAGCCGCGCCACCCGGACGTTCCGCGCTGCCACACCGGCGATCTCCTCCTCGGGCTTATAGACCCGGACCACGTCGCAGTAGGGCACCCGGTGGACAGTGTCCAGGTACTCCGGCCTGTGTGCCCGGATCCAGTCGAAAGACTCGACAAAATCGTATTTGTGATACCGCCGGCCGGCACGGTTCGTCCGCTCCCCGGCCGCGTCGGGGACATAGCGGAGGATGCACCCGATCCGCTCGGCGTTGTCGTAATTCGAGACCGCATAGAGGCATCCCTCGCGGTCCTCGATGAAGTCACGGAGTCGTACCGATTGCATGAATCACCCCAGGGTCTCCAGGAACGCTTCAACCGCCTCCCATTCCGCGCCCTTGCGCAGGATGCGCCGGGCGGTGAGATCCACCACCGTGCTCGGCGTCCCGGGGAGTTCCCCGCCGTCGACCAGGTAGTCGTGGGGGACGGAGACCTCCTCGGGACGGGTCGGCGGGATGTCGTCGGAGATGTTCGCGCTGGTGGACGTGATCGGCGTATCGAGCCGCGAGATGATAGCAAGGGCGATCTCGTGGTCGGGCCACCGGACCCCGATAAGCCCGGTCCCCCCCGTGAGAATCTCCGGGAGGCAGGACTTCGCCGGGATGACCACCGTCACCGGGCCGGGCAGGAACCGCTCGATGAACGTCCGGGCGGCGTCATCCACCACCGCAACGGCGTCGAGCATCTCCATATCCGAGACCGCGACCGATATCGGTTTACTCACCGGCCGGTTCTTGGCCTCGTAGACCCGCATCACCGCGTCCTCCGAGAGGGCGTCCGCCCCGAGACCGTAGACCGTCTCGGTGGGGTAGACGACGAGCCCGTCGCGCGAGAGCACCCGGACGGCCATATCGATCGGGTCCATCAGAACTCGCGCCCCCGCACGCGGTTGATATCGAAGACGGCCTTGCCGCTGACGTGCATCACGGCGAAGACCCCGGCCTGGATAGGGTCGGTCACGATCAGGTCGGCATGCGCAGGAACGCTCCCGGCCATCTTGAGGGCGATCACCGGGATGCCCGCCGCCTTGACTCGATCCACCGCCCGCGAGACCTCGCCGCCCATCAGCGACCCGGCGAGCACCAGGATCGACGCCCGGGGGAGCCGCGCCACCGCATCGACGGCGAGCGCCAGGTTCTGCTCTCCGACGAGCGGGATCGTGTCCACCGATATCCGCTCGCCGCGGATGTTGTGCCGATCCGCCTCGTTCACGGCGCCCATCGCCACCTGCGCCACCTGCGCGCCGCCGCCGATGATGATCACCCTTGACCCGAATATCCGGGAGAACGGCGGGTAGATGGTGACGTCGGCGACGGACGGCACCCGTGCAAGGTCGGCGACGAGCTCGCCGTGGTTCCCGCACTCCTCGAACTCGAAGTAGAGATAGGCCTTCCCGGCGTTCGGGCCGGTGGCGATGATCGACTGCTGGATCATCTGGATGTTCGCCCGGTAATCCGCCATCACCGTGGCCACGTCGCGCAGCACGCCGGCCCGGTTCTCGGTGATGATCGAGAGGGCATACATTTCGGTATCGGTGGTCATGACCCTCCCCGGCAGGAGATCGAAACGTCCTCCGATCGTTTCACGAACAGGGTATTTTTCGTCATATCCGCGTTAAAGAATAGATTTTAGTCTCTAAGGGTTATAGGTTTTCGCTGACCCGGGGATCTCCCTCCTTCCTCGCCGCAAGAGCCGCCGCGAGGAGGCCGAGCGGGATATTGAGGAAGTAGAGGATCAGCCGCCAGAGAACGACGAAGATGCCGAGGAGATAGGTGGGCACGATCCGGCTGTACAGCGTGGCGGCGCCGAGCTCCGCGATCCCGGCCGCGCCGGGGATGAGCGGGACGGCCGCGATCATCTGGAGGATGCCCTGGAAGAGAAACGACTCGGGAAAAGACGGCGGGAGACCGAGAGCGACGAGCAGCGCCGACGCCGTGGAGAAGAGGAAGACCCAGTCGACGATGCTCGCCAGGATCGCGCCGCCGAGCACCCGGGGATCGGCTCTCGCAAACCGGGAAGAACTCGCGGCAAAGATCTCGGTCTCGCGGGAGATCTGCTCTGCGAGCCTCTCCGCGCCATCCGAGCCCGGACAGAACCGAAGCCAGCGGCGGCTCCGGCCGCACCGGTCGAGCACCCGGACGGCAGCGCCGCCGATAACCCGGTTTGCAAGGGACGGACGGCGAACCAGGACGACGAGTGCGAGCAGAAGAACGAGGACGAGGATGAGAAAGGCCGCCACCGGGTAGAGGACGGTCGCGGCGAGGTAACCCCAGAGATGCCGGACGGCAAGAAAGGCTGCGAAGGTGAGGGAGGCAAATACCGCGAGGTCGAGCACCCGGTCCACGACGACGACGGTGACGGCGTCCCCGACGGCGAGCCCGGCACGCGAGAGCCGGTGGATCCGGACGGGTTCGCCGCCCACCTGGCCGGGGGTGAACGAGCCGGCGAAGAACGAGAGGCTCTGGGTGATCGCGAGGCTCGATAACGGCACGGTGTAGCCGAGACCGCGGCAGATGACGCCGATCCGGACCACCCGGAAGAAGATCGATCCTGCCCGGAGCGCGAAGGCGAGGAGGAGGGGGGTGACCCTGATCTCTCCAAGATAGGCCCGCGTCTCAGGGGTGAAGGTCACCGCGAGCAGCCCCGCGAGAACCGCGCCGCTGACCAGAAGCGAGAGCGTGATCCAGAGACGGCGCCTCATGCCCGTTCCACTCCCGGCTGACCGCTCGTTCCGTTCGGTATCACGGCAGGTAGATGCCGTTCATCACGGTTACACCTTCCCCCGCGTGAGAGCGAGGCACGTACCTGCTGCACCGGCACAGAGGGGGCGAAAAAGAGTATGCGCCCCGGGCAACTTCCCGGGGATATGGGACGATCGGTCTGGCGTATTGGGGCGCCCGGCGATTCGCGCACGCCGGGTGTATATCGGGATTCAGAGAATGCGTGCGAAGAGGCGGGATCAGCGGGCGCGGATCTCCCGTGCCACCTTCCGCCCGAGTTCATACGCCCGGGCAAGCTCGTCGGCGTCCGGGCGGTAGTTCACGTGGAACCCGCCGTCGATCACCTCGATCCCGGCCGCCTTCAGGGCTTCTTCCGCCTGCGCGACCGCGCCGCCCATGCCACCGTGGGACCCGAACGCGCACCCGATCTTCTTTGCGGTAAGGCGGCCCGGCCGTAACCCGCGGAGGTAACTGAGGAACCCGGCCACCGTGGGGAGAACCTCGTCCTGGAGCGTCGGCGACCCGACGATGACCGCCTTCGAGTCGAGCACCTCCGTGACGACGTCGCTCCTGTGCGTTCCTTCGTAGCGGCCGTCCCGGAGGAGGCAGACCCGGACGTCGGCGCCTTCGGCCATGACACCCTCGGCGATCGCAGAGGCCAGCATCGTGGTCGATCCATGCATGGTGTCGTAGACGATCGTGACCTTGTCCTTTGCAACGCCCCGGCTCCAGTCGGTGTAGGCCTTGAGGATATCCCCGGCGTAGGACCGCCAGATGATGCCGTGGCTCGGCGCGATCATCCTGATATCGATCCCGAGCCCCCCGACCTCGTCGAGTTTCTTCAGGACCTTCGGCGCGAGAGGGATGATCAGGTTCGCAAAGAACTTCTGCGCGTGGGCAAGCGCTGCATCCTTCCCGAGTTGATCGTCGAACCGGGCGGCGCTCGCGAGATGCTGCCCGAAGGCGTCGTTCGGGAAGAGAATGGCGTCCTCGGCGAGGTAGGTGAACATCGAGTCGGGCCAGTGGAGCATCGGCGCCTCAAGGAAGGTGAGCGTCTTTCCCCCGAGGTCGAGGGTGTCGCCGGTCTTTACGACCTTGATCTTCCAGCCGCGGGTGTCGTAGTGGCGGGCAAGGCCGGCCTTCGCCCGTTCCGTGCAGTAGATAGGGACATCGGGCATCTTCTTCACGAACGCAGGCAGGGTGCCGGAGTGGTCCATCTCGATGTGGTTCACGACGATGTAGTCGATCGTGCCGGGGTCGCAGACGGATCCGATGCGGCCGAGGACCTCCCCCTCGAACCCGTGGTAGGCGCCGTCGATGAGCGCCGTCTTCTCACCCTGAACCAGATAGGCGTTGTAGGTCGTTCCGGGGAGGGTGTAGCCATGGTACTCCCGGAGATTCCAATCGATAGCCCCGACCCAGTGGACGCCGGGGGCAAGTTCCGTAGCCATCATTGTCATCACATTTTGTTCGAGTCAATACGAACATTCCAATATATCCGAACAATTGATATATCACCCTTTCGATGTGTACCTATGGAACAGGAGGTGGCCGGCAGGGGGAAGGCCGGCCGGCCGAAACCGGGGCGTAAGATAGATCTCTATTCGACACCGGGCGGAACGCGGGCGGTCGGGAACCCGGTACGGCGCACGATCCTCGCAGCCCTCCGGGACCGCGATCATACCTTCGAGGAACTCGTCGTACTCGCGGGACGGGCCAAGTCGACGATCTCGGTGCATCTCCAGGATCTCACGGCAGCGGGCGTGATCGAGTCGCGGCCCGACCCGGAGGACTCCCGGAGAAAGATCTTCTCCCTCACCGGCGACCTCGTCGCAAGCGTCTCGCCCGAGGAGCGGGTTGCCGATGACCTTGCCGCCTATGCAGGGATGTACCGGCCCGGGTCCGGCGACCCCTTTGCATTCTACCGGCTCGCGTTCCGGACGATCCGGGTGGCGCTCATGCAGGAGGGAGTCCTCCTCGACCCGCTCCTCACCCGGGCCGGGGAATGGCTGGGCGAGGAACTCTACCCGGCGGTTGCCGACCCGGATACGGGAGCGTTCTGCGCGAATATCGCCCGGTTCTGGGAGGAGCACCACCTGGGAAGGGTCGAGGCCGCGGAGACGGAGCCGCTCGTCCTCCTCGTCTACGACTGCTTCGAATGCGCCGACCTGCCGGTGACGGGAAAGCCTGCGTGTGCGTTCGACTCGGGCATCCTCCGGGCGCTCTTCTCCCGCCACTACAACCGGCCGGCAGAAGTGGTCGAGACCCGGTGCTACTCGATGGGGTTTGATCACTGCCGGTTCGAGATCGCCGTCGACGGATAAGAACGCAGGGTCACCCAACCGGGAGAAAGGCAAGAAAAAGCGGCATGCGATAGCCGGGAATCGAACCCGGGCTAGAGGCTTGGGAAGCCCCTGTCCTACCGCTAGACTACTATCGCACCTGGTACCAGTACACGTTGACCCGGGAGGAGATTAATCATTCGGCTCACCCGCAGCCATAACAGG
The DNA here is from genome assembly GCA_036794525.1 of Methanoculleus sp. Lineage (GTDB taxonomy): Archaea > Halobacteriota > Methanomicrobia > Methanomicrobiales > Methanoculleaceae > Methanoculleus. The sequence continues at coordinate 14,850 of DAIRGM010000013.1, forward strand.
GTGGTAACGGGGCAGGGTGAGCACGAAGGCAGCCCCCTCCCCGGAACGACCGGGGACCCGGTCGCCAACGAGGATGCTTCCCCCGTAGCGCTCGATGAGCATCCAGACGATGTAGAGGCCGAGGCCCTTCCCGATCTTCTTCGTCTCTCCGCGCTGGTAGCGCTCAAAGATACGCGGTTTGAAGGCGTCGGGGATCCCCGGGCCGGTGTCGGCCACCGTCACCATGACCGCATCCCCTTCCTCCCGGACGCTGATGATGATCTCCACGCCCGCCCCCCCGAACTTCGTGGCGTTGCCGATAAGGTTCGTGAAGATCTCGCCGATGAGGTCGTCGGCGAGAACCGTTGCGTCCACTCCGTTGCAGGCGATGCGGGCGCTCGTATGGTAACTGCAGATCCCCCGGATCACGGGTCCAAGCGGGACCGGGCTGAGTTCCACGGGACCGGCCTTGAGTCTGCGGAGCGTCGATACGTTCCGGATGATCTCGTTGCTCTGGTGAACGGCCGCAAGCGACTTTTCGACCATCGCCCCGTCCGACCCGGCAGCGTACTCGAGGTACATCTGCAGGTAGCCCATCGCCGCCGTGTTCGCGTTGTTGATGTCGTGGGTGAGGATATCCACGTAGAGGTTGACCTCCGCGACCGCGGCGTTCGCCTCCTTGAGGTAGCGGTTGGCGGAGGCAAGCGCCTCCTCGAGATCCTCATGCAGCATCCCTTTCACGACTGCGTTGCCGATTTCGTCGCCGATGCCGAGAAGAATCTCGCGATCGCTCCGTGAGATCGTCTCTTTCCTCCTGCTCCCGAGTGCGACCCACCCCACCGGCCCGTCGTCGCCGAGGAGGGGCGCCACGGTAAGAAGCCGGAACCCGGAGCCCGGATACTTCTCCCCGGTGCAACGCACCTCGCCCGGCGCGACGAAATCCCGGCAGAACGGGTCGTCCCGGCGCACCGTCGCCGGCAGGTCGAATCCCGTTCCTTCCCGGGCGCAAAGGACCGCCGTTTCGCTCCCGGGGTGCATCAGGTAGATCGCCCCGGCGTCGAACTCGAGCAGGGAGACGGTCTTTGCGAGCGAGACCCGGAGAAGGTCGTCGAACTTGCGGGACGCGGTCGCTGCGGCGACGACCCCGTTGACGACCTGGAGATACCGGTACTCCCCGCGCATCGCCTCTTCAACTCGTTTGCGCTCGGTGATGTCGCGGATGGACAGGACCAGCTGTTCCGGGGCGTCCCCATCCTTTGCATGGAGGGTGACCGAGACCTCTGCGGGCCATTCGGTTCCGTCAAGCCTGCGAAGCATGCACTCCCCCGGGGCAGGCGTCTTCCCGGAGAGGACCCGCTCCCGGTAGGCCCGGGCGGCCGCGCGATCTCTCTCTGCGAACAGAGTATCCGGGTACCGCCCGACCAGATCCTCCCGCCCGGTCGCACCGAAGAGCCGGATCGCCGCCGTATTCGCCTCGACGACCTTTATCCCCGGATCGGTGAGGAGGATCCCGACATCGGCGGTGTTGAGGAGAACCCGGAATGTCGCCTCAGAACGACGGAGCCGGCTCTCCCGCGCATTCAGGCGGCCGGAAAGGTACGATACGACGGCGGCGACGATGAGGAAGAACCCCGCGCGGAACAGGGCGTTCAGAACCTCCAGCCCATCGCCCGGTATGAAGAAAAGCACCTCTGCGACGTAGCCAGCAGCAAGCACGCCGGCAAACGCGATGCCACGGTCGGGGTAACGGTAGGCCGCAAGGACGATCGGAACGTAGAAGAGGTGGGAGACGACAACGGATATCCCTACCGAGAGGCAGTACGCCATAGTGCCAAACGCAATGAGGGCCGAGGCGATGATGGCACAGGGGAGAAGGTACATACTGCCAAACGCATTCTCGGGTCGTTGATGCGGACGACCACCTATCATAGAATATTATCGCTCCAGAGAGGGATAAATCCTCACTGGTGCATCGTGCCACCTTATTTTAGGAATTTCAGGCGTGTCCCGGGACGCCCACCACGGTCTCACGCGAAGTGCGAGCGCAAGCGGAGTTTGAGCACCCCCGGCTTCGAGCCGCGATGGACGCGAAGACTGAGCGATACCTGCCGGCAACTTCACTTCGCACCATACGGTGCTCATGCTCCTGCCATTCGGGCAGTCGCACTTCGCAGCTTCGCGCCTTTCGCGTGAGGGGGGCGATATAGAGAACAAAGTCTCACGCAGAGGAGGGCGAAGGATGCGAAAGGCGGCATAGAAGATTTATAGATGTAGGCGGCAACAGCCACCAGTCGCATGTTTCCCGGGATCCCGCGCCCATCCGATACCCTTAAGATTCCTCCCGGAGAATATGATGCAGCACGATCACGTGCTGACTGTGGTAAGTCCGACGTGCTCCCGGAAGCACTGCCCGCAAGGGCTCGGGATTACAGAGATTAGTCAGTAAAAGGACTCTTTTCTGGACTTAACATAGTATATCTATCGGAGGTGCATGAATGGCAAGAATGTACGCTCGGCGTCGCGGAACCAGCAGTTCCGTCCGGCCCTACCGGAAGGAGGCACCCGAGTGGTCCAACACGGACACAACAGAGATCGAGAAGATCATCGTCGATCTTCGTAAAGACGGCATGTCGACCAGCCAGATCGGCCTTGTGCTGCGGGATCGGTACGCCGTACCCGACGTCAAGCTCGCTACCGGCAAGCGCATAAACGAGATCCTCCGCGAGAAGGGGCTTGAGTCCGAGATCCCCGAGGATCTCCGGAACCTGATGCAGAAAGCGCTCGGGATCAGGAAACACCTGGCGGAGAACAAGAAAGACGTGCACAACGTGCGGCAGCTGCAGATCGCCGAGTCCAAGGTGCGCAGGCTGGTCAAGTACTACGTCAAGTCCGGACGGATGCCGGAAGGCTGGACATACAAACCGGAGACCGCGGAGATCCTGCTCACCCGCTGATGATCCATGTCGCTTGACGCCGCTGCTGCAAGCCTGGCCGACCGCCTGCTCGAGCAGGAGTTCGTGGAGGTGCTGGCGCACCACGATGCCGACGGCATAGCCGCCGCATCCATCCTCTGCCACGCCATGTTCCGCAAGGGCGGACGGTTTCGGCTGAGGATCCGCCCCGGCATCACCACGGCCGACCTCCCCGGCGACGGCAGCGTGCTTCTCTGCGACTTCGGATCGGCACTCACGGACCTCCCCGGCGACGTCATGGTGGTGGACCACCACCTGCCCCGCTTCGAGGGAGACTATCACGTCAACCCGCACCTCGCCGGGATCGACGGCGACCGGGACCTCTCGGCGGCCGGCGCGGCCTACATAGTCGCCCAGCGCATGGGAGACAACCGGGATCTCGCGGGGCTCGCGCTCCTCGGGATCATCGGGGACGGCCAGCCGCTCGACGGCCCGAACCGGGAGATCGTGAACGACGGCATCGCAAACGGGTTCATAACCCCCCGCCGCGGCCTCCGCCTCCCGGGACGAGGGCTCGTCGAGCAGCTCGCGCTCGCCGTCGACCCCTACCTCACGGGGTTCTCCGGCGAGCCCGACACGGCGAGGGCGCTCGTCGCGGAAGTCACCGACGAGGATGACCTGGATACCGAGTCGCTCCTCACCCGGGTCGTCCTCACGGCCGCCCCGAATGCCTCGGTCTCCGCGCTCTCGGGGATCTGGGGCACCACCTACAGTCTCGGCCGCGAGGTGATCGACGAGGCCCTGAATCTCGCCGCCGTCGTCGACGCCTGCGGCAAGGCCGGGAAGGGGGATATCGGCGCATCGCTCTGCCTCCGCTCGAGCCACGCGGTCCAGGATGCCTGGGAGATAACCGCCCGCTACCGGCAGGCGGTCGTCGCCGGCATCCGGGGGGCGCGCCGTCTCGACGAGCGCGTCGCCCTCTTTAGAGTGGACGACGGAGAAGTCGCGAGCGACGTCGCGGACGCGCTTGCAAACGACCTCGTCCAGAACGGCCCCGTCTTCGTCATCGGCATGAGCGGCGACCACTGCTCCGTCTCGGCACGCTGCCCGCCGGGCATCGACCTCGATCTCGACGCAGTGATGCGAACGGTCGCGGAAGCGTGCGGCGGCCGGGGCGGCGGACACCGTCGTCGTGCCGGTGCCCGGATCGCCGCCGACCAGGCCGACCGGTTCAGGCAGGCACTCCTGGAGGCGGTTCCCGCATGATCCGGATCGAGGGCGCCATCGAGACGCCGCACGGCCACCCCGAATGCGTGGCCGCGGCACTCGAACCCGACAACCTCACCCTGATCCGGACAACCGCGATCGAGGGCGGAGTGCGGGCCGAGATCGAGGGGACCAGGCTCCGGTCGATCACCGCCTCGGTGGACGACTACCTCATGAACCTGGCGATAGCGGAGGACGTATGCACCGCTGCCTCAAAACGGCGGGAGAACGAGACAGGGAGTGCCGGAGTGGAACCAGGATCAAACGGACTAAAAATCGATAATAACAGAGAGAAGTGATACCATGGCAAAGAAGAAACAGGTTGGAAGAAGGCTGGAAGGCTGGAAGGCCAAGAAGTGGTACCGTGTCTACGTACCCGATGCCTTCGGCAAGACCGAGATCGGCGACGCCATATCCGCCGACCCCGAGAACATGGTCGGCCGCATCATGACCGCGACGCTCGGCGAAGTCGTGCAGGACTACTCGAAGTCCCACATCAAGATGAGATTCAAGATCAACAACGTGGCCGGCGACGCCGCGTACACCGAGTTCATCGGGCACGAAGTGACCCGCGACTACCTCCGGTCGATGGTCAAGCGGCGGGCATCCCGCATCGACACCATCCACCCGGTCGTCAGCAAGGACAAGAAACTCCTGCGGGTGACGGTCGTCTGTCTCACCCTCTCGAGAGCCGAGCAGAGCCAGGTCCACGCCGTGCGGCAGGCAATCTCCCAGGCTCTCGCCGCCAGAGCAGCCGAGAGCGACTTCGAGACCCTGGTCAAGGAGATCGTCTCCGGCGACATGGCCCGGGACATCTTCAAGGTCGTCAAGACGATCTACCCGATCCGCCGGGTCGAGATCACCAAGTCCAAACTCGAGCAGGTTGCGGCCGTATAAGGCCCTGCCGCTCGCTTTTTTTTAGAATTCCCGTGCCTGTCGCGCCCCATCGAACACCGGAGGGGAACGGCACGAAGGATATATGCCCTATGACGGGGTATATCCCCACCGGAATACAAGAGGGAGGTGACGGCGGTGGCGGCAGAAGGGCAGCAGGTGAGGGTCCGGCGGATAAACGGGGTCGCGCTCAATCACCGGGACTTCGACGAGCGGGAGATGATGACACGGAGGATCATCATGAGGATGATTGTCCGGTTCCGCCGGGAGTGGGACGAACTCAGGGAGAGGGAGAGCGGCAGCGCCCGGGTTCTCTCCTCGAACGCGATGCTCGAACGGTGCTCGCACCAGATCTACAACACCGCGTGCGAGATGAGAACCGTCCTCGGCGAGGAACTCGCCGGTGAACTCCGGTGCCTTGCGGCCGAGACGATCAAGACGGCAAACATCCTCATCATGCTCGGGTGCGCCGAGGAGTGCCGCGACAGGGGCGAAACCCTCGCTATGGAGGCGCTTCTCCGGATCGAGCGGTGTCTGGAACTTGTCCAGAAGGGGAAGAACTGCCCGGCGACCCGGGACACCGCTGCTCACCGGGAAGAATAATCAGGTTCTGGATCGCACCTGTTCTCGATGATTGCTGACAAGGTTCTCTTCCTGGTACTGGACGGGATCTCCGACCGCCCCTGTGAAGCGCTGGATGGATTGACCCCGCTCGCCGCTGCACGGACCCCGGTTCTTGATCAGATCGTCGCCGAAGGCATATCCGGGATCATGGATACTGTCGCGCCCGGGATACGGCCCGGGTCCGACACCTCCCACCTCGCCCTGCTCGGCTACCCGCCGCGGGAGTTCTACACCGGCCGCGGCCCGCTCGAGGCCGAAGGAACCGGCATCCACATGACCGCCGGGATGATCGGGTTCCGATGCAACTTCGCCACCGTGGACGCGGCCGGACTCGTCACCGACCGCCGGGCCGGCCGGATATCCGGAACGGAACCGCTTGCAGAGGCCATCCGGGACGGCGTCGACCTCTCGGAACTCGGCGTCGGCTTCAGGTTCGAGGCGGGCGCCGGCCACCGGGCGGCTCTCGCCCTCGTCGGGGAGGGGCTCGGCGATAAGGTCTCCTCAAACGACCCGAAGAAGGACGGGGTGCGGCCGCTCACGGTCCGGCCGTGCACCGCCGACCCGGCGGATGCGAAGACCGCCGCTGCCTGCAACGAGTTCATCCGCCAGTCCGGCGAGATCCTCCAGAACCACCCGGTGAACGCCCGGCGAATGAAGGAAGGGCTCCCGCCGGGAAATCTCCTCCTTATCCGGGGCGCCGGGAATATGGGTGCGTTCCCGCAGTTCTCGGAGCGCTACGGCCTCTCCGGGAGCGTCATCTCGGCGGCCACCCTCATCTCCGGGATCGGGAAGGTCGTGGGGCTCGAACACATTCCGGTGCCGGGGACGACCGGATCGGTCGACTCCGATCTCGACGCCAAGGTGAGGGCGGCGATAGGGGAACTCGGCCGAAAGGACTTCGTGCTGATGAACATCAAGGGCGCGGACGAGGCCGGCCACGACGGGAAAGGGATCCAGAAACGCGACTTCATCGAGGTGATTGATAAGGCTCTCGCGCCGCTGCTCGATCTCGAGAACACCCTGATCGTCGTCTGCGCCGATCACAGCACGCCCTGCTCGGTCAAAGACCACAGCGCCGACCCGGTTCCGGTCGTCATCAGGGGCCCCGGCATCCGGGTCGACCGGACGAACCGGTTCGACGAGGTTTCGTGCGCGGAGGGGGGGCTGCACCGTATCCGCGGCCGCGATCTCATGCCGATCATCCTGGATCTAATTAATAAGAGTCATAAGTATGGCGCATGAAGATTATACCGGGTAAATGGAACCAACAGGAGACCACGACTGGATCAAGGGCTGCACCCTCCCGGACAACACCGAGCTCCAGGAGAGGACGCTCAAGACCGATCAGGACATCGTCATCGGCGAACGATGCCGGATCGATTACGGCCTCCTCGGTAACGACGTCGTGGTCTGTGAATTCAGCAAGATCAACGGCAACATCGTTGCGAACGGCGACGCCAGAATAGACAACTGGTGCGAGATCGCCGGGGACGTCGTCGTCGAGGAGGACGCCTACCTCGGCGAAGGGGTGAAGATCCTGGGCAAACTGGTCGTCAAGGGCGACCTCGATATCGGCGACAACGTCCAGATAGAGCGCGGGTTCGAGGCAAAAGGCTGGATCTCCATACGGAACCCGATGCCGGTCATCATCTACATCATGATGTACCTGGTGGCCGTCCTCGGGATCGAGAAGGAGGAAGAACTGAGTTCCGTCATCGAAAAACTCTTCGGTGAAGACGAGACTCCCAATGCCACGCCGCTGATGATCCCGACCGGCGCCGTCCTCAACATGCAGACGTTCTCCGTCCCGGAGAAGATGGCCGTCGGGGCGGGGTGCCGCCTGCACGGGAACATCCGTGCAGGCTCGATCGCCGTCCGCGAGGGGACGACGATCTTCGGGAGCCTCCATGCGCGCGAAGATGCGAGCATCGCGAGTGGTACGGCCGTCCACGGCGACGTCCAGAGCGACGGCGACGTGACGATCGAGCAGGAGGCGCATATCCTCGGGAACGTCTCCTGCAAACGTCTCACCCTGCACGAGGACGCCCGCGTGGACGGGGTCATCCGGGCGCCGGGCGGCATGAAGATCGAGAGGCGAGCGGCGTGAAGGTTGCAGACATCCTCGAGGTCGAGGGGTGTCGGCTGGTCGAACCGTCGTTTGCGGAACTGACGGCGGACGCATGCACGATCTTGCTGCTCCAGGCTGCACCCGACGAGGCCCGGCTGCTGGTCGACGAGGAGGAGGAGCCGATTGCTCTCGCCCTCCATGACGAGGAGGGGTGGCACGCCGCCTCGTTCCTCTTCCGGGAGCCGACGCTCGCCGCCATCGAGTGCTTCGAGGCGGTCGGCGGCGATATCTACCAGGAGAGCCGGGGGGCATGGCTCTCGGCGGTCCGCGAGTATTACAGCACGGAACTCTCGAAGATCACCATCCCCGCCCTCGAAGACCTGCGCCCCGACCGCCAGGGGAAGATCCGCGACCTCCTCGACGATGTCTGGGGCGACCGTGCGGGAACACCCTGCCTCGACTGCTGCTGCGGGTCGGGGGTCGGCACCGCAGCCCTCCGGGCGGGAGGGGTGCGGGCGCTCGCCTACGACAACGACCCGGGCCTCCTCGCGCTCGGCCTCTCGAAAGGACGCCTCGTCCCCTCCGACACCATGTGCATCGACGCGCGGGAAGCGTCCCGCTACGTTGCTCCGGTGCCCCTCGGCGCGGCCTTCATGGTCGGGGAGATCTACTCCTACAACACGGCCCTCTGGAGAGCGATCGTCGGCAATCTCCTCGCTCTCACCGATGAGACGCTGATCACCGTCGGCACACAGGAGGAGGCGGCAAGGGTGGAGGAGTGGTGCACGCGGGAGGGGAGAACGACCGAGGTCTTCGAGAACCGCCGCGATCCGCTCTACGACCGGTGGTGCTGCGTCGCGCAGCGGACCTGATCTCAGCCCAATATATATGCCGCAGTACCGCCAACTTTTTTCCTCGCAACTGTAGAATAAACCCACACTGGCCCTGTTCGCGGGCCTGATCCTTATCGAGTGTAACTGCATGAACACCGCCAAACGCATCTATAACGTCTTATTCATCTCCGTCTTCGCCACCATGCTCGGGCTCGGCATCGTCAGCCCGCTGCTCCCCATCTACGCAGAGAACCTGGGCGCGACCGGCATCTGGCTCGGCATCATCTTCTCGGCCTTCTCACTCTCCCGGTCGGTCTTCATGCCCATCGTCGGCCGGATATCGGACCGCCGGGGGAGGAAATGGATCATCCTCATCGGCATGTTCGCCTATGCGGTCCTCTCGCTTGCATACATCGTCGCCGACAGCGTCTACTCGCTCACGGCGGTCCGCTTCGCCCACGGGATCGCCTCGGCCATGGTCGTCCCGATAGCCATGGCCTACGTCGCCGACCTCTCGGAGAAGGGGAGGGAGGGGAGCCATATGGGGAACTTCTCTATCTCGATGTTCCTCGGCATGGGGATGGGGCCGCTGCTCGGCGGGTTCCTGAACGACACGTTCGGGTTGGATTCGGTCTTCTACGTCATGGCCGCCCTCTCGGCGTTCGCCACGCTCCTCGTCGGTATCTCCCTTCCCGAGGCAAAACGCGGCACGTTCACGGTTCAGGAAGGGGACGCCGTCCCGCTCCGGGAGATCTTCAGGCTGCCGGTGATGCGGGGGGTCATGGTCTTCTCCTTCATCAGCGCCCTCGGGCGGGGAGGCATGATGGTCTTCATCCCGGTCTTCGGCCCGCTCATCGCGATCACCCCTACCGAGGTGGGCGTCGTCCTCTCCGCGAACACCTTCCTGATGGCGCTCCTCCAGGTGCCTATGGGGAGGATCACCGATGCGGGGGACAAGGTCGTCCTGATCGTCGTTGGCTCGGCGATAACAGCGCTGTCGGTCGCTGCGATCCCATTGTCGGGGTCGTTTCTGCCCCTGCTCGTGATCACCTCCTTCGCCGGCATCGGCGGGGCCATCCAGCAGCCGGCCATCATGGCCCTGACGGTCGATGCAGGCCGGACTATCGGGATGGGGACATCAATGGGCGCCTACAACACCGTCTTCGGGATCGGCATGATCATCGCACCGCTGATGGGAGGCGTCTTCATGGACTACATCGGCATCGACGCCGTCTTCTACGTGGGCGGCGCGATAAGCCTCCTCGGAACCGTGATCTTCGCGGTGATGATGCAGAGGAGCGCCCGCACGGCCGCCGGCAGCTCAGGGCAGGAGTAGGCGGCTTTCACCCTGCACACCGTCTTTCCCCGCTCCCGGAGAGAGGCAGGATACACCTCCGATACCGGGGAGCGTTCGCACCTCCGAATGAAAACGATGATTATGGCAGAAAATCTCTCGCCCGCGAGAGGAAACTTTATATATTCATTTCACTATCATGGGTTACAGTGGCGCGCACCTGAAAGGCGCGCCGGAATCGCCACGATAGGTTCCTGCCGGGTGACCGGGCAACCTCCTGGTACACCTCGCAGGTCGCGGGCGGGTATCCGCCCGGCGAGTGAGACATTACAACGGCATGGCCCCCTGCAAAAACGCGTCCCGGTTCCCGGCCCCTCCCTCTTCAGCGTTGTATACGCCGCCCGCCCACACTCAGGCGCCGTTTTGTGCATTCACCCTCGTACCGATCGGTATTCCACAGGAGATATGGGCCTCCCCGTATACCCCGATCCTCGGGCTCATCCTCGCCGGCATCGCCTTCGGGCTGCTCGGCGTCTGGCTCAAGGATCGGGAAGTGGCCGCCCGCATCGCCGGCATGGATGCAAGCATCGAGGGCATCAGGTCAACGAACAGTGTTCCACCCCGCCTCCCTGCACTCGGGGGCGACCCGGTCTCACAGTTTGTCGAAGAGGTCAATCTGGTGCTCGTGGAACTGGAGCGCTCCCGGCGCGATCTCCAGGAGAGCAGGGACCGCTACCGCCTCCTCTTCGAGAGCGGGAACGATTTCCTGCTGGTATGCGCCGTCGGGAGGGAGGGGACGCCCTACCGGATACTGGATGCGAACGCGCTCGCCTGCCGGTGCCTCGGATATACCCGGGACGAGCTCTTCGCCCTCACTCCGGGATCGGTCATCATCGTCCGGAGCGACTTCAAGAAGGGCGACCAGCGTCTGCATTCCGCCGACCTGATCCCCCGGGAAGGCGAACGAATCCCGGTCGAGGCGAGCATCCACCGCATCACCCTCGGGGGTACGCCGGCCACCCTCATCATCGCCCGGGACGTGACGGAGAGGCGGCGGATCGAGCAGGAACTGATGGAATACCGCTATCGCCTTGAGGAACTGGTGACTCAGCGGACCGACGAACTCCGGGCGGCAAACGAGAGCCTCAAGCGCGAGATGAGAGAGCGGGAGAGGATCGAGCGGGAAAGAATGGAGGCATACCGGCAGATCGAGAGGAACATCGAGCAGTTCGCCGTCCTGACCGACCACATCCGAAACCCTCTCCAGGTCGTCCAGGGGATGGCCGACCTCATCGACGATCCGCGGGCGGAGAAGATCCGGGAGCAGGTCAGGCAGATCAAGGCGATCCTCAAGCAGCTCGACGAAGGATGGGTGGAGTCGGAGAAGGTGCGGGAGTACCTGGAGCGGTACCGGTGAGGGGGTTTGGACAACATTAGTTTCCTGTGGCACCTGGTTCATGTTTTGATAGTTGCAAATCCCATGCGCGGATTCCCGCCGGATATCGCCACGTAGGGGTGGCGGCTCGCGGGGAGGGGGAACTCCCCCCTCCCCTGTCTCCAGAGTGTATCTTTGCGGCTCCGGCTAACTATACTCGCACTTATCTGTAAGACCCCCACCCCGCCCCGGCCTTCGGCCTCCTCCCCGCCCCGAGGGGCGGGGGCAGTCATGGCGATAGGCGATGCCCCTACGGGACATCGCTGGAGAAGACCGAAAGTGCGACGTTCCAGAGAACGACTGTCCGTAGGGCAGGAGTTCGAGAAGACCGGAGGTCTTCGAGGAACGGAGCTGGAGCACCGTTAGGGCGGGGGCAGGAACTCGAGCACCGCCAGGTGCGCAGTCCAATGAAAAATCCGTACATGGGCTTTACAATGTCCCGAAACGTGAAACTGGGGGCGAGAGAACTCGAAAAGCACAAATGACCGCGGGCTTTGGGGAGTTCCCCCCCATCTCCTGGCGAGTGTCCCGAAAACCCTGAAGAAAAAAACCCTACGGCGTCGTCTCTTCGGCGCACTCAAGCTCCGCGACGATCTCGGCCGCGTCGTCCATGCGCCGGACGAGGTCCTTGATCTCCATCAACCGCTCGGCGCCGATGAAGTGCTCGGCCATCACCCGGGCCATATCGGCGAGTTCGATACGCCCGCCCCGCCGCCTGACCAGCCCGTAGTCGAGGAGCGTGGGGAGGGCGGGCTCCAGCGTCCCGACCATCGCGTGGGTCATCCGGATGACCTGCTGCTCGTCGCCGCTCGAGACCACAGCGTTCGCGACGAACTCCTCCGTGCTCTGCTCCATGTCGTACTCGGGCGCGACCTCCTCCATCTCGCCCCGCAGGAGCCCGACGGCGACCTCCTCCTCGGTCTTCCCGGACGTCCGGGAGTACGACCCACCGGGCTCCGCCATGATGACCACCCGGCCGAGGTCGTGGAAGTCCGGCCGGCCCGCCCGCCCCATCATCTGGTGGAACTCCTGGACGGTGAGCCACTGGATGCCCATCGCGAGGGCGTCGAAGATCACCTGGGATGCCGGGAAGTCGACGCCGGCGGCAAGCGCCGCCGTGGTCACGACGGCACCAAGTTCTCCGTTCGTGAACCGCCGCTCGACGTCGCGACGTTCCTGGGCGGTCAACCCCGCATGGTAGGGAGCGGCGATCTTCCCGAGGGCGTCGGCGATGATGTGGCAGCGGGCGCGGGAGTTCGTGAAGACAATTGTCTGGCCGCGATAGCCCTTCGACGACCGTACCTTGAACTCCTCGGCGACCATCTGCTTGATGAAGTCGATCTTCTTCGCCCGCTCGATGAAGATGAGGTGGCGTTCGAGCGGAACCGGCCGGTCCGCGTAGCGGACAAGGTTCGCCCGGAGTTTATCCGCAAGCAGCCCGGGAGCCCCGATCGTGGCCGAGAGGTAGAGGAACTGCGCCTCGGGAGCGACGTGTTTGAGCCGGGCGATCAGCCCGTCGAGACGGTGGCCGCGCTCCGGGTCCTCGAGCATCTGCACCTCGTCGATGACAACGGTTCCGATGTCCTTCAAGGATCGCCCGGTCCGGAGAGCGTGGTCGATCCCCTCGTAGGTTCCGACCACTACGGGAGCGTTGACGTCCCGATCCCCTGCCGGTCGGGTCTCGGGGAGGTTGAGGCGGCTCACCCCGGTCTGGAGGGTGACCCGGACCAGGTGGCCGTAGCGGTCGCGGAACCGCTGATACTTCTGGTTCGCGAGCGCGACCAGCGGAACCAGGAAGAGCATCCTCCCCCGGCCTTCGAGGAAGTTCTTCATCCCGGCCATCTCACCGATGAAGGTCTTGCCGCTCGCAGTGGCCGCGACGACCAGGAGGTGCTGCCCTTCGAGGAGGCCGTCCTGGACGGCGAGCTGCTGGACGGGCATCAGGTACTCGACCCCGGCGGCCTTTGCAAACGCGGGAGGGAGCGGGAGTTCGGTGATATGGGCGGTCTCCTGAACCTCATGCGCCTCGAGCCGATCAAAGAGCGTCCGCTTCCGGTCGGGGCGCTCGGGCCCCACCGACGCCAGCACCCGGTCGAGATCCCGGACCTGGACAAGGAGTTTCTCCAGGTGGACGAGCACCGAGCCGCCGAATCGCCCCAGGTAACCGAGTTCCCGGCGCATCTCCCGCTTTGCACACTCCATGCAGATCCACTCGCCGCCGTACCGGACTCCGGTCGTCTTATCGACCGGCACGAACCGGTCCTCGAGCTGGCAGAACCGGCAGATGTTGATCCTTGAAGACGGGATCTGGAGATCGGCGAGGAACGACTCGAACTCAGGGCTCTTCGCCGCAAGGAGCACCGGGGAACGGCGCAACAGGGAGATGAGATCCCGGGTCGGGGTTGGCTTGAGCTGCTTGCCGCGCCGGCGCATCTTGAAGTTCTTCGGCCGCTGGCCCTTCGGCGTCGCGGCCAGGTCGACGAACCCCGAACCTTCGACACGGCCGCCTTCGACGAACAACAGTTTATACGTGCCTTTCTGGGGCTGGACAATGACGTTCATGACGGGATCAGGTCGTGGATCGTGTAGGTGAGCCCCACCGTCTCCAGACGTTTGAGGAAATCAGTGAACTCCTCATCGACGATAAAAATTGCGCACTCCCGACCATGAAACGCCGCTTCGACGACACCTTCCCTTGAGCCGAAGAACATATCCGGCTCGATGCCCGCCTTCCTGAGGGCAACGTAAGATTCGAGGCCGACGGCGCCCACCATCTCGACGTCCTGGATGGCCTCACGGAGAAGATCGACGCTGACCTGCCTTGAGCCGCCCCGCTCCACCCGCGGCACCTTGCAGACGTGAACGAGTCCCTCTTCGTGCTGGATGATGCCGTTCAGCCGGGCGACGCCGAGGTCTTCTCCCGGTACTGCGTCCATGGTCGCGAGGCCGGTGGCGCTCTGCTCTTCTTTCGTCGCATACAGCCACCCGTCCTGCATGACGACGCCGACCGTATCCCCCTTCAGGATATCGTCCCGGGCGATGGCCGTCCAGACCGCCACCTGCTGGATGATATCCCGGTTGACGTGGCGAGCATACGCCTCAAGCGCCTCGGCGTGACGGAGAACCCACTCGATCCCGCTCTTCGTCACCTCGTAGCGGCCCCGGCCATGAGCAGTGACCAAGCCCTCGTCCGTCAGCTCCCGGATATACTCGGAGACGGCCTGGGGCGTCACGCCGAGTTTCCCTGCGATCTCCTGCTGGCGGACGGCCGGCTGGTTTTCAGCGATCTCTACGAGGATCTGAAATCGGGTGGCCTCCCGTTTGCTGCGTAGGATTATGTAAAGAGGGTCGTCACTGAAGCCGGTCAAGCAGCACCATCCCCTGCCCTTTCACATCGAGACCGGGGATCCTCTTCGCCAGCCCCTTGATGAAGGTAGAGCTGACCCCATATTTTCGGGAGATATCACCGATGGAGGTGGTCCCGGCTACGATCTCCTGCTCCACCGAGTCCACGATCGTGCGGAGACCCTCGTCGTTCGAGACGGCGATGTGCAGCAGATCCCCGATATCGCCCATGGAACACTGGAAACTGGCCCGGAACTTGCTGTATGTCGCCCGGTACTCCTTTGTCGGCTTTTCTCCGGGCTTCGGCATCCGCCACTGCTCTTCGATCAGGTTTCCCTTTTTGAGGATAGAGAGGCACTCGGCCACTATAGAGGGGTCGGCATGCGCCGCAAGGTCTTCTTCGGTCAGCCAGGCTTTGTTCAGGAGTTCGTAGATCTTCTTGTAATCGGCATTATTGAACGTTATGAGAAGAGGAACCAGTTCCACCGGATCGTTAAGAATTTTAATATGTCCCGTCACTGCGATACCCTATTATTATATGGCGGTATAACTCCATAAATTTTTGCTGAAATCTCAATGCGTACCAGTGGCACGATCATCATCCGGGGCATCGTCCAGGGAGTCGGGTTTCGCCCCTTCGTCTATGCAAAAGCGCGGGAATTCGGGATCACGGGGACGGTCAAAAACCTCGGGAGCGAGGTCGAGATTCACGCGTCCGGCGAACGCTTCGAGGAGTTCCTGGAGGCTGTTTCCAGAGGAACGCCACTATCTCAAATAGATTCCGTAGATGTCCAGAATCTGCGCGGCAAAGAGACCGAAGGGTTTACCATCCTCGAGAGCAACTCCGGGAGCCACTCGGGGTTCATCCCGACCGATGTCGCCATCTGCGACGACTGCATCGCCGATATTTTCACGCGAGGAGGCCGATACGAGGGTTACTGGGCAACGTCCTGCGTCAACTGCGGCCCCCGGTACAGCATCATCAATACCATTCCCTACGACCGGGAGCGGACGTCGATGGCGGAGTTTCCGGTCTGCCCCGCCTGCGAGAGCGAGTACACCGACCCGTCATGCCGCCGCCACCACGCCCAGACGATCGCCTGTGCGACCTGCGGGCCGCGCCTCACCCTTCTTTTGGCCGACGGAACACCGGTCGCAGGGGACCCCATCCAGGAAGCAGCGGCCCTCCTTGATGCAGGCTCGATCGTCGCCATCCATGGGATCGGGGGATTTCATATCGCCTGCATCGAAGAAGCGGCAGGGGTTCTGAAACGCCGCCTCGGCCGGACGGAGCAGCCCCTCGCGGTGATGGCGACCGCAGAGGAGGTGGAGCGGATCGCGATCGTCCCGGACGAAGAGCGGCAGATCCTCCATTCCCGGGCCCGCCCGATCGTCGTGCTCGAGAAGCGCGACCCCGCGTCCCATCCGGGGATATCGAGCCTCCACACCATCGGGTGCATGCTCCCCTACACCGGGCTGCACCACCTCCTCTTTGCAGAACTCGCCCACCCGCTCCTCATCATGACGAGCGCGAACCTGCCGGGCTACCCGATGACCACCGATCTCGCAACCGCTCTTGAGCGGCTTCCCGGGCAGGCGGACTATATCCTCACCCACAACCGCCGGATCGTCAACCGATGCGACGACTCCGTCGTCCGGGACGGCTACATCATCCGGCTCTCCCGCGGCCTCGCCCCGAAGCGAGAGGCGATAGACCTCGGCAAAGGATGCATCCTCGGTGTCGGCCCGGAACTGAACGCAAACATCTCCATCTATAAAAATGGCTTCTGCATCACCTCTCCCCACGTCGGAAACGTCAGGAACCCCCAGACGCTTGCCTACCTGCAGGAGACGGCGGAGAGACTCGGAGGGCTCACCGGCGCACGCTACGACCGGATCGTCCACGACCTCCACCCGCAGTTCCTCTCGACCCGCTACGCGAGGGAGGTTGCCGATGCGACAGGGGCACAACTCCTCGCCGTCCAGCACCACCGGGCGCACATCGCCGCAGCAACCCGGGAGGAGTGCGTCGGGATCGCGATCGACGGGGTGGGCTACGGCGATGATGGGACAATCTGGGGCGGCGAGGTATTTGCCGGGGAGGTTCCCTATCTCGACCGGGTCGCCCATCTCGAGGCCGTCCCGATGCCGGGCGGCGACCTCGCCACCCGGTTCCCGGAACGGATGCTCTACGGCATCCTGCCGACGTCCGAAGTCCGGGATCTCCTTGCATCGCGGGGCTGGAGCGAGATGGAACTTGCCGTCCTCGTCCGGCAGGTGGAACGAGGGTTGAACGTCGCCGCGACCTCGAGCACGGGGAGGGTGCTGGATGCCGCCGCAGCCCTCCTCGGGATCTGCCGGGAGCGGACTTACGACGGGGAGCCGGCGATGAAACTTGAGTCGTCGGCGCATGCCGGGAGGGCTTCGCCCTGGGATCTTGAGTTTCTCCACGACGGCGGCTGTGAGGTCCTCTCGACCCGTTCGCTCCTTCTTGAGGCCTACCGGCGATCCGCCGCCGGGGAGCGGGTGAACGATATCGCCGCATCGATCCAGCACAACCTGGCAAGAGGCGTCGCCGCGATGGCCGTCAGGGCGGCAGAGGAGCGGGGGATTCCGCGGGTGGCGCTCTCGGGCGGCGTGGCGTATAATAAGGCGATCCGGGAGACGATCCGGGACAGCGTGCTCGCCGCCGGGCTCGAGTTCATCATGAATAAGGACTACCCGCTCGGGGACGGGTGCATCAGTTTTGGGCAGGTCATCTACGGGGGGAGCGTGGAGGGGTGAGACCCCGTAGCCCGCGGCTGTAATCGGACAGACGCTTTTTTGTAGATTCCCCCCCGGCGGCATGGTACCGAAACAAAGCGGCACGACTGCCCGGAGAAGCATTCTAAAAGGTCCCAAGAGAGTGAAACGTCACCCGATCCGCGAGAATAACCGGCCCGGCCGGTTCGTTAAAGGCGAAAGAAAAAAGGGTTTAGCCGAAGAGGGCACCGAGACCGGCCATGCCGCTCTCTTCTTCCTCTTCCTTCTTGGACTCTTCCTCGGGCTCCTCCTCGGCTGCGGCCGCGGCGGCTGCAGGGGCGGCGGCTGCGGGTGCAGCGGCGACCGGGGCGACGGCGGCCTTGCTGATGGCCTCCTCGATGTTCACGTCCTCGAGTGCGGCGACGAGCGCCTTCACGCGGGCGTCCTGGACGGCGACACCGGCCGCGTTCAGGACAGCAGTCACATTCTCTTCAGTTACGTCTTTGCCTGCGTTGTGCAGGAGCAGTGCAGCGTAGATATACTCCATGGTTCATTCACCTTTTTGAAATGATGTTAGCCGAAGAGGGCACCGAGACCGGCCATGCCGCTCTCTTCTTCCTCTTCCTTATTCTCCTCTTCAGACTCTTCTTCCTCGGGCTTCTCCTCGGCTGCCGCCGGGGCTGCTGCCGCGGGTGCCGCAGCGGTCGCAGCCGACGCGGCTTTCAGGGTCGCCTCATCGAGCTCGAACCCACGGCCCTGTGCCGCGAGCGCGACGGCCAGCATCTCGCGCTGGGCCCGCCCGATGATCAGGTCGACGATATCCTTCTCGTAGATGCTCGCCTCGACGCCCACGTTCCGGGCCTCGCGCACCGCCCTGCCGATGATCGCGCTGACGGTGAGTCTGGTCGGAATCGCGGCATTCACCGAGAGGTTGAACGCCTGCTGGGCCGCGAGCACGATGTTGTTCGCGTAGGCTTCCTCATCAATGGCGAGGAGGTCCGGCGTGAAGACGGTGTTCCTGTAGTATGCGGCCTGCAGGATGAGACCGACATCCATCGGCTTGACGCCGAGTTTCACCAGAGCGTCGGCAACCTTCTTGTTGATGACCTCGCCCTTCTTCACGACCGTCTTCGTCTCGCGGATCTTGACCTTTCCGCCCTCAATGGCTGCGGGAATGCCCACCTGCTGAAGCTCGCCCACAATCGGGCCGGGCTTGAAGGAGGTCGGACCCTTCGGGATGACGATATCCTCCGGCGCAGTCTCGCCGGGCTTCGCCGCCATCTTCGTCTTGGTCTTCTCGAGCAGCTTGAAGAGCTTGAACGGATTCTCGTTCGTGAAGATCAGGGCGCTCTGGCCTTCGGCGTGGTCGTTCAAGGCCACGACGCTGCCGCCGAGCTCGTTTAAGGCGTGCTCGATCAGCGTGTTCCTTGCCATCTTCACCCTCGCCGTGCCGCGGAGGTTCCGCCGGATCTGCTGGACCTGCGAGGCGGGAATGCCATACATGTCCACGACGCCGACGAGCGAGTGCTCCTCGATACCGCGCCTGATCTCCTCTACTTCATCCTTCTTCCACCGGGGCAGGTGGTGCGTATAGAGCGCCATCAGATCACCCTCACTGCCGGCCCCATGGTCGTCTTCACGTAGACCGAGTGGATGTTCATCGCGCCGCTCTCGAGGACGGACTCGACCCGCCGCAGAACCGTATCGATGTTCTCGGCGATCTGCTCGGTGTCCATCCCGGAGGTTCCGACCTTCGCGTGGAAGACCTTCTTGTCCTTCGTCCGGACTTTCACGGAGTTCCGGAGACGCTGAACGATGGGCCGGATATCCATTCCCTGCGGAACCGGCATCGGCATCCGTCCGCGCGGACCGAGCCTGACACCAAGATACCGTCCGACGAGAGGCATCATTGCCGTCTCGGCAAGGAAGAACCGGTACTCATCCGCCACCTTGCGCGCTTCGCGGGGTTCTCCCCCGAGCCGCTCGATCTCCTCAGGTCCGATGATGAGGTCCACGTTCACCTCTTTTGCCTGTGTGGTGATATCGCCCTTCCCGAGAACTGCGATCTTGACGTTGTCAAGACTATGCGGGAGGAGAATCGTCTCATCAATACGATTCTTGGGCTGGGACATGTCGATATTCCTGAGGTTGACGGTGATATCCACGCTCTCCTTGAACTTCCGTTCCGGAGCCTTCTCCAGCGCCGTTACCACAGCTTTCTTTATACTGGTTTTATCAACCATCCTTTGCCTCCATAGTACACGACCTCACGATCTTCTATGGTTGTCTGACATCTATGCGACGAGTACGCCGTCGTGCTCCCCGTTATTGATGGCCTGGATCATCTCGCGGGGACTCTTCCCCTCGATGGTGACACCGACACTAACGCACGTTCCGACGACCTCTTTGACCGCGGACTTCAGATCGTACGAGAGCATGCCATCAAACTTCATACGGGCAATACGAACGGCGGCCTCCAGTGGCAGGTCTCCCGCCACCAAAGTACCCGGCTCTGCCGAACCTTTCGCGATACCGGCCTCTTTCATGACGAGCGCCGTCGTGGGCGGGATGCCCACCTCAATCGTGAAGTTCTTCTTATCGTCGACCGTGACCGTCACCGGCACTTGCATGCCGTTGAATTCGGCTGTTTTCTTGTTGATCTCGTCGACGACAGCCTTCACGTTGATACCGAGAGGTCCGAGCGCGGGCCCCAGAGGCGGGCCTGCTGTTGCCTTGCCCCCGGGTACCAATACCTCGACCGTTTCTGCCATACAAGTTCACCAGCTAGTATTCCTCAGGGGAATAGTTGCCTGGGTTACCTAAGGTCTACGTGAGAGGATTTAAAGTACAGTACCCGGGCCGCGCATGCAGACGTCGCGCGTGCGTGACACCCGGCCGCCGGGGGTTCTATCGCCGCGGATATAGCGGGACGCGGCGGGAAAAAAGAAGACGAGATATATTCTTCAGGACATCTCGTCCGACCGCTCCACGACGCGAACGGAGTCGCCGCGGACCGTAATAGGAATGGGAATCATACTCTCGTAGAGTTCGACCGTGATCTCTTCTTTTCCGGTGTCAACGCGCTTGACGACCGCCTTCTCGCTCTTGAATGGGCCGGCGATGATCTCGACGATGGTGCCCTCGGTGATGCCGGTGACCGCCTTCTTCGGCACCAGGAAATGCTCCACCTCGGAGAGAGCCGTCGAACCCTGTACCACCGCGCGCGCGTGGGGGATCAGCTCCACCAGTTGCTCAATCCGGGCGATGGAGTCAGGGCTCTCCACGAGGACGTAGCCTTTCAGTTCTTCGGGAACCATAACGGCCACCACATGGATGTCCTTCTGCTCCCTCGTCACCTTCTCGATGTTGTCGGCTACCGTCCGCTCCTGTTTTGCGGTCGTCTTTATCGCGTATATCCTGTTTGCGCTCTCAGCCATATCCATCATTTGGGCAGTACCAGCATGATCTCGTATATGATAAAGCCGACGAGGCCGATGAGCATGATCCCGGCCGCCGCCACGACAGCGATCTTGGAGAACTCGTCGCGGGTCGGCGTCCGTGCCAGTTTCAGCACCCGCCAGTACTTCTTGAAGAGCTCCTCCTCGATCTTGAACGACTTTACTTCCTTCAACGTCTCTTTATAATCCATCATCTTGGCTCACTTCAGGAAGTCGATCTCAAACTGTTTCATCATGCGTGGCATACTCTTTTCATTTCTTCCATATATTTGTGGTGACCGGACGCCGGTGACCACAAGCAGCGTCCGCATCTTGCCCTGCATATCGGGGTCGACCTGGGCACCCCAGATGATGCGGGCATCGGGATCGATGCGGTCGTAGACCTCCTGGATGACGCCTTCCGCCTCGGACATGGTCATATCGGGCCCGCCGACCACGTTGACGAGGGCTGCGGTCGCCCCGGAGATGTCGACGTCGAGCAGCGGGGAGCGCAGCGCCTTCTTGACCGAGTCGGCGGCTTTGTCCTCGCTGTCGCTCTCGCCCATCCCGATCATCGCGACGCCTCCGCGCTCCATGACCGTCCGGACATCGGCGAAGTCCAGGTTCACGAGACCGGGCATCGTGATGAGCTCGGTGATTCCTTTGACCGCCCGCATCAGCACCTCGTCCGAGACCTTGAACGCGGCGTGGAGCGGGAGGCGGGGAACGACCTCGAGCAGCCGGTCGTTCGGGACGACGATGACGGTATCCGCCACCTCACGGAGCCGCTCAAGGCCGGCCTCCGCGTTCTGGCCCCGGATAGCCCCTTCTACCGTGAACGGCAGGGTGACCACCGCGATGGTCAGTGCGCCCTCTTCCCGGGCGGCCTTCGCGACCACGGGTGCGGAGCCGGTACCGGTGCCGCCCCCGAGCCCGGTGGTGATGAAGACCATATCGCACCCCTCGACGGCCCGCTTGATCTCGTCCTCGTTCTCGAGGGCCGCCTCTTCGCCGACCTGGGGGATCGAACCCGCACCAAGGCCGCGGGTTCTCTGCCTTCCGATGAGGATCCGGGTATCCGCCCGTGTTCGGACCAGGTGTTGCGCATCGGTGTTGAGAGCGATCATACGCGCCCCGTTGATCCCTTCATCCGTCATCCGGGTCACCGTGTTCGAACCGCCGCCTCCGCATCCGACGACTGCGATCTCAGTCCGGAGTTCCATGAGGAGGTCTTCAAGCTCTTTGTCGACCTCCGTGGGCTCAGCAAAACGCTGATCCTCTCGCGCCCGTGAAAGTGCCTCTTCTACGATGGATTTCATATGTATCTCTCCAATCCCGGGATATGTATCCGCTTCACGCTGGTTGTCTGCACTGCATCGGGTGAGATCCTCCGGCCCTCGAACTCAACCGCCTTTCCGCCGGCAAGCATGGCGAAGAGCGGCCCTTCCGGCACCCTGTGCCTGCGCGCCTTCTCGGGGTCGAACCGCACCTTCCGGAGGACGAGGTGATCACCGTCGATAACAGCATCTTCACAGATAAGTAAGAGTTTTACGCACAGGGTAGTTATATCTCTTGCGAGTCGGGACGACACGCATTCAAAGCCGATAAACGTCGATAATACCTCCGCAGACCCGGAGGATAGATGGGCGACGGGCAACCGGTCAAGGCCGTTGAGAAAACCCGATCTATCGGATTTAATCGTTTCTTCAATCAGATCGGGGACAATCCGCACCACAGCGGGATTCCCCTCTCCTTTGAGATCATGGACGCGAACGCGTGACCCGGGAGCAACCTCTTCGGCGAGAGACCTGACCCGGAGGTAGGTGGCCCACGCAAGGCCGGACGCCTCCCGGATCTCCGACTCGGAGAGGAGGAGGAGTCCGGCATCGCCGAGCATCCGCTCGACCCGCCCGGCCTCATCTCTGGTGAGGGATTTTCTGTCGATGTAGCCCGCCACGGCGCCGCTCGCCTCCTGCATCGCCCGGAGGAGAGCGGGATCGATCGCGCCGATCTGCCGGGTCGGGACGATGTGCCCGAAGGCTCCCCGGGAAGAGAGGGCGATCCCGGTCTGTCGCACGGCATAGTGGGTGCCGCCGAAGCCGATGAGGTTGATCGTCTCCTGCGGCTCCGCGGCGAGGATACTCTCCGCCACCGCTCTCCCGGCGGCAGGGTCGGCCCATTCGGTCGCGGTCGACCCGATCTCGACGAAGAGCGATGGTGTCGAGAGCTCCGTCGGGCCGTGGTGCGTCACCTCGTAGGAGACCCGGTAGCCCCCGGGGGCACGGGCGGCAAGGTTGCCGAGGATTGCGTGCATCCAGGCGGGAGCTGCCGGAGCGAGTTTGCCCGGCTCGCCGCCGAGGTCGGCGGTCTCGTAGTTGCCGGTGACGTGCACCGTCAGGGCGGGCGTCGGGTGCACACTCGCGTGCCGGGATATGAAGAGGATGAGATCGGCATCGATCTCCCGGTCGATCCCGTCCTGGTGGATCAGCCTTCCTGCGACCTCATGAAACGCCAGGTCGTGCCGTTCGGCAAGCGGCCACCGTCCGCCCGCCGCGAGCAGGGTCTCGAGGTGGTGTCTGATGGTTACCCCTGCAACGTCCTGTTCTGAATTGATCAGCGCGATCCGCATCGGGTACACTGTGGGTCGCGGGGCTGCTAAATGATACTGCTTGACCGGCGCAATAGTAAATCCTATCATCCTTGCGGCATACCATGTTGGTACTATGGACGAAGACAGGATACGGAAAGCCTTTGAGGCATACGGCATAGTAGACGAGATAACCTGCCCGCAGGCCTTCGAGATATCAGAGAAGTACAGCATCCCGAAGATGGATATCGCCCGGTACTGCAACCAGCGCGAACCGAGGATAAAGATCCGCAACTGTCAGCTGGGCTGCTTCAGATGAGCCTCTTTCTCGAGGTCGTATCCGTCGCCGAGGCCGTGGAGGCGGTGCAGAAGATCGCGCCGCCGCTCGGGTACGAGGACGTGCCGCTCGAAGACGCCCTGCACCGGGTTCTCGCGAGGGACATCCATGCCGATATCGATATCCCGGGGTTCGACCGCTCGACGGTCGACGGTTACGCGGTCGTTGCGGCCGCGACCACCGGCGCGTCCGAGGCCATCCCGGCGATGCTCCAGTGCCGGGGCCGGGTCGGGATGGGGAGCGCGGACGCCGGGAGCATCTCTTCCGGATCGTGCCGGTACGTTCCCACCGGCGGAGCGCTCCCTCTAGGCGCGGACGCGGCGGTGATGATCGAGCACGCCGAGCAGATCGGGGACGACATCCTGGTGCATCGCCCGGTGGCGCCCGGCGAGAACGTGGTCGTTCGCGGCGAAGATTTCAGGGCGGGGAAGGTGGTCCTGGAACGGGGTCGCGTCCTGACCCCCCGCGAGATTGGCGTTGCCGCGGCGGTCGGCGCCGACCGGGTCAGCGTGGTGCAGGTGCCGAAGATCGGGATCATCTCTACGGGGAACGAGCTCGTCCCCGTCGTCGAGACCCCCGGGCCGGGCGAGGTGCGGGACGCGAACTCCTACCTTGCGGGCGCCTTCGTGACCGAACGGGGCTGCCACCCGGTCTACTTCGGGATCGTCAGGGACGAACGGGCGGTGCTGAAGCGGGCGGTCTCTTCCGCGCTTGACCGGTGCGACGCGGTCCTGGTCTCGGGAGGATCGTCGAAGGACGAACGGGACAACACCGCCGCGGTCATCGCGGAACTCGGCGAGGTGCTGGTCCACGGGATCGCCCTCGCGCCCGGAAAACCCACCATCATCGGGACGGCAAGGGGCAAACCGGTCATCGGGCTCCCCGGGCACCCGGCCTCGGCCTTCGTCGTGCTCGTCGCCGTCGTCGACCACCTCCTCGCGGCGATGCGCGAGACCACCGTCTCCCGGCGAACCGTCCGCGCACGGCTGACCCAGAACATCCCTTCCACCCGCGGGCGGGAAGACTACGTCCGGGTCAGTCTCGGCAACGGGGAGGCGAGACCGGTCTTCGGGAAGTCGGGACTCCTCAACACCCTGGTGCAGAGCGAGGGGCTGGTGCGGATCCCGGCATCGAGCGAGGGGTTCGAGGTCGGCGAAGAGGTCGAGGTGATCCTGTGGTGAAACGTTACCTCTCGGTCATATCGCTCGCGGAGGCGCGGGAGCTAGTCAAAACCTCTTTTTCGGCGGTTCCGGGGATCGCACGCATCCCGGTGACGATCGATGCGGTAGGGAGGATCACCGCGGAGCCCATATTCGCCCGGTTCTCGGTCCCCGCCATCCACCTCTCGGCGATGGACGGGATTGCGGTCAGGAGTGCCGATACCGTCGGCGCGAGCGAGCAGAACCCGGTGACCCTCCCGGACGCGGCGCGGGTCAATACGGGAAACATCGTCCCGCCCGGTTACGACGCGGTGATCATGATCGAGGACGTCTGGGTCGACGGTGAGACCTACACCGTCCGAAAACCGGTCAGCCCCTGGCAGCACGTCCGCCCGGTCGGCGAGGACATCGGCGAGACGGAGATGATCCTCCCGAGAGGGCACCGGATCCGGCCGCATGACCTCGGGGCGCTCGCGAACTACGGCGTCACGGAGGTTGCGGTCATAAATCTCCGCGCGGGCCTGATCCCCACCGGGAGCGAACTCGTGCCGGCGGGCGAGATGCCCCCGCCCGGGAAGGTCGTGGAGAGCAACACCCTGATGGCCGCGTCCGTCCTCGCGGAGGCGGGCGTGGAGACGCACCGCTACGGAATCGTCCCGGACGACTGCGGGACGATCCGGGAGGCGGTCAGGCGCGGCGTCGCGGAGAACGACATCCTGCTCGTCTCGGCGGGGTCTTCCGCCGGGACGCGGGACTACACCGCCGATATCATCCGTGATCTCGGAGAGGTGCTGGCGCACGGGGTCGCCATAAAACCCGGAAAACCGGCGATCATCGGCAGGATCGAGGGAAAGCCGGTGATCGGGCTCCCCGGCTATCCTCTTGCGGCGGCGACGGTGCTCCGCGAGATCGTGATACCCCTCGTCGCCCGCTACGGGCTCTTCGTCCGCGAGCCCGAACGCGTCGCCGCCCGGCTGACCACAAGCCTCCACTCCGATATCGGGACCGACGAGTTCGTCCTCCTATCGGCAGGAAGAATCGGCGACCGCTGGGTGGCGGTGCCCCAGTCACGGGGTGCGGGCGTCCAGATGAGCGCGGTGCGGGCGAACGGCTACATGCATATCCCGTCGCAGAAGGAGGGGGCCGAAGCGGGGGAGACCGTGGACGTCCGGCTCACCGTCCCCCGCGCGGAGGCGGAGGAGGCGGTGCTCGTCACCGGCAGCCACGACCCCGCCCTCGACCACCTGGCCGATCTGGTGCGGCCGCGCGGCGTCGACGTCCACTCCACCCACGTCGGGAGCATGGGCGGGGTGATCGCGTTGAAGAAGCAGGAGTGCCACGCCGCCCCGATGCACCTCCTCGCCCCCGACGGCACCTACAACGTCCATTACCTGGAGCGCTACATGCCGGGCGCCGACCTCGCCCTCCTCTGCGTGGCGGAGCGCCAGCAGGGCGTCATCTCCCGCGACGGCCTCGGGTTCGAGGACCTGCCCGGCCGGACGTTCGTCAACCGGCAGAGGGGGTCGGGGACAAGGATGCTTCTCGACCACCACCTGGCGGAGCGCGGGATCGAACCGGGCTCCATCCCCGGCTACGAACGCGAGGTGACGACGCACCTTGCGGTGGCGCTTGCCGTCCGGACCGGCGAGGTCGACGCGGGAATGGGAGTCTACAGCGCCGCAAAGGCACTCGATCTCGCGTTCGTCCCGGTGGCGACGGAGCGCTACGAACTCGCGATGCACCGCGAGATGCTCGACGACCCGCGCATTGCGGCCCTCATCGAGACCGTCTCCTCGGAGGCGTTCAAGAAGATTCTCCGGGATCTCGGGGGCTACGAGACGGCTGAGACAGGCGTGCTGCGCGAACCGCGAGGATGACCGCTTCCTCGGGGGTGGCGCAGACAAACACCCCCTCTATCTTCCAGGTAGAGAGGCCGAAGACGGGCTTCTCCGTCTTGAGCGCGACGGCGATCTCCGAGAGCGTGCCGTAGCCTCCCCCGACGGCGATCACCGCGTCGGCCGAGTGAACAAGGACGACGTTCCTCGCGTGGCCCATCCCGGTGCGGATGACGATATCGAGGTAGGGGTTCCCCTCCCCGGTCTCCGGGAGGATGCCCACGGTTGTTCCGCCGCCCTCTTTTGCACCCCTGCAGGCAGCCTCCATCACCCCACCGAGGCCGCCGCAGCAGACGGTCTCGTGGCTCTGGGCAACGAGGTAGCCGATGGTCTCCGCCGCTTCGTACTCCTCGACGGAACAGTCCCCCCTTCCGATGACTGCGATCTGCATGGGGGAGAGGTCGGGGGTCAGGGGATAAAAGAGGTGGGGTGAAGGAGCGATGAACGTCGCGCCCTTTCACGGCTTCGCGTGAGTCTGCACCACTCCCCATAGTACGAAACACTTTGTCCCCCAACAACAAACGGTACACCACAGTGCTGAATATGAGGGATATGAGGTGAAAGAGGTCACCGGCAGTTATAACCCGCGCGAACTCGAGACGGGAGTCCAGGATTACTGGAAACGGGAGAATACCTATGCACGCGTTCAGGAAGTGCGCAAGGATGGAAAAGCGTTCTTTTTCGTCGACGGGCCGCCGTACACCACCGGCCACATCCACCTCGGCACCGCCTGGAACAAGATCATAAAAGACACCATCCTCCGCTACCAGCGGATGCAGGGGAGGAACGTCATCGAGCGGGCCGGCTACGATATGCACGGCCTGCCTATCGAGGTGAAGGTCGAACACCAGCTCGGGTTCACCTCCAAGAAGGATATCGAGGAGTACGGGATCGCCGCGTTCGTCGAGCAGTGCCGGACGTTCGCCGTGACGCACATGGAGATCATGAGCGACCAGTTCCGGCAGCTCGGCATCTGGCTCGACTTCGACGACCCCTACCAGACGATCAAGGCGGAGTACATCGAGTCCGCGTGGTGGGCGGCCAAGCGGGCGGATGAACGCGGCCTCCTCGAACGCGGCCACCGGGTCGTGAACTGGTGCCCCCGGTGCGAGACGGCGATCGCCGACTCGGAGGTGGAGTACTGGGACGAGACCGATCCCTCCATCTTCGTCAAGTTCCCGGTCACCGGGCGCGAGAACGAGTACCTGGTGATCTGGACGACCACGCCCTGGACGCTTCCCGCGAACGTCGCGGTGGCGGTCAACACCGCGTTCACCTATGCGCGGGTGCAGGCGAAGAAGGACGGCCGCGAGGAGATCCTCTGGATCGCCGACGAACTCGTCGAGTCCGTCCTGAAGATGGGCCGCTACCAGGACTACACCGTCCTTGAGCGGGCGAGCGGCAGCGGCCTCGTCGGGACGGAGTACGCATCGCCGCTCGCCGGTCAGGTTCCGCATCAGGCGGCGATCCGGCACCGGGTCGTCGCGGCCGACTACGTCGCGCTCGAGAACACCGGTCTCGTCCACATCGCCCCCGGACACGGGTGGGACGACTACCTGATCGGCCTCCAGGAAGGACTCGAGGTCTTCTGTCCGGTCGACGCCGGCGGATGCTTCACCCGGGAAGCCGGGGCATTCGAGGACATGTATGTCCGGGACGCAAACGACCTCGTCATCGACGCGCTCGGCGACTACCTCCTTGCCCGACGGACGATCACCCACCGCTACGGTCACTGCTGGCGGTGCAAGACCCCCATCATCTACCGTGCGACCGCACAGTGGTTCCTGAAGGCCACCGAGATCCGCGAATCGATGCTTGAGGAGATTGCGAAGGTGAAGTGGTACCCCGAGTGGGCGGGGAGCGCCCGGTTCCACGACTTCGTCGCGGACTCCCGCGACTGGTGCATATCCCGGCAGCGCTACTGGGGCATCCCCATCCCCATCTGGCACTGCGGGCAGTGCGGGGAGAAGGTCGTCATCGGCACCATCGCCGAACTCGAGGAGCGGTCGGGCGCAAAGGTTCCCGATCCGCACCGCCCCTACGTTGACGAGATCGTCATCCCGTGCTCCTGCGGCGGGGAGATGCGCCGGGTCGCCGACATCTTCGACGTCTGGTTCGACTCGGCGGTCGCGTCGTGGGCGACCCTCGGGTTCCCCAGAGAGCGCGAGGCCTTCGACCGCTACTGGCCGGCGGACTTCATCACCGAGGGTCAGGACCAGACCCGGGGCTGGTTCTACTCCCAGCTCGGGGCGAGCACCGTGGCGTTCGGCCGCGCCCCCTACAAGAGCGTCCTGATGCACGGGTTCGCTCTCGATGCCGATGGGCGCAAGATGAGCAAGAGTTTCGGCAACGTGGTGACGCCTGAAGAGGTGATGAACCAGTTCGGCGTCGATGTTCTGCGGTTCTACGTCCTCTGGGCGAACGCTCCCTGGGACGACCTGAAGTTCAACTGGGACAGCGTCAAGACCATCCACCGGACGCTCAACATCCTCTGGAACGTCTACCGGTTCCCGCTCCCCTACATGGTTCTTGACTCGTTCGAGCCGGCATCGGGGGCCGGAGGGGTCTGGGACGACTCGTTCGTCCGGTCGCATATCAGGGATATGCCCGAGGAAGACCGCTGGATAATCTCCCGGGTAAACTCGCTCGCCCGGACGACGAGCGGGGACATGCAGGAGTACCACCTCCATAAGGTGACGCGGGCGCTTGCCTCCTTCATCCTCGAGGACCTCTCCCGCTGGTACGTCCAGCTCGTCCGGCCGAGGATGTGGCTCGAAGAGGACTCAACGGAGAAGCGGTACGCCTACGAGACCGTATATTACGTCATGCGCCGCCTGACCGCGCTCCTTGCGCCGTTCACCCCTCATATCGCCGAGGAGATCTACCGGAACCTCCGCCTTGCAGGCGACCCGGAGAGCGCCCATATGCTCGACTGGCCGGTGGCGGACGGTCTCCTGATCGACCAGCGCCTCGAAGCTGAGATGGAGATCATCCAGTCGTTCGACGACGCGGTCGCCACCGCCCGGCAGAACGGGAGACGGAAACTCCGCTGGCCGGTCTCCGAGACGGTCGTGGTCACCGGGAGCAACGAGGTGAGGAGGGCTCTTGAGGGGTTGAACGACCTCGCCCTGAACCGGGCGAACACCCGGACGGTCAGGGTCGTCACCGGAACCTGGGACCGGATCCTCTGGAAGGCCGAACCGGTGATGCGCGCGATCGGGCCGGAGTTCGGGAAGGAGGGGCCGAAGGTCAAGGCGCTGATAGAGAGCGCGGACGGCACCGCCCTGAAGGCCGCGATCGAGCGGGATGGAGAGGCCGAACTCGACGGCTACGGGATCGCCGGCCGCCACGTCACCTTCACGGAAGCCCTTCCCGGGGGAATCTTTGCCGCGCCCATGAAGGACGCGACGGTCTACGTCGACGTCACCCTCACGCCGGCGCTGGAGGCCGAGGGGTACGCCCGCGAGGTGATCCGGCGGATCCAGGAGATGCGTCGCCAGCTCGACCTGAACGTCGACGACTTCATAGCCGCGGCCGTGGACGTCGCCGACGAGCGGGTGGCCTCGCTGATCGCGAACAAGGAGTGGCAGAAGGAGATCGCCGGGGAGGTGCGGGCAGCAGCCCTCACCGTCCGCCGCAACAGTGAGATGCCGGCGGGGGCCTTCGCCCTCGAGAAGGACTGGGACGTGGAAGGCGTGCAGATGCGGATCGGCATCTCACGCGCCGGTGAGTGACCGGATCAGCGCCTCGCCCTCCGGGGTGGAGAAGAGAGGCGTCTCCTCCGGTTCCCGGATGCAGGTTCTTGCAGCCTGCACGGTCTCCCCCGTCAGGGGGTTATACCCCTCTTTTATGCACTCTTCACGGTAGAGGAGCGTTCCCCGCCGCTGCCAGGCCGGCGTCTCCGCCAGGTTGATGCCCCGCTCAAACATCATCTCATGCATCGCCCCGGACTGCATCCCCCGGAGCGCCGCGGCGGCCTGACGGGAGGTCATCCCCTCCTCGACCAGCGCGTTCTGGCAGTAGGCGTTGATGTGGTTGCGCCACGCCTCATTCTGCCGCGAGATCAGGTACTCGATCGCAAACCCCCCCGCCGCGGGGATCGTCCGGGCGTCGAACGCAAGCGGTTCGGAAGACCCGAGGTCGATCGTGAGTTTGCTCGCCGCGACCGCGGCGGTCACGGAGTCGAGTTTCTCCACGCGCCCCGAGAACGGCAGCGTCGGGAAGTAGAGGCTGATCTCGTCGGAGAAGGTGTAGGCGAACGCGGGAGAAAGACCGCTCCCGGTGAGGAGGTAGCGGCAGACCGACCGCATGCTCTCGTTGAAGGCGGGATCGAACGGTTTTTTGAGATGGAGCGCACGAGTCAGGCGGTGGAAGGCGCGGCCGTCGAGCCGGACAAAAACGGGGGGGAAGATCGTGAGGTTCGAGAAGATCTCGCGATCCCCGGTATCCATATTGTATCGACAGGGAGCCCCGGACATCGCGGTCAGTCTTCTTTTGCCGGGGATTTGAAGAGCCCGGGGATATGCCGGACGATGACGATATCACCGACACTCTTCACGATGCGGAAGGGGATCTGCAGCCCGGTGTAGCCTTTTACCTCCCCGATCTCGGGGTTGAGTTCGCCGACCGCAAGTGCGTCGATCTTCTTCTGGTCCACGTCGAGCACGACATCGTCAACATTCCCGATAAAGACAGCCCTGTCGGTATAGACGCGTAATCCGAACATCTCTGTGATCTGTGTTCTCATCGGTATCCTCTGAAGGTATATTACTATAAATGATAAAAAGATACTCTTTCTTATGGAAGCGTCGCTACAGATCGGGAACCTGGCCGGAATTCCGGTCAAACTGCACTGGAGTTTCCTTCTGGTGATCCCCCTCTTTGCCTGGATCATCGGGAGCCAGATCGTGCTCACGACCGAGTTGATCGCGGTTCTCTTCGGTGTTCCAATCGACATGACGCTGATCACGGCGGGGTTCAACCCCTACATCCTCGGGACCGTCGTGGCACTCGGCCTCTTCTTCGGCGTCTTCATCCACGAGATGGCCCACTCGCTCATCGCGAAGGCGAAGGGGATCGAGATCCACAGCATCACGCTCCTCATCCTCGGCGGCGTCTCCCAGATGGAGGAGACGATGCCGGACCCGAAGATCGAACTCCCCATGGCGCTCGCGGGACCGCTGACGAGCCTTGGGGTCGGCATCGTCTCCGCCGCCCTCGTCTACGTCGTTGCGGCGATCAATCTGGACCCGGGGATCGCCGGCGTCCTGATCTTCACCTTCGGCTACCTGGGGCTCTTGAACGTCCTGCTCTTCGGGTTCAATCTCCTCCCGGCGTTCCCCATGGACGGTGGGCGGGTGCTGCGGGCATGGCTCGCACGGAGGATGCCGCTCTCCCGGGCGACCCGGATCGCCGCCGACGTCGGGAAGGGGTTTGCCGTCCTCTTCGGGCTCGTCGGGTTCCTGCTCTTGAACCCGATCCTGATCCTCATCGCCTTCTTCATCTACATCGGGGCGAACCAGGAGGCCACCTACCTCCGCTATAACATCCTGCTGCAGGACGTCACCGTGGCGGACGCGATGAGCGGCCCGGTAACTACCGTCGAGCCGACGATGCCGCTGCCCCGGGTGGTGGACATGATGTACGAGACGAAGCACCTCGGTTTTCCTGTGATGGAGCGGGGATCGCTCGTGGGGATCGTCGCCCTCGCCGACATCCACAAGACTCCGCCGATTGACCGGGAGGCGATGCAGGTGCGCGACGTCATGACCCGGAACCCGACCACCCTCCCGCCGTCGGCGTCGCTCATCGACGCGCTCCGGATCATAACCGGCCAGGATATCGGGAGGATCCCGGTGGTCGTGGATGGCGAACTGGTCGGGATCGTGACCCGGACGGATGTTCTGCGGGTGATGGAACTGCGGGAGGAGGAGTAGGGAGCGACCCCGAAGAGGAAAGACTTGATAAGATCAGAGGCCTTCGAACTTGAGCGCCGCACATCAATCCAAGGGTTTCCGCTAGACTATGTATCTCAAACCATCGGTGTTCGAAATCCGCCCCGACCGAAACATCGTATAACCCCACGCACAGATTTCCATCGGCTATCGCCACGCACTGCCCGCCCCCCCAGGGGGGCGGGAGGAGCGCGAAGCGCGGGCGGTGGGGGGCTTTTTGAGGAGAGGCTTGCGGGCGTCCACTTAGGGGGAGTGCGACTGTCTAGGAAGGGGCGATGGGCAACGTCCAGATCTTGAGAAGGTCGAAGGTCTTCGAAGCAGGAGTTCGAACACCGTCAGGTGCGAGGAGACAGGGGAGGGGGGATGCCCCCCCTCCCCGCGAGCTGCCACCCCCAGTGGCAATATCCACAGGAAATCCGTAGATGGGGTTTGCAATTGACTTAAAGCACGGGAGGTGAGCACCACAAGGAACCCTATTCTTCAGGAGGGGAGTTTGAGGGCAACCAGATACGGGCAAACGCGATTCCTGAAAAGAACTACCGCCACTAAAAAGTCCCCCCTAAAACCTCATCACACCCTCGATCCCCGTCTCCCCCGCGACCTCCCGGAACTCTTCAAGACCGCTAAAAGGCCGGCGGGCGGCGATGGTCGCGGCCCTCTTCTTGCCCACCCCCGGAATCCACCGGAGCGCCGCTGCCGGCAGGGTGTTGACCTCGACCGGGCAGGGGAGGGCCGTCACCGACCGCATCCCCCAGTCGACCACGACGGCGTCGATTACCGTCCTTGCCGGGAGCTCGAGGGGAATCCCGACGAGGATGGGGTAGGAGCCCATCTGCCGCCCGAACGACGGTTTTCCGGGAACTTCGACGACGACCTCCGGAAGAACGGTGCCGACGGGGAAGACCCGGCGGAGCATCGGTTCGTCGAACTCCTTCCGCGTCCACTCCTTGAAGGAGCGGAACCGGGCGTCGTGCTTCCCGAGGGTATTCTCCTCGTAGGCCGCCGTTCCCTCGAACGGCATCACCTGCCGGATGTTCACCCGCCGGACGAGAAGACCGGCATCGAGCACCCTCTTGAGAAAGGTCTCGTTCAGATCAAACGTCGCCGGCGTCTCCCCCGCGAGGCCGGCGATGAAGTTCAGGCCCGGCAGGAGCTCGGGGACGCCCCCCATCCGCATCCCCCCGACCTCGTTCACGACCTCGATCGCGCGGAAGACGTCGTCCGGCAGGGCCTTGAGGTTGTTTGCCGCGACAACCGTGGGATCGGCGGTCTCCATCCCGAAGGCCGCGGTGTCGCCGGGGGTGTGGCCGGCGACGATCGCCTCGAGCGCCGCCCGCGCCGCGTCCTCGTGCCGGGCGATGGTGCCCGGGTTGATGTTGTCGATGTGCAGGGTTTTTAAGTCCGGCGCGTTCTCTCGGACGGCCGAGAAGAGTTCGTTCAGCGCCTCCGGGCGGGGGACCGGGAACTCCCCGCCGCTGCTTTTGTAGGCAAGGAGATCCGGCTGCCGGCCGAGCCTGAAATGGCGGGCACCCGCCGCATAAAGCGCAGCCACCTCCTCCGCGATCCCCTCGATGCTCCGGTAGCGCGGGAGCCCGTAGAAGGGCTCGGTGCAGAACGAACACCCCCCGACCGTCGCACGCGAACACCCGGTCGCGGTCTCGAGCTCGCAGATGACGTAGGGGAATGCCGGATGCTCGCCGATGATCCCGGCACCCGTCGCGCACCAGGGATCGGTCAGGGAGTAGTCGCCCGCGCCGGCAGGCTCCCCGCCCGAGAGCCAGGAGTCGAGCGCGACAGCAGGCGAGCCCGCGAGCGTGACGTCGAACCCGGCGATCGCCTGCCGGATAGCCTTCTTCCCGCCCCCGGGAGCGTAGCCGAAGGCGATCGGCCCGCCGATCGCGGTGGTCGGCTGCCGGAGCAGGATCCCGAGCTGCTGGATCTCCGTCAGGGTCGCTGGTTTCCCCCCGATGTATGCTCCCGGCACGGTCAGGCCGGCGATCATCACCACGAGATCGCCGCGGCCAGAGCGGGCGGTGAGGGCGGGATCGGCCCGGACCTGGTCGATCGTGACGTAGCTGACCGTGTAGTCGTGGAAGGCGAGGACACCGGCGATCTCCCGGATGTACGGGGAGATGTAGGGCGAAACACCGAGGCACGCGGGTTCGTCGACGTAGCCGTCGATGATGAGGGCGCTAGAGGTCATACCCGATCAGGCGGAGGAGTTCCCCCGCCCAGGAGAGTTTTCCCCGCTTGAGGGGATCGACATTTTTGTCGGCGAGATCAAACCCGACAATCCGGACGGCCGCCGCCCCGAGTTCGTCGGCGGCAAAGACCGCCCGGTCGCCGTCGGTGAACCCGCCGAAGTTGTGGACGTGAAGGAGTGGCGCCGCCTGCGTGGTGGCGACGAGCGGCCCGGGGATGCGCGGAACCCAGTGGCGGAGGAGCGGGACATTGTCGCCGTGGGCGTGCACGACCATCACCGTTCCCTGCTCCGAGAGGTCGATGAAGACGTCCGTCGCCCCGTCGAGGTCGGTGAAGACCGCGTCCGGCCGGATACCGTGATCGGCGAGCACCTCCGCCGCTGCGTCGGCGGCGAGCACCGTCCCCTCGATCCGGTCGAGTTCGCCCACAAGGCAGGGTGCGTTCCCGCAGACCGTCACCTGCCTCCCCCGGATGAGCGTCTCAAGCAGCCCGACGTCGTCGCGACCGGCAAGATCCGCGAGCACCCGGGCGGCCGCCTCGTCCGCCTCGCGCTCGAACCCGAAATAATCCAGAATTGCAATGTAGTGAGGCTCCCAGTCCACAAACCTCATTGCTTATCCTCGTCGTCCAGGCCGACGATAGTTGCGAACCGCTTCAGGATCGGATCGATGATGAGATCGAGGAGCTCCTCCTTCTCCTTTGCCATGGAGAAGTAGTTGAGCGGTATCAGGGCCGCCGCCATCGTGGCGTGCCCGCCGGCCTCACCGATAGGGGTGAACGCCTCGGCCATAACGTTGCCGAGATGAAGCCTGATGTCCTTGTTCCGCGCCGATATGATGATGTTCTGGTCGCTGATGCCGTAGACCAGCGCCGTGTTCACGCCCTCGAGGCGGATCAGCATATCGGCCGCCTGCGGGAGAGCGTCGCGATTCCTGATGTAGCCGACGCCGGAGAAGAGGTAGCCGCTCTTGATTCGGCGGTTGCGGATGGCGTTTCCGATGATCTCCACCGTCTCAAGCGAGACCGAGGGGGAGGTTATCTTATCGAGGAGATCCGAGTCGGTCAGGGGTAGGAGGAACGCCGCGTAGTTGAGGTCCTGGGAGGTGACGTTCCGCTTGAAGTCACGGGTATCGGCCCTGATGCCGTACAGGAGCGCGGTGGCCACCGACTTGCTCACCGGGATATCGAGTTCCATCAGGTACTGGGTCATGATGCTCGCCGTGGCGCCGACCCCCGGCCTGATATCGATGAAGTCGGCGACCGTGGACGGGTGCTCGCCGTTCTTGTGGTGATCGATGATGATGTTGACCCGGGTCGACCTGGGGAGATCGTTGTTCACGCCGGGACCGGACGAGTCGACCAGGGCGATGTAGTTGCACTCCTCGAGGATCTGGGGGGTGAGCCGCTCCAGCTTGATATCGAGGAGGTTGATGAACGCCCGGTTCTCCTGATGCCCGATATCCCCTTCGTAGACAATGCGGCAGTTGAGCTTGTTGTGGCTCGCGTGCCGCGCGATCATCGAGAGCGCCATGGCGCTTGATATCGAGTCGGGGTCGGGGTTCAGGTGGGTGACGATGCAGAGCGTACCCTCCCATGAGGCGAGCATATCGTAGAGCCGCAGGGCAAGCCTTGATGAGTGGAGTTTCCGGATGTGGTGGATGGCGGTCTTTGCAACCACCTCCTGTGGGTAGAGGACGATATCGGCGCCCTCCTGGTGGAGGAGGTCGATGCTGACCGGGTCGGTAGCGCGTGCGATGACGTAGGTCGCCGGGTACCGGTTCTTGACGGTCTGGAGCGCCGTGAGGTTGGCCTCCCGGTCGTTCGCGAGGATGAACGCGACCTCCGGCACGGGCAGCCCTTCCATGAAGTTCGGGTCACGGAGGTCGCGAACGATCGCTTCGTACTTCTGATCGCGAAGATCTTCCACCCGCTTCTGGTCTTTATCGACGATGATGAGATCTTCGCTCTCCTGCCCGAGCTCCTCGGCGACATTATAGCCGGTGCTCCCGCACCCAAGAATGATGTATTTGATACGTTCCTTCGAAACGTTCTGGACCGCCTCAGGCATGCGTACAATGGTGTAACTTCTCATGGTATTAAGGGATTCCATTTCGGCGATTTTCAGGGAGGTTCCATAAA
This sequence comes from Methanoculleus sp., assembly GCA_036794525.1. GTDB lineage: Archaea > Halobacteriota > Methanomicrobia > Methanomicrobiales > Methanoculleaceae > Methanoculleus. The sequence goes on from DAIRGM010000013.1 coordinate 51,953, forward strand.
GTTTATACCGTATCCCATGCAACACTGTTAGGTCAGACGCATGGGCCTGTAGCTTAGTTCGGCAGAGCGACGGACTCTTAATCCGTAGGCCAAGGGTTCAAATCCCTTCAGGCCCGTCGAACACTCGATTCTTTTCATTCTTTGCACCCGAGATCGATTCTTTGATATTTCAGGCTGCGACCGTTCGGTCCGCGTGACCTTGTCCGCAGAGTGGGTTCTCCATTGCGGGAGGGGCGCACGGCCGCCCGGTCAACCCCCGTCGGTCTTCGCCCGCACCGGGGCTCCTTACGGGAGGCCGCTTGCTGCGACGGAAACGGGATCGCGAAGGCACATATATGCCGCCGCTATATAAATCCTGCCCCGGCCAAAAACCCGCAAGAGCGCTGCATGGGGAGGAGTAAACTGGAGACTTCCCTTTCCCCACTCTCTCACGCAGGTACGGCGACAGAGCTAAAAAAAGAGGTTTGCGAGTACGCCGCGTTTTGCAGGCGCGATCGACCGGGCGCCTATGCCCGGCTG
>DAIRGM010000065.1:0-10244 GCA_036794525.1 Methanoculleus sp.
GAGTTTCTGCAAAGGACTTCGATACGGTAAGGGTGGAAAATGCCTCTTATCCTCTACTATCCCGGACCTATGGGGGTGGTGATTCTGCGGAACCGCCACCTGCCCCAGGTACCTGAAACCTACCCCAGATCTGCTCCTTCCGTTTCACCCTCTCTCAGAGCCTTGAGCCGATGGAGCACGGTCAGATACTATTCTTCCGGTAATCGTACTCCCCGCTCGCGATCCGCTCCATCACGGTCTCCCCGATGGCGGAAAGCCGGCTCTCGTCGAAATACCCCGAAACAACGCTCGCCCCCCCGATCGCCGAGAGCAGGTACACCTTCCCCCGGGCGACGCCGAAGAGCCGGGCGACCGGCCCCTCCGTAATCCTGACCATCTGCACCTTGTCGTAGTTCATCACGACGGTCTCGCGGTCGACGGCGCCGTTCACGAACGTAAAGAGGTCGCTATCCGTGCCGAACTCCGTGATCCGGTAAGAGACGTATGTCGCGTAGAGTATCGCGAGGATGGCGGCTGCCGTCGCGAGCGGCAACGCGTACGGCAGCACCGTGCCGGCGATCCCGGTCAGGGCCACCGTCGCGCGGTAGACGGCGATCGATGGGTAGGCCGTCACCAGAACGAGCGCGAGAGAGGCTAACGCGGCCCTGACCCGGAGCACGCCCCTTGCGCCCGCGGGCTGCCGCTCCCGGGCGTGGTCGTCCACGAACTCCGGCACCAGGTCTTCGAGGAGTCTCTGCTGCGTCGCATCGTCTTTCAGGAGACAGAGGACGGGGCGGAGGCTCTCGGCGCTCCCGGACGCGAGCCCCACCACCTCCACCTCGATGCACGACCGGTGCAGGAGCCTGGCGATAAGAGTCCGCTTTACCCGGACGGCGTTGATCCTTGAAGCGTCAAACGACGTCTTGTACGTCCGGATCAGGCCGTGCTCCAGGTATATCGTGTCGCCCCGGCGGTATACCCGGTAGTTGTAGTAATGGGATATCAGCGAGACCGACGGTGCCAGCTGGACGACGAAGAACATCAGCAGGGAGACCAGTGCTCCCCCGTCCACCCCTGTCCCCGCGGAGAGATACAACTGGAAGACGGAGTAGGCCAGGAACGCAAAACCGAAGACCGTCTGGTAGGTCGAGACGCTGAAGAGGCCGTGGACGATCACGTCCGCCGGGGAGAACGTGACCGGCGGTTCGGCCGGCTCTTCTTCCGGAACGGTTTCGTGGCCGTACAGCCGCTCTGCCATCCCGGCCCGTATCCCCTCCGCCACATCCTCACCAAACGTCAGGACGGCTTCCGGCACCGTGGCGCCGCTGCCCGAGTTGATGTTGATCTGCAGCCTCGACGTCCCGAAGACCCTGTTCAGGATTCCCCGGTTTACGTTGACCGACGCCATCTTCGCGTAGGGGAGCGTCTTCTTCATCTTGAAGAGTGTGTTCCTCTCCACCACCACATCCGTCTCGTTGAACCGGACGGTCGTCCGGCTCCACTGCCGGTAGTTGAAGAGCACCAGCCCGATGAAGAGGGCCGCGAGTACGGCCGGTACGGCGCCCCTGCCGAGCTGCATGACGAGGACGCCCAGCACCACGATCGCCGAGAGCGAGCGCTCCACGATGATGCTCGGGTGGCACCGGATCGGCTCGCCATGAGGGGCGGGGGTATCCGCATCGATGGTGCAATCGTCGGTCATTCGCCTGCAGGCCCCGCCCCCGGCATCCTCTCCCGGAGCATCCTCCCGACCAGGTCGTTGAGCCGGTCGGCCACCTTCTCCGCCTCGTCGACCTCCAGGTACCTGATGCTCGCCTCGCCTCCTGCCGTGGTTATGGTGACGTCGGCGAGGCCGAGGAGGTTGTTGATTGGGCCTCTCGCGATCTCCACCTGGTGCACTCGCTCGATCGGCACCAGGGTATGGCGGATGAACAGAATTCCGCAGCGCACATCCACCCGGTCTTCGGTGATCCGGTAGCGGTAGCGGGCGTAGAAGACCGGCGGGGCCACCACTATGTAGACCAGGGTTATCACAAGGACGAGAACGAAACCGTACCCGACGGCATCGTAGTAGGGGCCCAGGAATCCCTCTGCGTAAGTCCTCAGGGCGAAGTAAGCCGCGAGCAGCACCGCATACCACACGGCGTGGTCGATGTACATCGAGAGCATGCACTTCCGGTTCAGCCGCCGGTATCCGTCCGTGCCCGCCGCGGGAGAGAACATGGTTATTCGTTGCCGTTCAGGCCACGTTAACTTATTGTGGGACGGCGTGCGTCTCCGCGCCGCCGGGCAATTTTTGCCGGAAACTCTTCGGCAGATATACCAGAGACCCCCTGGAGGTAGGTGTTCCAAGTGTGTCGGGCAATGACGTCTCGTCCGCGGTCCGTGATGCCCCCGCGGTGACCGAAGATCATCTTCAGGATCCGGCTGGTAGGCCGTCGCCCGGGAGGAACTCGCTGGAAACCCGAAGATCGCGAGGGCAACCCCGGTCAAGGAGCTGCCTCTCAAGCCACATCGCATTCATTACCGCTTTCTGTCATCGAAACTCGACAGAGGAAGGCTCATGTCCTTCTCGGCCTCTTGATAAGAACGATAGAAGTCACGATAGAGGGGAATCGCGTCCGCCTTCTTTTTTACGAGAACCTTCTGGAAGCCATACTTCAGGTAGAATCCTTCAGAGTCTGGTTTGGAATCGACCGTGATCATGCGACACCCCACATAGTGCGAGAGCCGCATGGCGATGGCCATCGTCTTTAATAGCATTGCCCGTCCGATACCCCGCCCTTCAAACTCCTGGTGTGTCGCCAGTCGTGCAATCTTCAGCGCTGGATAATGCGGATATGGATACCACTCTTCACCGTCATCATCGCTGACGCCTTTCCTGATGATACAGTCGTTGGTGAGTGTGAAAAACCCGGCGACATTCCCTTCAAACGATACACTTCGCGTGACCGGCAATCGGGCAACCTGGTTTTCAAGCGCATCCTCGATCAGGAATTCCGTCAGGTCCGGTTCTCTGCACCGGAATAACGAAATGTCGATGTCTTCATTGAGAAGAGAAAAAGAGAGATCCCTGAAGGGTATTTTCATATTCAAAGTCGCATCTCGCGGGCAAGGATGGCGGCCTCGCGGATCAGCTCGCGGCCGTCATCGGTGTCTGTGGGGTGGTCCAGATAGCGCTGGAACCGCCGGGCATCTTCACCCTCCAGGACAAGTCCAAGTTCGATCGGTTTTGCCATCTCCATCCCCTCCTGATACGATATAATATCCCGGCGTACATAAAATAGGTTTCTCCTGCCCCTGTTCAGACCTCGCCCCACTCTCGCATCTCCAGGACCATCCCCCACGCCTCCTCGTTCTGGATCGTCGCGCCATCCGTGAGGAATCTTTTAGTTCCGGCCAGGGCCTTCATGGCCCCCGATAGCCAGCTGCCCGCAATGATAACAGATTCCGACTCTCAACGGATGTGTCGGATCTGGCTCACCACATGCCCGGCAGATGAGCAACTGCTCTTCGCAACACTGCTGTGCCTGATGTCGCGCGGGGTTCTTATATTGAAAATAGGGGTAAGTTGTAATGACCGCCTAAAAGTCGGTCATTATTCTGAACTGGTCGATCTCTTCGGTGCTCAGTTCCTGGAGGAACTCTTCGGCAGCGTGCTGGATGTTCTTGCTCGCGGTGATCGCCCGGCCGACGACCAGGATGTCCGCGCCCGCCTTGAGCGCGTCCTTCACGACACCCTGCCGGATGCCGCCCGCCGTCGCGACCAGCAGCCGCTCGCCGCCGGCCTTCTTGATCGCCGGGATGTCGCCCCAGGCGTGGGTGGTCTCCTCGACGTCGATGCCGCGGTGGAGTTCCACGACGTCCGGCTTGACTTTCAGGTCCTTGATGACGGCGGCGGGGTCCTCGACGTTGAGCATGTCGACGACCGTGTAGATGCCGGTCTTGCGGGTGTCCTCGATCGCTTTCTCGATCGTCGAGAGGGGGGCAAGACCGGAGATCACGACGGCGTCGGCGCCGGCGTCGGCGGTCATCCGGGCCTCGAGGTTGCCCGTGTCGAGGGTCTTCAAGTCCGCAACGATGAACGCGTTCGGCCGGATCTCGCGGATCTCGGAGATGATCGAGAGCCCAAACTTCTTGATCAGGGGCGTGCCCGCCTCGATGATCAGGTGATCGTTCTGGGGCAGCGACTCAAGGACCTTCCTCATGTGGTTCCTGTCGACGAGGTCCATAGCGACCTGGAGGTAAGGCGGGTCCCAGAGCCGCTGGACCTTGAATCCCATGACCGCGTGGGCGGCCCGGTCCTTCTCGTGCAGGAGCGTCTCGACGTCGGGGAACCGGTCGAGCGCCCGGCGGAGCGCGAGTTTCACCGCGCCGTAGTTGAACCGGTAGATCTTGTTGTAGTCCTCTGCAGTGGGGTCGAGGTAGACGCTCGCCATGATGACGGTGTCCTCGATGTCGACCCCTTCAAAGACGCCTTCCTCGACCGAGTCCGCGACGGCCTTCGCCACCGCGGCCTGGACGGGCCCGAACATCTGGTTCACCTGGTACCCCTTCTTCATGGTGACCTTCGGGATGATCAGCGTCGAGGGTTTCGTCGGCAGATTCGGCCTGATGACCGCGAGGAGCGGCGTGTGGCCCCTCGAGAGCTGCGAGATCGAGTTCGCGAACGCCTGTCCTACCGCGCCCTCTTTGTTCCCCATTACCAGATCGATGTGCGCAAGTTCTGCGCCGTCTCCAACCAATGCTTCGCCGATGAGATACATATTGATGCCCTCAGATAGTGCTAAAATATTGGTGAGGCAGGTATTAAAGACCTCCCGGTGGGACCGATTCCATTTAACGCGAAACACCCGATTTAGATGGCCGGGCGAAGCGATCGGTTCGCGTGCTGCCGGTTGTGTGGGTGTCGTCGGCGGGGTTCGCCCGGCAGTAGTTCCCCACCGCGCCCGGCATGGGCGCGAGCGCTCTTCCGGCGCAGGGAAAGGTATATTGCCCGGTCGCGGGGCAGCACGCCCTATGTCGGACCTCTTCGTCCTCCAGATGCCGCTCGCGGAACTCATCCTCCGGGCGACGGTGATCTACTTCTTCCTCCTGCTCGTCATGCGGGCCATCGGCAGGCACGAGTTCGGGCAGCTGACCCCCTTCGACCTGATCCTCCTGCTGATCATATCCGAGAGCATATCGGGGGCGCTCATCGCGGGGCTCGTCAGCGCCTCGACCCTCCTCCTCCTCTCGGTGCTCATCTCCATCGGGCAGTACAGGAGCAAGCGGATCCGCAAGATCGTCTCGCCGGAAGCGCTCAAGGTGATCGAGGACGGCAGGATCATCGAGAAAAGCCTCCGGCGGGAGGTGATGACCCACGACGACCTCATCGAGCGGCTCCGGGTATCGCCGGTCGAAGAGGTGCGGGTCGCCTACATCGAGAGCGACGGTGACATATCGGCGCTCACCGACCGGCACAGGGCGGCGGCCGCAGAGGAGAAGAAGACGGAATGATCGTCGACACTCTGCCGTATCTGGTAACAATCATAAGAATGTGGGGTCGGTGAGATTTGAACTCACGATCGACGGGTCTCTCCGACATGCATCAGTGCTCCAACGGGTCATCATCCATCTGTCAGGAGACCCATTGTTCATCACGTGCAAAGACCGCTGGAGCCCGTCGCCATTCCGGGCTTGGCCACGACCCCTCTGTCCTCTATACCTTTGACGGCCATGTTGTATAAGGATTACGCTTGGCAAGAACCATTAATCATATAACCGTCGCAGAACCCATTTATATAGAATGGTTGAGGGCAGTTACGCGTGTGGGAACTCGCAGATACCCCTGCTCGGCATCACCGTCGGTGAGATGCTGAATCGTATAGCCGCGGCGCATCCGGATAGCGATGCGATCGTTTCCGTCCACCAGAACATCCGCTGGACGTATGCGGAGTTTCTCGAGCGCGTCGACACCCTGGCGCGTGCCCTGATGGCGCTCGACGTGGAGCGCGGTGACCGGGTCGCGATATGGGCGCTGAACTACGCGGAGTGGGTGCTCACCCAGTTCGCCACGGCAAAGATCGGCGCCATCATGGTGAACATCAACCCGGCCTACCGGACCTACGAGTTCGAGTACGCCATGAAGCAGTCGGAGGTCCAGACGCTCCTCATCCAGGGGCGGTTCAAGACCTCAGACTACGTCGGGATGTTCTACGAGTCCTGCCCGGAGGCGTTCGAGGCGAAACCCGGCCGGATCAACAGCGACAAGTTCCCGTTCCTCAAAAACGTCGTCTTCATCGGCGACATCCCCTACAACGGGATGTACACCTGGGACGACCTCATGGCGAAGGCCGATCTCATCAGCCCCGGCGAGCTCCGGGAGCGGGAGGAGTCGCTCGACTTCGACGACGCGGTCAACATCCAGTACACGAGCGGGACGACCGGGTTCCCGAAGGGCGTCGTTTTGACCCATCACAACGTCCTGAACAACGGGTTCATCATCGGCGAGGGGATGAAGTTCACCCACGAGGACCGGCTCTGCATCCCGGTGCCGTTCTACCACTGTTTCGGGATGGTCCTCTCGAACATGGCCGCCGTCACCCACGGGACCGCGATGGTTCTCCCCGCGCCTGTCTTCAACGCCGAATCCGTCCTCCAGACCGTGCAGGACGAGAAGTGCACGGCGCTCCATGGGGTGCCGACGATGTTCATCGCGGAACTCGCCCACCCGGACTTCGCGAAGTACCGGCTCGACACCCTCCGCACCGGGATCATGGCCGGGTCGCCCTGCCCGACCGAGGTGATGCGGGAGGTCAACAAGAAGATGAACATGTCCGAGATCGTGATCGTCTACGGGCAGACGGAGACCTCGCCCGGCGTCACGATGACCACGACCGTCGACCCCCTGGAACGGCGTGTCTCGACGGTGGGGAGGCCCTTCCCCCACACCGAGATCAAGATCATCGACCCGCACACGAAGAAGATCGTCCCCCGCGGCGAGACCGGCGAGATCTGCGCTCGCGGCTACTGCGTGATGCGCTGCTACTACAACAACCCGAACGCCACCCGGACGACGATCGACGAGAGCCGCTGGAACCATACCGGCGACCTCGGGACGATGGACGAGGAGGATTACGTCAAGATCGTCGGCCGCCTGAAGGATATGGTGATCCGCGGCGGGGAGAACATCTATCCCCGCGAGATCGAGGAGTTCCTCCACACCCACGAGAAGATCGCCGACGCCTACGTGATCGGCGTCCCGGACCGGAAGTACGGCGAGGAACTGATGGCCTGGGTCAAGACCGATAACGGCGCGGTCCTTACGGAGGACGAGGTAAAGGAGTACTGCCGCGGGAGGATCGCGCACTTCAAGATCCCGCGCTACGTCAAGTTCGTCGACGACTTCCCGATGACGGTCTCGGGCAAGATCATGAAGTTCCAGATGCGCGAGATGGCGATCGATGAACTCGGGCTCGAGGACGAGTCGAGGATCGAGACCGCGTAATTTTTTTTAAAAAAAGTTCAGGAGGACTCTTCTGCCCGGTCGACGAGCGACCGTGCCGCGGCCGCGGCCTCCCGGACGATCTCCTCTTCTCCCGGGACCTCCTGCTCGTGCATCAGGATCCTCCCCTGGCAGAGGACGGTCATGACCGCGCCGCCGTTGCAGGCGTAGACGGCGTTCGAGTCGGGGTGGAAGAGCGGGGTGTTGCAGACCGCATGGGCGTCGAGGAGGACGATGTCGGCCGGTGCGCCGACGGTCAGGGTGCCGGGGCCGGTGCCGAGCGCCCGTGCGCCCGCCGCGGTCGCCATCGCGACGGCCTCGCCCGCGGGGAGGAGGGTCGGGGAGTTCCAGGCGAACTTCTGGAGGAGGGCGGCGAACTTCATCTCCTCCATGAGATCCAGGTTGTTGTTCGAGGAGCAGCCGTCGGTTCCGAGGGCGACGTTCGCCCCGTTCTGTCTCAGCCAGTGGTATGGCATTGCCCGGTTGACGGCGAGTTTCATGTTGCTTGCCGGGTTGTGGGAGGCGGTGACGCCGCGCTGCCCCAGGAGCCGGCACTCGGCCTCATCGAGCCAGCAGCAGTGCGCGGCGACCGTCCTCTGGGTGAGGCAGCCGCATTCGTCGAGGTGGGCTGCCGGGCGTTTGCCGAACCGGGCGACGCAGTCGACGACTTCCTTCTCGGTCTCGGAGAGGTGGACGTGGATGCCGATCCCCTGCTCTTCTGCGAAGGCGGCGCACCAGGAGAGTCCCTCGGGGGAGACGGTGTAGACGGAGTGGGGCCCGACGGCCGCCTTGATCCGCGGGTTATTGCGCGATTTTATGTGGGCGACCAGGGTTTCCGTCGCCTTGATCTCGGCCTCCCGCTTCTCCTCCATCCCGAGGTCGATGAACCCGTAGGCGAGCGTCGCCCGCATGCCCATCTCGTCGGCCGCGGCGGCCGCCCGGTCCATGAAGAAGTACATGTCGTTGAACGCGACGGTGCCGCTCTTGATCATCTCCAGGCACGCGAGTTTCGTGCCGGCGTAGACGTCGTCGCCGGTGAGGTGGGCCTCGAGCGGCCAGATCTTCTGCGAGAGCCAGTCCTGCAGGATCATGTCGTCCGCGTAGCCCCGGAGCAGGCTCATCGCGGCGTGGGTATGGGTGTTCACGAGGCCGGGGACGGCTATCCGGTCGGAGCCGTCGATGACGATATCGGCGTCGATGGTCTTTCTGGCGTCTTTCCCGATCGCAGCGATCAGGCCTTTCTCGTCGACCGCGATATCGACGGTCGCTCCGTCGATGGTGACCCCGGCGATCAGGACGGATCCTCTGGCGGTAACTATCTCGTTCATGCAAATCTCTCCACGATATTCTCAAGAATCTTCTCGGTCCTCCGGCAGTTCGCCCGGGAGGTCGCGAGGATGTGCTCGTAGGTCAGGGTCTCTTCCCCGAGACCGTTCGCGTAGTTGTCCACGGTGCAGACGGCGGCAAACCGCATCCCGAGCTCGAGGGCGAGCGTCGCTTCGCTCGCGACCGTCATCCCGACGATATCCGCCACGCGGGCGAGCGCTTTGACCTCGGCGACCGTCTCGATCCGCGGCCCGCGGGTCTGGGCGTAGACCCCGCCCGTCCGTGCGTCCGGCACCAGTTCGGCCAGGGTGCGGACGAGATCCGCGTCCAGTTCCGGCCGGACGTGGTCGATCGAGCACTCGTGGATGGACGGGATGTCGGTGACGCTCAGATAATCGGTCGGGATGACGATCGAGCCCGGCGGGATCTCCTGCTTCAGGGACCCGGCGGAGCCGAACGCGACGATCTCGTCCACCCCGAGGACGGCGAGCGCGGCGAGGCACGCACGGTAGTTGATCCGGTGCGGGGGGAGGTTGTGCTGGTGGCGCAGGAGGAGTGCGAAGGCTCCGGTATGCACCTCTGCCTTCCCGTAGGGGGTAGCGACGGTCGTCTTCTCGAGCGCCGGCAGGTCGGCGAAGAGGAGGCTCGTGCCCCCGATGATCCCGAGCATCTAGACCTCCTCCCCGGTAAACGCTTCTCCGTACGACATTCTCGTTAGAGTGTAGACCTCCCAGCAAAAAAGGATCACCGTTCCGGTGCCGCCGGATCGGTTCAATAAGGATTTACGCCATCGCGACAACCGGAATATCCATGAGGCGGTTTCAGGTGGTCGGCGAGGACGCCATCAAGAACGGTGAGTGCACGGATATCTACTTCCGGCGGGTCGTGGAGGTGATGGAGCGGGACGGCATCAACCCCGAGGTCGCGATGGAGGTGACGGCGGCGGCGCTCCCCGACCCGTGGGGGGTCTTCTGCGGGCTTGACGACGTCATCAACCTGCTCGAAGGCCTCCCGGTGGACGTGGACGCGATGCCGGAGGGCTCGATCTTCTATCCGAACGAGCCGGTGCTCCGGATCTCCGGCCGCTACCGGGACTTCGCGGTCTACGAGACCGCTATCCTCGGGTTCCTCTGCCACGCCTCGGGGGTGGCGTCGGCGGCGGCCCGGATGAAGCTGGCCGCGGGCGGCCGGCCGGTTTACTCCTTCGGCTCGCGCCGCCAGCACCCGGCGATCGCGGCGATGATCGAGCGGGCAGCCTGGATCGGCGGGGTGGACGCTGCGAGCAACACCTGTGCGCCGGACGGGATCCCGCTCGCGGGCACGATGCCGCACGCGTTCGTGATGTGTTATCCGCGCGAGGAGGAGGCCTGGCGGGCGTTCGACCGCGAGGCGGGGCCCGAGGTGCCGCGGATCATGCTCGCCGACACCTTCTCCGACGAGGCGGACGAGGCGG
>DAIRGM010000066.1:0-10195 GCA_036794525.1 Methanoculleus sp.
CCAAGTCGCTCCCGGGCGTCGACTCGCTCCCCGACGTCATCCGCTACAACAAGGGTCTGGTCACACCGGTGCAGGCTGCGTCGGGAGAAGCGGCTGCACCGGCCGCGACTGCTGCTCCGCTGCCCGGAATCCTGGCCGTTGCGGCAATCCTTGGAGGCAGCTCTCTGCTGCTCACCCGCAGGCGGTAGGAGATCCTCTTACCGCTACCTTTTGATTACGGAGAAAACCATGGAACTACAGATTGAGATCACGAAAACCGGTGTATCGCCGTTCTGTGAAGAGAGTTGCAGTGCCGTCGCCATTACCGGGAGGGGAGCATCACGAACGTCGACCTGAACCCTATCGGGTACGTCTCTTCGCCGTATAAGAAGAAAGAGGATGCTCCACGGCAGGGCAGGCTGACCGACACCGAAGCGGAGATTGTCATCGACGAGCGATACCTCCCCGGCCTTTTCAGGGTTGAGGAGAAGAAACACCTCTTCGTGCTCTGCTGGTTTGACCGGTCCGACCGGACGGTGCTCCGTGTGACACCCCCGCACAAACCGGTGGAGCATGGTGTGTTTGCAACCCGTTCCCCCAACCGGCCGAATCCGATCAGCCTGTCGCTCGTCGATGTCATCAACATAACGGGCGGGACGATCCGGGTTCGGGGGCTGGAAGCCCTGGACGGGACGCCGGTTTTCGATATCAAACCCTACTCGGAAGAGATCGACCGCCCGACGTGATGGGATAGGGCCGTTTCGTTCCAGCATTTTTGCCCGGGGATCCCCCGGCTTGTTTTGAGACCTCCCGTTCCTGGGGAGCAATCTGAAAAATGAACCGGTTGTCACTTCAGCCCGATCAGCCGTGCCGAGTTGGCAATCACCGGAATTGAGGAAAGTTCATGCAGGAGCGCCCCGGTCACCGGCGTGAGGATGTTGAAAACGGTAAGGCACACGGCAAGGAGAAGAACTCCCACAGCAAAGATGAGGTTCTGCCGGATGGTCCGGAGGGTTTTTTGCGAGGTGCCGATGAGATGCGGGAGTTTGAGGAGCTCGTCCGATAACAGTACTATATCCGCGGTCTCTATGGCGACGTCCGTGCCGGCATTCCCCATTGCCACACCCACGTCGGCGGTCGCGAGTGCCGGGCCGTCGTTCACCCCGTCGCCATGCGCACCGGTCATCCAGGCGGAGAAACCGGCCGTCACGCTCCGGGAGGCGCTACGGACGGCGTGCACCTCCTCGAAGAAGACCCTCACGCGCCTGCTCTCGATCACCGTCCCCACCCTCGTCGTCGTCGCGTTTCTCATCAACGCGGGCGCCTTCGACCGGCTTGCCGTGATGATGCAGGGCGCGGGAGCGGTCTTCCCCGTGCCCCCGGAGGGGTTCGCCATTATCGCGGCCCAGTTCGGCAGTTTTGTCGCGGGTGCGAGCGTCGCCTCCGCCCTGCTCGCCGCGGGGGATATGACCTGGCAGCAGATCATCCTCACCCTGCTCGTCGGCAACGTCCTTTCCAGCGTGACGCGGAGCATCCGCTGGCTCGGTTCTTCTTACATCGCGATCTTCGGGATGCGGACGGGAACGGAGATTATGCTCGTCTCGACGATGCTCCGGAACGGGATCATGGTGTTGCTGGTCGCCGTGCTGGCGTACGGCCTGGGCTGGGGGTGAGGGAACGGCAGTATCCGCGGCTCACCGGCCCTGCACCCCCCGCACCGCCCATATCTCAGGTATATCCATCTCCCCGAGCAGTTCGACGATTGCCTGCATCTAGAGCTCCTGCCGGGTGCAGCTCGGGGATGTGTGGGGTTCGCTCCGCTACCTCCGCCGCCCCATCTCCCGCGTGGTCGGTGGCGACGTTGCGCAGGAAGTCTTCCTTTGGGAGTCCCCACCGGCAGTTGACTTGCAGTCGGACGAAGCCGGGGTTCTTCGGGTCCGGGAAGAGGACTGCCCGTGTCTCAAGGAGCGGGCTTGGTTTCCCACCGTTCGCTACGGCGAGACCAAGGAAGCGCCGCCACAGCCAGTCGCAGGCCACCGCCGGGCAGATCCGACAGTGGCGGTTCGATGGCGGCGTGCCGCCAGCGGCGGCAGAAGTTCAGAACGATGAGCATCCATTGCGTCTCTACGCCTGCACGTAAACCGGATGATCCCGGCCTCCTCCCCGGACCCAAATAACAACACTCATCTCTCTTCCACCTCAACCTCTCTTCAGGAGAAAAGACCGGATGTCCCCCGCCATCCTGTACCGCCAGTTGCCCGGAGAGGGTCTCGACGCATTCATCGCAGAGTTCCGGAGAGCTGCCGCCCGCGATCCGTTCGGCACCGTCTTCATCGTCCCGACCTCTCATCTTGCCCGGGATATCGTTCGCCGCCTCAGGGAAGAGGATGTCCCGGTCGTCGCCGACACGGTCACGACCCTCTCCGGGTTCGCCCGGAAGGTTTTTCTCGATTATGCGAGGTCGGAGACGCTGATATCCCGAGCCGAGTCCCGGCTCATCCTCGCCCGCCTCCTCGACACCGGCAGGTACCCGCTTCTTTCCGGCACCGGGGCGGTCGACGAACTCGCGACCCTTTTTGAAGCCATCCTCATGCGGAAGGTCGATTACCCGGCCGCTCTCGACGATCTCGCGACCGCCAGATGCGTCGAGATTGCCCGCCTCTTCGATGCCTACCGCCGGTTCATCGACGAGCATGACCTCGTCGACGAGAGCACGCTCTTTGCCCGTGTGGTCCGGATGCTCTCCGACACGGGCTTGTTCCGGACGGTCTTCGTCTACGGCCTCTTCGAGCCGATGCCGCGGGTAGCCGGCAGTCATTACCTCCGCCCCCCCCGGACGGTCTTCGTCTACGGCCTCTTCGAGCCGATGCCGCTCGAACGCGACCTGCTTTTTACCCTGCGGGAATCTGCAGAAGAGTTTCATTACTCGATCCCTCACGCCAGAGATCCCGCGGTCTTTGTCGATGACGGCGAGTGGCTGCTCCCGGGTACGGTCATCTCCGGGGATGCCCCGGACACCCGCCGCTCACGCCTCGCCACCCTCTTCTCCCGGTCCGAACCCGCTGACTGCGGCGGCTGTGTTCGCCTCGCAGAACGGCGTGACCGTCTCGATGAGGTCTGGGCGATCGCGCAGGAGATCCGCGACCTGCTCGCCGCCGGCGCGCGGCCGGGCGAGATCGCAGTCGCGTTTCCCGACTTAGCATCGGTGCTTCCCTACGTGGAGGAGGTCTTCCCCGACTTCGGGGTTCCGTACACCACGCCCGATGGCCGACCGCTCTCTGCATCCCCGTTCGTCAGGACTCTCTTCGCCGATCTCTCGACACTCGATGGGACGAAGACGATTGTCGATCATATTGCCGCCTATCGCTCGCTCCTCAAGCGGCGGCAGGCTCCGGCGATGCAGGAGGGGGGCGATCCTGTTCTCCACGATGAGAGAGCACGGGTTCTCGGGGAGTTCTTCGATCTTCTCGCGTCGTTCGAACGCCTCGCCCGGCTGTTGCCGGAAGAGAAGATGCCCGTTACGGAGTTCTCCTCTCTCTTTGCGCAACTTGCCGCCGGAACCCGGACGGGCTGTCGGCAAAACAGCGGCGGCGTCCGGGTGGTCGGCGTCCGGGAGGTTGCACACCTCTCCGTCCCCTACCTCTTTATCGGCAACCTCGTCGAGGGCACGATGCCGCGAACGACCACCTCGTCCCTGTTTGCCACCGATGCCGTGACCCGGTGCCCCGGGACGCGGTCGAGAGAGGATACCCTCCGGGAGGAGCGGTATTACTTCACCGCCGCCCTGCTCTCCGCGCGTTCCAGGGTCTACCTGAGTTACCCCGCGGCCGACGGTGCAACGCCGATGGTGCGCTCCGGGTTCGTGGACGCCGTTTGTGAAGCATTCTCCCCGGAGACGTGGGGGGACAGCGTTCTCCCGGACCCCGGGCTCGCGACAGCCCGGCGGGCCGGTACCCCCATTGCACGGGGTGAGTCCGTCATTGAAACGCTCCGGACCCTGCTCGCTCTCGATCCCACGGCGAGCCCCGCCGACGCGCAGGAGACTGCCCCGCCCTCTCCCCCGCTGCCGGACGATATTTCCGCAGCGGTCGTCCCGCCGGGAATTCCCCCAAACGGAGAGGGGGAGCGTGTCTACTCGGTGAGCGAGATCGAGGCGTACCTCTGTGGGCCGGCCGAGTCCCAACTGCCGGGGTTCGCCGTCAAAGATGCGCTGACCCGGGATCTCGCCGTCCACGAGGTCTTCCGCGGCCGCGATCCTGCCGCGGTGTTGCGGCGGCAAGGGCTGGACCCCACCCGGGCTCCGGAGTACCGGGAACTCTATGCCCGGTTCCTCTCCTCCCCCCTGATGCGGGGGATCGTCCGCGACCACCGTGAGGTGCCGTTTCTGGTGTGGGTGAACGGGATCGTGTTCAGGGGGGTCATCGACCGGCTGGTGCAGCGGCTGAACGGCACCTGGATGCTCATCGTCTACAAGACCGGGACACCGGGGGACGCCGGGGATTATGCGATCCCGATGACGATCTACTGTCATGCCGCCGCCCAGATCCTCGGGAGTCCGGTCACGCCCTACCTCTACTTCGTCGATGCCGACCGCTGGGCGGAGATTGAGGTGGACGAGGAGCGGGTCTTCGCTGAGATTGTGCGGGCGGTCAGGGGGATTAAAGAGGGGAGTCTCTGACGGCGAAGGGGTGCAGTGATATGTGGGGGCTCTGCTCCCTTGTGCGATTGCATGGGGGCGAAGCCTCGCGACCGGAGCGAGCCGCACCACAGGCACCCCTATCTATGGCCTCCGGTTCTCCGGGGCCTGCCGCTCAGTCGTAGAGACCGATCGCCAGGTAGTCGTCGTCCGAGAGTTCGTCCCAGAGTTCGAGGACGACTGAGCCGTCGTTCAAGACGTCGCCGGGGATGACCCAGTCGGAATCGACTTCCCTGACCTCTTCAACCCCGTCCGGGGTTCGGACAAGCACCTTCATCGCGGTATCCCTCGATATGGCCGGACCTGATGCCCGGGCATACTGCCGGCCTTACCAGGGAATGATCCCCGTCGGGCAAAAAGGTTCCCTGTCGCGCTGCGGCGTCCGGGGTGTTCGCCAGATCCCTTCTCTGTTCGGGGGCCAAGAATACCCGGGGTTTCTATGATATGACCTCTGCTCCCTTGCCGGAATCGCGTCGCACGGCCGTTCCGGCACGCTTTAATCCTCATCGGTGCCAGCCTCCGGCATGAGTGAACTCTCGACAGGGCATGCCGGCACCTGACTTCTGCCTCCCGGACGCGGACGAAGAGGCGGTCTGCCTCGCGGAACTGCGGGGTGCCTATGTGGTCGTCTACTTTTACCCGAAGGACAACACTTCAGGGTGCACCCTCGAGGCCAGGTCCTTCTCCGACGCGATGGAGGCGTTCTCCCGCCTGAACACCCCGATCTTCGGGATCAGCCCGGACTCGACGAAGAGCCACAGGCGGTTTGCCGAGAAGCAGAACCTCTCCGTCCGTCTCCTCTCGGACCCCGACCACCGGGTGATCGAGGCCTACGACGCCTGGGTTCCGAAGAAACTCTACGGAAAGGAGTACATGGGGGTCGAGCGGAGCACCTTCATCGTCGACCCTGAAGGGAAGGTTGCTGCCGTCTGGCGGAAGGTGAAGGTGAAGGGACACGTGGACGAGGTCCTGGCGAAGCTCGAGAGCCTCACCACCGGAGTCTGACGGGTCGTCCTCCCCGTTCGGGGCAGGCGAGCTCGCAGGCGCGGCAGTGGTCGATCCGGCCTCTCCCTGCGGTCTTGTCGGTGTCCATCCGCGCCATGCATCGGTCCCGGCTGTACCTCCCGGTGGGGAAGGCGTCCATCGGGCAGACACGGGTGCAGGCCCCCTCGCAGCCGGCGCAGGGGTCTTCTCCTCCTGCGAGACCCGCATCCAGGCAGTCTAGGTCGGCCCAGATCGCCCGGAACCGGACTCTCGGCCCGTAGCCCGGGACGAGGACGAGGTTGTTCCTCCCCATCCGCCCGATCCCCGACATGCAGGCCGCATCTTTGAGGTAGATCCCGCCGTCACCGATCCGGTAGGGGATGAGGCGGGCCTGGAGTCCGTACTCTTCCTGCAGCCAGCGGGCGAGGCCTTTGCCGATCTCTCCGAGTATCCGGTCGCCGGGCGTCCCCCGGCCCGCCTCCCAGAGGTCGAGCTCGGGGTGCTCCGGGTCGTGGTGGAGGCCGAGGACGATGTAGGTCCCCCGGTCGTGTGATCCCGGGCGTTTTTCCGCGACCGCCGAGGGGCAGTTGATAAGTTCTTTTGCCGCCACGGCGCCCGCTACGTCTGCGCCGAGTTCATGCGCCTTTCGGATGGCTGCCCCGATGATCTCCCGGTCGTCGAGCATTGGAGGGGGTATGGGGCTGGGGGGTGAAGAAGAGAACGGTTGTTCGGTATTCCAAATATGGCAGAAACCTGTAATCAGAACGACCGGGCAAACGATCCGATCGCGTCGGGCGTGGCGGGTGGGCTCCACCGTCTCCGACGTGGGGAGAGCGCGATCGATGATACAGATCCCTGATTGAAACGTTAAATGGAACGCAAAATCAAAAAGCGCCCCGGCCGGGATTTGAACCCGGGTCAAAAGCTCCGCAGGCTTTTAGGATATCCACTACCCTACCGGGACACGAGAATAAGTGCCTTTCCCCTAACAACTAGGTTCTCCAGGTTAAAAAGGATTGCTCACCAGACGGTGAGAACGCCATGGCAATGACTGCAGATGCCAAAATCCGGCCGGCAACACTCGTTCAACGATCTGCCCGGGGGCTACACGCCCCCTGCGCGCATCGTTACATGCACTTTCGCTTCGTTCCCGGCGAGTTCGATCAGGTAATCCCCGAACCTGCCCAGGTAGATCCGCTTATCGGTCGCCGTGCCGAAACCTTTCCCGAACCCGTCCTCGGCCACGATCTTGCCGGACTCTCGCTCCCTGACGGTCACCGTAAACCATGCATCCTCGCTCGGGTATTTCTGCGTGACGACTATATCCTTTTTGCTGCCGTAATCGCTTGTAGTGTGCTTCTCCCGCGTGATCATCTTCGGCTCCACGTCGAACTCGATGATAAGCGGGGGCGCGGTCAGGTTGAAGGAGTAAGTGTCCCTCTGGTGAGCGGGACTGAACTCTGTTGTCTTGTCGTAGAGCGTCACGTAGGGGTCCTGCGTCGGCTGGGTCTCCGTCGGTCTGCTGAGCGTGGGGCCGGGCGTAGCGCTTGTTGCAGTCGGATACGGGGTTGCCGGGGTCAGGTATCCGGGATCGTCATCCTCTCCACCCGTCTCTTCCGGGGAAAGGCTCCCGGACCAGCCAGGATCGTCGCCGACTGGCATCTCTGTGCACCCGGCGGATGCGAGAACCAGGATCATCACCGCAGCTGCAAAGACCGACTTATACACCTTGCTCATCGTAGAGGGATTATGCAGGGGGATATTTATGTTTTTACTCTTGGATATTCGGTGAAATATTTTATACGGCAGATGTGGGTTCGAGTTGGATATTATAGCCCGAACTCCGGTTGGATTAAAGGTTTTGTCAGCCCCGCTCCCAAAGGAGCGTCTCAAAGAGGATGATCGCACTTTTTTAGGGGAGTTTACCGGCAAGAAGTGTCGTATCCGTCAAAAAACGTCTGCTGTATTCTGAATATTGCATGCAAAAATGGGTGCAGCATGCAGTACTCAAGGCGGGAATCTTTGCCCGCCTCTGGAATTGCCTCAAAATCAATCCAGTAACGTATATCAGCGCTCGCGGCCAACGGTTGATGATAACGATGGGCAAGAAGCAGGGGAAACAGACCAAACGCAAGGCAGACGTGCACGATAACGGAGGAGATCTGGATTCGGGCATTTTCACTTCGGCACGCCCGGGTGCATCCCCGTTCGATACGATCGCGGCGTCCATCAAAACCAGCAGGTACGTCCAGGCCCTCCTCGGGCTGACCATCATCGGTTTTCTCCTTCGGTTCTACAACCTCGGCGGCAACTCGCTCTGGCTCGACGAGGCTGCGACACTCTCGTTTGCCCAGCAGTCGCTCATTGGCATATGGGAGAGCACCGCCGGCGGCGAGTTCAACCCACCGCTCTTCTACTGGCTGGAACACGGCATGCTCCTCTTCGGGGAGAGCGAGTTCGTGTTACGGTTCCTCCCCGCGCTATTCGGCGTTCTGACGATCCCGGTCATCTACTTCATCGGGACGGAGTTCCGGGACCGGAATGTCGGGCTCATCGCCGCCGCCCTCCTCGCGTTCTCGCCTTTCCACATCTTTTACTCCCAGGAAGCCCGGGCATACGCTCCGATGCTCTTCTTCTTCTCGCTTGCGCTGCTCTTCTACGTGCGGGCGAGTAAGTCGGACGACGTCCGCTCCTGGGTCCTCTTCGGGGTCTTCTCCGCGGTCGCCTTCTGGATGCACTTCTACGCCATCGTGCCGGTCGCCGTCCTCATCCTCCACGCTCTCGTCACCCGTGTGGGCGCAATCCGGAGCGACGTCCGGAGCGCGAGGAACCTGACCCTTTCGGTCATAGCATTCGTCGTCGCAAGCCTCCCCCTACTCATCGTGACGGTCAACCTCTTTATGGTGAGGACCTCGTCCGCCCCGACGTTCGGCATCCAGGGGCTCGATGTCATCTACCAGACCCTCCTCCAGATATCGGGGTTCAGCGACCTGATCCTGGTGCTCTTCGTCATCCTCTTCGTGATCGGCGTCGCGTACACCTGGCGCGAGGACCGGAATGGGGCGCTCCTCCTGGTCTTCATGATGGTCCTTCCGCTCGCGGCAAGCCTTGTCCTCTCGTCGAGGATGCCGATGATCCCGCGCTACCTCATCTACCTCCTCCCGGTCTACTTCGTCGGGATCGCGGCGGCGTATCCCGCACTCTACGCCCTCGTCCGGGACAGGAGGGCGGTCTACCTCGTTATCGCGGCGGCGCTCCTCATCAGCACCCCGTTCCTCTCGACCTACTATACGACCCCCCAGAAGAACGACTGGCGCGGCTTCTCCGCGGACCTCGGCGGGATGACGGGGGAGGGCGACCTCGTCGTCGTGCTGCCCTCCTACATGGCGCAGCCGCTCGACTACTACTACAGCAACGCGACCGACGGGACCCTCGAACTCGGGGCGACGACCGGGGAGGACCTCGCGGCGATCCGCGGCCTGCACCCCGGCAGGCAGGCATTCTACGTGGTAACCTGGGATATCTTCGCCGTAGACCCCACCGGGGATGCGGTGGGCTGGCTCGAAGAGAACGCAGAGTTTTCCGGGCAGCATACAGGGATCTACCTCTTCAGGTCGACCTAAGGAGGGGAGTGCAACGACCGACACCTACGAGATGACGGTGATCATCCCGACCTTCAATGAGGAGGAGAACATCGCCGCGATCATCGAAGCAGTCAGCGGAGTCTTCAGGGAGAACGGCATACACGGCGAGGTCCTGGTAGTGGACGACGACTCGAAGGACCGCACGATAGAGATCGTGCAGGAGATCGCCGGTCAGCATGATAACGTCTGGCTGATCGTCCGCAAGGACGACCACGGTCTCTCCCAGTCGGTCGTCGAGGGGTTCGGAGCGGCGCGTTCGGCTATCCTGCAGGTCATCGACGCTGACTTTTCACACCCCCCTGAACTCATCCCTCGCTTTTACGAGGCGATACAGGACGGAGCGGATATCGCCATCGGGAGCAGGTACATGCGGGGAGGCAACATCGAGGACTGGCCGCTCAAACGGAGGGTCATATCGCTCGGGGCCACGGCGTTCGGGCGGATGCTCTTTCCCGAGATCACCGACCCCGTGAGCGGGTTCTTTGCCGTGCGGCGCGAGGTCGTCACCGGCGCCCCCCTTGCCCCCCGCGGCTACAAGATCCTGATGGAGGTCCTCGGCAGGGGCCGGTGGGAGACGTTCGTCGAGATCCCGTTCATCTTCAAGGACCGTGAGGAGGGGGAGAGCAAACTCCGGGCCGACACAATGGTTGATTACCTCAAACAGTGCGCCGGTATCGTCCGCTTCGCGGTCGCGCGCCGGACCGGGCCGGTATGGACGGAGTGGACGAAGATCGTCCGGTTCGGGCTTGTCGGGCTGTCCGGGATCCTCGTCAATATGGGGCTCCTCTACGCCCTGACCGAGATTGCCGGCCTCTACTATCTCGTCTCCGCCGCGATCGCGATCGAACTCTCGATCGTGAACAACTTCGTCTGGAACGATCTCTGGACGTTT
>DAIRGM010000067.1:0-9396 GCA_036794525.1 Methanoculleus sp.
GCTTCTTCATCTGGTGGACGGTGAGGAGGACCGACCCGTCGCCGCCGACGACCACAACGAGATCGCCGGCGATCTCCTGAAACGGGATACCGTCTCTGCCGAGGTGCCGTCCCGTGCCCTCTTCGAGAACGACGTCGTGACCCATACCTTCGAGGTCCCGGGCAAGCTCCGCAGTGTAGCGGAGCGCGTCCTCGTTATCGATACGCGATACCAGCACGATCTTCATACGTGGATCACCTCAGGTACTCGACGACCTTGTTGTGCATGACGCCGTTCGTGACGACGAGGCTCCTCCCGGCGGTGACCTCGTCGGGGAAGGCGAGTACGCCCCCCTCGGGATCGGAGACCGTCCCGCCGGCCTCCTCGCAGACCAGCAGCCCCGCCGCCGCGTCGGTGACCCGGAGCGTCCCCCGCAGGTCGACGAACCCGTCGAGGCGGCCGCACCCGACGTAACAGAGCTCGAGTGCCGATGCCCCGAGAAGGCGCAACCGCCGGATCTTCCGGGCGATCCCGAACATCCGGGTCGGGTCGAACTTCCGGCCGTAGACGCTCATGGCGCTCTCTTCGAGGAGCGATACCCCGGAGACGCGGATAGGACGCCCGTCGAGGAACGCACCCCGGCCCCGGACGGCGCAAAACGTCTCGCCAGTGGCGAGGTTCTGGACGTAGCCCGCCCGGGTGATCCCGTCCTCGGCGTATGCGATGGAGAGGGCGTAGAACGGGATCCCGACCACGGCGTTGTGGGTGCCGTCGACCGGGTCGAGATAAATGGTGCCCTTCTCTCCACCCATCCCGGCGCACCCGAGCTCCTCGCTGATCAGGCGCCGGCAGAAGGGATGGCACGTGAAGTAGTCCACGATGATATCCTCTGCGACCTGGTCGATCTTCTTGGTGGGCGTGCCGTCCGCGCCCATCCTCACGACCTCTCCTGCTTCCGGCGTTCCGACCATGCCGGCCACGGCATCCCGGACAATCCCCGCCAGGTCGTCACACGCCTGGATAAACTCCATCAATTCTCCTCGTCCCGCCCCTTATTCTACGGTGTATTTATGTAATGCAATCCAGATACATTAAGCACGCGTTTGTTGAGTGAGACGATATGAAGGAACAGACAGAAGTTGGGAAACTAAAAGAAGGACGCTACGTCGTCGTAGATGATGAGCCTTGCAGGATTGTCTCCATCGCTATCTCGAAGCCGGGGAAGCACGGGGCGGCAAAGTCCCGGATCGACTGCATCGGCATCTTCGACGGCGTCAAGCGCTCGATCGTCCAGCCGGTCTCGGCAAAGACCTACGTCCCGGTGGTGGAGCGGAAGATGGCACAGGTCATCTCGATTGCCGACATGACCGTCCAGCTCATGGACGTCAAGGATTTCGAGATGTTCGAGCTCAATCTGACCGAAGAGCAGGTCGGCGGCCTTGAGCCGGGTAAGGAGATTGCATACATCTCATCCCTGGGCAAGAAGAAACTTGAGTGACCTTTTCTGGCTTACGAAAACGGGCATGCACGAGTTCTCCCATCTCCATTTTGCGGATGCGGATGCATCGTATGAGGAGGCCCGCTACGCCGTCTTCGGCGTCCCCTACGACGGCACGACGTCGTTTCGACCGGGGACACGGTTCGGACCCCGGGCAATCCGGGAGGTCTCGTTCAACTTCGAGTCCTACGACCCCGCGACCGGGGTAGACTTCTTCGAGGTGCCGGTCACGGACCTCGGCGATCTCGCGGTCTCGCGGCTGCCGGAGGAGGTCGCCCGACAGACGGCCGACGTCGCGGGGGATATCATCGGCGACGGCAAGGTGCCGGTGATGCTCGGCGGCGAGCATACCGCGACGGTCGGCGCGGTCAGGGCCGTCCGGCCCGATGTCTACGTCGTCTGCGACGCGCACCTGGACCTCCGGGACGAGCTCGACGGGACGCCCTACAGCCACGGGTGCGTCACCCGGCGCGTCCTCGAGACGGTCGAGGACGTCGTCATCATCGGCGCCCGGAGCGGCGATCGCGAGCAGTACGAGATCGCTGCGGAGAGAACGAAGCTTTATACCGCCGATACGGTGCGCGAGCGGGGCATCGGCGCCGTCCTCCGGGAAGTCCGGGAGCACGTCGCGGAGAGGAGGGTCTACCTCTCGATCGATGCCGACGCGATCGACTGCTGCCTCACCCCGGGCCTCGGGACGCCCGAGCCGTTCGGGATGACGCCGCTCGATATCCGGGAGGTCGTGCGTGCCCTCGCGCCCGAGGCCGCGGGGTTCGACTACGTGGAGGTCGCTCCGTTCGATTCCGGCCAGACAGCGGCCGTGGCGGCGCAGATGGTGCGGGAGTTCATCGCACGGCACTGGGTTGCCGGGCGGTGACGGGCCGGGCTCTTTTTCCTAGCGCTCAGTTTTGTTCTGGTATCATCGTCGAAGGCTTGCAGCCGCGTCGCAACATCGGGGTTCATGGCGGTGCAAGAAAGCCCCCGGAGGGTGTCAAATCGACTAAACATGATACCCCCCGAAACATCGGACTCGGTATCGCCACTACATTTATTGTATTAAACCACACACATCTCAACTAATTCGGGGTGAAGGTCATGTTAGTCGAGTTCAAAATATTCTATTACGATGGGGGATGGACCGCTCGTGCTACAGATCACGGCATCGTCACCCAGGGAGAAACTATCGGCGAACTCGTCGATAATATCATAGAAGCAACAGAACTCTATTTCGAAGAAGAGATCGGATCGGGAGAGCAGATCACGATCACCGTTACGACCGAACCCGTGCCCGACTTCATCCTTGAACTCGATGAGATCGACGCCGAACCACTCACTCAACAGCTTGAATTGACATTCAAAGTTGATCGCAATGTCAAGGCGACCGGTTGTTAGTGGATTCAAGATCGTTAAATACCTCAAATCTCTCGGGTACACGTACCTTCGACAAACAGGAAGCCACGTTCAAATGGTTATCCAAAAAGGTGACGAAAAATTTCATGTCGTCATTCCCCTGCACAACGAACTGAGAGTCGGAACGCTGTATTCGATACTCGACGAGGTTTCAAAAGCAACTGAAATCCCCCGAAATGAATTGATCGATGCAATCAGATAGTTCCTCCATTTTAACTTTCGGGGGTGAAGGGGGCGGAGCGGGAAGTCCCCGGTCTTCAGGCCGGGGATGAAAGCGGGGCCCCCTTCCCAATTCACTTTCACCCCGCATGGATAACGTCTATCTCGTCCTCCAACGTATTTGCAGCGTCGATGCTCCTCTCCTACAAGTATCGGGCGTATCCCGGCGCAACCACCGAGACACGGCTGAACAGTGCGCTCGGTACCTGTAGGTGGCTCTACAACAAACTCCTCGAAGAATGCAACAGAGCACGGGAGGGCGGGACCTCCCCGACGATGCGAGGAACACAGGCGCGGATCGTCACGCTGAAAGAGGAGAATCCATTTCTGAAGGGCGTGTACTCCAAAGTGCTCCAGATGGTGAACTATACCCTCTGGAGTAACATCGCTGCTCTCTCCCCGACAAAGAAGAGAGGACGGAAGATTGGCAAACTCCGGTTCAAGAGTGCATTCCGGTATCGGACGCTCAACTACAACCAGTCTGGGTTCAAGATCGACCGGGAACACGGCACGATCACGTTCTCGAAGATCGGAGCGATTCCGTTCACAATGCACCGCCCGTACGCTGGCACGGTGAAGGGCGTCCTGATCACCCGTCACGGGGATCGATGGTACGTGATCGTTCAGGCAGAGCAGGAGGTCTCCGAACCGAAGAGAGAGGGGCGATCGGTCGGGATCGATCTCGGTCTGACCTCGTTTGCAGTCGATAGTGACGGTGCAATGATCGAGAATCCCCGGTTCTATGAGCACTCGCTGAAGAAGATCAAGAAGATCCAGCAGAGCATTGCTCGAAAAAAGCGGTTCTCAAAGAACTGGACGAAGGCAAAAAGCAAACTGGAGAAGGTTTATGATCGTATCACGAACCAGAAGGGAGATTTCCTGCACAAACTCTCCCGCCGGTACGTTGACACCTATGCGACGATCTGCGTCGAAGACCTGGATATCAAAGGTCTGAAGGAGAAAGGTAACTCTCCGGGACTACACAGGAGTATCCATGATGCTTCATGGGGACGATTCTATTCTTACCTCGCGTACAAGGCTGAAAGTGCTGGTACGAACCTTGTCAAAGTCGATCCCCGGAATACATCACAGATGTGCTCGAACTGCGGAAGCATTGTGAAAAAAACGCTCTCTGAGAGAGTTCATGAATGCCCATACTGTGAGTTTGTTACCGATCGAGATCACAATGCTGCGGTGAATATTCACCGCGTGGGGATGGAACAGCCCTTCGAGCCTGTGGAGACGATACCGCTACATCACATCTCTGTGATGCAAGTGTTGTCCATGAAGCAGGAAGCCCCGCCCTTCAGGGCGGGGTAGTTCACCTCCCTCCAGTATATACCGATTTAAACTGGTAGTGCCTCAGTATAGGACTGATAATCGTTCATCCACCCCCTTCGTCGCACTCTTCCAGCAGCGGGCGCGAGATCCCCCGGGCCGTTACTCCGGGAGAAGGTGGTCTCGGAGCATCGCCCGGACAATCTCCCGGTAACGGTTCACAACCGGAAGATCGTCCTGTAGCACCCCATAGACCTCTTCCAGGTTCAGCCGGCAGTAGAGGTGGACCAGGACATTTCTGAATCCTGCGAGGTCGGAGAGCCGGACCCCGAGATCCTCGGGGATAAGCCCCTCGTCACATAAAATGGCAAAACTCTCCCGGTAAGTTTCGGGCCGCCGAGAGCTGCAGGCCGCGACCAGGTGGTTGGCGATGTTGATCGATGCCTGGATGCTGACGAGGAGCGCGTGCAGCACCATGTTCCGTTTGTCCCGGTCGGTCCTCAGCTCAGCGAGAGTGATGGACCGATAGCGCTCCCAATCCCCGGCTGCCTCATCGAGCTCACGGAGGTGACCGAGGATCCCTTCGTCCATATCAGGCCCTCGTGAGTAGAATTCTGTCAAACCAGTCGAGCGTCTCCGCATAGTCGAGATATAGTGAGAGCACACCTGCCTCGTACCGGACCGTCCTCCCCCGGTCGCGGGAGAATACAGCCCTGCCGCTCCTGATGACCTCATGCTGGAAGGAGATGGGAGCGGTGTTGAGGATCTTCACGTCAGCCTCAAAGCGGTAACCGAACCCCCGTTCGAGCTCCCGCTCGACCTGCCGCGCGAACCGCATCGCCCGGTAGGGGGCGGGCTCGCCGGCAACGAGGATTGCCACGTCCACATCGCCAAAGTCCCCCCTGCAGAACGAGCCGAAGACGTACCCCACCTCTATCTCGTCAAACCCGGCGAGGACAGTATGGATGGTGTGGAGAATCTCCTCTTTCTCTTCCGCCTTTAGCAGATGGCGCGGCCTCATACCGTCGTACATCTTCCCGCATCACATATCATCTTTTCCCGGTCCCCGCGGACCAGCAGGCCCTCACTCCCGTCGTCGGGGTGCCGCCCGAAGGTCTGGCCCGCGCCACCGTTGACAGCCGGCGGGATGCCCAAACGGTTGACAGTCAAGGCTGATGATACGGTCCTTATAGGATGTGCGATCTTCCACCAGCGATGCCCCGGAGCACGACTGAGCGACGGGTGCCGACGGAGAACATCCGGAGTTTGAGAAGACCGAAAGTCTTCGAGTCAGGAGCGTGAGCACCGCAGGGTTGCGAGGCAGGAGTTCGAGCACTGTCAAGGTGCAGGTTGCGGGGACCGGAACTTAAGAAGACCAGCGGCCTTCAAGCCGCGAAGGGAGTTGTCAACGACCATTACCGGACCCATACGATCCTGGAGACCCTCAAACAGGCCGGGATTACGCCTTTAATATTCTCCGACCGGGTGCTGGATAGTCAACTTAGCCCCGGGTATCACCGGTGCCCGGGGAGAGCCGCTATCATATCCGGTTTATGTACCCAGATACGTCTCGGGTACCTGGATCTTCAAGTGGTAGGAGTCGATGCACCGGGTGTTGACGACGAAGTAGTAGTCATGGTAACCCTCGTAGAAGATGCTCACCCACTGTTGCTTCTTGAGATCGGGCTTATCCTTCACCGCCAGGAAGTCGGCGAAGTTGAGGGTGAAGACCCGGACGAACCGGTTCGGGTCCAGGGCATCCATGACCTGGCAGTTGAAGAGCGGGATCTCGTCGTTTGAGGTCGTGACGTCCGAATAGTCGAGCCGCCATATCGGGAACGGGACACGGACGATCCCGGTCGTCCCCGACCACTGGCCATCGATCGTCGCGTAGGTCACCCACCGGGTGACGCCGGGGGCGGTCCCGGCCGGGAGGGTGGTCATGTTCAGGCGATTCTCTTCAGCCGGGATCTGATAGGTACCCGGATCGACGAACCCGATCGGTCTTGGCTTTCCATCCCAGGTGGGCACCGGGGTCGGCGTCGGCGCCGCGGTCGCAGGGGGGATCGTGGGCGTCCATGCCGGGGTGACCGTCGGTTCGGGCTCGGCCCCCCAGAGCGCCGTCGGTTCGCCGGTCGCTACCGGCTTGACGACCAGGGCCAGCACGAGGACGACCACGATACCCAGAACGACGTAGGTGAAATCCTGCTTCTTCGTCATATCCTGCTCCTTCCTTCCCTCTGGTTGAGACCCATTCCATGCGGCCGATCCGCCCCTCCATCCCCGGCACCGGAGAGGTGTCGGATATTTCCCTAAAGGAAACGTCGTTTCCGAAAGCGGAGCAATCAGCCGCAGGGTTTTTCAGTACAGGTATCGTTGCACTTCCGGCTACAAATACTTGTCCCAGACCGATGCGGAGCGGTAAAAGGGATTTTACACGTAATCGTTATCGAAATTACCCCTTAAAACACACCCACTGTTTTGAATAACTTTTTATACAGGTTTAGGCATATACTCAACAGAACCGCATTGATCCGGATGATAGGCTCATTCGGACTCCGGTAACAGGAGGAAACGTTACATGAGCAAAATGATGAGAAACGAAGACGCATTCACCGGCCTTGAGGCCGCGATCGTCCTGATCGCCTTCATCGTCGTGGCCGCAGTCTTCTCGTACGTGGTGCTCGGCGCCGGCTTCTTCACGACACAGAAGAGCCAGGAGGTCGTCCACACCGGTGTGGCGCAGGCGAGCTCGAACATGGAAGTGTCAGGACCTGTTGTCATAGAGGGAACTGCTGGCGGGGTAAAGAACATTACGTTCTACCTCCAGCTGGCAGCCGGCGGATCGCCGATCGACATGAAGAAGGTGACCTACGTCGTCTCGACCAAGAGTGACCAGCAGACCTATGATTACACTGACTTATCGGGCGCGATTGAATGGTACAAGGACGGTGAGGTAGAGGAACTGGCTGAAAAGAATGATCTCCTCGAAAAGTTCGAGTTCGTGAAGGTTACCGTTAGTACTAGCGGTGGAAAGGAACTGCCGACAATCAGTGCGAACGACAAGTTCATCGTCGAGATCCGGCCCGACCAGGGTGCGGCCTACCCGCTCGAGCGGAACGCCCCGCCGAGCCTGGAAGCTAATCACTTCTACGAGGTCTACTGAGGAGGGTGATGAAGATGAAGAGACAATTCAACGAAAATGCATTCACCGGGCTTGAGGCTGCGATCGTGCTGATCGCGTTCATCGTCGTGGCCGCGGTCTTCTCGTACGTGGTGCTCGGCGCCGGCTTCTTCACGACCCAGAAGAGCCAGGAAGTCGTCCACACCGGCGTAAGCCAGGCCAGCTCCAGCATGGAGATCGTCGGCTATGTTTATGGACTGCAGATTAATGCGGACCACGACAAGCGTACTGATGACCAACAATTAGGCGCCATCAAGTTCACTGTTGCGAACACTGCCGGTGGAACGGCCATCGATGTAAAACAGATGATCATCACATACGTGGATGAGACTAACCACCTGGTAATACCTTACAAGAGTGGCGCGAATATCCAGGCGAATGAAGGGAAGAGCTGGGATGTGCTAGACCAGTACAACGCTAATGGCGACCTGCTTCTAGAACCCGGAGAACAGTTCGAAATCGGCGTTTATGTCCCGGGACCGGGAGTAAACAAAGCGTTTACAGTAAACCTGCAACCGGCTGCCGGCGCTGTTTACCCGATCAAGAAGACGGTCCCGCCCGCTGTCAATAAGATCAACTTACTCCCCTAAACCATTTTTTTGAGCGTCGAGCAGTTCGCAGCTGATTCAACCGATAAGATCTTCTCGGCGCTTTGGAAGACAGATAACTTACTTCCCGTAATCCCTTGCGAGTTGTATTCAACAATCACACTCCCGTTAACCGAGGCTTGCCAGACCAGTTTCCTTGAGATCCAATCCACACGAAGGCAACTTGCAGGTGAACCGCATCCACACCAACCGGTTGACACGTCCCGCCGACGATCTACTGAAGAACGGGGTCATCGGGAGCAGCAGACCGATTGCCCTGGCGACACTATGAACTACACATCGTGTCCCCCGCGGCAACGCAAACAACCTGCCAGCATTTACGCACCGTTGCTTCACACAAAGACGCGAAGTGCAGGCGGGCAGCGATCGGATCTCACACACAGTTTCAGACATCGGTATGACACACCCGATCGCTCGCCACCCCGGCGCCGAACAGCACCGCCTCGCGGAACGGCTCCGTCAGCGATTCCGAGTACCGTCCGATTCGTTGCTGAACGCCCGGCTGAGGAGAGCGATCGCCAAACACGTGAGGGCCTTCCCCAACCAGGGAGCATGTGCGCATGCCGACCGCCCCGTTTGCTCGCTCCCGGCGCGGCCCTGAAGGTCCTGAAGCGCAGGGGCGAAACGTCTCCAAAAGAATCACTCGTATAGGCGGTCAACACCCGGTTGCACTGCCCGAACCCCGTACCTCACCTCGCCCCGCCCCTCAAGGAACCATACCGTTCAGCGGTCACAGGCAATACCGAAGGGATATACCCCGAACAGGCCCTTGACAACATTCAGAAGACAATAAGGCGACCGAAAATCGAATATCGACATGAGCAACATTTATTAACCATGACACAAATATAATTCAATATTATGGTGGGGGTAGACCAGGCTCAAATCGATAAAATACTCTCCGGTGCATCCTCGGATGACCCGGAGGCCCGTCTCGACACCCTCGAGAAGGAGCTGGACTTCGTCAAGACCTCGATCAAACGGCTGCTCATCGACCTCCGGGAGCGGATGAACGAACTGGACAACCCATTCACCAGTGCCTCCGCATCCTATACAGGGAACCGGCTCGCGCAATCCTATGACGCCAGGGACAATGAGCAATCGGACGACGAGATGCCCGAACTGGACGCTCTGCCCAAACTGGACGCGATGCCCGCCGGTCTCGGCGATCCGGCGACCACCGCAATAGAGGGGTTTGACGACGGCGAACTCTTCCCAAC
>DAIRGM010000068.1:0-9224 GCA_036794525.1 Methanoculleus sp.
CCCTTGTTGTAGCGGATGACGTCGGGGAGCGAGTCGACGCCCGGGAGCGACTTGGGGAAGTTGGTGAAGATGACCCGCTCTGCAGGCACCCCGTTGTCGTGAAGCGCCTCCTCGAGGCCCTTTGCTAACTCCCCCGACTGCATGTTCTCGATGACGTACTTCACGTTCCGATACTTTTCGGGATGATTGCGGATATCGTCAACGACGACCCGCGGGGTGAATTTTCCACCCTGGTAGAACTCCGGTGCAAAGATCGAGACCTGGTTCAGCCCGAGCCAGCCGACCGCTGCGTCCTGCTGCCATACCATCACCACGGCATCCTGCCCGGGGATCGCCTCCCGCTCCTCCGAGGTGAGAACCGCAGCATCGATCTCCGCAAGGTAATCATCCAGCCGTGCTTCATAGTACGTCCGGTTTGCCGGATCCGCAGCAATCAGCCATCCCGCCACCTCGTGGGAGAGGTTTCTCGCCCCCGACGGGGTGTTCCAGATCATGGAGGGGTTCTCCAAGGTCACCCACTCCACCGTGCCGTAGTCGTTGGCAGTCATAAAATCGGCGACATACGGCATCACGTAGGACTGATCGACCGATCCGTTGTGGGCAACGAAGAGGTCGGCATCGCGAATGAACTCCTTCTGCAACTGGATGCGGTTCGGGATGATGTCCGCCTGCATGTGGGGGCAGATGGTCGGATCGGCGATGTAGACGGCCTCGACCTTCTCCCCGCCGATGTATTGGATGGGATCCCAGAGAACGGTGGTCGTGGTGACCACCGTTATGGCGTTTACCCCGGGTGCTACGAAAAGTAAGGCAAGTAGGAAAGATAGGATACGAATTCTATTCATATTGAGAATAGTTGTGATTGACATATTAAATCTTGCGAAAGGTAACCCGTCGCCGGGGTGAGAGGAGCACCGCGGCGATGAAGACGACGGAGAAGAGAACGGCGGTCAGGGGAGCGACGGGGAGGGAGTATTCCAGGCCGACAAGGGCGCCGGATATACTGATCACGGCGGCTACAGTCGGGGCGACCACAAACATCGCGGCCAATCGGTTACAAAACTGGAGTGCGATTGCTGCCGGGGTGACCAGCCAGACGTAGAGCAGAAGGCCCCCGATGATGGGGAGGCAGAGGGCGACGGTGAGCGCAATGACGAAGAGCATCACGTAGTAAACCGGTTTCACCCGGATCCCGACCGATTCCGCGATCCTCTTGTCGAAGATGATCGCGGTGATCTCCTTGTAGAGGACAACGATAAAGGCGATCGCAACGACGCAGATGACCGCGAGGACGTATATCTCTTCGCGGTAGAGGGAGATGACGTCCCCGAAGAGGAGGCCCATGGCGGAGAACCCCTGCCCGAGGGTCTGCATGTAGGCGATGAAGAAGATGGCCACGGCCATGCAGATCCCGAACAGCAGCCCGAGCGACGTATCGGGAGAGAGCCGGGCCTTATCCGAGAGCGGGCCGATAAGGAAGGCGACGCTGACGCCGGCCACGATGGAGCAGACGGTCGGATTGAGGGAGAGGAACATTCCCACCGCCGCACCGGCAAAGGCGGCATGAGCCATCGTAAACCCGATGGAGGAGATCTGCACCTGGGTAATGATCACGCTGAGGATGGCGCAGGCGACGGAGGCAAAGAGCATGGCCTCCACGGCATGGCAGACGATGTTGTTCGGGATGATGAACTCAAGCATGCGAGGCTCCCCTTCCGGCACTCCGGACGACCTGCTCCACCTCTCCCGGCGAACACTCCCGGCTGACCGCGATCTTCCCCTCCTGCATCACCACGACCCGCACCTGCCTCTCGGGCAGATCATCGAAGGCATGGGATACGATCAGCACCGTTATCCCGCTCCCGACCAGGTGGGCGAGGAGGCGGTTGATCTCCTCCCGGGCGAACATGTCCAGGTTGGAGAAGGGCTCGTCCAGGAGGAGGATTTCGGGGTTGCGGGCCAGGTTCTGGGCCATGAGCACCTTCTGCTGCTGTCCGCCGGAGAGCTGCCCGATGGGGCGGGAGGCGAGGTCCTCGATGCCGAGCAGGTGCAGGGCTTGTTGCACCGCTTCGTAGTCCTCCTTGCCTGGTTTCCGGAAGAGTCCTATCGTGCCGTAGCGTCCCATCAGGACGACCTCCTCGACCGTGAACGGCGTGAGCGGGTCGAAGGCGAAGTTCTGGAGGAGGTAGCCGACCCGGCACCGCACCCGCACCCCGTCTCCCCGTACGTTCTGCCCGCACACGACGGCCTTCCCGTGGGTGATGGGGAGCATCCCGTTGATGGTCTCAAGCAGCGTGGTCTTCCCGGCCCCGTTCGGGCCGCCTATCACTACGAACTCGCCCTTCCCTACCGAGAGGGAGATGTCCTGCAGGGTGGGGCGGTCCGCCCCTTCGTAAGCGGTATACACGTTTTCAAGCCTGATGACAGGCTCCGGTGAAGTCATGGCCCTTCAGGACGAGGAGAGTTCGAAGAGTTCATCGTCGCGCATATAGTACATCTCCTCGGCCACGGCCTCGATCGCGGCCTCATAATCCGTATCCCGCTTCGGGAGGGGGAACGGATGCGGGGTGAAGGTGATGCGTCTCCCGTCGGCTTCAAAGATACAGGCGACGGTCTCCGAGGGAATGATCTCGATGTTTCGCTTCCCGAGCGTACACCCGCTCCCGAGCTGGACGCCGTCTGCCAGGCAGGACTGGGGTGGAACCCCGGCGCAACGGACCTCGGCCTTCATCCGGAACGGGTCGTCGCAGAAGTTACTCCGTACGTACTTCCCGACCCGGTAGCCGAGAACGATATAAGGCCCCAGATGGCCGTGGAATGCGGCAAGGTCGGCTACGGAGAAGTCATTTTTGATATTATAGTATTTGCAGTGGCGGTGGGTCTCTGCATCCATGGAGTATCGTCTGTAAAGATAATATTTAATAATTGTTTATTCAGACTATGTATGAAATAAGCGTCGCTATTTCTCATCAAGGTCAGGTGTTTTTCCAATGTACAACCCGGCACGATCATACAGGACGGCTGGTGAAGGATGACCGAAACGCACCAGATCCATGGAGTCATGGATGCAGAGGATTACGACCATCTCGTCAGGGCCATTGTTCCCGGCCAGCCTCTCCTCCTTGCCA
This sequence comes from Methanoculleus sp., assembly GCA_036794525.1. Classification (GTDB taxonomy): domain Archaea; phylum Halobacteriota; class Methanomicrobia; order Methanomicrobiales; family Methanoculleaceae; genus Methanoculleus. The sequence goes on from DAIRGM010000068.1 coordinate 3,129, forward strand.
CCATCATCGATTACCTGCCTCCCCACCCACGGCGGATTCTTGAACTTGGCTGCGGGACCGGGATCCTCACCGCGATGGTTCGGGAGGAGTATCCCGACGCGGAGATAACCGGGATCGACCTCTCCCCGGAGATGCTGAAGACGGCAGCGGCAAAACCCGATCTTGCCGGGGTCGAGTTTCTTGCACAGGATCTGCGGGATGCGTGGCCGACCGATCGCTACGATGCGATCGTCACCTCCCTCTGCCTCCACCACGTCTCAAGAGAGGACCGGGTTACGGTCGCCTGCCGGGCGTTAAGGGCGCTTTCGCCGGGAGGCCGGTTCATCTGCGGGGACATCTTCCGGGCCGGAGACGACCGGGAGGAGCAGATGCAGAGGGAGATCTGGTGCCGGGGCATGGAACGGCAGGGAGTTCCCGGCGACGTCATCCGGGGAATGGTGGCACAGCAGGAGAAGCACATGTCTACGTTCACCACGGTATCAGAGTTCCGGGAGATGCTGGTGGAGTCGGGGTTCGGCCATGCGATTGTGCCGTTCACCTCAGGCTTCGTAGGCCTGGTGGTGGGGTTTGCAGGAGAACCTGAGGGGGTTTGATGGAAGATAACCTCCCATCCTTCTGCATTTCCCGCCCGTGCCCGCGGACACTTGCATGCCACAGGCAGAGGCCGCCGTACAATCCCGGGCCTGACAGGTGCATGCCTCCTGCCGTGGCCCCGGATTTGTCCGTGATACAAGAAAGCGGGAAAGCACCGCTGTCCAATCATTCAACCGTCTGCCCGGATACGACTCCCATCTTTTCCGGCCGTGCAACCGGAAGCAGTCGTGCACTGGACCCCAGACAATAGGGTGCCGTCCCGTGACTGCTTCCGGGAAAGAAAAAGGAGATTTGGATTGGACGTGCAGTGGAACGCCGGGACGGACATGGGTTGAGGCGATAGATACATGCTGTACGAAATATTCAGAGGGTGCATCGACCCTCTAATATAAGTATTACTTTAATAAATAAAAATATTACTATTTGTGTACCAGTTGTGAAATAGTAATAACCGTGCAGGAATGGCTGCACTTCCCCTGACAACGCCCGGGGAGCGCGGCCGCATCGGGCTCTCTGCACCCCTCGTACGGGCCGGCCGCCGGAGCAACCGCCGCAGTCGAAAACAATCAACGTTAATACTCCTCCGCACCATCGGATAGTTATATGAAGGATCCCCGGCACATCGCCGGTTTCCCTGTTCTCAAGGGGTTCAAGGCTGTCCGTGAGGAGGGGGAAGCGGCATGACGGTTGCACCTATGTCCCGGAGCCGCTGCCCCCGGCCGGCATCGACTGGGAGACCCACATCCCCCGGATAGCGTCGGCGAACCGCGCTCTCGCCCGGTACGACGGCATCCTCCAGGCGATCCCGAACCCCGAACTCCTGCTCTCCCCGCTCCTGACGCAGGAGGCGGTGCTCTCCTCGAGGATCGAGGGGACGCAGGCGTCGCTCGAGGACGTCCTGAGATTCGAGGCGAACCCGCGGGAGCGGATCAACGACAGGACCCTTGCCGACATCCAGGAGATCATCAATTACCGGGAGGCGCTGAACGTTGCGGTCGACGCCCTCAAGACCCGGCGACTGGATACCGCCCTTATCTGCGACCTGCACCGTATCCTGCTCGCCGACAGCCGGGGGCAAACCGACTCCTCCAGCAACTCCGGGAACAGGAGATCATCACCGTCATCGCCGAGGGCGGGGGACGGCGTGCCACGACCTACGTTTTTTCGCGCCTGATCGCCGTCACCGAGGGGGACCGGCTGTAAGTATTCTGATACCTGCAAACCCGGTTGCGTATATGAAAACGCCAATCCGGTATACACATATCGTATTCCCGGGAACGTTTGTGGGTCATCTACGATCCACAACATGGTTTGTGAGTCATGAAACGCAAAATATAACCCATAATTAGTGTTGTGGGACACCGGTGACGGACAACGGTCGGCCACCGGGGCCGTGACCTGCGGCGGTGGCGGCATGAAGGTGGGAACAGGACGGCCGAAAGCGAATCTTTTCGATCCCGGAAGATAGAGATCTACCATGCATGAAGAGACGGCCGCAATGCTCGACCACGTCCGGGCGGCACTCCCGGCATCAGGGGCGCACGGGTTTGACCACACCCTCCGGGTCGTGCACCTCTGCGAGGCAATCGGCGCCCGTGAGGGAGCGGATATGGCAGTCCTCATCCCGGCAGCCACCTTCCATGACATCGCCCGGCCGCTTGAAGAGGAGACGGGCACCCCTCACCAGGAAGAGGGGGCACGGATGGCGGCGGTGTATCTCGAGTCCATCCGCTATCCGGCAGACCTTATCCCGGGCATCGCCCACGCCATCCGTGCGCACCGCTACTCTTCAGGCATCGCCCCGGAAACCCTCGAGGCCCGGGTGCTCTCCGACGCGGACAACCTGGACGCGATGGGTGCGGTCGGGATCGCGAGGACGTTTCTGCAGGCCGGGGAGCAGGGGCGCGGCATCGAGGATGCAACCCGCCACTTCCACGACAAACTGCTCAACCTCAAAGACCGTATGTATACGAAGAGCGCCCGGGCTATCGCTCGGGAGAGGCATGCGTTCCTCGTCGCGTTTCTCGATGCACTGGACGGCGAGACAGGCGCCCGAATCCCCACGGATGCGTGATTGAAGAGGATACCCCCGGCACACTGGCCCCCCTCACGCATCCGAACAGAACTTCAGCCCCACGATTCCCGCTACGATCAGGAAGATGCAGAGGAGGCGGAGAATGCTCCTCGACTCGCCGAAGAAGACGATCCCGGCGATGACCGTCCCGACCGCCCCGATGCCCGTCCAGACAGCATACGCCGTCCCGATCGGGAGGGTGGTGAGCGACCGCGAGAGGAGATAAAAACTCCCGACCATCAGGATGATGGTCGCCACCGACGGCCCAACCTTCGTGAACCCTTCGGTATACTTGAGGCCGAGCGCCCAGCCGGCCTCGAGGAGCCCGGCAAAGAACAGGGTGATCCAGGCTGCATTCTGCATGATTCCTCTCTTATTTGGCCCGGAAAATGATATACTTTCTCCACCCCGGAATCATACGGGCCATCCGCTTCCGTCACGTTTAACAGGGAAGAGCGCCCTTCCGGAGATCCAGAGGAGGTATGGAGTGTGGTGAAAGTTACCATCGACAGGGCGGGATGCATCAGCTGCGAGTCGTGCTGGACGCTCTGTCCGGACGTCTTCGAACAGGATCCAGCCGATGACCTGAGCTCGGTCACGGAACAGTACCGGGTCGACGGCAACACCGCGGAGGGGGAGGTGCCCGACGACCTCGCCGACTGCGCCGTAGAAGCCGCCGATTCGTGCCCGGTCACGGTCATCTTCGTCGAGGAATGAGGGGAGCGGCGAACAATTGTTATTCTCATGGTCGGACAAGAACTATAACCTTCGAGATCCATGGGGGCCTTGCCAGGGAGAGGGATCAAACCAGAAGGTGCATCACCATGATGCAGCAGGTTCACAGGCCAAGGCGGTTAAGGCCTGCGAACACAAAAAATGCTGCACCCATGGGCCGAAATGCACCCCGGACACGATCCCGCCTCCCGGGCACACCGATTCTTCAGACTCACCAGCGTGGTTCTGCCACATCAGCGAGCGCGCCCGTGCCGTCGTCCCCCCACGACGATCGTCCCATGGTCGCAACGTGACACTTCCTTCGATTGCGCTGTTGCCGACGGAGGAGACACCGGTATGATCTCCTGAACAAAAAAGAGGGTTCTTCAGAGCACTGGTTTGCTCTTCAGCGCCTCGACGAGGAGCCGGACCCCCGCCTCGATATCGGCGGTATCGACCACCTCGACCGGGGAGTGGATATAGCGGGCCGGGATCGAGAACGGGATGCTCGGGATACCGCCCCGCTCCAGGTGGATGATCGTCGCGTCGGTGTTGCCGCCGGTCCCGACCTCGAGCTGGCAGGGGATCTCGTTCTTCTCCGCGGTCTCGCGGAGCCACGCGGTCATCCTCGGATCGGCCATCAGCCCGCGGCCGCTCGCGCTGACGAGAACCAGGACCGGGCCCTTGCCCATCTCGACGCTCGCGTCCTTCTTCTCGATCCCGGGATGGTCGCCGGGGATGGTGACGTCGGTCGCGATAGCGCAGTCGGGGTCCAGGGAGTAGGCGCTCACCTTTGCGCCTTTGAGCCCCAGTTCCTCCTGGACGGTGAAGACGGCGTAGAGCGTGTGAGGCGACTTCGCCTGCTGCAGCGCCCGGATGAGCATCGCGACGCCGACCCGGTTATCGAGCGCTTTGCCCGTGACGCGGGTGCCGGCGAGTTCCGTGAACTCGCGGTCGATGGTGATCGGGGTGCCGATCTCGATCCCGAGACCCTTCACCTCCTCCTCGCTCGTCGCGCCCACGTCGACGAACATATTCTCGATCTTGATCTCCTTCTTGCGCTCCTCTTCCTTCATGACGTGAGGGGGCTTTGCGCCGAGGACGCCCGTGACCGGGCCGTTCTTCCCGTGCAGGACCACCCGCTGACAGTAGAGCACCGGCCCGAACCATCCCCCGATAGGGACGACCCGGATGAACCCCTTCTCATCGATGTACTGCACCATCAGGCCGATCTCGTCCATGTGGGCGGCGAGCATGATCGAGAAGTCGTCGCCGCGCTTGACGGCGACCAGGTTCCCCATCGTGTCCTCGCGGAACTCGTCGACGACACCTGCAAGTTCCGCCCTGACGATATCCCTGATGTTTCCTTCACTGCTCGAAACGCCGTGGGCGTCCGAGAGTCTCCTGAGTAGTTCTTTCACCATTTCTCTCTCACTCCATCAGTTTTCCGAGACGCTCGACCGCACGGGAGAGGTTCCCCCGGGAGGTTGCGTAGCTGAAGCGCGCGTGCTCGGGTGCCCTCGAACCGAACGCCGAACCCGGCACGATGATGACGCCCGCATCGATGGCCTTCGCGATAAGGTTTCGCCCCATCGGGACGAACATATAGAACGCGCCCTCCGGCCGGGGGAAATCGAACCCGAGACCGGTCAGCCCGTCGTAGAGGAGGTCGCGCCGGGCGCGGTACTCACTCCGCATCCGCACGACCGGCTCCTGGTCGCCGGTGTATGCGGCGAGCGCGGCATACTGCGAGATCGAGGTCGCGCACGCCTGGGCGTATTGGTGCACCTTGAGGAACTCCGGGATGTAGTCCTCGGGCGCCGCGAGGTAGCCGACCCGCCACCCGGTCATGGCATAGGTCTTGCTCGCGGCGTTGACGGTGATGACGTCCTCGCCGAACCGGGCCGCGCTAACGTGCTCTTTCTCGTAGACGAAGTGCTCGTAGACCTCGTCGGAGACGACCGTGACCTTATGATCGTTCGCGTACTCGACGAGGGCGCGGATCGACTCCTCGCTCTCGACCGCGCCGGTCGGATTCGCGGGAGAGTTCAGGACGAAGACCCGCGCTCCGTCCATCTGCTCCTTCGCCCGCTCGACGTCGATGTGCAGGGTCGCATCGAGCCCGACGCCTTCGGGATTTCCGCCGGCAATGGTCGCAAGAGCGGCGTAGGAGACGAAACCCGGGTCGGTGAAGAGGACGCGGTCGCCCGGGTCGACGAGTGCCTCCATCACGAGGTGGAGCGCCTCGCTCCCCCCTGCCGTGACCAGGATCTGCTCCGGTCGGTAGGAGAGAGCGTTCTCCCGCGCAAACTTCTCAGAGATCGCCTCCCGGAGCTCCGGTATCCCGGCGTTCGGGGTGTAGCCGGTCTTCCCCTCACGAATGGCGGCGATCGCGGCCATCTTGATGTGATCGGGCGTATCGAAGTCCGGCTGCCCGATGCCGAGGTTGATCGCGTCCGGCCCTCCGGCTTCGAAGAGCTTGCGGATGCCCGACATCTCCACCGACCGGACCCGGGCGGCATACCTGTGTTCGCTCATGATTCTCCTCACTCGATGTTCGCGTGGCGGCACTGGAGGTCTTCGGGCCGGCACTGGGTGATCTCCATCAGGCGGGATATGATCGCGTCCGCAAAGACCATCGCGGTCGTCTCGAAGATGGTGCCGAGCGGCGCGAACGACTTGTGCTCGCCCATCATCTGCCGGATCTCGAACTC
>DAIRGM010000069.1:0-9031 GCA_036794525.1 Methanoculleus sp.
CTCCAACTCAAACATCTCTGGATTGTTCAACTCGCCCCCGGGTGACAAAGACCTAACCGGTTGCGTCCACGCCCCTGTTTGCCCGGGATACGACATCCCGGCGGGGGAAGTAGCGTATCATCCTTCCGTCCTTCTCGCTCCGTACAGTCCCCTTCCGGATGAGCAGCCCCATATGCCAGGTCACCGATGCGCCGGTTATACCGAGCGCGGATGCGACCTCTTTCCGCGTTATTCCCTGGTCCTGTGCGAGGAGATCGAGGATCTGCTTTCGTGTCCCATTGAGGGGGTAACTCTCTCCCTCACGGCCCGGCCTGCCGTTCACATAGTACCGCAACTGCCCGTGGCCGCGCTCTGAGTGTATCTTTCCCGTCTCGCAGAGGATCGCAAGGTGGTACCGGAGGGTTCCGGCGTTAACCCCTAGCCTGCGGGAGAGCGTAGCATGGCTAATTCCGGGGTTCTCCCGGATGCAGAGGTACACCGCACGGCGGGTGTCGTGTTCGAGAACATTCTTTCTGGAGATCCTCCTCTGACCGAGAACGAGCCATACGGCTACTGATATGAGGAACTGCACCGGGAGGAAGAGCAGGGGTGCGGTCATGAAGACGAAGTCGAGCAGGATCAGCTTGAGCGGCACGTTCCAGATATATAGCGGAGCCGGATCGCCGGGTATCATCTCCGGAAACTCCCCCTCACTTGATATGGTGCCGGCAGCGCTCCCCGGGCCGATTATAGACAGGAGGACGATAAGGAGCAGTGCGCCCCTTGCGAGAGGGAGTTGATGCCGCATTAAAAAGATCAGGTGGCCGGGAGTATAAAAACGGTGCTATTCTGTTATCCCCCCATCGCACGTCTCTGCGTGTCTTTGGGTAGCCGGTCCCCTCGGCAGTCTGGGTCTGGTATCGACCGGCGCAGCAGATGTCCCTGATGGGCTGCGGCGAATCTCCCGGGGCAAAACGAACGGATCCGTCTCAACGTGTAGACAATCGTGACAGAAATCGTTTATAGGGGGACGTTGACTTCTCATGCGTAGATCCGGAAGGCGGGGCCCACCCGGCCGGACGATGGTGAGAAGATGGATGAAAAACATACCAATACCAGAAAAACCCTGCTGAACCTGCTCATAGCGGTTGCCATCCTCGCCGTGGTGGTCTTCCTGCTCTTCCTTGTTCCTGCATTCGTCTCGACGACCATGCCGAACGACTCCTACTTGATCGAGATCACCGGACTCTCTGATCTTGCCGTGAACGGCACCGCCACGGTCATGATCCCGGTCCCGGCGAACGCGAAGGGCGAGCTGGTGATCTTCGAGTCGTCCAGCGTTCTCCAGCCCGCCGGGTGGCGGACGGCGATTCGAGAGACACAATACGGGAAGATGCTCGCGTTCACGACGACGGAAGACTACGCGCAGGATATCTCCATACCATCCGGCGAGTTCGAGACGAAAGAAGAACCCCGACTGCTCGTGCCGGTCCTCGCGACCCCTGAGAACGCGAGCGTCGCCGAGTTCACCCGGGGTTCGAGCGGAACCTACACCACGGTCGTCTTCCTCGACGGTTTTGTTCCACCGGAGAACGCCACATCGATCTCGTTCGACCTCAGGTACCAGGGAGGCGGGGGCATGAAACACCTGATCAAAGAGAACATCTGGACAGCGACGGTGAATACGGCCGTTTCGAGCACTGAGTCCGGCTTTGTCCCGGTGCCGGCCGGATACCATGTCACTGCCGGGGGGATCTATCTCTGATCTCTATCCCTCATTGCCCTTGTTTCTGCATCGGGATGCCTCTCAAAGGTTGATGAAGAGGGCGACGAAGAACCCGGATCTGCGAGGACCGTGGGCATGCCTCTTTGCAGCGGCACCCGTCACCACCATAACCTTTATAGTTAGGTCAGCCCAAACTAATGGGTATCAACCATGACGGCGAGACGTGAGCACCTGTTCGAAGTGTTTGATCGCCTGATCGCCATCAAAAACGAATGCTCCTCCGAGATCGTCTCCGAATGCGGGCTTGCCGACGTGACGGTGAAGCAGGTCGCCTACCTGAAAGTCATCGACGGGCACCGCGACATGACGTTCAGCAGTCTTGCCGAGATCACCCGGAACTCGAAACCCACCGTGACGGAGATGGTCGATCGGTTCGTCCGGATGGAGTGCGCCTACCGCCAGAAGTGCCCCGACGACGGGCGGGTCACCTACATCCGGTTGACCGAGAAGGGGCGGATGCTGGCAAACGCCGAGCAGAATGCGCTCCACCGGATGATCGAGAGGATGATGCGGACGCTCGATGAGAACGAAGTGGATCTCCTGGTGGAGATCCTGAGAAAGGTCGGATGATTTTTTTTGGCCGACCGCATTGTTAGGTAAATGCGAACTAAATAACCCGGAGACATCATGAACTTACCACAACCAGACACCAGCAGAGAGTATATCGTCATACCGCTTTCCGAGACCGTGGTCTACCCCGAGACCCGGACGAAGCTCCAGGTCGAGACGGCCGTCGGAGAAGCGCTGATCGCTGCCATGAAGAGCGACGGATCGGCATACGCGGTCGGTCTGACCGCAAAGAGCGGGGCGGAGGATCCGGCTGAAGCGCTCTACTCGATCGGGAACCTCCTCATGATCGCGCACGTACAGCCTGCAGACGACGGCTACCTGATCTTTGCGCACGCAACCCGCCGGGTGAAGGCCGTAACGCTCTCGGAGAGGGACGGGCAGTACTATACCGTCTGCGAACCCCTCCCGGACGTACCCGACCTCGACGAGGATGCCCGGGGGGAGATGCTCAAGCGTGTCAGAGCAGCCGTCCACGAGATCAGCGGCAACTTCCAGGGCTCCGAGCAGTTCACGCGACCCGTCGACAGGATGGAGTCCGTCGACCAGATCATGGGCTTCGTCATGCCCTTCCTGCCGATCGGCGTTGCCGAGAAGCAGTCGCTCCTCGAGATCATCTCCGTCCGGGAGCGCTACACCGCGTTCCTCCGGATCCTGGTGAACCTGGACGAGAGCATCAACCTCCGGATCGAGGTGGCGAAGAAGGCCAACGAGAAGGTCGGGAAGGCGAACCGCGAAGCGATGCTCCGCGAGCAGCTCCGGGTGATCCAGGAGGAGCTCAACGGCTGCGAGGGCTCGTCCGGCGAGGAGAACTACCGGGAGCGGATCGAGCGCTCGACGATGCCCGAGGAAGTGCGCAAGAAGGCTCTTGCCGAACTGAAGAAACTCGAGACGGGCGGGAGCCAGCACCACGAGAGCCAGGGGATCCGGAACTACCTCGACCTCCTGCTCGATCTCCCCTGGACGGTCGAGAAGAAGAGCATCGATATCGAGGAGGCCCGCCGGGTGCTCGAGAGCAACCACAACGGCCTGGAGAAGGTCAAGGAGCGGATCGTCCAGCACCTCGCGGTCATGAAACTCAAGGAGGAGAAGCAGGGCTCGATCCTCCTCTTCGCGGGTCCGCCCGGCACGGGCAAGACGAGCCTCGGACGGAGCATCGCCGACGCGCTGGGGAGGAAATACGTCCGGATCAGTCTCGGCGGCGTCAAGGACGAGGCGGAGATCCGCGGGCACCGGCGGACCTACGTCGGGTCGCTCCCCGGCCGGATCATCCAGGGAATGAAGCGGGCCGGGGCGAAGAACCCGGTCTTCATCCTCGACGAGGTCGACAAACTCGCCGTCTCGTATTCGGGAGATCCGGCAAGCGCCCTCCTCGAGGTCCTCGATCCCGAGCAGAACAGCACGTTCTCGGATCACTACCTGGAGGTCCCCTACGACCTCTCGGACGTGCTCTTCATCGCGACGGCGAACTCGCTCGCGACGATCCCGGCGCCGCTGCTGGATCGGATGGAGCTGATCGAGATCTCGGGCTACACGAAGAACGAGAAGTTCGCGATCGCGAAAGACCATCTCCTGCCGGAGACCCTCGAGGAGCATGGCCTGACCGCGGATCGCCTCCGGGTCGAGGACGAGGCCGTCTCGGCGATCATCGACCGCTACACCCGGGAGGCGGGTGTCCGGACGCTCAAGAAGCAGCTTGCCCGGATCGCCCGGTTCGTCTCCGCGAAGATCGTCTCGGGAACGGTCGACCTGCCGGTCGTCGTGACGGCGGAGATGCTCCCGGAGATCCTGGGCCGGGAGACCGTCCGGCCGGACGTGGCGCGGAAGGAGAACCCGCCCGGCGTCGTGACGGGGCTCGCCTGGACACCGGTCGGCGGCGACATCCTCTTCATCGAGGGGACGTTCATGCCCGGCAAAGGGAAACTCACCCTGACGGGGCAACTCGGCGACGTGATGAAGGAGTCGGCCCAGATATCCCTCAGCCTGATCCGCTCGAGGCTCGCGGCCATCGCGACCGGGTTCGACTTCTTCGCAAGCGACATCCACATCCACGTGCCGGCGGGGGCGACCCCGAAGGACGGGCCGTCGGCGGGCGTGACCCTCTTTACAGCCCTCGCCTCTCTCGTCACGGGGAAGGCGGTCGACCCGACGGTCGCGATGACCGGCGAGGTGACCCTCTCCGGCGCCGTGCTCCCGGTGGGCGGGATCAAGGAGAAGGTCCTTGCGGCCCATCGGGCCGGGATCAGGACGGTTATCCTCCCGCGGGAGAACGAGCGGGATCTCGAGGACGTTCCCGAGGATGCGAGACGCGAACTTGCGTTCGTGGCCGTGGATACCATCGAGGATGTCCTGCGTGAGACGCTCGGGATAGAACTCCACGGTCCCATCGTGCCGTATGCGGGCAGCCGGTGCGTGCCGGTGCACGACCTCTAACCCTCCTTCATGCTCGGGTTCGGGCACACCCCCTCTTTCACCACGACCGCCTTTCGGCCCGCCGCGCCACGCTCCGGGAGCAAACAGGCTCGAAGCGGCCCGACGTGTAGATGATTGTGACAGAAATCGTTTATAGGAGAAGGTCGACCTCTCCCCCATGGACGATCCGGAGGATGAAGCGGGATGAAACGATCCCCCATCGTAGGCATCGCTCTCCTGGTATGCCTGATCGCAGCGGCGATCGCGCTGGGCGCAAATGCCCCGGGTTCCGACGACGAACCGATCCTGGTCATCGGCGACTCTATGAACGTGCTCGTCGCGGGCGCCACGTCGGTCTCCGATCTCGCGGCCGCCGGGATCCAGGCGCCGGAAGAATTGCAGATCCCGAAGGGCATCAAGCGGTACGACGTTGTGACGTTCGACCACGCTGCCCTCTCGCGAGAGATCCGGGATGGACTCCCGCTTTCTATCCACGGTACGGCGTATCGGGCCGAACAGCACGGAATGAGTTTCGAGCAGATCGATGACGGTATCAACACCTACGAAGGAACGATCGTCGGCGTTGACGGAAGCGATATCCTCCTGACGACCGGGAAAAATGTCCTCGTCGGGAGCATAGCCTCCGGCAACGAGACGTTCTGGATCGTCCCGATCGAGCCCCGTGCGCGTGCCGAGCAGTCGGAGTCCCCGTTGCACGTCATATACAGTTCAAAGGATGTGCTCTGTCCTGCGGGACCCCCCGTTCCGATAGATTAGGGCCCCATGGAATATTCCGGTGTGACGATCACATGGAGTCTGGAAACAACAAGCGCATGATTGCTGTAGGGGTTGCCGCCGTCATCGGCGTCGTCCTCCTCGTTGTGACGGTTGTGCTCGTATATACCGCCCTCGTTGCCCTGATCACGGGAATCGATGGTCTTCCGCAGGAGTTGACTGTGGAAGTAGTCGGGGAAGAGGATCTGCAGAATGCACCCGCCATCCACCTGACCGACCGGGATCTCAAGCAGCACCCGGTGCTTGCCTCCGCGATCCGGGAGGCCAACAGCAACCCCAACATGCCGAAATACGCGTCGGTCCCGATGACGGGGGTCGAATGCCTCGTGCTCACCGAGTCCTGTGGTGTGTATACAAAGGGCGCGCCATACCTCGAGTACGACGGAGTGTACTACGCCACCCGCGTTCTACTCCACTAAGATCGGGTCAAAACAGGTGCAACAGGAATGGAAGAAGATAGGAAACCGGAACCCGGCAACCAATTCAAAACGGTGGGGCTTATTCTCGCCTGCGTTCTTGCCGGCATCGTCGCCGTCGCGCTCGGCTTCATGCTCGCCGATGCCCTCATACTCTACGCCTACGAGAGTTCGGGCGGGCAGCCGATGCTCTACGTCATGGAGAGGGTGGAGCCGGGAGAGAACGTGGTCGTTCGCCTGACCGAGAAGGACTTTGTCGACCACCCGGCGCTCGATGCGGTCATCCGTGGCGAGGAGCGTAACCCGTCGGCGTGGGAGTGGGGCTCCAGCGATCGGCGCTTCATCGGGGGCGCTAACGTCTCGTATGCGGAGAGCCGGGCGCTCCAGGATGCCTACGGCCCCGACCGGGAGGCGTGGGTGCACCCGCACCTGGAGTACGAAGGGGCGTACTACATGGTTGTGACGACGTGGCCGTGAAAGGAGTATTGTCCCGGCGACAGGGCACTTGCCCTCCGGCCGCGGGCCAATTGTCCGGGTTGCCCCGGACCAATCTGCGCGGTGCTGATTCCCGGGTTGGTGTGGCGTTTTCTCAGTTTGATTCAATTTACCAGGCCCGACATGTAGATACGTGTCACAGAAAAGGTATATAGAAGAACGTTGACTTCTCCATCGTGGATACTGAAATCGGTATCCCGAAATGCGGGGACCGCCCATCCCCGGTTGACGCCCGGATGAGGCACCCCGCATGCCCGGAGGCAAGAGGATGTATGCGTTCTCTGTACTTGAATGTATGCTCCGTTCACCTCCGGATAATTAGACGGAGGAAAGTAGATGAACAGAAACATCAAAGCGAGGTCACTCCTTGGTGGCCCTAGTGCTGCTCTCAAGTGTGTGAGTATGCGACCCCGAGCGGCAGGATGTGAAGGAATCGGCAAGAGATGGGGACCTGATGCCGCTGATCGAGATGTTCTTCACGGACGAGTCTCGTTGAGACGGCCGGACGAAAATCCGCTGAAATGTAGATATGAGAAGATCGAAGACCCGGTTCTCTCGCGGAGGGACTAACTATGGCGGATCAACTTCTTGGTTCATGTGGTCCCGTCCATACACTCAAGTATAATGCATTAGCAAAAATTATCTCCGCAAAATTATACCAGAGGACGGACGGTACGCGATACATTACGGTGGAATGGTCTGCAAACGGTTGCTTCACGTTCCATGAGAAAGAGTGTCGCGGGCCGGGCTACAGCTGCGACCTGACGGTGATCGTGAAGGCCAGCTGGGACGGTCAGTATGGACGGTATGAATATCATTATCCCGGCACTTCGACACAGGCGGGCTCGGTAGACATAGGCGCTTCGTCTCCGTCTCCTCCCCCCTCCTACACGGTCGAGGTTACGACCCAGGCCAAGTGCTATTGCATCAGCGGTGTGCCGATACTGACCGAGGAGGCTACGTGTTCCTGTATAATCACTCCTTGAAGAGGCATAGAGCATGAACTTCAAAAGGCTCTGCATCATCCCGTTCGTGATCTGCCTCCTCCTCTTTCCGGGAGCCGCAGCCGCGGCCGAGGTTCTCCAGCTCACCGATACCCCTGAGTTGGACGGGTTTCCCTTCTGGTCTCCCGACGGGGAACGGATCGCGTACACTTCGTTCGACCCCGTCACCGGGGATATGACCATCCGGGTGATGGCCGCCGACGGGACCGCCGGGACGGACCTGACTCCGGCCGGGTCGCGGGACTTCTTCGTCACGAACCCCTGGTCCCCCGACGGAAAGGAGATCTTATTTATATCCGACAGATCGGGCTCATACGACCTCTGGGTGATGAACGCCGACGGAACCGGTCCGGTGCAGGTGACCAACGGGACAAACGTCGTCCCCTGGCTGCACGGCCCTCGGGGTTGCGAGGCGGAGTGGAGCCCGGACGGCAGGATGATCGCGTATACGTCGTGCCTCTTCGGAGGCGCGGATATCAGGGAGGCAACTGCCGATGAGCATGGCGGTCGTGCTTCGATGAATATCAACTTCTCGGAGATCCGTAAAGAGGCCGACATCTGGGTTATCAACCCCGACGGCAGCGGAGGACGGGGGCTCACCTCCTCGGGCGATGCCCTGATGCCCCGGTGGCACCCGGGGGGCGATAGGATCGCCTACCTCTCCCGGGCCTCCGGCACGGCCGTGGTCTGGGTGATGAACCTCGACGGGTCGGGTGAACTGCAGGTGACTCCTGATGGGGAAGATGTCCTGCAGTTCTCCTGGTCTCCCGACGGGCGTAAGATCCTCTATGCCGTGCAGACCTACGACCCCATCTCCGACAATGTCTCGTTCGGGGTCCGGATCGTGAACGCCGACGGGAGCAGCCTGCGGCACCTGACCTCGGGGAACGTCGACACCGCACCGGTCTGGTCCCCGGACGGGGAGAAGATCGCGTTCTACTCGCAGTCTCGTCCCCCGTCGTCGATCTGGGTGATGGACACCGGGGGTTCCGACCTACAGCCTCTTGCTCCGGGGTATCTGACCTTCCGGATGCACCGTTGGTCTCCCGATGGGCAGAAGATTGCGGTAAGCGACGGAAACGACATCTTCGTGGCGGTTCCGGACAGCCCGGCTGCTGCTACTCCTGGCTTCGGGATAATCTCTGCTGTCGCGGCGTTTTCTATCGGTGCGCTTGCAATCCGGGCCGGGAGGCAGTTGTGGCGTATCCGGACGCCCCGCAGGGATGGTGACATGTCTTCGATGACCGGAACGAGAAGATCGTTATGATCTATAACAGCACGACGCTCTTCTACCTCTATTCGTCGTACTCGATCATTGACATGGAGGGGAGACTTGACTGCTCTCATGCTGGGGTGTCGCCCCTCGCCGGGGAAGTTGTGGGAGTGCGTGAACGGAACCGTGTGGTGCGTGGAAACTCCGCGGGGTCCGGGGTGCGCATCGACGGTCAGGAGGATTGAGAGATGAGGAATGCTCCACTCATCGTTCTTTTGCTGTTTGTCCCGGTCTGTGTCGTGGGCTGTTGCACCGATGGGGGGGCCGACGACGTGCAGAAGACGTCGGCGCAGCAGCTCCCCGA
>DAIRGM010000014.1:0-46977 GCA_036794525.1 Methanoculleus sp.
ATAGTCCGCCATCTCCGCCACGAGGTCGAGGTGGTGGGTCGAGAAGATCACCGTCATGCCGTACTCCTCGGGCAGCCGGTTGACGAACGCGACGAGGTCGGCGACGCCCTGGGGATCGAGCCCCGCGGTCGGTTCGTCGAGCACCAGCACCTGCGGCTCCATCGCGAGGATGCCGGCGATGGCGACCCGCTTCTTCTCGCCGCCCGAGAGGTGGTGCGGCACGCGCTCGCGCAGGTCCTCGATCCCGAGGAGGTGCAGGGCCTCCTCGACACGGTGGGCGACCGTCGTCTCGTCGAGGCCGAGGTTCGTCGGGCCGAACGCGACATCCTGCTCCACGGTGGGGGAGAAGATCTGGTCGTCGGGGTTCTGGAAGACGATCCCGACGAACTTCCTGACCTCGCGGACGTTCGCGTTCGTGATCGGCTCGCCCCGGATCAGCACCTCGCCGGAGGTGGGTTTGAGGATGCCGTTGAAGTGCTTGAAGAGGGTGCTTTTCCCGGCACCGTTCGGCCCGATGACGGCGATGCGGGACTTTCTTTCGGCAACGAAGTCCACGCCCTCGAGGGCACGGACGTCGCCGCGGTAGATATGGGTAAGATTGCGGGTCTCGAGCAGGTGCATGATGGCAAAAAGTGAGAGTTTTTCAGGTATCTAGTTATCGGGCCGTGCGGAGACCTTCGCAACGGCGAAGACCAGTATCAGCATAAGCAGCGTGCCGATGACGATCGCAAGCACCTCTCCGTCTTTATCCATGCCGGGGATGCTGTAGTCGGGCATGAGCGCCTCGTAGGAGAAGTCGTTCCCGGTCGTGGCGATCGCCTGCTCCTCTGCGGCGCCGGCGGCGTCTTCGTCGAGCTCGCTCCCCATGAACGGTTTCGCTTCGTAGATGCTGAAGAAGGCGCTCTCAAGCCCGTCGGGGTTCCCTGATGCCAGGAACGGCGCGGCAACGGCGATCACGAGAGCGATCGCGATCCCGATGACGACGAACTGTTTCGTCTCCATTATGCGGTCACCCCCGCCGGGTGTTCGAGGATATCCGGCCGTGCCGAGGCTATCAGGTAGAGGGCGACCGCGGTGATGCTCCCTTCGATGAGGCCGATGACAGCGTGGTACGTACCCATCATGGTGAGGCCGAGAGCGAGCGGGAAGGTGCCGGCGACCGCGAGTTCGACCGCACAGAGGATTGCGGAGATGAAGAGCGATGCCCACCCGGCGATGAAGGCGGCGGCATACGCGTTTCCTATCACGCCTTTGATGGCGGTATACCCGTAGTAGCCGATGAATCCCCCGACGACGCCCATGTTGACGATGTTCGCGCCCATGACGGTGATGCCGCCGTCGCCGAAGATGACGCCCTGCACGAGGAGCACCAGCGTCAGGACGAAGACCCCCGCATACGGCGACCCGAGGACGATTGCCGCGAGCGCCGCACCGACCATGTGGCCGCTCGTTCCCCAGGGAATGGGGATGTTCAACGCCTGGATGGCGAAGATGCCTGCGGCGAGCACGGCGACCAGCGGTATCTTCTCTTCTCCCATCGAACGCCGCGCCCACCGGAGGGCGAGGGCGATGAAGATCAGGGCGATGACCCAGTAGACCAGGGCCTGCCCCATCGGTATAAATGCATCAGGTATATGCACAACAACACCTTGTGGTGTGGTACTACATCCGGGTATAAATGTATTACTAAGCGCATTGAATATCTCAGCCTGTAAGAATCCGACGTACTCCCGATGCAAAAAGTATGCCCATCGCCCGTGCCAATGCAGGTTTCAGGGCAAGTTTGCGGAGGAGGGTGCCCGGCCGGTCCATATCGCCGTGCTCCACGATCGTCGCGATGAGATCCGGATCGTCGAGAGCCCGGCAGAGGCGGTCGATCTCCTCCGGCGTCATCTTCTGCCGCATCCGGAACGCCTTCATCCCGATATCGAGTTCTTTCCCGAAATCTTCCTTCCAGCGCCGTTCATAGTCACGGAGGCTCCCGTCGTCGAACTCCCCGCGCGCACAGCAGGCCGCGGCGACGGCGGCCGCGTGTTTTGCCGACCGGACACCGGTGTAGACCCCGCCGCCCGATGTGGGCTTCGGGAACCCCGCCGCGTCGCCGACGAAGAGTGCCCTCCGTCCGTAGGTCTGCGGCATGACCCCGAGCGGGATGACCCCGCTCGCGAGGTGGAGCGAGTTTTCCCCGTAGCGGGCGATGAACCGGTCGAAGTGGTCTTTTGCGTGCTCCCGGGCGCAGAGGCCGACTCGGGCGCGGGTCGGCGAGACCGGGATCACCCACCCGAAGAAGTCGGGGGAGGCGTTGGGGTGGAGTTCCACGTAGCGCGGATCCATCGTATGGGGCACCTCCGCCTGCACCCCGGCGAGGTAGGTCTCCGGTCGTCGGAAGCCGAGCATGCGGGCGACGGTGCTCCGCGGCCCGTCGGCGGCGACGAGAAGGCGAAAAGGGATCTCCTCCCGCCCGCGGACGCCCCGGGTCAGGAGCGAGGAGCCGCTGATGCCCGACGCGCTGGTCTTCAGGCGGAACTCCGCCCCGGCGTCCGCCGCCTTCTCGGCCATCTCCCGGTCGAGGAGACAGCGGTCGACGACATGGGCCTTCGTGACCCCCGCATCGAAGAGGAGTTCCCCCCCGAGGCCCGAGATCATGCGGGCGCCGGTCACCTCGTTCAAGACCGAGCGGTTCGAGACGCCGCACTCGGCAAGAGCGGAGACGGAGAGCAGTCCCGCGCACTGCACAGGGTATCCGATCGCCCCGTGTTCCTCGATACAGAGCGTCGAAAGCCCCTCCTCCGCGCACGCCCGCGCCGCCGCGCTCCCGGCAGGCCCTGCGCCCACAACGACTACATCCCAGACCAGAGTATCATGCCCCGCACGAGTCGGTTCCCGGCCGCCGGTGGCGGCCCGGTTCTTGAGTAGAGTGGACTTCCGGTAACATAAAAGGGAGCGGGTGGGGGGGCGCGGGAGGAGTCGTAAGCATGTCCCTCTCGAAGATCTTTGGTCTTCTCATGCTCACTTCGCTTGCACTCTCAGACTGCCTGATGGTGTTCGAAATCCAGGTAGAACCCCAACATTCTTCTAGACCGCGCAAGCCCTGGCACGGATTTCAGGGGATATCGCCACGCACTGCCCCCGCCCCTGAGGGGCGGGGGAGGAGCACGAAGCGCGGGTGGGGTGGGGTGACAAGTGCGGAACTTAATTTGCGATATCCACCACGGTCCAGTTTATGGGTTTTCTCTATGTCCATCTTTCCAGTACCTGCCATCGAAAACGAACGTGATTTAGGTTTAAATCCTGATTGACGCCCGGTTCTCCTGAAGTCCTCTCTCCAGCCCCTACCACGTGCCCCTCCCCGTGTGCAGACAGGCGATACAGATATCAGTCCCGCCCCCCCGCCCCCACAGCTGCGTATTTGACGGTTCATGCCCCAGATAGTACGAAATGCCTGATATGCGGGAGTTCAAGTGGAAACAGTGTCTGGTCGTGCGCGCCGACATCAAGATGAGTTGCGGCAAGAAGTGTGCGCAGATCGCCCACGCCGCCATCGGGGCCTACGAGAGGGCCGACAAGATCGCAAAGAAGGCCTGGCTCGACGAGGGGCAGAAGAAGGTGGTGCTGAAGGCGTCAAGCGAGCGGCAGCTCTTTGAACTCAAGACGATCGCGGAGCGGGCGGGCATCCCCGCGTCGATCATCCAGGACGCCGGGATGACCGAGATCCCGCCGGGAACCGTGACGGCCCTCGGTCTCGGCCCCGCCCGCTCCGAAGACCTCGACCGGATCACCGGAGACCTCTCGCTCCTATGATGCCCTCGCCCTATCCCCTTGAGGTGGATCTCGGGATGCGCTACTACGCGTCCGATGCCCCCGGCATCGGCGGGCGGCTCCGCACAAGCCCCGCCGACTTCGTCGTCGAGGAACTCCCGCTCCCGATCGCCGATCCGGACGGCCCCTACCTCATCTGCAGGCTCACCAAGACGAACTGGGAACTCCAGCGGGCGGTCAAGGAGATTGCAAAGCGGCTCGGCGTCAGCCACCGGAGGATCGCCTGGGCGGGGACGAAGGACAAGAACGCGGTGACCACCCAGTTCATATCGGTCTACGACGTCCCGCCCGAAGCGGTCGAGCAGGTGCACCTCGCGGACATCACGCTTGAGGTCGTCGGGCGGTCGCAGCACTCGCTTTCCCTCGGCAGCCTCGCGGGCAACCGGTTCGAGATCGCCATCCGCGACTGCATTGCAGACGACCTCCCGGCACGGGTGCAGGCGGCGACGGAGGTGGCGTCCGCCGGGATACCGAACTACTACGGGCTGCAGCGGTTCGGCGTCGTCCGGCCGGTCACGCACCTCGTCGGCGAGAGGATCCTCAAGGGCGACTACGAAGGCGCCGTGGCCACCTACATCGGCCGGGCCTACCCCCGGGAGCCGGAGGAGGTGCAGCGCGCCCGGACCCATTTTGCCGAGACATGCGATGCGCGGGCGGCGCTCGCCGACCTCCCCGTCAGGATGACCTACGAGCGGGCGATGGCGAACCACCTCGTCGCGAACCCCGGCGACTACGCCGGCGCGCTCCGGGCCCTCCCCCCGAAGCTCCTCTCGCTCCTCGTGAGCGCATACCAGTCCTACCTCTTCAACCGCGCTCTCTCCTCTCGTATCGACGCTGGCATGTCGCTCACCGAGCCTGAAGTCGGCGACCGGCTCCTCTTTTCAGGCGGCCGCGAGGATGTCGTCTCCGCGCGGAACCGGCAGGCGGCCCTGGTGCAGGCCCGTCGCGGCCGGTGCCGGATCGCCCTCTTCATCCCGGGTTCGGAACCGATAGTGTCGCGCGGGCCGATGGACGAGATCATGCAGGACCTGCTGATCGAGGCGGGCATCGACGCCGGGGACTTCGAGCGCACCTCCCGGTTCGTGAAGACGGCGTTTGCCGGTGTTTCGAGACCGATCAGCCTCTCCGCCGACGTGGAGGCAGACGTGTCCGGTGCGGACGTCCGGCTCAAATTCACGCTCCCTCCCGGCCACTACGCGACGACGGTCTGCCGGGAGTACATGAAGGCCGACCCCTACGTGATGATCTAGGGGTCCGGCGTCAGAAAAGGATCATTCACGGGGGACGGGATGATAGATCACGTCCCATTCGGTGACCAGATTGCTCCCGCACATGAAGTGGCGTTTCAGGGAGAGCCGGAACATCTCGTCCTCGGTCTCGATGTGCATGCCGCCGACGAGTGACGGGGTGTCTGCGCCGCCGACGATGAACGGCAGGTGGATCAGGCGTATCTCGTCCACGAGCCGATGGTTCAGCATCGACCAGTTCAGCGTCGGGCCCCCCTCGATCATCATCCGGCCGACGCCGTAGTCTCGTGAGAGGATGGCCATCAGTCCCGGCAGGTCGACCTCGTTCTCACCCGCGACAACGACATCGACGCCGCTCTCCCGGAGCCGGGTGACATTCTCCGTCGGCGCGGCCTTACTGACGGCGATGACCGTCCGCGCATCCGGGCCAAGGATGTTTGCGTTCGGCGGGATGTCCGCCCGGCTGCTCGGAATGACCCGGAGCGGGCTTTTTCCCTCGACCAGCCTGACCGTCAGGAATGAGTTGTCGATCCTGATGGTGTTCGCCCCTACCATGATGGCATCGTATTCCGCCCGGGTCCGGTGAAGGAGGAGTTCGGTTTCGGGAGCCATGTACTTCATGAGAATCTTGCTCGAAGCCCCGCGCTTCAGGGTAAGTTTCCCGTCGACGGTGATCTCCGACATCATGAGCACGTGCGGCCTGTCGTGTTCTGGCATTGAAATTCGTTCCCGGTGATCTATCTTGCGGGAGCGTTTATGAATCTGATGATTTTAGCCGGCAAACGGTATTCCGGATGAAGCGTTGCGCCGCGACAAAACAGAGCAAAGGTTAAACTCCATACAGGCTGATAAATTTATGCGATGAATATAACCTCCCTGCGGCCGAAATTCATCAAATATACAGAGCGAATCGCGTCGTTTTTCATACGCCTGGGTGTTACGCCGAACCAGGTCTCGATGCTCTCCCTGCTCTTCGGCTTTTCGTGCGCCCTCGCCTTCGCCGGGCGTCACTTCGTCGCGGGCAGCCTGCTCCTGTTCGTCTCGGCGATCCTCGACCTGGTGGATGGGAACGTCGCCCGGAAGAACCACACGGAGAGCCGGTTCGGGGCGGTCTTTGACTGGATCGCCGACAAATACGTCGACGCGGCGGTCATCCTCGGCATAGGGTTCTCCGGCATCCCCATCATCAGCCACCTCATCGACGTTCCGGCGGTCGCCGATTTCAGTGTCGTGGGGCTGGCGCTCGCGGGATCGTTGCTGAACACCTTCATCAAGCCGGTCACCTACGCGGAGATCGGGTACTCCGAGAGGGTCGCCGGGAAGATCGAGGATCCCCTCGAGGGGGTCGGTTTCTTCGGGCGGCCCGAGACGATACTCGTGCTGGTGCTCGGCGGCGTGACCGGGCTCCTCTGGGCCTCGGTGCTCCTCATCGCGGTCTGCACCAACCTCTCGGCTATCCAGCGGGTCTTCTACCTCTACCGGCGATATTCCTGACCGGTTCACATCCCTTTTTCGGCTCGCCGGATATGGGGGGCGGTGAGTTGGGCGTTTCTCCCCTCTCCCCGGGCGGTGTTCATGCTCCTGGGGAGGTCGCACTTCACGTCTTCGTAGGTGTTCAGGTTCTGTTGGCGTTGCACTCCGCGCGCGTTGCTGTCAGAGGGTATCTTCCCCGCGCAGATCCCTCCGCGGGGAAGATCTTTTAGGAGTCAGATACTCCCCGTCCGGCGTCAGCTCTCGGTCTTCCCGGATTTCGGCCGGACAATCCGCTCCACTTCGCCGCGGTAGAGACGGTAGAGGCTTTCGGCGAGGGTGCCGAGCTGGGGCACGACCAGGAAGAGGGTGTAGGCGAGGATCACGAGAAAGATGAGTGCCCCCAGTTCCGCCATGACGTTGTGCGCCCAGAAGAAACTCTCATACCCGAATTGGCCGTTGCCGGCGATCTCGGGGAGGTAGGGGAACCATTGTTCGGTGTAGGCCGAGATCACGAATAGGTTTCTCACGATATTGAGGATATAGATCGTCGGGACGACGATGAAAAAGCCGGCAATCTTCTGCTTCAACGTCGACTGGACGCCCCAGGCGACCCCGAGCATGATCGCGATGCTCTGGATGCCGGTGCAGGCGAGGATGATCTCGGTCTGGAGCCCGTTGCGCTCCATCAGGTTCCAGCCCTGGAGGGTTACGGGATAGCCGATGGCCGCAAGCGCCGCCGAGGTCTGCTCGGTGACGACGGTAATCAGCCAGTCCCCGAGTGCGGGTATGTAGCCGAAGGGAGCGTAGATCAGGAACGCCACAGCCGCTATCATCGAGAGTTGCATCACCCGGGGATCGTCATGGAGCAAGTATTTTGCGGTGATGTAGAGGAAGGGCACCGAGAGGACGGCTATCGCCGGGTACATGAAGTTATTGAGGGAGAAGTAGTAGGGGAGCTCGAAGAAGAGGTATCCGACGATGCTTACCCACCCGCCGAGTGCAAAGTACTTCCGGAACCTGCCAGGGATGAGAAATGCAAGAAAGCAGATGCAGGAGATCAGCACCAGGTAATCCTTCATCCTTTACCCTTTGGCATATCCGGCTATAATTATTTGTGCGCCCGTCCTGCCCGGGTCGCCCTTCGTGCAGACCGATCATGCGGCATGACCAAGAATTAATTGCGATCATGCCCAATTTATTACAATGATGTTCTGTCCGCAGTGTAAGGGTCTGATGATATCGTCCGGTGGTCAGCTGAAATGCAAAAAATGTGGCTATATCCGGGAGATCGATGAGTCCGACCGGTTAAAGAAGACAGACAAACGCGTGGAGAAAGAGATCACCATCGTCGACGAGGAGGACAGGATTGCGACCCTCCCGACCGCGACGATCAAGTGCTCGGAGTGTGACTGCACGACGGCATACTGGTGGCTGCGGCAGTTGCGTGCGGCGGATGAGAGCGAGGTCAGGTTCTTCCGGTGCACTGCCTGCGGCAAGACCTGGCGCGAGTACGATTGATTCAGCCGCTTTACTGTTCTGGCGCCCTTCCCGGGCGCACTTCTTTCTGTTGATGTTGGCCGGGTTCTTCTCTACGGGGGCCTATTCTCGTGTGCATGCCAGTATCTCCCGTGAGCCTTCGGATGCGAGCGCAGCCTCAGACCGGGTGAGAGCTACCCGGTTTCGCGGTGACGGATGGCTGGGGAGTCTCGCGTCTGCTATGCCATTGTATCCTCCGACCAGATGGGGTCGGTCGGAAGACTCTGCCGTACCAGCTCCTTTAACCGATCGATCGATGCCCTGACCTCATCGCTGGTGACGCTGCCTGCATGGTCGCACTTCTCCCCGATCTCGGCGAGATACCGGATGATTCCGAGTTGCGTGAGATCAATGCAGTCGTTCTCATGCAATCGTTGTGTCAGGGGCTCGATACTGTCCTCCTTCTGGTATTCGAGTCCGTACCTGTCGCACAACGTCCTCAGCTGACGCTCGAGCGCAACCCCCGCAAGGGCACCTGCGGCACGAGGATGACCCGTCCTGCAGAGGCGGTCGGCTTCGCTGATCTCCCGGTCGATGAAGTCCGCCGATATGAGTTCCCGGAGGTTTATCCGCTCTATCCCGATCACGTCCGATACCGAGAGGAGGATGCTCCGTTGAATCTCGAAGACCCGCCAGAATTCATCGATGATCCTGGACTTGTTGCGTGACCACTGGAGCCGTTCTAGCCTGATGTAATCGATAACACCGTAGTTGCTGTTTTTATCGCCAGAATAGCATTTATTGAACTCATCAACTCTTTCGGGGGCGTACTCCCCGACATACCGGTGGGCAACCGTGTACCACCGTTGATATCTTCGTAACGCATCTCGCTGTTTCTGCTGCTCCCCCTCAGACAACTCACCCCACTGGTTACTCGGAGCGAAAAAGAGTGCTTCTGCAGGGTCCGGTTTGTGGATCAGTTCCACGGCTCGAAGTAGCGCGATTACAGTCTTCTCGATCTCAATTGCATCCGTCTCAAGTTCGTTTATCGTCTGCTCGATCCCTTCGATCTCCCTCATCCCTTCGCCCCCTCCGCGAGCCGACGCGACCCGGATGCCAACAGGTTGATCTGCCGGTCGGTCGCGTCGCTCATCCCGGCGGGCACCTCGCGCTCGCGGTTCCGGAAGGAGACGGCCATTGGAATCACCCCATCGTGCATGGTGATCCCTTGAATATGGAAAAGGGCCCGGCAAAAAAGGTTGGCATTTGTCATTCCCGGATCACGGCGGCCGCTGATCATTCACAACTCCCGTTGGCCTACCATGGTGCGGCAGCCCTACCTCGCTCGGCGGCGCTCCGCTCCGGCGCAACCTCAATCCTGCTCGGGGGCGCCAACCCGGCGTCCCGGCTTCTCCGGGCTTTGATTTCATATGGGGGCGCGGATAACGCGTGCCCCGGCGCAACTGCCGGTCATTTTGGTGCGATTTTGGCAACGGTTACCTGCCGTCTCCCTCTGGTGCACCCGTCCCTTCGACCAGAATGTT
This sequence comes from Methanoculleus sp., assembly GCA_036794525.1. Taxonomy (GTDB): domain Archaea; phylum Halobacteriota; class Methanomicrobia; order Methanomicrobiales; family Methanoculleaceae; genus Methanoculleus. Next base: position 9,560 of record DAIRGM010000014.1, read on the forward strand.
GATATGCAATATACATTATTAATAATGTAGAATAGGAGTTAGTCGGATGGCTGAAAACTTTAACGTCAAACTCGAGGAGGCGAAGTACTACACTCCCGAGGCCAGCTGCAAGGAGCACTCCTGGATCGGCGACTACAACCGGACCTATCAGGAGTTCCTTGCGAACCCCGACCTGTTCTGGGACGGCGTCGCCAGAGAACTCGAGTGGTTCCAGCCCTGGGACCGGGTGAAAGAGTGGGAGTACCCGTACGCAAAGTGGTTCATCAACGGGAAGCTCAACATCACCCACAACTGCCTGGACCGCCATGTCCAGAACCAGCGGCGCAACAAGGTCGCGATCATGTGGCGGGGAGAGACCGAGGAGGAGGAGCGGATCCTCACCTACCGCCAGCTCTACCACGCGGTCTGCCGGTTCGCGAACGGCCTCTCGCGTCTCGGCGTCGGGAAGGGCGACCGGGTCTGCATCTACATGCCGCTCGTCCCCGAACAGGTCATCGCGATGCTCGCCTGCGCCCGCATCGGGGCGATCCACTCGGTCGTCTTCGGCGGGTTCGGCGTCAAGGCGCTCAACCAGCGGATCAACGGCATCGGCGCCAAGGTGATCGTCACCGCCGACTTCACCTACCGGCGCGGCAAAGCGATTCCGCTCAAGAACGTCGTCGAGGAATCGGTCGTCAACGCGCCCTCCGTCGAGCGTATCGTCATTCTCCGGCGGGATCTCGACAAACCCGTCGAACTCCACCCCGAGATGGAGGTGGATTACTACGAGCTGATGGAAGGCGTCGAGCGGGAGTGCCCCGCCGAACCGATGGATGCGGAAGATCCGCTCTTCGTTCTGTACACGAGCGGCACCACCGGGACACCCAAGGGTATCGTCCACACCTGCGGCGGGTATATGGTCGGGACATACTACACGACGAAGAACGTCTTCGACATCAAAGACAGCGACATCTTCTGGTGCACCGCTGACCCCGGCTGGATCACCGGCCACAGTTACTGCGTCTACGGCCCGCTCCTGAACGGTGCAACCTGTCTCATCACGGAGGCGACCCCCGATTACCCGGACCCGGGCACCTACTGGAACCTCATCGAGGAGTACGGCGTCACCATCTTCTACACCGCCCCGACCGCCATCCGGATGTTCATGCGGGTGGGTGAAGAGTGGCCGAACCGCTACAACCTCTCATCGCTGCGCATCCTGGGGTCGGTCGGCGAACCGCTCAATCCCGAGGCGTTCGAGTGGTACTACCGCACCATCGGCAAAGACCGGTGCCCGATCATGGATACCTGGTGGCAGACCGAGACCGGGATGCACATGCTGACCACGACGATCGGCGAACCGATGCGCCCCGGATTCGTGGGAAGGCCGTTACCGGGTGTCGTCGCGGATGTCGTCGATATGGCGGGCAACCCGGTCCCACCGGGTACGGGCGGCCTCCTGGTCATCAAAGAGCCCTGGCCGTCGATGATGCGGACGATCTGGGACGACGATGAGCGTTACTGCAAGTACTGGAACACCATCCCGGGCTGCTACACTGCGGCCGACCTCGCGGTGAAGGACAAGGACGGCTACATCATGGTCATCGGGCGGTCCGACGACCTGATCGTCGTCGCCGGGCACAACATCGGGACGGCCGAGGTCGAGAGCGCGCTCGTCTCCCACGAGGCGGTGGCGGAGGCCGCCGTCATCGGGAAACCCGACGCCCTGAAGGGGAACGCCATAAAGGCCTTCGTCATCCTCAGGAACGGCCGCAAGCCGGGCGAGAAACTGAGAAACGATCTCGTCTACCATGTCAGGATGACGCTCGGCCCCATCGCCATACCGTCCGAGATCGAGTTCGTCGACGCGCTCCCCAAGACCCGGAGCGGCAAGATCATGAGGCGAGTCTTAAAGGCACAGGAGATGGGTATGGATCCCGGTGATATCTCGACTCTAGAAGAGTAGAATACCACTATTTATATACCATTTTTAAGCATGCTATATATATGAATGAGCACAGACCAGAGGAGTCCCTCAAGATAGAAAATATCGTCGCTTCCGCGAAAGTGACGGATTCTCTTGATCTGCCATCTCTTGCATCCCGGTTGAAGGACGCGGAATACAATAAGAAGCGGTTCCCCGGCGTCGTTCTCCGGATGCAGGACCCGAAGATCGCCGCGCTCGTCTTCGGTTCCGGCAAGGTCGTCCTGACCGGAGCGAAGAGCATCGACAACCTCTCGCGTGGCCTGGAGATTCTCGTTGAGAAGTTGCGGGCGCTCGGCATCGAGATCGCCGAGAACCCGACCTACAAGGTCCAGAACATCGTCACGTCCGCAGACCTCGGGACGCCGATCAACCTGAACAAGATTGCCGTGGGCTTCAACCTGGACAAGATCGAGTACGAGCCCGAACAGTTTCCCGGGCTCGTGTACCGGCTCGACGACCCCAAGGTGGTCGTCCTCCTGTTTGGGTCCGGCAAACTGATCATCACAGGCGGCAAGGTGGCCGAGGATGCTCAGCGTGCGGTACGGCGGATCCTCTCCGAACTTTCGAGTCTCGGTCTCATCTGAAGGCTGTCTGGTAGTCCTCTTCTCTTTTTAATCTCACGGGGCCGTCCGGGCCGTTTTGAAGATCGAGCAGAATCAGGTGACGACAGTCTCCCCGCTGGCGGCGTGCCTGTCGCCTTCCCGCCTTCCCGTCATCCCGATCGCTTTCTCCCCGTTTCAGAGAGTACCCTCTTCCTTCCCGCGACAGCGCGTTCCGGTGAAAAAAAGACCGTTTTAAAAGGTTTTATGGTTCATCCGTTCACTTTAAAGAGATGCAATCGCTGAATCTCCCATTGAAATAATAATATTTTTATAGTCAGATTTAAAACACTAGATAACTATCTGATGGTGAATGGATGAGGTCCGATAAGGTACGGTATTTTACGCCGCGCGACGAAGAACTCGCCGAGCTCTTGATGGGCATCGGTATCAAACGAAACGTCTCCAAAGTGCTCGTATACCTGGCAAACACGGAGGAAGCGACCTCCCGGGACATCGAGCGCGGCACCGATCTCCGCCAGCCCGAAGTCAGCATCGCAATGCGCTTCCTCAAAGAGTGCGACTGGATCGATACCCGCGAGAGCAAGTCGGAGAGCAAAGGAAGGCCGGTGAAGATCTACGCACTCTCGCGCTCAATAACGGAGATCATGGACACAATCGAGAAAGAAAAGAAGAAGGAAGCCCGGCATCAGTTAGACCTTATCCAGAAGATGCGGGAATGCATCTCAACGCAGTGATACGACGCTGCAACCCTTCTCCTCACCAATAATAACCGTTATCTTTTCCGTGTAGGCCGAGAACAGGCCGCACTCAAGTGCACCCGGGATCGAGGCGATCTCCGCCTCCAGGCGGTCGGGGTCTCTAATCGCCCCGAAACTGCAGTCGACGATGAAGTTGCCGTTGTCGGTGACGACCGGGCCGTCTTTCTTCACTCCTTCCCGGAGAACCGGATCGGCACCGAGCGCTGCAAGCCGGCGGGAGACCGCCTCCACGGCGAACGGGAGCACCTCGACCGGGACGGGCGCGTTCAGGGTCTGGACCATCTTCGTGCGGTCGACGACGATGAGCGCTCTCCGCGCCGCATCGGAGACGCATTTCTCCCGCAGAAGCGCGGCTCCGCGCCCTTTGATCAGGCGGAACGCCGGGTCGACCTGGTCGGCGCCGTCGATGGCGATGTCGAGTTCGGAGTGCTCATCGAGGCTCGTGAGCGGTATGCCGTACCGGCGTGCCCGGATGGCCGCCTGGTAGGATGTCGGGACACCGGCTATGGAGAGCCCGTTCTCCGTTATCCGCGCGCCCAGCCGCTCCATAGCGAAGAAGACGGTAGACCCGGTGCCGAGCCCGATGATCATCCCGTCACCGACTTCCTCTGCTGCCCGGTAGCCTGCATTCTGCTTCGATGCTGCCTGTGCTGCTGTATTCATGCTGTACCTTCCTCCCCCGTTCAGATATGCATGCCGTCGAAGATATCCCTGAGTTCGTCCGCGGCGGCATACGCAGTGCAGTCGAGCGTGATCGGCGTGATGGAGACGTTGCCCTTCTGCACCGCGTGCGCGTCGGTGCCCTCCTCTGCATCCTCATACAGCGGCCCGTCGATCCAGTAATAGGGGCGGCCGCGCGGGTCGAGGCGCTCCTCGACGCCGGTATAGAAGAGTTTCTCGGCGAGACGGGTGATCTCGTATCCGCCACGCACCTGCGCAGGGATATTCACGTTGATGACGTGGGCCTTTCCGGGGAACCCGTTTGCAAAAACCCTCTCGCAGATCTCGCGAACCACCCGCTTCGTATCGGAGTACCGGTCGGCGATCCGCGAGGGATCGTCGAACTTGTCGCCCTGATCCTCCACCTGGAGCGAGAAGGCAAGGGACGGCACCCCCTGGTTCGACGCCTCCAGCGCAGCCCCGACGGTTCCCGAGGTCATGATCGACTCAAACGAGAGGTTCTCGCCGATGTTGACCCCGCTGACCACAAAGTCGGGGTTCAGGCGCAACGCGAACAGCCCGATGATCACGGCATCGGTCGGTTTCCCGCCGACCGAGTAGGCGGTCACGCCGTTCATCGTCACCCTGGTCGCACGTATCGGCTCGAAGATAGAGATAGACCTGCCTACAGCGCTCTGCTGGGTCGAGGGGGCGACCACAGTGACGTCGGCGATCGGCGCGAGCGCGTCATATGCCGCCCAGAGTCCCGTAGAGGTTATTCCATCGTCGTTGGTGAGCAGAATCTTGGGTTTCATCCTTGTCTATAGGGATTGTTCCCGCGCATCAAAAATCTGCCCGATCGTCAGGGTCAAGTTCTTTGTAGCTGACCTCTACTGCAATGAAGGTCTTTCTCGCCGAGTACTCGGTATGCAACGACCCCGAGCTTGCGCCCGAGGGCGCTGCCATGCTCGCCGCCATAAGCGGCAGTTTTGAGAGGTGCGGTTACGATGTGGTGACGCCCGAGCGCCCCGACTTCGAGGGCGAGATCAAAAGACTCGCGCCGGGATGCGATGTGGGCCTGGTCATCGCGCCGGATCACCTCCTCTTCCGGTACACGCATCTCCTTGAAGGGTTGACCCACAACATCGGGTGCGGGAGCATGAACGCGGCGGTCTGCGCCAACAAGCAACGGACGGCGGGTATCCTCTCCCGGAACGGGATTGCCGTCCCCCCTGACGCCGGGGAAGGGAAGAGAGTCGTCAAGCCGATCATGGGTTGCGGCGCTCTCGGAGTCCGGCTGACGGAGGAGGAGCCCGGAGCCGGCGAGTTTGCACAGGCCTATGTCGAAGGAGAGGCGCTGAGCGTGAGCCTGGTGGGGAGCCGGGTGACCGGCAACGTCTGCGAGTTCTACTCGGGCGTTCCTCCGCTCCGGCTCGCCGTCAACCGGCAGGAGATCACCGTCGCGGAGGACGGGAGGTTCCTCTACCTCGGGGGAGAGACGCCCGTCCATCCCGATCGCGAGGAAGAGATCGTCGATCTTGCCGTCCGGGCGATGAACGCTCTTGGGTGCCAGGGATACACGGGGATCGACGTCGTCGCCGGCGAGAAAATCTACGTCGTGGACGTCAACCCGAGGCCCACGACCAGCCTGGTCGGCATCGCGGCCGTCATGGAGGAAGAGATCGCCGATATCCTCGTCAGAGCGTCGCACGGCGAGGCGCTGGCGGAGGTGCACCTCTCCGGGAGGGTGCGGTTCGACAAGGACGGGGGGCTTCACCGGTTATGATCGGGATCGACATCGGCGGCGCGAACCTCAAGGTCGTCGACGATGCCGGCGTGCATATCCATTACTGCCCGCTCTGGCAGGGTGCACCGCTCGCCGATCTCCTCAAACCGTATGCCGGAGAGCCTGCTGCCGTCGTGATGAGCGGGGAGCTCGCCGACTGCTTCACAAACAAGATGGACGGCATCCGCTGGATTGTCGGGGCGGTCCGGGAGGTCATCCCCGACGCCGTCTTCTACGGCACCGATGCGGCGTTCCATACCCGGCCGGCTCCGGCCCTTGCCGCCGCGAACTGGCTGGCGTCGGCCGACTACCTGCGAGAGGACTACGCCGACGCGGTTCTCCTCGACGTGGGGAGCACCACCGCCGACGTCATCCCCCTGAACTGTTTTGAGGACCTCAAGGGGCTGACCGACACCCGGCGGCTGCAGGAGCGGTACCTCGTCTACACCGGGATGCTCCGGACGAACGTCGCGACGCTGGTATCGTCGGTCACGCTCGACGGGACGGCGACCCCGGTGAGCACCGAGTATTTCGCCGCAAGCGCCGACGCCCACCTTGTGCTCGGCCATATCGCCCCGGAGGACTACGCCTCTCCTGCACCCGACAACGGCGAGAAGACTCCTGAGGCGGCACTCCGGAGGCTTGCTCGGGTGGTCTGCGCTGATCTCGATGAGATCGGGGAGGGCGGAGCGCTAACGGTCGCCCGGCAGTTCTGGGATGCCCAGCGAACGCTGATCGCCCGCGCTGTGGAGCATGCAATGTCCCGGAGCGGTGCCGGGCGGTTGATCACGGCAGGTATCGGTGCGGACCTCTTTGCCTGCGAACTCGGCGGCGTTACGCTTGAAGAGGAGATCGGAGAGGTCTCGGATGCGCTCCCTGCATACGCGGTCAGGGAGGTGGCGCTACGGCGAGCCGGTGGCACCTGACCCTTCTTCTGCTCGCGGTATCGATCGCCGTCACGGTCGTGTCGCTGGCGTCAGGGTTTCCGTTCTTCTTTCTCTTCCTGTTCATCCCGCTGATCCCGCTCTTTGGGCGTCGCCCTGCCGTGAAGCGCTGCCCTGCCTGCGGGTGGGAAACCGCAGGCGGCGAGCGCTTCTGCCCCTACGATGGGGTGCCCCTCACGGTCGAGGGCGAAGGTGGCGAGGTTCAGCAGGGAGAGCGGTAACGGGAGCCCGAAGAGGTTGGTCGCGGGAATCACCCCAAAATCGCGGGAGGCGTAGTTCCGGATCGTTCCCCGGTCAACGACGATCCCCATCGCCCGGAGGTGCTGCGCCACCTGGTTGAAGGGCATCTGCTGCGAGAGGAGGATGCAGAGATCGACGATGGGCGATGCGAGACGGGTATCGGGGTAGAAGGGGGCGTCCGCATAGCAGAGGGCGTTACAATCCTGGCAGTAGAAACGCTTCACGAAGACCCGGATAGTGTGCTCTTTTCCCTGATCGAGTATGACAGCAAACCGCTTTGCCCGCATGTCGTGCCCGATCACCTGGCCCCTGCACGATGGGCAGGCGGCGAGATCAGCGAATATAACGCCGTCCATCGACGCGAGGGCGTTTCCCACCAGGTCGACGAGCATCGGCGGGATCGGCAGCATCTTCTTCACGATGGAAACTCTCTCCTGTGCAGTTGTGTGAGAGGGTTACGCGTCCACCGATAATAACATCTTCCCTCAATCGAGGGGGTATCCGGAGGGCAGGCTCTGCTCCTGCTGTATCCCGCCGGTCATGAGCGGCTGAAGAGGTCACGGGCGCCGACGTGCTGAAGTAGGGCGAGTGGGGCGGTGCGATCACCGCTCTGCTGACGCACGCCCTAACGTCTGGCATGGTGGGTGCTATATCCTCGCCGTCAGAAAGGGCGTGGAGCATCCCCCTGTCTCTACCTATCCAGGATATCTGTAGCTCCCATCCCGCCCGCGCCTCCGGCGCTCCTCCCCCACCCCCGGGGGCGGGGGCAGTGTGTGGCGATAGCCGGTGGAAAGCCGTGTCTGGGAGGCGAAACGGGACCCCATCCATTTTCAGCATCTTTCCATACGGTGGACCGTGGGAGTATTGCCATTGGGGAGGGGGCTGACGGGGGGCACCCCCCCTGTCTCTACTGCGTATGACTTTTCCGATAGCCCCAACCCAGGTCTCCGCCGGATGGTTGCTATCCGTCGCCCCACCCCACCCCTCGCGGGCGGGGTGGGGAACGTCTGCGCGCTGGAGACAGGGGGTGAGATCCTCCCGCAAGCCGCCATCCCCGTGGCGAATAGCCTCCGCGGTCGGGCGCCCGCCGAAACAGCTGCCGCCGGTGCCTCTACGGGGTCCCGCGCTCCAGGACGGGGGGTGATCGTGCACTCGGACCCGGAGATCGATAAGGGGCCTTACACCGACCGGCCTTTCTATACTATAATCAGTCGGACGCCGCTTCAGGCGCGCGTCGAAGTGCGGGGCCCGTATATATGCTCTACACCGGAACCGGCAGATGATGACGAAGATCGAGATCACCTCCCGGGAAGAAAGATCGCGCTACCCACACTTATTAATCAAAAATTTGTCTGTTAATCATCAGTGTTAAATATTACAATCGTCTATATAGAAGTATCCGAGGTTTTTACCATGGATCTCAAGTATGTACAAACTACATGCCCGTACTGCGGTACAGGGTGCAGTTTTAACCTCGTCGTGAAGGACGGGAAGGTTGTCGGCACACAACCTTACAAGCGTTCTCCGGTCAACGAGGGAAAAGTCTGCCCCAAGGGCACTTACGCTCACGAGTTCGTGAACAGCCCGGACCGCCTCACAAAGCCGCTCATCAAGAAGGACGGCAAGTTCGTCGAGGCGACCTGGGACGAGGCCTACGACCTGATCGCACAGAAGTTCAAGTCGTACAAGCCCGATGAGTTCGCGGCGCTCTCCTCAGCACGTGTCTCGAACGAAGAGAATTACCTGATGATGAAGTTCGCCCGCGGCGTCATGAAATCTCGTCACATCGACCACTGCGCCCGGCTCTGCCACGCATCCACCGTCGCCGGCCTCGCCGCCTCGTTCGGCTCCGGGGCGATGACCAACTCCATTCTCGACATCGCCGAGTCGAAGTGCGTCTTCGTTCTCGGGTCGAACACCCTCGAACAGCACCCGCTGATCGGCCGTAAGATCGTCCAGGCGAAGCAGAACGGCGCGAAGGTCATCTGCGCCGACCCGCGCTACACTCCGACCGCCCGGCTGGCCGACCTCTACATGCCGTTTATCTCCGGCACCGATGTCGCTCTCTTGAACGGCATGATGCAGGAGATCATCAAGAACGGCTGGGAGGACAAGGAGTTCATCGAGAAGAGGACGAAGGACTACGAGAAACTCAAGGAGGTCGTCATGAAGGAGACCTACAGCCTTGAGAATGTCTCGAAGGTCACCGGTATTTCCGTCGACCAGCTCAAGCAGGCTGCCGAGATCTTCGGCACCACGAAGCCCGGCGCGATCCTCTACTCGATGGGTATCACCCAGCACACCGTCGGTGTCGATAATGTGCGGTCGACCGCCAACATCCAGATGCTGACCGGCAACCTGGGCAAGCCCGGCGCCGGCGTGAATGCGCTCCGTGGCCAGAACAATGTCCAGGGCGCCTGCGACATGGGAGCCCTCCCGGTCGTCTTCACCGGTTACCAGAAGGTCACCGACCCGGCCGCCCACAAGAAGTTCGCCGACGCCTGGGGTTTCCCCGACGGCATCTGTGAGCCGAAGAACGGCTATGAGGTCACCGTCATGATGGACGTCCTGACCGACAACCCCGGCGAACTCAAGTGCATGTACATCATGGGCGAGAACCCGATGCTCTCCGACCCGGACCTCAACCATGTCAAGCATGCCCTCGAGAGCCTGGAGTTCCTGGTCGTCCAGGACATCTTCATGACCGAGACCGCCGAACTCGCCGACGTCGTCCTCCCGGCCGCCTGCTACGCGGAGCGCGACGGCACCCAGACCTCCACCGAGCGGCGTGTCCAGATGTGGCGCACGGCCCAGGACCCGCCCGGCGAGGCGAAGGTCGACTGGCAGATCATCAGCGAACTCGCGGCAAAGATGGGCTACGCGGCCCAGTTCCCCTACCAGAACGCCGAGGAGATCTTCACCGAGGTCGCCGAACTCACCCCGTCCTACCACGGGATGAACTACGAGCGGCTCAACAAGCCCGAAGCCCTCCACTGGCCCTGCCCGACCGTGGAACACCCCGGCACGCCGATCCTCCACAAGGAGAAGTTCTCCCACCCCGACGGCATCGGCATCTTCGCTCCCATCGAGTGGAAACCGCCGGCGGAAGTCCCCGACGCCGAATACCCGTTCGTCCTCACGACCGGCCGTATCCTCTGGCACTGGCACACCGGCACCATGACCCGGCGGTCCGCGACCCTCGATGCCGAGGTCCCGACGGGCTGGATCGAGATCAACCCCGACGACGCCAGGGCGCTCGGCATCCAGAACAAGGAGATGGTCCGGGCGACCACCCGCCGCGGCACGGTGAACGTCCCGGCGAAGGTGACCCCCGACATCATGAAGGGCGTCATGTTCATGCCGTTCCACTTCGCCGAGTGCGCAGCGAACATCCTGACGAACAACGCTCTCGATCCGATCGCGAAGATCCCTGAGTTCAAGGCCTGTGCTGTGAAGGTCGAGAAGATTACGGAGGCCTGAAGATGGCAGCTAAAGGCGATATGTTCTACGCATGGGCAGCCGAGCCCGCCTGCCAGGAGAAGGGCGAGTGTGGTGGAGCGGTCACCGCTCTGCTGACGCACGCCCTAACGTCCGGCATGGTGGACGCTGTCCTTGCCGTCAAGAAGGGACAGGATATCTACGATGCAGTCCCGACCCTCATCACCGACCCCGCCGAGATCGCACAGACAGCAGGCTCGCTCCACTGCGGGACGCTCCTGCTCTCGAAGCTGGTCAAGCAGTATCTCGACGGTGCCGAGAACATGCGGATCGCCGTCCCGGTCAAGGGCTGCGACGCGATGGGCCTCTACGAACTTGCAAAGCGCAACCAGGTCAATCTGGACAACATCCTGATGATCGGGCTCAACTGCGGCGGCTCCGTCAGCCCCGTAGCTGCCCGGAAGATGATCGCCGAGAAGTTCGGGGTCGACCCGAACGACGTCGTCAAGGAAGAGATCGACAAGGGCCAGTTCATCATCGTCACGAAGGACGGCCAGCACAAGGGCATCTCGATGGACGAACTCGAGGATGCGGGCTTCGGCCGCCGCGGCAACTGCCGCCGCTGCAAGATGAAGATCCCCCGCCAGGCGGACCTCGCCTGCGGAAACTGGGGCGTTATTGGGGAGAAGGCCGGGAAGGCCACGTTCGTCGAGGTCTGCTCCGAGAAGGGCGCGAACCTCCTCGATGCGGCCGTGAAGGCTGGAAGCCTCAAGACCGATGCCGCGAACCCGAAAGGTATCGAGATCCGCGGCAAGGTCGAGAACGCGATGCTGAAACTCGGCGACAAGTGGCGGGCACGCTACTTTGAGGGCCTCGGCGAAGGCAAGGACCGCTTGAAGAAGATCATGGACGAGACCTCCCGGTGCATCAAGTGCTATGCCTGCATCGAGAACTGCCCGATCTGCTACTGCGTCGAGTGCAGCACGAAGAAACCCTACCTGGTCGAGCCCGGTCAGGTCCCGCCGCCCTTCATGTTCCACCTGATCCGCTACGCTCACATCTCGGATTCGTGTGTCAACTGCGGTCAGTGCGAGGAGAACTGCGCGATGGATATCCCGAACGCGCTCTTCATGCACGCCCTGCAGGTGGATATGGAGAAGATGTTCGGCCACACCCCGGGTGTGGACATGGAACTCCCGGTCCTCGCGCTCGTCGAGGAGCGGGCGGAACGCAAGCGTCTCTCCGACACCGGCAGCGACCAGATCTTCGACATCTTCGAGTAAGGGAAAATTTCTCCTCTTTTTTTATCGGCTTCGACCGGTCGGTGGTGGTGCCGAGAGTTTTGTCGCCAGCAATCGATAGACCTACATTACTCCTTCCCTTTGGGCCTTCGCGCGAGACCAGATCACTTGCATGCGCAGCAGATCACGCGAAGGCGCAAAGAATGCGAAGTCTTTCTGAGTATCGGCGTTTTGTCTCGTATATCTCCCTCTGGATAGTAGCGGCAGATGGGGGCCCGTACCGGAGAACGCCAATCAACAGGATTTACGTGTAAAAAGAAGAGAGAAAAGGTCGGTTTACGGCACCGTATGGGAGAGGGGTGGAAGTGCGCTCTGGTCGGAGAAGGTTTCCTCGTGGCCGTCCGGGAACCTGACCACCGTCAGGCCCGGGGAGAGGTCGGTCTCGACCAGCGATGCAAACCAGTAGCCGTCGATCACTTCCTGCGCACCGGTGAAGTCGAGTCCCGGTGTTGAGTAGACCTGTCTTCCATCGGTGTCGTCGATCTCCGCGAACTCCCGGACAGAGAACGATGCGGTGTCGCTCGTGGCCGATGTCACCGTTACGGGAACCCCCAGCGATCCTTCAAGTGCGGACTTCAGTTCCTGTGCTGGATCGGCGATCTTGAAGAAGACGGCAATAGTCTCGATCCACGAGAGAGTGTAGTTGATGGTGATACTTGCGCTCCCGTCCTCGTCCACGGCTATCAGAAGGTTGTCTGTGGTGAATGCCCCGGCCGGGGCCACGATAATCGCCATGAGCAGAAGGGAGGCGACCAGAATCCCGCTTTTCATTCTTGTACCTCGCTGAACCATATACTGTTTGGAAATTTAAACGTTTGGAAAACGCCCTCTGCGTTCAGCAACTCGATAACTTATTTACTGTGCCTCATTTTACCGAAAATATAAAATCTCGAAAGATCCTGATGAGGGATGTAGCCGGGATCATGGAATGCACCGCCTCCCGTGATCCGGCACGGAGATCCCTGCTGCAGGCCGTTCCCCCTCAGTGCACCCGCAGCCAGAGGTGCAGGTTGCGGTAACCGGCGTCGGTGAGATTGTTTTTGGGGATGTTGTCGGGCGGTGTCTCGTCGAAGAGGAGGAACTCGATCCGGTTCGTATCCGGGTCCATGATCCGGAAGGAGTACGGCTGCTCGACGGTCCGGTTGTGCGGCACGGTGACGGAGAACCGGTCGAGGGGCGTCGCCGAGACGATCGTCGACTGGTTTGTTGCGTTATTGAACCTGCTCTCCACGGCAAACGTCTCCACTGTGTAAGTGATATCCCGGTATTCGTGGTTCCCGATCCCGATGATCACCGTCTGCGGCGTCCCGGACATGAACTCGGTCGGGTAGTCGGCCGCCTTTCCTCGCGGCCCGAGGATGTAGAACTCGGTGAACTTCTCACCCTCTTTCGGGACTGTGATGATGAAGACCGTCGCTGCCGCGGCCACGAGGACGGCGGCGATGAGGACGACACTCAGGACGCGGTCGAACCGGGATGCGGAACCGCCGGAGAACTCCTCCCGTATCGAAGCCTGGTAGGCGGCGAAAGGAATCGCAAAACGGCTCTCTTCCGGGAGTTCGCGGCGTCGGAACTGGGCAGTGAGGCCGGCGGCGAGACCGAATGCCAGGAGGGTGACGGCGATGGAGTCGAGCCGGATGCCCCAGGACGTGTAGTTGAGCGCGAAGCCGAGGAGCGGCACGATTGCTATGGAAAGCCCTGCCGAGAGGGCAACACGTTCTATTCCGTCGAGGTCGTCTCTTGCCGGGAAGAGCGCCGCGGTCAGGAGGTAACCGGGGATGAAGAGGATGAACGGCAGGACGAAGACCACGCGAAAGAGACTCTCGCTGATGATTGGGGCGTAGATGCCCGCAAGGGCGAGAAATGCCCAGAGATAGGCGCCCTTTAAGTCCAGCGGGAGGGTTCGGGGATCCAGCGACCCGATGAGAACTCCTGCGATGGTCTCGGATGTCATGCTGCTACCCCATAAACAACCATGATGTAGATAAATTCTCCGGCGAGAGCATGTTTGTGGGATACGGGCCCCCAGAACCCATGAAGGCCGGTCTGTGAGAAGAATCAGCATCTTTTAATCGAAGCGTGACCAACCCGCATTCATATGCCCTGGGAAGACTGGGACGATCGGGCGTTCACCGGACTTGAAGCGGCGATCGTCTTCATCGCCTTTATCGTCGTCGCTGCGGTCTTCGCGTACGTCGTTCTCGGGGTGGGCATGACCACATCGCAGAAGAGCCAGGAGACGATGCATGCCGCTCTCGGCGAAGCCGGATCCGCCCTCCGTCCGGGACAATCGGTCATCGCCAAGCTGGATAACGATCAGGGTCTCGTCGAGTTCATGGAGTTCGATCTCGAGACCGCGACCGATCTCGCCGTCATCGATATGGGGAGCATGACCTACACCATCGCGACGAAAGAGACCCTCGTCACGTATCCTCCCGGTGACTCCCATGTAACCGTCACCTGGCGGTATCCACAGGACGGCGGAGCCCTCCTTGAGGCGGGGGAGGTCGTCACGGTGAAGCTGATGGTGGGAAGCGTGGAGATCGGGCGGGGAGATGCGTTCACCCTCCAGGTGATCGCCGGAGGGGGAGAGACCGTTGCGCTGACCAGAACTGTTCCCGCGGGTATTGGGAAGAATGTCTACGTCGAACTCTTCTGATGCCGGGTTCACCGGGCTCGAGGCTGCGATCGTGCTCATCGCGTTTGTCGTCGTTGCAGCCGTCTTTGCGTACGTCGTCCTGGGGGCGGGTATCTTCTTCTCGGAGGTAAGCCAGTCCACCGTTCATCAGGGGGTCCGGGAGGCGGGGTCGAGCCTCACCGTGACCGGCGGCGTATATGGCGTCAGCAACTCTCCCGGAATGATAACCTCGATCATCATCCCGGTCAGTCTCACCGCCGGCAGCGACCCGATCGATATCACCACGGTATCCGTCCGTCTGGTCGGTTCCGCGCATAAGGAGACGATTAACCGGAACGAACCTCTCATCGACGTCGCCCCCGAAATAGGGAACTGGAGCGTCCAGGAGCGGTTGAACGCCGATTCCGATCACCTTCTCGAGACCGGAGAGCAGTATATACTGAACATCTCGCCGGACGGCAGAGCGGATTGCATAGCGTACCGGACGTTTGCCGTCGAGATCAAACCGGCCGGGAGGTCGGCTCTCCGGGTGGAGAGGACGGTGCCGGGCAGCATCACCCCGATCACCCGGCTAGACTGACGGTTCTACCCGGTGTACAGGCACTCCCGGTGCCGTATCGCCCCGACGACCCCGACTGCCGCCACCGCTGCGAGCAGCAGGTAATCCTCCGGGCCTGCCCCGGCCATCAGGATGCTCTCCGGGCTGCCGGCTGCCCAGGCGAGGAGTGAGACGAGGGCGAGGATCCCAAGGAGCGGGACGGAGGCGCGGACGAGTGCCGTGGCGAGCCTGGAGCTGCCGGAGCCCCGGCAGGCGGCGAGAGCGATCCCGGTCGCTGCTACGAGGAATATCCATTCGGAGAGCGAAGAGATCTCGGCAAGGATGGCGCCGCCGAAGTAGTCGGTGAACACGTAAGGCTGGTACGGGCCGAGGAGCGGGAAGTACCAGGTGACGGGCATCGCCCACATCGCGTCGAGAACCTGGTGGGAGAGGGCACCCGCCGCGACGGCGAGGAGCGCAAAGGATTCCCGTCTCCGGTACAGGGCGATGCCCGCAACTGCGAGGAGCGCGAGAAAGAGCAGCCCGTGCCCGAAGAGCCGCCCGGAATTGAGCGACCCTGCAAGAAGAAGGTGACCGACCGGTTTGTCGAGCAGGTCGGGGAGGACGGCCCCGAGAGCAGCGAAGCCGATGAGCCGCCGGTCGTCCAGGCGTCCGGCGAGTGCGAGGCCCAGAATCAGGCCGAGGAAGAGGTGGCAGGCGACGAACATTTTTCTATACCAATGATGCCGATCGGTTATATCTCTGCTGTTCGGGGTTGGGCAAACGATATGGCCGAAGAGCGCCGATACCTCTCTCTATCATGGCAACGGTGGACCGGCAGGAGATCCTTATTCTCTTCGCCTCTTTCCTCATCGGCAGCGCGGTGGGGTGGTGGAGCCGCATGTACTGGGGTGGCGGCCTGATCGCAGTCGCCGCGACGCTTGGCGGAACCGTTCTCGGCTACCTTATCATCGTGACCGTTCTCCGGGCCGCGGGTCATCCGGTCGGGTAGCCGGCGTGGAAGGGGCACTCCTCCTGCAGGCATTCGCGATTGATACCACTGAACGCGCATCGTACCGCTTCCCCTAACGGGAGTTCTACCCCGAACCGTTCGGCAAGGAACGTGATTGCAGTGCGGATCGCAAGCCAGGAATCGCGTTTGCAGCACCGGGGGCCGCCGTGCCGGGCTATCGTCATCAGGCTCTCTGCGGTCATCTGGTTTGCAAGCGACCATTCCTGCTTTTTTAAGGGTGTCGACCCGGTGATCAGGCTCACGAAGATGCCGGTGCCGACCGCCGCCCCGCAGGTGCCGTGGGTTCCGCAGGCCCCTCCCGGAACCACGCCGGCCCTGGTGCGGGCCTGCCTGAGCAGGTTCCCTTTTCTCCCCGGCTCCCCCTGGTGGTTGCAGTAGGCGGCGATGAGGGATGCGGGCACGAGAAAATGGTGCTCCGGCCCGTGCATCCTCACCGCCGGATACCGCATCAGGATACAGGCGATGGCAAGCGGATCCTCAAGTTCCGTTGCGATGCAGAACTGCTCGATGAGGTCGAGCGCCTCCAGGCCGTGGCACCGGTCGCAGACGAAGTGCCCGGCCTCGCAGGCGGTCGCAGTGCTCATGATCTCCCCGCAGACGGCGCAGGGAAGGTCGCGGGGCTCCTCGGCATACACGAGGTCCCGGCCGCAGATCAGGCATCCTGCCTTATGCTCCATGCCACAGGGGTATGTCGCCATATCCTATAATCCCCGGCCCCATCACGTGGTCGCGGATCGGCCGGGGCGGTGCATGCGGCCGGTCTCGTCTCCCACCGGGAGGTTTTTTCCCTGCTCTTCCCGCAATCGTCCGCCTTCGATCGCGAGGACGCGGTCGGCGAGCGTCAGGAGTGACGGACGGTGGGTGATGAGGATGGTCGTCCGGTTCCGGACGAGAAGCCGGAGCGTCCGGCAGATCTGCTCCTCGGTCTGCATGTCGAGCGCGGACGTGGGTTCGTCGAGGATGAGGATGGGCGCATCTTTGAGAAACGCCCGTGCGATGGCGACCCGCTGCCGCTGGCCGACGGAGAGCTGCGTCCCGCGCTCCCCGACGATCGTCCGGTACCCCTCCGAAAACCCCATGATCTCGTCGTGGATCTGCGCTTTCCGTGCGGCTTCGGCGACCTCCTCGAAGGCGGCCTCGGGCCTGCCGTAGCGGATGTTCTCCTCGATGGTGGTGTGGAAGAGGAAGAGATCCTGCGAGACGAGCGATACCTGCCGCCGCAGCCACCTCGGATCGAGCGACGCGAGATCGCGGCCGTCGAGGGCGATCGTGCCTTCCTGCGGTGCGAACGCCCGGAGGATCAGGTTCACGAGCGTCGTCTTCCCGGCGCCGGTCCGCCCGACGACGGCGACCACCTCGCCGGGATGGGCGATGAAGGTTGCGTCGCAAAGAACCGGTTCCGACTCCGTATAACCGAACCGGACGCCGGAGAACTCGATCCTGCCCTGCACCGCGTCGGGCACGACCCCGCCGCCGGCCGGCTCGCCGTGCATCGAGAAGAGGTCGCGCAGGCGGGCGGCGGAGGTGAGCGCGGGCTGCATGACGACGGGGAAGGCGAAGAAGGTGTTGACGGCGGGGGCGAACGTCACGACGTAGACCGCGAACGCGACGAAGTCCCCGACGGTCATGCCGCCGGCAAGCACCTCGGTTCCGCCGACCCAGAAGACGGCGATCAGCATGAGCGACATCGTGCCGATCCTGAAGTACTCCGAGAACGCCGAGAGCATCGTGGTTCTGATCCGGGCATCGACCATCCCTGCAAGCGTCCCGGAGACCCGGTGCGCCTCCCGCTCCTCCGCGGCGTGCGTCTTCACCGTGTCGATGCCGGAGATCACCTCCTGGATGTCGCGGGAGACGTAGGCCTGCCGTTCGCGCTCCCGGTGGGTGGCGGCGCGGATCCGCCGGATGAAGACGGCGTTGACGAGGAGGTAGAGCGGGATGAAGGCGGCGACGACGAGGGTGAGCCTCAGGCTCAGGATGGAGAGTATAGCGAGGGTGAAGGCGACGTAGAGGCCGTTTGCGACGATCAGGGGGAGATACTGGGAGACGGTGTACTGCAGGATCTGGACGTCGTCGGAGAGGCGGGACATGATGTAGCCGGTCTGCTGCGACTTGAAGTACGCGAGCGGGAAACCCAGAACGTGCTCGACGAGGGCGGTCTGGAGGTTGAAGGCGTAACCTTCCCGGAACCGGGCGGTCCAGTAGTTCCGCAACAGGTCCATGGTGCCGGTGAAGATCCCGAGCACCAGGAGAGCGGCGATGAGGGTGTCGAGCGACGAGAGGAGCCCGCCGGCTCCTGCGAGGAGGGTGTCGGAGGTCCCCGTCCCGCCGAGCAAGATGTTGTCGATGAAGAACTTGATGCTGAGCGGGAGCACGGTCTTTGCCGCCGAGACGAGAACGGTCGCCGCGAGGGCCAGCACGCCCACGTTCCGGATCGGCCGGGCGAACCGGAGGAAGAAGGCGAGGTCGGAGAACCCGAGATCGCTCTTCGCCGTCACCGGCTGGCGCATGATCTCCCGGGTGAAGGCGACGGTGCGCCGGCAGCAGTCAGTGATGCTCATGGTATAAGTCCGGTTGAGGGATGGACGGGTCTGAGGCCCGACCCCGGATGGTCGCTCTCCGGTTTCCCGCCACGCCTCCGTTGCAGTTCCATGCCTCCCCTGCCGTATAATACCTGCGCTCCGGCGGTCGGGACAGACCGGAACGGATAAAGCATGGCGAAACGAGACCCCCGTATGGAATTACGTAGCACCGGCAGACGCTTTTCCGGGGCGGTCGTGGGAGCGGCGGCGATCGGTGCGGTCTTTCTCCTCGGTCGGCTGGAGATCCTCCCCGACCCCGTGATGACGGTGGCGTTCCTCTTTTGCGGGGGACTCGTCGCCGGGCTCCTCACCCCGGGAACAATCAAGGACGGCGCGGTCGCCGGTGCCGTCTGCGGGGTGCTCGTGGCCCTGCTTGCAGCCTCCATGATAACCCTCATGAGCCTGGCGGAGAGCAGTCCGCAGTATCCCCCGCCCTGGATGACCTTCGGCTTCTACGCCCTGATCCTCACGGCCCTCCTCCTCCCCTACAACGCCGTCGGCGGGGCGGCCGGAACGGCGGTGCGAAACGGCGTCCGGAGAGGCGGCACCGCCGGGGCGGATGAGCGGGGCCGGTGGGTCGGGATCGGCATCGGCACGGCCGTCATCGCCGGTTCGGCTCTCGTGCTCGTCTTTATCGCCCCGTTCATCATAGCCGTTCCGCTCGTCGGCGGATTCATCGCGGGGTACGCTGCCGGGAGCAGGCCGGAAGACGGCCTCGAGGCCGGGCTTGTCGCGGCCCTCTTCGGGACCGGCCTTTTCCTGCTCCCGATGCTCTGGACGGCATCCTCCGGCACGGGGTTCGCCGCCGGGCTCGCCGGGATGGTCGCCGTCGCGCTGGGACTGCTCTTCCCCCTCCTCGGGACCGCCGCCGGGGTTGCCGGCGCGGTTGTGCGGCAGAGTTTTGGGAAAGAGCAGGGCAGGAACCTGGGAGGGCCTGAGGATTAAGGGGAGGCTCCCATCACCCCCGTAAAATATGCTTGCGATCGTGTAGAGATCCATATCCACCGTCTTGAGATTCGCCACTGCACCACCCCATAAGCCTACGGGCGGCCGGTGACAAATCGAAAAGGCTATCGCGCGGCGCAGTGAGAGCCTCCTATGGTTTCATTCGACGCTCGCCGATTTTCCGGGGTGATTCCGGGAGCGGTGGCAGGCGGTGGTGTCTTTCTTCTCGGCCGGTCGGGCCTCCTCCCGGACCCGGTCGTGACGGTGGTCTTCCTCTTTTGCGGAGGGCTCGTCGCCGGTCTTTTCACCCCGGGAACGGCGAAGGACGGGGCCGTTGCCGGCGCCGTCTGCGGGGTGATCGTGGCGCTGATCGCGGCGACTTTCACGAGCCTGGCGGCGAGAGACCCTTCGGTCCTGTCAACCTTTGCGTTCTATGCCCTGATCTTCACGGGGCTCCTCCTCCCCTACAACGCCATCGGCGGGGCAGCGGGAAGAGCGGTGCGTAGCGCTCTCCAAAGAGACGGTGCCGCCGGGGCGGGCGAGGGGAGCGGGTGGCACGGGATCGCCATCGGCACGGCCGTCATCGTCGGCCTGGCCCTCGCACCCGGTCTGCTGGTCGTCGTCACCGGCTTGGCCCTCGTATCCGGTCTTCTCGTTCTGTCGGTCATGGCCGCTCCGCTTGCCGGCGGATTCATCGCGGGGTATGCCTCCGGGGGCAGGCCAAAAGATGGTCTAAAAGCCGGTTTTGTCGCGGCACTCTTCGGGGCCGGCCTCCTCTTCTTCATCCCGTTGCTCTGGACCGCGTTGCACGATTTCGGGTTCGCCGAGATGTTCGAGGGGATGGTCGCGATCGCCCTGGTATACTGCTTCACCCTCCTCGGGACCGTCGCCGGGGTTGCCGGTGCGGTCGTGTGGGATGCGACGGACGGGACGTCTGGAGCATGAGAAAACGCGGGGCGTTTTCGAAGGGCGACGGGCCGTAGAACCGGAGTTTGAGCACCGAAAGAGCGAGTTGAGGGCAGGGGGGAGCCCCCACCCCTGCCTGGGCTCCGCGCTCCTCAGACGCACCTTCGGTGCTCAAACTCCTGCCGTCCGCTACGCTCCCGGCAGTCGTTCCCCGCCCCCAAAGGCGGGGGCAGTGCAGGGGGATACCCCTTGAAATCCGTGCATGGGTTGTACGACCGGTGAAAACCTGGAACCGGGGGCTAACATCGTGAGTGCGAGACGGTCTCACAGCACAATGGACGAAACTTTCCGGTACCTTGACCCCGACCCCGCCTGCAACGCCGGGTGCAGGGCTATCCACACGCCACGAACCGTATTGGCGGGACTAAAAGTAATTGGGGAGAGCCCCCGTCACCCCCCATAAAAGATGCTCGCGATCTTGTAGAGATCCATATCCACCGTCTTGAGGTTCGCCACCGCCTCCTCGAGCGGAACCGCGACGATATCATTCCCCCGGAGCGCGACCATCTTTCCGAAGTCCTGATCCCTGATGAGATCCGCCGCCGCCACCCCGAACCGGGTCGCGAGCACCCGGTCGTGCGCCGTCGGCGAACCGCCGCGCTGGACGTGCCCGAGGACCGTCACCCGCACCTCCATATCGAGCCGCTTTTCGAGTTCGTCGCGCAGGTAGTTCCCGACACCGCCAAGCGTCACGTGGCCGAACTCATCAACCCGGGCAGACTGCGCGATCGCCTCCGCCATTCCCTTCGGCTGGGCGCCCTCGGCGACCACGACGATGCTGAACTTCTTCCCCCGCTCGTAGCGCACCCGGAGATGGTGGGTGACCTCATCAAGGTCGAACGGGATCTCCGGGATGAGGATCTCGTCGGCCCCGCCCGCGATCCCGGCCACGGTCGCGATCCACCCGGCATGCCGGCCCATCACCTCCACCACCATGATCCTGTGGTGCGACTCCGCCGTTGTGTGGAGGCGGTCGATCGCCTCGGTGACGATGGAAACCGCGGTGTCGAACCCGAATGTGTAGTCGGTCCCGCCGACATCGTTGTCGATGGTCTTCGGGACCCCGACGACCGGGATGCCCAACTTCGAGAGTTTGTTCGCGACGCCGAGGGTATCCTCGCCCCCGATCGCAACGATCGCGTCGAGCCCGAACTTCCTGATATTGTCGCGCAGCCGCTGAAGATCGGCCTTGTTCTTGAAGGGGTTCGTCCGCGACGTCCCGAGGATCGTCCCGCCCTTCGGGAGGATCCCCGTCACCGAGTAGTCGGTGAGCGGCTCGACGTTCCCGGCGACCAGCCCGAGCCATCCGTCCCGGATCCCGATTGCGTCGAACCCGTGCTTCGCCCCCGTCCGCACGACCGCCCGGATAACCGCGTTCAGGCCGGGGCAGTCTCCTCCCCCGGTGAGGATGCCGACCGTCGTCATCCTAGCACCTGCCTCCCGTGCAGATCCGGTTCGCCTCCTCCACGCTCGCATCGTCGAGGGTGATCGCCGATATCGCGTTGCAGAACCGGACCGCCTCGTCGAGTGGCCGCTGGTGGATGTTCCTGCCGGTCGCGTTCCCGACCGTGCCGCCGACGTGGATCTGGTCGTGGAGCTGCTGCAGGAACTCCTGCATATCGGTGTGCGACCCGCCCGCACAGACGACACCCGTCCTGCCGCCGGCCGCCACCGCCTCCCGGAGCAGGGCGGCGTCGACCGACCCATCCTTCTTCGGCGGGTTCACCTTCACAAAATCGCTCCCGAGGGTCGCCGCAACGCCCGCCGCGCCCGCGACCAGGTGCGGGTCGCGTTCGTCCTTGACCGCCTTGCCCCGGGGATATATCCAGAGCACGGTGATAAGGCCGTTCGCATGCGCGTTGTTGACGATCTGCGCGGCCTGGTAGAGCATCATCGGTTCGTACTCGCTCCCGAGGTAGATCGTGTAGCCGACGCCGAGGATGATGAGCCCCGTCCGGTCGCGGAGATCGACGACCTGCCGGACGAGATGGAGTTCCGAACTGAGCGGATCGCGCTGGGCGGTCTTGACCAGATGGGTCTTCGAGTTGAGCTTGACGAGGTATGGCACGTCCCTGTAATCTTCGCCGTAGCGGGCGATCATCCCGAGTTGCGTCCCAAAAACCCCGATCCTCGCCCGGCTCGCGATCCGGAAGAGGTGTTCGGGATCGGCGTCGTCGGGGTGGATGCCTTCGCCGTAGAAATCGTCGTTGAGGTGCTCGACTTTCTGATCCCCGGCAAAGAGCATCAGCCTCCCGGTACCGTGCGTGATTCTCCGGTAATTCTCCCGGTACCTCTCCTGCTCCTCGGAGGGCACATCGAGAGGGATCCTGATATCGGGTGCAGGTGGCATACCCCATCTTCCCCCTCCCCCTGATACTTAAGTGTTGCTGGAACCCCGGAGAGTGCGGCGTGGAGGGCGTTTGCAGCGGATACGGTCGAATCCATCTCCGGGGATAAAAATGTCCCGCGGTGGCGAGCAGTCGTCCCGTAATACGGCAGGTTTGCGCGGGTACAGGAGAGGTGCCTCCGCGAGGGTTAAATGTCGTGAAAAAGGGGGGACGAATCGTCTCCGGTTACTTCAGGTTGTGCTTCTCTTTGAGCTCTTCCCAGTAGGGATCGGCCTGCAGTTCCGCAATACCCTCGTTCATGAACTCGAGGAGCGCGGTGTCCTCCTTTCTGATGGCGGCGCCGAACTGCTCCCTGGTCTCGACGGAGCCGATGGTCTTGACCGGCTTGCCCTTGATGATGTCCTGGATGGAGACGTCGTCGTACATGACCGCGTCGACCCTGCCTGCCTCGAGGTCGTTGACGGCAAGCTGCGTGTTGGCGTAGGTCTTCAGGTTATCGGCGGGCATCGTCCCGTTCTCGATCAAGTTATCCTCGATCCTGTGGGCGGCGGTGCAGCCCTGCTGCGCTCCGAGAATCACCTTGCCGGCAAGGACGTCCTCAAGCGTCACATTCGAGTCCTCGCGGGCTACGACGTCCTGGTTGACGGTCCAGTAGGGGTTGCTGAAGTTGACCGCTTCCTGCCGCTCGGGGGTGATCGACATCCCTGCATAGACCATGTCGATCTTCCCTGCCTGGAGCGCGGGGATGATGCCGCTCCATTCCACCGGCATGAACGTCACCGTGATGCCCTTCTTCTCGGCGATCCACTTCATGGAGTCGACATCGAATCCCTGGGCGTTGCCGTCCTTATCGACGTAACTGTAGGGAGGGTAGGCATTCGTCGATGCCGACGATGTGGTCCGGTTCGGTCGTGCCGGTGCACCCTGCACCTGCGACTGCCAGCACTGCGACAAGGCAGGCGAGCAACGTAAGAATGCCATGTGTTCGCATGAAAAGAGACTGGTCAGGTAAGTAAAATGAACCTTTTGCTATGGCCCTGCCGGAGAGCCGGTTCTCCGACAGCCCGCCCGGGGAACCTTGCTTGATGGAAACCCTGTCCGATCCGGCCGCAGGTCGTCCCGGACTACCCGGGTTATGGCCTCATCACACATGGTCTATCGGGAATAACTCAAAGAGCCGTGCCGATCTGATCGGTCGAGGCACCTCTCGCGCCGCTGCTACGATGACGATAGGTGTTTATAGTACCGTACCCTGCCACGGTAGCTTCCGGTGAGGAGCATCAGGTGGTGAGAAGAGAGATGAAGAAAGAGTCCGTCACGAGCGGGATGTCAAAAGTTGCCGGACCTCTGCAGGAGATCGACCCGCGGGTGATCGAGATGATCATGTCCCGGATCAACTTCCCTGCATCGAAGAGCGATCTTATCACCCGGGCGCAGGATAGCGGAGCGTCGCAGGGTGTCCTCGAGACGGTGAACCTGTTTCAGGAACGAAATTACAACAGCATGGACGAGATCCGATCCGAACTGAAGAGGATCCGGCAGAGGTAACCATTTTCACACGGATGTCTGCCGGCCCTGCTTCACAGGAAGGCGATGTTGGCGGAGCGCCCGGTCAGACCAGCGTCCCCGGGAGGTGCTTGAGGAGCCACGCCTTCACCTCGACGTAGAGGCTCTCGGCCGTCTCGTCGAGGGCGTGTCCCGCCCCTTCGTAGACGATCAGCCGTTTGGGTTCGCCGGCACGGCGGTAGACCTCCTCCGAGGAGGTATGGGAGAGAACCGGATCTCGGTCCCCGTGCACCAGGAGGATCGCCGCACGGCCGGCGAGGGCGGCGACCGGTTCGGTCCCGGCAGACCGGGTGGCAATGGCGATGACGACCCTGACCGCCGGGGCGTTTGCCGCCGCCTGGATCGCCACCGCTCCCCCGAGCGAGTGCCCGACGACCCCGGCGGCCGTAACGCCCCGGCTCTCGAGGTAGCGCAGCCCGAGGACGGTGTCGAAGACCGATTCCACGAGGTCGGTCGGGTGCCGGTACTGCACCCGGAGCGCACTGATCCGGTGGTTCGGGAGATCCTGTGCCAGCCGCGGGTAGAGTCCCCGTGCCGGGGTGTCGAACCCGCCGCCGGTTCCGCCCACCATGACGACGCCGCTCCGGGTTCCCTGCGCTTCGTAGTAGCGGCAGACGGTCGTCCCCCGGTCGGTCGCGATCTCCACGGTGTCGTAGGCCTCGCCGGCCTCTGGTATTCGCCTGATATCCGTTGGGCGCATGTCGACTCTCGCACCCTCCACTTCTATTGCAGTCGTTCCGAGCATGGGGGGCAATAGAGATTGGGCATATTTGGCTTTTCCGGCAGGGAGGTCTCCGCGCGCCCGGGTGGAAACCGACCCCGCGCAACCGGGGTAGCGTTGCTCCGTAGACCCGTGCGGAAAGTACATTACTATTGGTTACTAATTATAATATACGATGGATAAAATTGGGCACAGATTCTTCCAGCATACCGGAGATTTTTCTCAGAGATCCGTTTCAGAAAGGCACGCTGCAAGCCCCGATTCGGAGGAGTCCGATGCTGACCTCCTCGACGCCTACTCCCGCGCCGTCATCCGGGTCGTCGAGTCCGTGAGCCCCGCGGTCGTGAGCGTGGTCGTGGGGAAGAACTCCCCCGGGTGGCGCGGCGAGCAGGTGGGGGCGGGCTCGGGCGTGGCCGTGTCGCCGGAGGGCTACATTCTGACCAACAACCACGTGGTGCAGGGGGCGGGGAGGATCGAGGTCCGGACGGCGGACGGAACCGCTCTTCCTGCACGCCTTGCCGGGGCCGACCCCGCGACCGACCTCGCCGTGCTCCGCGCTGATGCCGGGGATCTCGCCTACGCGTCGTTCGGCGATTCCGGGAAGCTCGCGGTCGGCCAGCTCGCGATAGCCATCGGCAACCCGCTCGGTTTCGACTCGACCGTCTCGACAGGGGTCCTGAGCGCTCTCGGGAGGGCGTTCAGGAGCCGGGACGGTCGCCTGATCGAGAACATCATCCAGCACACCGCTCCCCTGAACCCCGGGAACTCCGGCGGCCCGCTGGTGGACTCCCGCGGCCGGGTCATCGGGATCAACACGGCCATCATCCCGATGGCTCAGGGCATCTGCTTCTCGATCCCCTCGAACACCGCCTCGTGGGTTCTCCCGCAGCTGGTCGCCGACGGCAGGGTGCGGCGCGGCTACCTCGGTATCGCCGGCCAGTCGCAGCCGCTCCCGCAACACCTCGTTCTGGCGCTCGGGCTTGCCGCGAACCAGGCGGTCGAGGTCGTCTCGGTGAACCGGACGAGCCCCGCCGGCCGGGCCGGGCTCAGGCCGGGCGACCTGATCGTCGCGATCAACGAGACCCATGTAACCTGCGTCGACGACCTGCACCGGTTCCTCGCCGCCTGGCCTATCGCGGAACCGGCTATCCTCGCGATAGTCCGGAACCAGCGGCGGATCACGCTCCCGATCGTTCCCGCGGAAGCGGTCGCGTGCACCGCCTCCGGGTGAAGGGGGTACGGTCAGGGGACCCGGTCTATCCGGGGCTCCCGGCGCACCGGTTTCGGTGAGAGGGGTCCGGGATAACCGAAGACCAGCGGCGCCACGATCTGGTGGTCGTCTGGAACCTTCAGCGCCGTAAGAAGGTCGGGGCTCTCCTGGACGAGCGCCGCCGAACCGATCCAGCAACTGCCGATCCCGAGCGCCCAGGCGGCAAGCATCATGTTCTCCGCACAGAGCGCGCAGTCGAGGAAGCTCGATATGGCTTTTTGGGCGCCGAGAACCAGGACCAGCACCGGGGCGTTGTAGAAGATGTTGAACCCGGGGTTCTTGAGTGCCGCGAGAAACTCCTCCATCCCTGCTCCCGCCTCTTCTCCGATCCTCTCGATGAGAATCGGCTTACAGTGATCGGATACCCGCTGCATCAGAGCACGGTCTTTGACGATCACGAACCTCCAGGGCTGAAGCCCGAGGGCGGTCGGGGCCTGGATGCCCGCAGCGATGATCGCCCTCAGGGCCTCGTCCGGAACGTCCCGGTCGGTGTAGTTCCTGACGCTCCGGCGCTCCCGGATCACGGAGAAGATCTCGATGGACTCGGCACCCGTCATCATGAACTCCGGCTATGGCCTGCTGGCGATATTTATATCTTGGCGAGGCGGGCCTCCCGGGTCTCCCGCCTGCTTCCCGGGCAACCCCGAGATCTCGCCAAATCATCCCGGTGGTCAAAAGAGCCTGGATTTCACCCGATAACAGGATCGCAATCATTTTAATGTCCCCGGAGCACAACCACTACAGCGACTGCATTTCGATGCCGGTGGGTTATGACGGACTCGCACCAGGATCGGGCACCCTTTCATCATGCGGTGCTCAACGCTCTCGAAGACGGACTTCTTGTGGTAGGCGACGACCGGAAGGTCAGGTGGTACAACCCGGCCCTCGCACGGACTCTCGGTATCCGGCAGGAAGATGCCATCGGGATAGAGCTCGGTTCTCTCCTCGAAACCTATTTCCTGCCGATAATCGAGGAGGACGACTCCGTGCGGTTGCTCCGCCGCGTCCTTGAGAACGGCGCGGACCTGCCTCCTCTTCTCTGTCGCGCCCGGACCCCCGACGATACCCGGCGCTGGATCTCGATATCGAGCAGACGGACTTTCGCCGCGGCCGGGCAGCGGCTCATCAAGATCCGGGACGCCACTGCGGATCTGAATGTGTATCACTTCAGGGCCGCGCTCGAAGGATCCCCGGTGGTCGTCTTCGTGCAGGATGAAGACCTGCGGTACATCTGGTCGTACAACCAGCAGTTGGGGCCCACGGACGCGTCCATCATCGGCATGCGCGAAGAGGATGCTTTTCCCGAGAGCGCCGATCATCTTACCGCGCTCAAGCGGCGGGTTCTTGAGACGGGAGAGACCGTGCGGACTGCGGTGACGTTCACCATCGCAGGCAAGCGGCGCGTCCGCGACCTGACGCTTAAACCGTTTCGTGATGCGGACGGGACGATCGTCGGCGTTGCCGGGACAGCCTTCGACGTGACCGAGCAGAACCGGGTGGAGGAGGCGCTCCGGGAGAAGACGTACGAACTGAAGGAACGGATGGACGAACTCCGGTGCCTCTACACCGTCGCGCACCTCGTCGAGACGCCCGGAATGACGCTTGAAAAACTCCTGCAGGCGGTTGCCGATACCCTCCCCATGGGATGGCAGTACCCGGAGAGTACCGGGGTGCGGATCACCGTCGACGGCCGGGATTACTATCGGGGCGATCCGGTGGACTCCCCCTGGATACAGAAGAGCTCGATCGCCGTCCACGGCGAAGAGATCGGTGAGGTCGAGGTGCGGTACCTCGCGGAGGTCCCACAGGGCAGTGAGGGGCCGTTCCTGCCGGAAGAGCAGATGCTGCTCGACTCTATCACGAAGCGGATCGGCCGGATCATCGAGCGGTTGCAGGTGGAAGCGGCGCTCGAGGAGAGCGAGGAGAAGTTCAGGGGGATTGCCCAGCGGAGTTTCGACCTCATCGTCACGTCGTACCGGGACGGCGGACTGAACTACATCTCGCCGGCGATGGAGCGGATACTCGGGTACTCTCCCGAAGAGATGGTGGGAACCGATTGGGAGGACTACATCCTCCCGACAAGCCTTCTGGCCTGGAAAGAGGGGCGACGGAGAGTTCTCCGGGGCGAACAGGTCGAGAGGCTCCAGATCGAGGTCCGGCGAAAGAACGGGGAGACCGCCATACTGGAACTGAACGAGTCGCCGATCGTCGAGAAGAAGACAGTTGTGGGGTTCCAGGTGATCGGCAGGGACATCTCCGAGCGGATCTTGCACGAGCGGCTCCGGGAGCAGGCGTTTGATATGACCGAACGGAACATCGCTCAGTTCGCCGTCCTGGCCGACCACGTCCGCCACCCGCTCCAGGTGATCATGGGTGCCGCGGATCTCCTCGACGACGAAGCGGTCGCGGAGAAACTCCGGGAGCAGGTCCGGCGGATCAACGTGCAGATCCACGAACTCGACCGGGAATGGATGGAGTCGCGGAAGATCCGGGAGTTCTTGAAGCGATACGAACTCTGAAGGGTTGCTCCGGCCTCATGGTTGTTTTATAGGATCGTAGTGGGGCATTTCACCGTATCATGTGAGTTCCGGTGCAGATCGCCACCTCACGCGAAGAGCGATGGATGGATGTCCAGAGGAACGTCGCACCTTCGGCCATTCGCGTAACGAACCACGGATTCCGTGAGGATGTCGCCACGCACTGCCCCCGCCCCAAGGGGCGGGGGAGGAGGCCGAAGGCCGGGTGGGGTGGGGTTTACAGATATTCCCTATGTGGTAGAGACAGGGGAGGGGGGAGCATCCCCTCGAAGACCTTCGATCTTCTCATGCTCACTCCGTTCGCGCCTCGCACCTCCGTGCTCAAGCTCGCTTTGCTCGCACTCCGCATCCTTCGGGTGTTCGAGCTCCGTTTCTCGAAGCCTGACGGCTCCTCGAACTCCTGTCCTGCGGACAGTCCTTCTCCGGAACATCGCACTCCTCGTCAGCCCCTCCTCGCACCTTCGGTGTTCACGCTTCCGTTCTGCGAACCATCACGTAAAGAATCGTAGTACGCTCTGACAGTCGCAACTCACATCAAGTGCGTTCAGGGTGAAGATCCGTGTCCAGGAGTGCAAAGAACAGGATGGCATTCCTGGAAAACCCATTCATCTTCGCCGCCCCCTCTTGTCGTACACCCCCGGCATGGCCTCCCTGATGGCGACGAGGGTCTCCGGGAGGAGCGTGCCTTTCTTTCCGACAACGTCCGACGTCCGGATGGTGGCGGCGTGGACGGTGAGAGCGTAACTCTCGGTGAAGAGGTCGAGCCCGCCCCGGGCGAAGTCGTTGAGCGAGAGGGGTATCGATATCCCGTCGGTGGACGGACTGCTTGATACCGGGCAGACGAAGAGGCTCCCGCTCTCTCCGAGAGAAACGACCACCGCCGGCCGCACCTTTCGCTCGCCCACTCCCCCTATCCGCACGGGGGCTAAAACGACGTCGCCGCTGGCGTAGCGTCCCATGTGCATATCGGTCGACGTGAAAACCGATAAGAGAATTGATCCGAGGTGCGGGTTCCGGATGGCCCGGGGCTGCCTGCCCGGTTGCATGACAGGGCTTCCGGGTGGAAACGTATCGAAAAAGAGTTAAGCGGGTTCCGTCTCGTTCTCCGGGATCAGGTCCGGTGTCGGCGGGGTATTCTTGGGAGCGTCGGGATGGGTTCCGGCGTCGGGTCTGATGTCGGTGTAAACGTCGGTGTCGGGGGCAGTGTGAGGTCAGTGGTCGGTTCCGGTGTCGGTGGGATATACTCCGGGAGCGTCGGATTCAGTGTCGGTGCAGGAGTCGGCGTGACCCATGAGGTCGATTCCGGCGTCTCTTTTCGCAGACGGGAGGTTCTGCTCCTGCGTCGGCCTGACGTCATCGGGGCCGCCGATGCTGGAACAGCACCCGGCAGAGGCCGTATAAAAACAGGAGGGGACGGGGCGTTCCCGCCCCCGGTGCACCGTTACGGTGCCCGCCCCTTTGCTTTTCCGCTGGACTTCTGCTGCGCATCAAGGAACTCTTTCTGGTCCTTCGCCTTCTCCTTCACCCTCACGGCGGGGGCATGCCCGTCACCGCTGCCGAACTTCGCCTCCTTCCCGTTGCCGGGTTTGATCACGGAGACGGCCCCGGTGCCGGCGACCGATACGGTACCGTTCTCCGTCACGGCGGCGCCGGTCACTGTCAGGTTGCCGTCGCCGGCAGCGAGATCGAGATCCTGATGCCGGTACTTCAGAATGAACGTGCCGCCGTCTTTCATGCAGAAGTTAACCTTCTCCGGCGTTGCGTTCCCTATTCTGAACTCAGAGGGGTCTGATACCGTCACATTCGCGCTGCCGGCTTCGGCAAATCCGAGCCAGTCCGCGATGCTGATAAAGACTGTCATGACACCGTTGCTCTTCTGGTTCAGGGTCTTCGGGACGACTTTCACCTCCGCCGTCTGCGGGGCGACGGTCACGTTCAGGGTATCGCAGGCGACGGCGCCAGTGGCGTTATTTACGACCTTTACGGTGACTGCGTAGGTGCCGGCGGCGAGGTAAGTATGGGTTGCCCGGACGGTGCCGTTCTGCTCGTCGTCCTGCACAACCTCCGCCCCGGTCGTTTCCGTGCTCCAGTCGATGAAAGCGGAGAGGTTCGTCGCATCGAAGACATCGGTGTCGTTGCAGGTCGCGAGAATGGTGACCGGCTCCCCGGCGAGCGCGGTGCGGTCGCCCCCTGCATCGACGACAAGGGCGGCCTGCACGGCAGGAACTGCCACAATGAGGGCGATGAAGAGGGAGAAGATTCGGATCGTGGTATCTTGTTTCATGAGTGTCTACCTCCGGTAGATACTGGCCCTGCCCCCCTATTTGACCGCATTGAGCTTCCCGGTTCAATCGATTAGCCGGGCGGTGGTGGACGATCGTCTATACCCGGAGCAGCCGGGCATTGATCGCGACGATCACCGTGCTTGCGCTCATCAGCACCGCTCCTGCCGCCGGGGTGAGAAGGATCCCGGCGCCTATCAGAACCCCGGCGGCGAGCGGAATGGCGACGGCGTTGTAGCCCGTCGCCCAGAGGAGGTTTTCAAACATCTTCCGGTAGGTCTTCTTTGCAAGGTCGATGATCGCCGCCGCGTCCCGCGGATCGCTCCTCACCAGAACGATATCGGCGCTCTCCACGGCCACGTCGGTCCCGGCCCCGATGGCGATCCCCACATCGGCCTCGACGAGCGCGGGAGCGTCGTTAATCCCGTCGCCCACCATCGCCACCCGGTAGCGCCGCTGCACCTCCCGGATCTTCTCCGCCTTCTCGTGGGGGAGGACCCCGGCGAAGAACTCGTCGAGACCCAGTTCCCCCGCCACCCATGCGGCGACGTCGCGGTTGTCCCCGGTCAACATCATGCACTGGACACCCATCTCCTTGAGCCGGCGGATCGCCTCCTCCGACTCCGGCCGGATGATGTCGGCGAGCGCGAGCGCTCCCATGAGCCGGTCGTCGTCGAGGAGAAAGACGACGGTCTTGCCCTGACGCTGGAGCGCCTCGACCCGTTCGTCCCCGGCCGGTATTCCCCGCTCCGCGAGGTAGCCCGGCCCGACCACCCGGGCGGTTCGGCCGGCGACCGTCCCCTCGACGCCGACCCCCGGGATCGCCCGGAACCCCTCTACCGTGAGCAGGGTTAATTCCCGTTCCTCCGCGCTCCGGACGATGCCCCGGGCGATCGGGTGCTCGGAGTGCGCCTCCACCGATGCTGTCGTCCCGACCACGTCCTCCTCCGCCGCGCCGCCGAAGGCGAGGACGTCGGTGACCCCGAACCGCCCCTCCGTCAGGGTTCCGGTCTTATCGAAGACGACCGCTGTCAGATCTTTTGCCCGCTCGAACGCGCTCCGGTCCCGGATCAGGAACCCCGACTTGGCGGCAAGCGCCGTCGAGACCGCGATCACGAGCGGGACGGCGAGGCCGAGCGCGTGGGGGCAGGCGATGACCATCACGGTCGCGGCCCGCTCCACCGCAAATCCGGCCCCCGCCCCGAGGACGAACCAGGCCGCAAACGTCACCGCACCGACGAAGAGCGCGATCGCCACCAGGAGGAACGCCGCCCGGTCTGCGAGGTCCTGCGTCCGGGACCGGCTCTCCTGAGCCTTCCGCACAAGGTCGATCACCTGCGCGAGGTAGGTCTCCGCCCCCGTCCTCCTGACCTCGACGACGAGCGACCCCTCGCCGTTGATCGCCCCGCCGATCACCTCGTCGCCGGGATGTTTCTCGACCGGTCTCGATTCTCCGGTGAGCATAGCCTCGTCGACGCTCGTCGCGCCCTCGACAACCGTGCCGTCCACCGGCACCTTCTCTCCGGGCCGGACGAGGACCCGGTCGCCCGGTTCGAGCCGGTCGACGGGCACGTCGTCCGTGCCGGCGTCCCGGAGACGGTGCGCCTCCGCCGGCATGACCCGGACGAGTTCCTCGAGCGCCCGCGACGCCCCGAGGACCGAGCGCATCTCCACCCAGTGCCCGAGGAGCATGATGTCGATTAAGGTGGCAAGTTCCCAGAAGAACCCTTCTCCGCCGACGATACCGAGGACGACCGCCGAACTGTAGACGTAGGCGACGGTGATCGCGACGGCGATGAGCGTCATCATCCCGGGCATCCGCGCGCGGAGTTCGCTCACGATGCCGGTAAGAAACGGCCACCCGCCGTAGAGGTAGACTGCGGTCGCAAGAGCGAGGAGGAGGTAGTCCGAGCCCGGGAACCGGATGACGATCCCGAGAAGTTCCTGGACCGGCTCCGAGAGGAGAAGGATTGGAATCGTCAGTATCGTCGAGACGATGAACCGTCGCCGGAAGTCCCCGAGGGCGTGGCGGTGCGTGCCATGGTCGGGCCGGTGGGTCCCCGGCGGCTTCTTCCTGGCGGCTTTTGTTCGGTGCATCCCATACCGTCGTCCGCTCTCATCGTGGTCGTGGCCCACCTTATACCCTCCCCGTCCGCTTCTCCTGGGCGATCCCGTCATGTGTGCCGGCTCCGCGCGCGCACCCGTTCATGGGGGTGATGCCGTTCTTGCAGAATGTAACTATATCGGTCGCGCGCGGCCAGAGCAGCGGGACATGTGGTTGCCTTCTTCCGGGTGCCGGATATCCGCCGGTGAAAATGAACAGATTTATATCTTCTGGGAAACAGCATAATGCCTGTGTTCGGATGAACTTGCCCGCAGGACCGATAGGATCGTCAGAATTCTTCTGAATTTTGGCCGGATTCGTTAGGAGTGTGTGGGAACATTTTATCAGCCCATGGAGATGAAACTCCTCCGAGAGTAAAAGGAAGGTGATCCCGGCCGATGTATGAATGCACACCCGCACATGACGATCTCCTCGATCTCTCCGGCGCCCTGGATGCATTCGACGAGGGGCTGCTTATTATCGGCCCCGACAACCAGGTGGCCTGCATCAACAAGCATCTGCGGCACCTGCTCGGCATCACCCGTGACTTGCCCGCCGGAACCGACGCGGATCGCTTCGCTCACCAGGCCCTGATACCCCGCATCTGCGGGAAGTCGGGCAGATCCGAGATCACCGCATTTCTCTCCGGCCGCACTCCGGTTGCCGACTTCCCGTGCGCGATGCAGCTGCCCGACGGCGGCGAAGGACGGTTCCGCTGCTCGTGCCGCGCCGTTCATGATGGTCGGCTTCGCGGCAGCCGGCTCGTCCGCTTTTCTCCCGACACCTCCGACCCCGGGGCCGTCCCGGTCTCCGAAGCCCGTGCCTTTCGGGTCGACGGCCCTGGAAGGGGTATGGATACCGCAAAGAGGAGGCGGATCGAGGCGATACTCCGGGAGAGCGAAGACCGGTACCGGTTCCTCGTCGAAAACCTCAACGAGGGCATCGCGCTGATCGACAGAGAGGGCATCGTGGTCTTTGCCAACCGGAAGATGGCCGATATCATCGGTTATTCGATCGCCGGGATCATCGGAGCGCCGGTCTATGCGTTCATCGATGAGGAGAGTGCCGGAGGCGTAAAGGAACACCTGCAGAACCTTGGCCGGAACATGCGCGAGGTCTTCGAGTTTGAACTGGTTCGAAAAGGCGGCGGCCGTATCCATACGCTGATAGCGACCACTCCCATCATCGACACCGGCGGCACCTGTCGGGGATTCCTTGCCGGTGTCCAGGACATCACCCCCTTGAAGCAGATGGAGGCAAAACTCCGCGAGAGCGAGAAGAAGTACCGGTCGCTCGTCGAACTCTCCGCCGAGGCGACCCTGATCCACCGCGACGGGAGGATCATATTCATCAACCTCGCCGGCCTGAAACTGCTCGGGGCTTCACGCCCGGAAGAGGTGATCGGGATGGCGATCCTCGATATCGTCCACCCGGATGCCCGGGATCTTATCGAGGCCTTCGCCGT
This sequence comes from Methanoculleus sp., assembly GCA_036794525.1. Lineage (GTDB taxonomy): Archaea > Halobacteriota > Methanomicrobia > Methanomicrobiales > Methanoculleaceae > Methanoculleus. The sequence goes on from DAIRGM010000014.1 coordinate 44,211, forward strand.
GCGGGACCTCCAGGGCGTGGAGACGCCGCTCATCGAGTTATCGGTCGTCAGGCTCGACGGGATGACGGTTCCCATCGAAGGGAGGGGGGCACGGACGATCTTTGAGGGCCGGCCTGCGGTTCAGGTCGTCATGCGGGACATCAGCCACCGGAAACAGGCGGAGGAACAACTGCAGGCGAGGAACCGGCATCTCCTTCTGCTTAACCGGATCATCGGGACATCCGCTTCGACCCATCTGTCGGGAGAACTGCTGGAGACGGCGCTCAGCCAGACACTCGATCTCCTCGGCTACGATGGCGGCGCAGTCTACCGCCTCGATTCCGGGCGGAAAGAGGCCGCTCTCCAGTGCCGGCGAAACATGCAGGATGCATGCCTGGAACTGACAGAGACCGTTTTTGGAAGATCGTTTGCCGATACCATCGCTCCCGGCCTTCCGTGCTACCTTGAACAGGACCGGGGCCCGAACACCCCGGGATCCCGTCTTCTCCGGGAGCTCGGGTTTGCCGCACTCGCCTGCATTCCGCTCGTCGTCGAGTCGGACGTCGTCGGGGCGCTCCTCATCGGAACCAGGGGGCGTGGATTCTTCTCTCGCGACGAGCGTGCGCTCCTCGAAGCCGTCGGCCGCGAGATCGGGGCCGGCATCGTGCGGGGAATGCTCTACCGGAGGCTTGAAGTGGCAAACCGGGAGGCGAACCTCTACCTCGATATCCTCACTCACGATATCCGGAACGCGGACAACGTCGCAAACATCTACGCCGACCTCCTTATCGACGAGCTCGAGGGAGAGCCGGCCCGGCACGCCCGGAAACTGAAGGACGGGATCAGGAAGAGCATCGAGATCACCGCAAACGTCGCCACCCTCAGAAAGATCCAGGAGGGCCGGGACGGGCTTGCGCGGCAAAACCTCTACGACGTGATCCGGGGAGAGATCGCCCACTTCCCCGACCTCTGCATCCGGTACTCCGGGCTGCCCGTGGAGGTCTTCGCCGACGACCTCCTCCCCGAGATCTTCACGAACCTTATCGGCAACGCCGCAAAGCACGGCGGGTCGGGCGTCGAGGTCACGGTGGGGGTCGATGATCCGGACGAAGAGACCGTCGTCGTCACCGTTGCCGACACCGGCCCCGGGGTTCCGGACGATCTGAAGGAGGCGATCTTCTTCCGGTTCGAGCGGGAGGGGGGCAGGCGGGGGAGCCAGGGGCTCGGCCTCTCGATCTGCCGGATGCTTGCCGCGCGCTACGGCGGCAGGATCTGGGTCGAAGACCGTGTCCCGGGGCATCCGGAGCAGGGCGCGGCGTTCCGGTTCACCCTCAGGAAAGCCGGAAACGGGGGAGGTACCTCCGCCTGAGCCCTCCCGTGCATTCCGCTGTCGACGATCGGATTTATTCCTCTCTCCGCAGACACGTTATCATGTACAGGATTGCTCCTCTTCTCGTTGTCTGTATCCTCCTCTCCGCCGGGTGCCTCGCCGCAGACGAGCCTCTGGCGGAGGCGGGTCTCAGCCTGATCGCCCCGGTTGACCCGATACCCATATTCGACGGCCAGGCAACCTACGCCGGGATCATTGGTGCAGAGACGTCGCAGATCCGGGCAAACTACAGCATGGGATATGTCGCCATCGCACCGGGCAACGCGACGCCGCCGCATCGCCTGATCGGGACGGCAGAACTCGTCTACGTGCTCGGCGGTACGGCGGAGATCCGTTGCGACAACGAGACGGTGACCGCCCGCGAGGGAGAGACCGTGCTCCTGCCGGAAGCGGTGCTGCAGTCGATAGCCTCGGCCGGGGATACCGATCTCCGCTACATCACCGTGAGCCAGCCGGCCTACACGCCCGAGATCGAGATCTCGGGGGACGAGCTTGGCGCGGTCAACCTGACTACGGACGGAAGGCCGTTCGTCGTCGCCGATCCCCGGGAGGGGATCGAGTGGAGTCTCGAATCCGGCGTGGCGGTCTACACCCTCGTAAACCCGGTGCTGATGAACGAGACGGCGATCCCGGTCGACTACAGCGTTGCCTGCGTGGAACTCCTCCCGGGCGGATATCTAGGCTATGACGGGATTCTCGGTTCGTCCGATCTCCTCTACGTGATCGAGGGGGAGATCGAAGTCGCCACACCCGATGGAGAGACGATACGGGTTCCTGCCGGGAGTGCCGCCTATGTCCTCCCCGACCAGGTAAAAGAGACCCGGAACGCCCTGAACTCGACGACGAGGCTCCTCTCGTTCATCGACCCGGCGTGGACGCCGGAGAAGACCGTCCTCTTTGAATAGATCCACTTCCTTTTTTCCCGGCACCCGTCCTCCGCAGTTTCATGGAGGATTGCCGGTATCCGGCCGGCCTATCCTGAGGGCGTTTGCGATCACCGCAAGCGAGAGCCCCATGTCCCCGAACGCCACCGCCATCCAGAGGGAGATCAGCCCGAAGACCGCAAGGGCGGCGATGCCGAGTTTCACAACGAGTGCCGCCGTGATGTTCTGCCGGATGACCGCGACCGTCTTCTCAGAGAGGGCGACGAGGTAGGCGACCCTCGAGATGTCGTCCTCCATCACGACGATATCGGCCGCCTCGATCGCGACGTCCGACCCGATCGCCCCCATCGCGACCCCGACGCTCGCCCGTGCAAGCGCCGGCGCGTCGTTCACGCCGTCGCCGACCATCACCACGAGCCCGTAGCGGTCCATCAGCCGCTCGACCATCGCCACCTTGTCCTCCGGCAGGAGCCCGGCATGGCACTCGTCGATCCCGATACGGGCTCGTGGTGAT
>DAIRGM010000070.1:0-8925 GCA_036794525.1 Methanoculleus sp.
TCGGGACGGCGCCGCTGGCCCTCGCCGACTGGGGTCTGCTCGCCCTGCTCGGCCTTCCGGTGCTCCTCGCGGGGGAGGCCTACAAGATTATCAGGCTGCGGCTCGGGGGGGAGGCTCCCGCGTCGGACTGAATGGCCCCTCCCTTCCGCCGCGCCCCTGCCGGCCCCAAACATTGAGTGCTGGAAGCACCGGACTCTTTCCTCCCGACGGGCGATAGATATCGGCATAATTATAGGCGGGTTACACTAAACAGAATCCTACTACCTGTATTCAGGGATCACATGATTGTCAGAACCCCTCGTGTAGCACAGACCACCACAGATCGTCCCAGCCGTCGCCGGGGTGACGGAAGATGATCGTCACCCCGGAACTGATCGCCGTCGTGGTCTTCATCATCACCTACGCGCTCATCATCGACGAGCGGATCCACCGTGCGGTGGTGGCGATGCTCGGCGCATCGATCATCGTCTTCCTCCACATCGTCCCCTGGGAGATGATCCCGGAGTACATCGATCTCGGGACCATCTTCCTCCTGATGGGCATGATGATCATCGTCAACACCGCCCGCGGCAGCGGTCTCTTTGAGTACATCGCCATCAAGACGGCGAAACTTGCAAAAGGGAGCCCGATGCGGGTGTTGCTCCTCTTCTCGCTCGTGACCGGCCTCACGAGCGCGTTCCTCGACAACGTCACCACGGTCCTCCTGATCACCCCGATGCTGCTCTACGTCGCAAGCGTTATGAAGGTCAATCCCATTCCCTTCCTCATCGCCGAGATCTTCGCCTCCAACATCGGCGGAGCGGCGACGCTCATCGGCGACCCCCCGAACATCATGATCGGTTCGGCCGCCGGCCTGACGTTCAACGAGTTCATCATCAACATGGCGCCGATGATGGCCATCAACCTGGTTGTCGTCCTCGGGATGCTTGCCCTCATCTATAGAAAGGAACTCCACGTCTCGCCCGACGAACGGGAGGGGATCGAGAGGACGTTCGCGGAGTTGAAGGAGCGGGAGGCGATCCGCGACTGGCCACTCTTCAAGAAGTCGGTCATCGTCATCGCGCTCGTCATCGGGATGTTCTTCATCCACGACCAGCTCGGCCTCGAGCCCGCTCTCGTCGCCCTGATCGGCGCGTCCATTCTCCTCTTCTGGAGCAGGCAGTCCCCGGAGGAGATCTTTGAGAAGATCGAGTGGCCGGCCCTCTTCTTCTTCGGCGGGCTCTTCGTCGTCGTCGGGGCTCTCGTCGAGACCGGGGTCATCGCGAGCGTCGCCGGGTTCGTGGTCGAGAACGTCCACTCGGAGTGCGAGGCCATCCTGATCATCGCCTGGTTCTCGGCGTTCGCCTCGGCGATCGTTGACAACATCCCCCTCACCGCCACCCTGATCCCCCTGATCCAGGGGATGAGCGGGTCGATGGATATTTACCCTCTCTGGTGGGCGCTCTCGCTCGGTGCATGCCTCGGCGGGAACGGCACGGTCATCGGGGCTTCGGCAAACGTCGTCGTGCTCGGGATCGCCGCACGAAACGGTTTCACGATCTCGTTCGTGGAGTTCCTGAAGGTAGGGATGCTCGTGCTCCTCGTCACGGTCGCGATCGGAACGGGGTTCCTCTGGATGATGTTCGTCGTCCTGTAGGCCGGTGCTATCGGGTCGCCTCGATCTCCCGGAGGCGGCCGATCACCCACGTATACGCGGTCGCGGCCGCCTCCCGGGCCGAGGCGCTCGGGTCTTCCTTTTGCATCCGCATAAGCGGTTCTCTCGCCTTCGGGTCGGCGATCGTCCCGAGGGATAGGGCCGCCTGCGACCGGACGAACTCGTCCGGATCGGCGAGCGCCCGGATCAGCCCGTCGATATCGCGGGAGTCCCGCATGGTATCGACCTCATCGATTGTCGCCATGGTAATCTACCTGATCGTCTTCGCGTAGACGTCCTGGGGATATATATGTCTTACCGGATGCGGGCTTACGGTCCGCGGGAGATCCCTTCCGCCGCCTTCCTGTCCGCGAGCCTCGCAGCCACCCGGGCGTGGGCGACCGATGCGACCCGGCGGACGCCTGCGTCCGGGTCCGAGAACTTCAGCCGCTCCAGCGGCCCGAGCGCCCGTTCGTCCCCGACGGTGCCGAGGGCTTCTGCCGCGGTCAGTCGCACGCTCTCGGCCCGCTCCGAGAGCGCCCCGACCAGACCGTCGATGTCGCGCTTGCGCCGCATGCCGTCGATGTCTTTTCTCTGCGTCATATCTCTTCCCTGTTCGGCCGATACGCGCATCTATGCGCCTTAGGGGATATGAACGTTCCTGCGGCGCTCCGGTCGGTCGCGGGATGGGGTTACGGCTTCACGCAGGCCTGTTACGGACGAAGATGGTGGGCGCTCCCCCCGCAAAAAAAGGTCAGTAGGTCGCCAGGTACCGGTCGAGTTCCCAGGGGTGGACCGCCGTCCGGTAGGCGTCCCACTCGGCATCGGCGACGCTCGTGAGCGCCTCGACGACGTGAGGGCCGAGCGCGTTGCAGATGAGGTCGTCGGCGAGGAGGGCGGAGTGAGCCTCGGCGAGATCCCCGGGCAGGGTCGCGATCCCGTTGTGGCCCCGCTCGGCGGCCGTCATGTGGTAGATGTTCTTGTGGGCATCGTCCGGGGGCTCGATCTCCTGCCGGACGCCCTCCATCCCGGCGGCGAGCATCGCCGTGAAGGCGAGGTAGGGGTTGCAGGTCGGGTCGGGGCTGCGGAACTCGACCCGGGTGCTGTTGCCGCGGGGCGCCGGAACCCGCACCAGGGCCGAGCGGTTGCTCGCGCTCCAGCTGATGTAGCAGGGCGCCTCGTAGCCCGGGACGAGCCGCTTGTAGGAGTTGATCGTCGGGTTCGCGACCCGGGTGATGGCTTTTGCGTGGGAAAGCAGCCCGCCGATGAAGTGCATGCAGGTCTTTGAGAGCTGCCGCGGGGCATCCGGGTCATAGAAGGCGTTCTTGCCGTCCTTTGCAAGCGAGCAGTTGACGTGCATCCCGCTTCCGTTGATGCCCTGGATCGGCTTTGCCATGAACGACGCGTGCAGGCCGCGCATCAGCGCCATCGTCTTGACTGCGAACTTGAACGTAATGACGTTGTCGGCCGTGTGGAGCGCGTCGCTGTACTTGAAGTCAATCTCGTGCTGGCTCTCGGCGACCTCATGGTGGGACGCCTCGATCTCGAACCCCATCTCGGTGAGCGCGAGGATGATCTCGCGCCGGAGATCCTCCGCGAGATCGGTCGGCGCGAGGTCGAAGTAGCCGCCGGCGTCCTGGAACTGCGTGGTCGGCCGCCCTTCGAGCATCCGGAAGAGGAAGAACTCCAGTTCCGGTCCGGTGTTGAAGACGTAGCCGTCCTTCGCCGCGTCCTCCATCGCCCGCCGGAGCACGTAGCGCGGGTCGCCCTCGAACGGTTTGCCATCCGGTTTGCAGACGTCGCAGATGAACCGGGCGACGCTCTTCTCCCGGGGCCGCCAGGGCAGGAGGCTGTAGGTCGAGATATCGGGCCTGAGCACCATATCGGACTCCTCGATCCGGACGAACCCCTCGATCGACGACCCGTCGAACCCGATACCGTCAGTCAGCGCCTTCCCGACCTGCTTCGTCGGGATGGAGACGTTCTTGGGCATGCCCAGGAGATCGGTGAACTGCAGCCGGAGGAACTGGACGTTGTCCTGTTCGATGCGCTCGAGCATTGCCGAGATGTTGTCGGGACTCATGTGGAAGGAAACTTCCTTCCAATATTATTTATACCTGACGGATGTAGATCTATCAGAGCGTTCCCCAACCACCCGGAGGTGGAGGGGGGCGGGTCGACCGTGATGGCAATGTGCGGCATAATTGGCGTAATGGATAGATCTCGCCGGACGATGGATGGTTCCGGCATCCGACAGGCCCTCTCCATGATGAACGAGCGCGGCAGCGGCGAGGGGGCGGGGTACGCAGCCTACGGCATCTACCCCGACTACCGGGACTGCTACGCCCTCCATGTCTTCTTCGACAACATCCGTGAGAACAAACCGGCCCTCGACGCGGCGCTCGCGCAGTGGGGGACGGTCGAGCACGATGAGGCGATCCCGACCTACGACCAGCCGAACCTCCGGGCAGCCCACACCCCCTGGCGCTACTTCTTCAAGCCCGATGCCACTCTTGCTCCCGGAAGCACGACGCCGGAGGACGACATCGTCAGCGCCCTGGTGATGCGGGTCAACGCCGCCCGCCGCGGCGCACTCATCTTCTCCTCCGGCAAAGACCTCGGCGTCTTCAAGGCTGGCGGCTGGCCCGAGGACGTGGCGGACTTCTACCGGATAGAGGACTACGAGGGCTACACCTGGCTCGCGCACAACCGCTACCCGACGAACACCCCCGGCTGGTGGGGTGGTGCGCACCCGTTCAACCTCCTCGACTGGAGCGTCGTGCACAACGGCGAGATCACCTCGTATGGGACCAACCGGCGCTACATCGAGAGTTTCGGCTACACCTGCACGATGTTCACCGACACCGAGGTCGTCGCCTACTTAGTCGACCTCCTGGTGCGGCGGCACGGGCTTGACGTTGACCTCGCCGTCCGTGCGCTCGCCCCGCCCTTCTGGGAGGAGATCGACCGGATGCCCGGGGCCGAGCGGGAGTGGAACTCTGCCATCAGGCTTGCCTATGCCCCCGCGATGATGAACGGACCGTTTGCCATCGTGGCTGCGAACGCCGAGATGATGGTCGGGTTCACCGACCGGAGCAAACTCCGGCCGATGGTCGTCGGCGAGTGCGGCGACCGCCTCTACATCTCAAGCGAGGAGGCGGCTATCCGGGCGATGGAACCCAACGTCGAATCGATCATGATGCCGGCCGCGGGAGAGCCGGTGATCGGGAGGGTTGCCCCATGATCGGGAGTCTTCCCCCGCGGTACCGGATCAGCGTCGATCCCATCCGGTGCATGGAGTGCGGGCGGTGTATCGAGAACTGCCCGTATGGTGTCTTCTGGCAGGACAACGGCCGGATCCTCGTCAACTCCCGGAACTGCACCGCCTGCCACCGCTGCATCGCCTGCTGCCCCCGGGACGCCATCAGCCTCGAGGAGCACCCCTGCGACTACCGGAGCCACCCCCTCTGGACGCGGGAGGCCCGGGAGGCGATCTACAACCAGGCCCGGACGGGCAGGATCATCCTCGCGGGGATGGGCAACGCCCTCGACTACCCGGTCATCTTCGACCGTCTGGTGCTGGACGCCTGCCAGGTCACGAACCCGAGCCTCGACCCGCTCCGCGAGCCGATCGAACTCGTGACCCACCTCGGGAAGAGGCCGGCACGGCTCGACCTCCGGCGGCGGGAGGGCGGCGACGTCGAGCTCAAGACACGCCTCACCCCGAACCTCCGCATCGAGACGCCGGTGATGATCGGGCACATGAGTTACGGGGCGATCAGCCTCAACGCCCACATCGCGATGGCCCGGGCGGCCAAAGAAGTCGGGACGTTCATGGGGACCGGGGAGGGCGGGCTGCACGCAGCCCTTTACCCCTACCAGGACCGGATGATCGTCCAGGTCGCGTCCGGGCGGTTCGGCGTGAACATCGATTACCTGGAGCGGGGCGCCGCGATCGAGATCAAGATCGGCCAGGGGGCGAAGCCCGGCATCGGCGGCCACCTCCCGGGGGAGAAGGTCTGCGCCGAGATCTCCCGAACAAGGATGATCCCGGAGGGGAGCGACGCGATCAGCCCCGCGCCGCACCACGACATCTACAGCATCGAGGACCTCGCCCAACTCGTCCGGGGCCTCAAGGAGGCGACGGAGTGGAAGAAACCGGTCTTCGTGAAGATCGCCGCCGTCCACAACGTCGCGGCCATCGCCGCGGGCATCGCCCGCTCGCCGGCCGATGCGGTCGTCGTCGACGGGTTCCGCGGAGGCACCGGCGCGGCGCCCATGGTCCTTCGCGACCACGTCGGCATCCCGATCGAGGTCGCCATCGCGAGCGCGGATAGAGAACTCCGCAAGCAGGGACTCAGAAACGAGATATCCGTCATCGCGAGCGGAGGTATCCGGGGGAGCGCCGACGTCGCGAAGGCGATCGCCCTCGGGGCGGACGCGGTCTACATCGGCACCGCAGCGCTCGCGGCGATGGGATGCCGGGTCTGCGGGAACTGCTACCGCGGCCTCTGCCCCTGGGGGATCGCCACCCAGCGGCCCGACCTCGTGGCGCGGCTCGACCCCGACGAGGCGTCGGAACAGGTGGCGAACCTGATCCGGGCGTGGACGCTCGAACTCGCCGAACTCCTGGGTGCGGCCGGGATCAACAGCATCGAGAGCCTGCGGGGCAACCGCGACCGGCTCCGGGGCTACATGCTCGACGAGAGCCTGATGGAGGTGCTCGACGTCAGAGCGGTGGGGGCGTGAACGCCCTCACGACGTCGCGACCTCGACGCACTCCCTCCGCGTCCCGATACGGGCGAGCGCGCCGCACATCCCGGGAACGTAGGCGAGGGCTTTGCCCGAGTCGACCATGATCGAGCCGAACTCGTCCATCCGGGGCGAGACGACCATGCAGGTATCCGGGATCACCCGGGCGCCGCTCCGCTCGATGACGCTCACGAGGTCGGGGTTCGCCGTAGCAACTCCCTTTGCAGCAAAGACGTAGAAGGGTTTCGTCGTCTTCTTCCCCCGGAGGAGCTCCGCGAGTTCCCGGAGCTCGTCGGCGGAGCAGTGCGGGCACCCGACCGCGACCGCTTCGACCTCGGTCTCTGTAAAGAGGGCCTCGACCTCGGCCTCGGTCACCGTTATGCGGTCGAGGTCGCCGGTGTCGAACGAGAAGACCCGGGTCTCCGGAGTGATCTTATCGACGTGGAAGAGGGCGACCGCCCCGGTCGCGGCCATCGCGGCGCCGAGGGCCTTGAGCTGGTCGCGGTTCGGCCGGATTCCCGTGAATATCGGGATCCGGTTCCCCACCTTCTTCCCGGCGACGTGACCGATGCCGCCCCAGTGGCCGGCATACGGGCCGGTGCCGCTCTCGACCTCGACGACGACCTGCGGCCGCCGGTTCTCGACGATGTGGAGGCCGTAGTAAGGGGTCTTTCCGATGATCGCCGCCGCAAGGGCGCTCGGTCCGCCCTCACGGTTCGTCCGGGCGCCGAGAACCGAGTTCGCGTAGGCGACCGCCGACGACTCCGACCAGGCCAGGTGCTCCCCGTACTCCGTGATCCGGAGGTAGTAAGGCGTGCAGGTGCACTCCACCCGGATCCCGAGCTTCCGGTAGGCCTCGACGACCTCTGCCTGACGGCGGGCGAACTCCTCGCCGATCCCGAACTCCTGCCACCCTTCCCGCGGCATCCCGATGGGGTTCAAGACCGCCGGGACCGCCGCCCGGGCGTTGAGACTCTGGAGCCAGGAAAGCCCCCATTTTCCGATGGTCTTGTAGGACGCACCGCTCACCTGGGCGCTCGTGATCGGGACGAGTTTCTCCGCCCCGTAGACATCCCCGAGCGCGACCAGGATCTCCATCATCTTCTGCCGGGTCTCACCGAACTCACCGGCGAGCACCTTCTCATCGCTTGCATCCAGGTACATTACACCCACTCCGCTCTCCTGAATTCGTCCTCTCTCCCCATAACTATGGTAGCATCGACCCCGACCTTCACGTTCGTCCCGTCACCCAGCCGCGTCGGGTCGAGCGACGAGCCCCGGACGCCGGCGACGACCATGATGTCGGTATCGCCCCGGACCCTCGTCGCGATCGCGTATTCGACGTCGTAAGGGTCGTGGATGTCGATATCCTCGTCCACCACCACGACGTGCTTGAGGGAGGTGTGGGCGGCGAACGCCGCCATGATGGCGTTCTTCGCGTCGCCTTGCGTGTTCTTGCGGATCTGCACCACCCCATGGAGGTAGCCTGCGCCGCCCTTCGTGAGGAGGACGTCCTTCACCGTCGTCACCTCGCTCACGGCCCGGTAGATCTTCGGTTCATACGGTGCCCCCATCAGGAGTTTGTGCTCGTTGCCGGCCGGGAGGATGCCGTGGTAGATGGGATCGTCCTTGCAGTACATCCGGGTGAACTCGATCACGTGCTGCTGCCGCACGGGGTCGTAGGTTCCGGTGATGTCGACGAACGGCCCTTCCGCAACCTTCTCGGCGGTGATGTAGCCCTCGAGGACGATCTCGGCGTCGGGAACCCGGACGCCGTTCTCGCACTCGCGGACGGCGAGTTCGCCGCCCATCAACTCCGCGGCGTAGGCGAGTTCTCTCCCCTCCGGGACGCGGGTGCAGGCAGCAAACGTCACCAACGGATGCGTCCCGACGGTGACCGCGACCGGGAGTTTCTCCCCCCGGGCGAGCGCTGTCTTGAGGAGGGTATGGGTGTGCCTCCCCTCCACCAGGCGGGCGACGACCCTATGATCGTCGAGGACCATCATCCGGTGGATGGAGGCGTTCTCGACGCCGTCGTAGCGCGAGAAGACGATCCCGGAGGTGAAGTAGCGCCCGGCGTCGCCGGGGAAGTGCTTCATGACCGGGAGGCGGGAGAGATCGGGCTTGACGCCGCCCTCAAGCCGTCCGGCATCCACAATGCGGCCACCGTAGGTCATGCCCGCGAGGTGCGCGACGAGATCACGCTCCTCCACACCGAGCGCCGCTGCAAGCGATCTCCGGTCGGAGAGGAGGTTCATCACCCCCCGGCGGCCGTCGAGGTCGTGGAAGAAGAGGATCTTGTCGGTCCGGCTCGCCATACGGGGAGCCTCGTAGACGGTCGAGCAGGGGCTCTCGATCTCCTCGACCCTGCCCTGCTTCCGCATCAGTTCGATAAAGTCACGCATCGTATCCGCTCCATCGGGTTCCGAGGTTGTGTTCGACCCCCATGTGGTCGAGCACCCGGGCCACCACCATATCGACGAGATCGTCGATGGTCTCCGGGTGCTGGTAGAAGGGGGGGCTTGCGACCATCACGGTCG
>DAIRGM010000071.1:0-8683 GCA_036794525.1 Methanoculleus sp.
CTGCTGAAGGAGTTCGAGATACTCACCGGCGTTCCGGTATTACTGAACACGAGTTTCAACGTGATGGGCGAGCCGATCGTGGAATCGCCGCAGGATGCTATCCGCTGCTTCTTCTCCACCGGTCTGGATTATCTGGTGTTGGGAAATTATATCGTCGGCAAGCAACCCGGCATGCTTCCCGATGTCTTGGCGGTTCGGGCATCCGCAACCTCCTGCAGCCCACCGGTCTCCCTGGATCGAGAGGTTGTAGAGGATCTGGTTCCCTTGCTGGTCGCCGACGATCAGCCCTGCCTTCTCCAGGACCGGGAGGTGGCAGGAAAGTTTTGAGTCTGCTGGCCCGAGCACCGCTCTGGTGAAGCAGACGAAGAGCGGCTGCACAGGTGAGGCAGGCTCGCAAGCTCAACGGGGAACGCCCTGCCATCCCCGGTGGCTACCGGATGTCGCCATGCCTGGTGACAACGCCTTCGACTCGTTTTTAAACCAGAACCATTATAGGGTGGTGGTGCCCAAACAATTTCAAATAATATTGAAACTGTGTGGGACGTAGCACCATGACAGACGACACCAGCAAGAACCCGAAGGAAAGCCTCGCCGGACGGATCAAGAGACTCCTTGCCCCGGAAAGCGACTGCGACTGCGGCTGCAGTTGCGGCGATGTGAAGGTCGTGTCGAAGAAGACGGGCGAGAGGAAGGAGTGACCGGAAGCGGACAATGGCCGACGAACCGACGACCCTGACCGAGGACGAACTGGTCGAAGAGATCCGTGCCTGGGCGGAGCAGTACGCCCGCGAACACGACCTGGTGCTCAACCCGGACGAACGGGTGCGAAACGCTGTCCTCCGGGGGCTTGCCCTGAACCAGCTCCGGCACGGCGAGCGCTTCTGTCCCTGCCGCATCCGGAAAGGCGTGCCGGAAGAAGATGCGAAGATTGCCTGCCCCTGTGTCTACCACAAAGAAGAGATCGCGGTTGAGGGTCACTGCCATTGCAACCTCTTCTTCCGGAAGAGTGCGGTGGAGCAGGAGGGATAGAGACGGCCGAGACCCTGCTGACAGTCCCGATCGGAGCGGAACTCCCCCGGGTGCTGCTGGCTATCCTCATCGTCGCGGTCGCCTTCATGATCGGCGTGGCCCTCCTGATGACGATGAGGAATTTGCTAGCCATAACCGAATACAGCCGTCACTATATGTTGCAGGCGGAGCCGGAGCCGTCCGAAGGGGAATGGGGGCGGTGAGGAGCTGAAACGGGCACCGTCACCACGGCCGGGATCGCCTGAATCACACACCGATACAGACATTGGAACAATGTAAAGGAACAAGCTATGATTGACATACTCATTGGCGCCCTCTCATCAGGGCTTGCATCCGTGCTCGACTACCTCTCAGCGCACGTCCTTACCTGCCTGGTGCCGGCGTTCTTCATCGCCGGGGCCATCGCGGCCTTCGTCAAGAAGGACGCGATATTGAAGTACTTCAGCCCGGATACGCCCAAACACATCTCCTACGGGATAGCATCGGTATCGGGGACGGTTCTCGCGGTCTGCAGCTGCACCATCCTCCCGATCTTCGCCGGCATTCTCAAGAAAGGGAGCGGCATCGGCCCCGCAATCACCTTCCTCTTTGCGGGTCCCGCCATCAACATCCTCGCAATCATCTACACCGCCTGGGTGCTCGGCTTCGACCTCGGGATAGCCCGGGCGATCTCCGCCGTGGTGCTCGCGATCGTTATCGGGCTTCTCATGGCGCTGATCTTCCGGTCGACGGACGTCGAGACCCTGAAGCAGAAGGCGATGGCACCGAGTGTCGCCGGGGCATGCGAGGAGAAGAAACCGCGCTGGGTCACGCCGGCGTTCTTCGCCCTCCTGGTCGGGGTGCTGGTCTTCGGGGCCTCGCCGCTCGACTGGGTGGTCCGGCTCTCGATCGTCTACATCCTGACGCTCGCGATCGCCGTCCTGCTCATCTACTATTACGATAGGGACGAGGTGACCGACTGGGGGATGGAGACCTGGGATCTCACGAAGAAGATCTTTCCGATCCTGATCGCCGGGACGTTCCTCGTCGGGATCATCGCCTTCTTCCTCCCGCCGGAGACCTTCCAGCCCTATTTCGGGAACAACTCGCTCGGGGCAAACTTCCTTGCAGCGATCGTAGGGTCGATCCTCTACATGCCGACGCTGCTTGAGGTCCCGATCATCGGCACCACCTTCGGCTACACCACCGGGCACATGGCGGCAGGACCGGCGCTTGCCCTCCTGCTGTCTGGACCGACGATCAGTCTGCCCTCCATCCTTGTTCTTTACCGGATCATGGGGACGAAGAAGACGGCGGCCTACGTGGCGCTGGTGGTCGTCTTCGCGACCATTGCCGGGTTCCTCTTCGGGAACGGGATGCTGCTTATCTAGGAGGTAGCCTATGGAGACAAAGAAGAGAGATAAACCCTGTTGCGCCGCGGAAGCCCTGCGGCGCGTCCGCCGGATAGATATCGGCGGTGTTGTCGTCGGGCTCGCGATGTTCGACGATATCCTGGCCGATGTCATCGATAGCGGTCTTGCCGGCGAGATCGCTATCGGCGATGAACTCATCAAACAGATAAAAATCTACAACTACATCCCGAAGGGGGCTGAACAGCTCTATAGGACGGCGCTCCTTCGTGAGTACCAGAACGAGGTGAAGAAAAAATGAAGGTTGAAGTGCTCGGAACCGGTTGCGCCAAGTGCAAGCGGCTCACAAAGAACGCAGAAGCAGCGATCAAAGAACTCGGCATCGAGGCCGAACTCGTCAAGGTCGACGACATCACCGAGATCATGGACCGCGGCGTGATGTTGACGCCGGCGCTTGCCGTCGACGGGGAACTCAAGGTCTCCGGCCGGGTGGCGGACGTGAAAGAGATCAAGGAGATCCTGCAGGGGTGACGGGCATGGCCCGCGAACGACGCGTCATCGTCGCCTGCTGCGGCGGATCGTATTCCGGGCAACTCGCCTGCCGCGGCGCGACACGGCTCGCCTGCGAAGGTTATGGCGACCTTGTTGCAATCGCTGCCGTCGCCGCGGGGTGCAGGCCCGAGATCGAACGGGTGCAGGCTGCAGACGACGTCGTGGTCATCGACGGCTGCGAGACCGGCTGCGCCCGAACCATCCTCGAGCGGCTGGGTCTCGAGCCCGACCAGTACATCGTCGTTACCGGGCTCCCTCTCCGGTCAACCGGCCACCTCGGGATCGACCCTCGGGATGTCGACGCGGTCGTCTCCGCCGGATGGGTACGAGACGCCGGAACCTGCACTCTCCAGAGGAGAGAGGACCATGGTGTTGATTGAAGTATTCGGGACCGACTGCGCCAAGTGCGGGCGGATGATCAAAAATGTCGAGATCGCGGTCAGGGAACTCAAGATCGATGCGGAGATCCGCAAGATCGAGAGCCTCGATGCGATGATCGAGCGGGGCGTGATGCTGACGCCGGCGCTCTACGTCGATGGCGAGCCTAAAGTCGTCGGCCACGTTCCCTGCGTTGAGGATATCAAACAGATTCTACTTGGAGTGAAGTGAGATGACGGAACAGACAGTACCCCGGTGTGCCTGTGGGGGTGGTGCGGAGCCGGAAGGCGGAACGAAGCGGTTCATCTTCGCCTGCGCCGGTGCATCGAAGGCCGGCCAGCTCTCGAACGAGGCTGCCGTCCAGTTGACGAAGGAAGGATACGGAAATATCGCCTGCACGGCCTCCCTTGCCGTCGGGACGCCCTCGATCAAGAAGAAGGGCGAGACGGCGGACGAGGTGATCGTCATCGACGGCTGCCCGGTCGGCTGCGCCCGCCAGATCGCCGAGCGGGCCGGGATTACACCCGACCAGGAGATCGTGGTCACGGACCTCGGGATCGAGAAGGGCGGAAGCCTCGATCTCTCCGAAGAGGATGTGGAGAGGGTCGTCTCCGCCGCCTGGGAAGGACGGGGAAGAGAGAAGCAGGAGCAGAGGGCTGAGGTCTCCGGTGGATGCGGCTGCGGTTGCGGTGCCGATTGCGGTTGCGGAGGACCGACAAACACCCTCGTCGTTGAGTGGCGGCACATCGGAAGAGACATCGAAAACACCTGCGAGAGATGCGGTGAGACCGGGAGGGCGGTGATAGATGTCGTCGAGCAGATCCGCCCCATCCTCGAGGAGGAGGGCATCGCGGTCCGGGTTGTCGAGACTGTCCTCGAGAATGAAGCGATAGCAGAGTCGAACAGCATCCTCTTCAACGGCGTGCCGCTCGAGGACCTCATCGAAGATATGGAGGTCACCAGCACGCCCTGCACCTCCTGCGCCTGCATCACCGGACAGGATAACGCGGAGTGCCGGGCAATCGAGTATAACGGCGAGCGTCACGAGTCGATCCCGCCGGAGCTGATCGCCCGGGCGGCACTCAAAGCGTTCGGGCTGGAGTGATACCGTGAAGAAAAAAATCCTCTTCGTCTGCACCCACAATGCCGCCCGCTCGCAGATGGCGGAAGGTTACATGAACGCACGCTACGGCGACCGTTACGAGGCCTTCTCGGCCGGAACCGCGCCGGGAACCCTGAACCCCCATGCCGTCCGGGCGATGACCGAGATCGGGATCGACATCGCCGGCCACCGCTCAAAGGATCTCGGTGAGTTCGATGAGCAGGAGATGGATCTCCTTGTCGCTGTCTGCGAGGGCGGGATCTGCCCCCTCTTCCCCTGGGCGAAGGAGGAGATCCACCGGGAATTTCCCGACCCTTCGAACCTCACCGGCACCGACGAGGAGATCATGGCCGGCGTCCGGCGTATCCGGGACGAGATTACGGGTTGGATCGACGCGACGTTCGAGGGGAACTGATTGGCGGTCACCGTCATCGCCTGTTCGGGGATCTCGAACACCGGGAAACTGACTGCCCAGGCCGGGGCGATGCTCCTCCACTGCTCCTGCGGGGCGGTCGAGGCCTGCATCGCGGCCACCCGGCCGACGACGTCGCTGGAGGCTGCGGTCCGGCACGCGGATCGTATTCTGGTGCTGGACGGATGCGCCGACTGCTGCGGGAAGAAGAAACTCCGGGCGCTCGGAATCGAGCCGCACCTGCACCTTATCGCGACCTACTGCGGCATCGCGAAGAGCGGGATGAGCGAACCCCGGTTCGACGAGATCGAGCGGCTGGCCGCCGCCGTGCTGGAGGCGATCCGGCGGTGAACCGCGGATCGCCCCCGACACGCAGTGGAGGAGAGCCGATATTTCCGGCAGGGGGATGCGGTGATGGAGCACTCCTGGATAAAGCATATATATCAACCTGTACAAGAACACAAAGTCATTTCAAACCAAATTGTAATGGTCAACCCAGCGACTGGAGTGTCCTTGATGAAGACAAAACAACCATGCAGTCCTGATGCCCCGCGCGTGCTCCAGGGGCCTGCCTGCAGCATAACCGGACGAAAGGTTCTGCCGTTAGTTGCGCTGTTGGTTCTCCTGGCCTTTGCCACCCTCTTTGCAGGGTGCACGACAGAACCCGGCGGAGCGGACGCAGCCACCACTTCGCCGCTCAACGGCACCGTCACCAAGGTCGAGGTCATCCACTTCACCGCGCCGAACCAGTGCTACTCCTGCGTGGTGCTCGGCGACTACGCCGAAGAGACCGTGAAGACATACTTCCCCGAAGAACTCGGTTCCGGAAAGCTGATCTTCGACCACATCGATATTGCCGACCCCGAAAAGAAGGAGACCGTCGAGCGTTATGGCGCGACTGGCTCGTCGCTCTGGATCGGTACCTACGACGACCAGGGTGGATTCTCTAAAGAAGAGGATATCCGTGTCTGGTACAAGCTGAACGACAAGCCCGGATTCATGCAGTACCTCAAGACGCTGATCGGGATGCGTCTTACCGGGGACTTCTCGCAATGAGCCTGATGGGGTTCATGGAGACGATGGGGACGAGCGGCGTCCCTCTCGTCGCCGCGTTCTTCATCGGACTCATGATGGCCCTCTCGCCCTGCCCGCTCGCAACAAACATCGCTGCGATCGGGTATCTCTCCCGCCAGATCGGCAACCCGGGGCAGACCCTCCTCGCCGGAGTGCTCTACAGCGGCGGGAGGATGGTCGTCTATGTCGGGCTCGCGGCGCTGATCGTCATCTTCGGCCTCTCCATTCAGGGGATCTCGCTCTTCCTCCAGACCTGGGGCGAGGTGCTCGTCGGCCCGCTATTGATCGCGATCGGGATCGTGATGCTCGATCTCGTCCCGCTCCCCTCCTTTCGGGGCGGCAGCAGGCGATTTGCAGCGTTCAAAGAACGGGTCGCCGACCGGGGGCTCGCGGGAAGTTTCATCCTTGGCGTGCTCTTCGCGCTGACCTTCTGCCCCTTCTCGGCGGTGCTCTTCTTTGCGATGCTCGTCCCGCTGGCGCTTCGGACTTCTGACCCGCTCGGTGTCCCGGCGGTCTTTGCCGTCGCCACCGCTCTGCCGGTGATCGCGTTCTCGCTGATCATGGTGACCGGGATCGCGAAGGTGGGGAGCGCGATGAAGGCGGCGGAGAAGTTCGAGTACTGGACGCGGCGCATCGTCGGGGTGCTCTTCATCGGGATCGGGGCCTACCTTCTCGCGGCAATGCTGTTCATGTGAGATTGAATACCACCGGCGCGAGCGTCTTTCTGCCGGACTCGCCCTGCGCGACCCGGAACGACCGACCCACGACCGACCCGTAGGTGTCCACTCCGCCGTCGTGCAGGGTCTACCATCGTTCTCCGGGCCCACGCCGTTTCCCTCCCCCACGCGCACGCGCCACATGGGGACCTGGCTCCTGTCCGTGACCGGTCTGCACCGTCCTGCAGGTCCCTGTTGCGTGCTATAGGCATTCGATGTTATCGGAATGAAAAAAGGACCATGGACTTCAATTAAGTATTGCATGGACAGATCACTCTACACGGAAAAGGCCATGTCTTCCAACGAGCGACAGATAAAAAGCCAGATGAAAGTCGGTGCAGGATTCGCGTTCTTCGGACTGGCGTGCCCGTTCTTCTGGTTGAATCTGTTTGATGGCAACTCCGGGTTTGAGACCTGGGTTTACGGCATCCATTCCGGTATTTTCATCATCATCGGACTCGCACTGCTGGGAAAAGGGTGGTACGATCTGAAACAGGTCCGAATTAATGCCTAGATGAGAGCGCTCGTTGAACAAGATCCCCGCACATCCTCTTCGGCATCATACCCGTGCCGCTCAGGGGACCCGCTGCCGTCAGGGCTCCCGGTTATTGGGGGGAGGCGCCGGGGTTGGAGAGGACCTGTCCCCGGGACCCCATGGGCGCCTCCTGGTAGCAGGGGGACGTTGATCGCCGAACCCTCTCTTGAACCTCTTTGCTGGCTGTCAAGACCTCCCGCTCAATTCCACGCAGGTGCAGGCAGGGCGGCCGCGGTTCACACGACCCCCTGATCGACGGCGCACTGCGCGGCCGGCTCATTCGCGTACCACCGTTTTTTGAGCCAGAGCGCGACGTTGACGAGCCCGATCAGGACCGGCACCTCGACGAGCGGGCCGATCACGGTGGCGAACGCGACCTGGGAGCCGATGCCGAAGACCGCAACAGCGACGGCGATGGCGAGTTCGAAGTTGTTCGACGCTGCTGTGAAGGCCAGGGTCGCCGAACGCGGGTAGTCGACGTTGAGCCGGTGGCTCGTCCAGAACGCGAGGAAGAACATCACGAGGAAGTAGATCAGAAGCGGGATCGCGACCCGGACGACGTCGAGCGGGACCTGGATGATGTTCGCCCCTTGGGTCGAGAACATCACGATGATCGTGAAGAGCAGGGCGACGAGGGTCAGGGGCGAGATCCGCGGGATGAACCGGGTCTCGTACCACTCCCTCGATCGTACCCGCAGCAGGATAAAGCGGGTCAGAAACCCGGCGATGAACGGGATGCCGAGGTAGATGAAGACCGAGGTCGCGATCTCGGCGATCGTGATGCTGATCGCGGTGCCGGTCCCGATCCCGAGGAGCGGCGGCAGAACCGTGATGAAGATGTACGCGTAGATCGAGTAGAAGAAGACCTGGAAGACGGAGTTTAAGCCCACCACCGCGGCACAGTAGTCGCAGCTCCCGCCGGCGAGGTCGTTCCAGACGATCACCATCGCGATGCACCGGGCGAGGCCCACAAGGATCAGGCCGTACATCAACTCCGGCCGGTCGGCGAGGAAGAGGACCGCGAGGGCGAACATCAGCACGGGCCCGACAAGCCAGTTCTGGAAGAGCGATAAGCCCAGCACCTTCCGGTCGCGGAAGACGTTGCCGAGTTCCTCGTACCGGACCTTCGCGAGCGGCGGGTACATCATCACGATCAGGCCGATCGCAATCGGGATCGAGGTCGTGCCGACCGCAAAGCCGGTGATCACCTGCGGGACCGAGGGGAAGAAGTAGCCGATCCCGATCCCGATCGCCATCGCGAGGAAGATCCAGAGAGTCAGGTAGCGATCGAGGAACGAGAGTCGTTTCGTGGTTTCAGCCATGGTTGTTCTCCGTGGTGTCCGGGGGTGTGTCGCCTCCGGGACCGGCGATGTTCGCTCCCCGGGTTCGGCCATCGACCAGCATAATCATCGTCTTTTGTTGCATCAAGTCGCCTCCAGGTCTGTCCGTGTAACTGCAATCAGCGCTGGCCCACAGGGACTGCGGTCACGCCCGCCTTCTTTACCGCCATCACGATATCGTCGACCGAGACAGCGG
>DAIRGM010000072.1:0-8265 GCA_036794525.1 Methanoculleus sp.
CCGCTCACGGCGGGGACGGTGCTCCACCTCGGCCACTGGATGCAGTTCATCCCGGCGCGGGTGGAGGCGGTGCGGGACGACGGGGACTGGCGGCAGCAGACGCTGACGCTTGCACTCGAGAAAGACCTCGTCTACCTCCCCGGCGACATTGCGGTGCTCCACTACCTCGAGGGCGGGAAACTCCGGATCGTCGGGCACATCGAACTGCCATCAACTACCCTCCGCTAACGCAGGGGGCTTGTTGCCGGGGCCCCTTACGGGGCACAGGGCAGCAATTTACTGTGTGCGAAGGTTGACGGTTCGTAACTATTCAGCCCAACCAAAAGATCTTTTTATTATGATATCTAAATTGAAACTGAAACAGAAGACCTCCGGAGTGAAGAGTGAGCTATGAATTTCTACAGGGTCAGGGAATTCATATCGACGGTCAAGAAACACGACCGCCCGGTGCTGTCAGAATTGAAAGGGGCGTTCCAAGGGAAATCCCTCATGCCGATGGCGGTTCATCGGGTGCCCTGAATAGTTGCGTATTAAATGACAATGAGCTCTGGTGATTGAGCGTGTCGAACCAACCCTGCGATACATTTTCTACACTCTCTGTACTCACCGCAGACACAACCCCCACGTTCACCAACAGCACTGCCAGGAGCATGGAGAATACCTGCAGTCCAGTTTTTGCTTTCATCTATTCGACCTCCGTGTTTCTGTTCCCGGGGGGCAGAAGAGGCATACGTTTAAGTACGCAGAACGCATAACACCTATTTGCCTCCGGGTTTGTGGGGTTCTTCATCCGGGCGTCAACCGTGGCTGGGGGGATCCCAGACATTTCGGGATGCCAATCCCGGTATCCGTGATGGAGGCGTAAGCGTTTTTCTCTATACCATTTCTGTGACATGCATCAACTCATCCGGTTCGTCCGATCGATCCGCCGCAAAAAAGGGTCCACATGGCCTGAAACGGGTGCCGCGCCGGACGGCGGGGATCGGGCACAAGAAACTCGACATTCGGGCTCAAAATTTGGTACACTTCGGAAGACAAAATGCGAGACCTCCCCCGTGCGAGCGGGGCGTTCGCAGCCATGTTGCTCCCGCCCCCTATCGTCGCTTCCGACACAGAACAATACCCATTCCGATACCACAAACAGCAACGACCGCTCCAAACCCTGGTGTTGCCGTCCAGGGCGGATGACCGGATGCCGGGTCCGCGGGGACCTGCACGACATCAGCCTTCGAACCGGCCCGGACCGTAACCTCCCAGACGATGGTGTCATCGTAGGCCCGTAGCACGATATTCTCGACACGGGCGTCCGGGGGCTTCCCGGAGAAGGCCTGCGCCGTTGCTGCGGACTTGTTGACCGGCAGGTCCTCTTCCGAGACGTACGTCGTGGAGACGATCTCTCCGCCCGAGAGGTCGACGATGTACTCCGTGAAAACCCCCGTATCGTTGATGAAACAGACCTGCGCCCGAGAAGACCCGGTCTTGAACTCTTCGTACCGGCCCGGGGATTGATTCTCGACGTACGACCGCAGCTCTCTGTCGTTGCTGAGCGCCGGATACTTCGCAAAAATCTTCGGGAATGTGAGCTCCGCAGCCCGGGGCAGCGCTTCATCGCAGCCGATGATCCAGATCTGCTCGATGGACTGTTCGCCGCCGTGTTCGTCGGCTATCCGGTTTAAGTAGACGAGCTGTTCTTCGCAGGCGTTCGCCGGCACGACGTACACGTACTTATGCGTGTGATTGTACGCACCCTCATGCCACCAGATCTCCCCGTGCTCGGCGATGAACGCGGTGATCGTCTCGTTGGTCTTCGCATTCGGGTGGACCCCAAACAAAATTCCCGTCTGGTTCCCCTGCCCGGGAAGGGGCGTCACCACCGCACCTGCAGGGATACTGCAGACGATCACCGCAAGGATGAGCCCGAGCGCCAGGAGGGTGATACTTCTCGTCATAAAAAAAAGGTTAATTGTACCTCGGAACCTCACCGAGGAGAATCTGTGTTCTGAAATCTTCGTACCGGAGAATGCCGTCGCCGGTCGGGTCGTTCGGGTCCTCTGTGTAATAGGAGTCATCGGCATCGCCATAGACGGTAATGTTGATGTGATCGTTGCCCGCCGTCCTGTAAACCTGGGGATTGTCAAATACATTCCATGTCGGATCCGAGTGAACCCAGGTAGTTCCGTTCCACGATTCTGCAATGGCATGCCCCGAAACATTACCGGTAGCCACTTCTCTCATCGAGAACGACAGAAACCGAGTAGGGATGCCCAGCGCCCGGGCGAAGGCGGTATACAGGGTCCCATATTCGTCACAAACTCCTAAATATTTCCCATCGATGGAGGATGGATGATCTATCATGTATAGATCGGAGCATATGTATTCAATATACAGGTCTTCATACGTGTAATTCATGGCCCCGTTGACATACTGCATTATCTCGCGCGCGGACTGATACGGATCGACCGTGTTGTCGGCCGCCCGCGCTGCTTCGGATAGTACCCTATACCCCTCACTGAACGGGAAATGGTACAGATCGCTCGTTTCGAGATTTTCTCCGCCGCCAGGATCGAAGAGATGCGACGCATCGTTGTTGTACTTCTCTATGGCATCGATAGGCATTCTTTCGATCCATGACGTAATACCGCCGGGATCAACTGTGATCGCGACTGCTATCGGTTTCACTCCGATAGAACTATTCTGCGCGGAAACCTTGAATGGAACCATTACATTGAGGTCCTCCCCCGGTGCGAGACCCGAGAACGGTACGCCATACCCGTAGTTATCCTCAAGCGACCAGAAGATAACCGTCCCACTCACTACAGAATAATCGTAGTTATGGATCGTGATCTCGTGGGAGACCCATGTGTCCTGTGTCCAGTACCAGATAATCGTTCCCTGGGTCATTCTCACGTCCGGTATCGAATCCGTGGTGTCGGAATCGCTGCTTTCGCGCTCTACGCTCTCATGCTTTAGTGTCAACGAAACTTTACCGGGTGAGACCGGAACCACATCTGCACCGATCGCATCGATTTCCTGAAGTTCTGCCGCCTTTTCCGGGTCCAGAGCGATCATTCCGGGATGCTGCCGTGCGCTCTCCTCAGTGATCGGAACCCACTGCGGGGTTTCAACGACCGGAGTATACTCTGACATATCTCTCGGCCCAACCCAGTGATCGAACGTATCGAGCCAACCCCGCGATACATCTTCTACCCTCTCTGCACTCACCGCAGACACAACCCCCACGCTCACCAGCAGCAGTGCCAGGAGTAGGGAGAATGCTCGCATTCCTAGTTTTCCATTCATTGACATTTCCTCCGCTTTCTCCCGGAGGCAGAAGAGGGACATGTTTAAGTACACGGAATGTGTACATTCCTTTTGCCTCCGGGCATGCGGGGTGCGTCATCCGGCCGTGAACCGTGGATGGGCGACCCCGCGCATCTCGGGATACCGATTTCGGTATCCACAATGGAGACGTCAACGTTCTTCTATATACCTTTTCTGTGACACGCATCTACACGTCGGACCTCTCCGATCGGTTCCAGATCAAAACTAAGCCACCACAGCCTCGAACCGGGCGCCGCGCCGAACGGCGGAGATCGGATCGTACCTGCACACCGCCGTCGGCCGCCCGCTCCAGAACGTAAATCAAGTCAACCGGATCCGGCATTCTCTTCCCGGCCTGACCTCGCGTGTCCTCATCATGTGGCTGCGCGAACTTGAGGAGGGCGGGTTCATCCGGGCGGGGATCGTCAGGGAATGTCCGCGGGTCGTTGAATGGGAGCTTACGGAGAAAGGGAACGATACCATCCCTATCCTTATGAGTTTCCTGGCCTTTGATACGAAATGGTACGCCGACGAGGTCTTTGAAGACTCTCGGGTACGCACTCTGGACGAGATCTACCCCTCTTCCCCGGGTTGCCTTGAAGATCACACCCCGGCCCTATGAGCGCCGAAAAACTTGATCAGCAGCGGGCAAGGGTGATACGGGCATTTTCCAGGGGGGCGATCACTCCAACAACTCCAGAATTGGTTATAGGGTATCGACAGACCCTCCTGTCCAGGTAGTGCTCTAAGTTATAACTGAAAATGATGTCAAGAGCTCCTTCCAGGTCCATATTCGATCCGTAATACCTTCCCTCATCGCTGGCGCCATGCCCTTTTTAGCCTCGATGAACAGGGTCCAGGCTCATTTTCGGGACACGGCTCTCCATCAGGCATCGCCATCACTGCCCGGCACCCGCTCCTTTTTCCCTCAGCACTTTCATCAAAGCACTGAACGAGGGCCCCGCAACCTCCTTCAAACCCCCGGGCGAAGATACTCCACCTTCATTCCCGCTCCGAAGATCCTCTGGTTTTCCGCCCCTCTGATGATCCTTTTCGCGAGTGCAGCATCGGTTGCGACAAAACCCGAGAGATCGGAGACGCCGTAATCGAAGAAGACCGAAGAGAGGGGAGTTCCCGGGCCCACGATCGTCACTCTCTCTGCGTTCTCCGAGAGTTCGAGGAGCCGCGGCATGGTCTTATCGCTGACGGCGGCACAGGTCAGAAACACATAATCGGACTCCGGCAGCAGGTACTCGCAGGCGGAATACGGATAATCTCCCTCCTCGGGATCCCACTCAACGATACTCAGGTCACAGACGGGGGCGATCAACTTCTCAAGGAACGGGAAATGACCGACGACACAGACTTTTTTACCCTTTACAAGATTCTGGGATTTGATGAACGGGTCTTTCAGCCGTTCCTCGACCCGTTTCTTCTCTGCAACCTCGATCCCTGCTCTCCCGGCGGTATCCGGATGATTGTACCACGCATTGATCGCCGCATTACCGATCGATGCTTCCCACAGATTCCAGGACTTCACACACCCGGCTATCTCTTTTAACGGCTTTCCAATCCTGTTTTCGGTCATCATCGGGGCACGTTGGATATAATAGCGGTATCCAGCGATACCGATGCCGCCGTTTGCCTCAACATACGTCAGCTCCCCGCCGAGGGCCATATCTTCAACGATAATGTCGTCGGGGATCCCTTCGATCAACGCATCGTATAATTCCCACATATCATTTCTCCTGAAATTCCGGAATGCTCTCTTCTATAACGATCTCCCCTCTCCGGAGCTGGTTGCGGATATTGAGGAGGGCGGAGTCGATCGCCTCGATCTTATGCAGTGTCTGCTCCTCTTCTGCGGTCGTTTCGATCACTTTTATCACGCCTCCGTTTCTGATGACGATCCGCTTGTCGGCACGGAGGGCAAGAAGCGGGTCGTGCGTCGACATGAGGACGATCTTCGCGTTGCCGACGAGGATCTCGATCGCCTCCCGCCGGTCGATTCCTGCATTCTCCAGCTCGTCGATGAGGATGATCGGGGATGAACTCAAGAGAGCGGTGTCGGCGATCATCAGCGACCGCGACTGCCCCCCGGAGAGCTGGGTGACTTTCGTATCCAGGGTGAACTTCTCCCCTGCCAATGAATTGGCGACCGCAAAACACTTCTCTACAACCGCGGCGGAGTCCGGGATCATCCGGCTTTTTGCATGCATCTCCAGAAATTCCTGCACCGTTAAGTCCATGACGAAGTTCATGTTCTGCGAGAGCTGGGCTACCAGCTTCCCCCCGGTAGAGAATCTCTTATCGAGATCAGGGACCGAACCGTTGATGAGGATCTGTCTTGCAGTCGGCGTGTCGCGCTGGGCAAGGCATTCGATATCTTCAAGCAGCCTGCTCTTTCCCGAGCCGGTGGGACCGACAATGCTCACGACCTCGCCGGGTGTCACCGTCAGTTCAAGCATCTCGGGCCTCCCCGCCTTGTCTCGCCCGCCGAGGATCGTGATTGAGGAGATCGTCTCGATAGACTCTTCCATTCGCGAGAATGCCTCAAGAAATGCACTGAAATGGAATATAACCTCCTCGCGGTCAAGCCCGAACTCCTCAAGCATATCCTCATCGACGTTCTCCAGGATCTCGGGAAGCGTCTTTGTTTCATCAACCCCAACCAGCCGTATGTTGGCGAGGTAATCAACCGCAAGAGGATAACGGCGAAGGATATCGCCGATTGGCACCGACGAAACCTCTGCAACATAGTCAAGGGCTGTCATGCGTCGTCAAACTCCATCCTTTTGACCATCCCCATCTGGTACATCTCTCCGATAAGGGTCTCGCCGGTACAGTACGAACAGATGGCAGCAGGCATCGTGAATCTGAGTTTACGGTCGCGAAGTGTCCGGATATCCAGCGTATCCTGCCAGTGGCGGGCAAGCATAAACGCTCCCTGGCCGGTGATTCCGTTCACGAAGAGAACCGTTGCCGATGCATTGACCTCACGGATATTGAAGGCGAAGACCTCGCGCTCCGCCTGGGAGACCACATCCCCCTTCGTGACAACGACGATATCTGCATACTTCAGCATCGGACCGATCTTTCTTGGCGTGTTGATGCCGGAGAGGTTGTCGATGACACAGACCGATAAAATGCCGTTCACGTAGGGCGAGCACCGGTTGCAGAGCCCTGCGCTCTCCGTGACAAGAACCGACAATCCCTTCTTCATGCCCCATTTGACCGCCCCTTCGACGTTGCTGACGAAATGGTGGTCAGGACAGATCTTTCCGGCAAACGCAGTCTGATTGGGTATCTGCTGTTCATCGTAGCGCTGGTGGTCGAAGGAGGTGAGCGAGTCGAACTTCACGACGCCCACGCTCCCGGGGGGCAGCCCCAGGGCTGCAATGGTTTTGAGGATAACAGAGGTCTTCCCCGAAGATGGGGGGCCTGCAACGGTAATCAGTTTCATAAGCGCCTGGTGATCAGGTATAGGATTCTCCAATGTATAGTTATTACTAAAATCACTTTATTAAGGTAAACTGGTTTACATCGGGCGCAGCCCCTCCTCTCAGCGGGGGCGAATACCGTTCACCGGGATTGCAAAAAAAAGGGTTTAAATGAGTTTGAAGAACGGGTGTTTCTCGGTCTTGGGCTCGATGCCGAGATCGCGCACCGCTTCCATCACGACGATATCCACGTAGGCCTGCGCGGTGATCATCGCCTCGACGTTCTCGATCGGGCCGTACATGATCAGGTCGGCGCCGAGCGTGCTTGCAACCATGTTGCAGCCGATATCGGGTGCAGACCAGGCTGCCTGGCGCATACCGTCCGTACCGCCGAGGTAGTGGTGGGTGAGCTGCTCGATGAGGGCATCCTTGCCTTCGAGACCGGCCAGCTGCTGCGAGGGGTTCTTCTTCGTTCCCTTCCAGCGCTTGAGCCAGGTCCAGGAGACCGTCATGTTGTGGTACGCGCCGCCGGTGGGGAGACCGTGGATCGCCTTGCAGGCGAGAATCTCACGGTACGAGCCGCCGGAGCCGAGACCGAGCGGGGTCGCCGCAGTGTCGAGGATCGGGCGGGTGATGCCGCACTTCTCCGCGATCTCGAGCATGCCCATCTCCTGTCCGGCAACGCCGCCCTCGACCAGGACCTTCTCACGGCCGGCAACCGACGGGTCGCCGGGGTTGAACGCGAGGACGATGGCTGCATTCACATCGCTCTTGGCGAGAGCCTCGATGTTCTCGGGCAGGATCGAGCCGTTGATCGAGTTGTAGATCGCGCGGTCCGCAATGCCGGCCTCGGTGACGTATTTGCACGCGTGTGCCAGCGCCGTCGGGACGGAAGAGTCCATCAGGAACGCGGTCTTGTCGTCGATGCTGCAGAACCAGTCGATGTAGCTCTCGAAGGCCTCAGGGAACTCCGCGATGATCTGGATGAAGTGCGGAATGCCCGTGATATCCGAGAGTTCCTGGCAGCGGTTCCAGAGCCCCTCTGCTTTTATCTTGTCGATCTTTCCAGTGTGGTCATCCAGAACAACCTCGTGCTTGTTGTAGAAGATGGATGCACCGAGCACGGTCGGGTACTCTCCGGGCTGCCCGCCGATCATGGTACCGTTGAAGTCGTGTACCGTCTGCTCTTTTTCGAATTTGAACATATTCGTCAATCCTCCTTACAGGTACCCAACCAACTTGGGCAGTAATACCAACAACATCATGAATACAATCAAACCTGCGACCAGTCCATACAGGATGCCGATATCGCGTCCGATTTTTCTTCCGACGCGCTGGGCGATCTCTGCATCGACGAACTCGATCCTCTCCTCGATGGCGTTGAGTCGCCCTTCGATCTCAAGGAACTGCGGGTTTGCTCCTGCGACGGCAACTTCCGCCGCACCGCCTTCTTCCTTGACCTCGACGATCATGGGTTCTGCGCCGAACGCACCGGGGTCTTTGG